>JBBIQK010000006.1:0-72424 GCA_037442365.1 Armatimonadota bacterium | reverse complement strand
TCGCCGTTCACATCGCCCAGCGTCTCAAAGCGCAGGTTCAGATAGGCGTAGCCACCGCTCGCTATCGAGACGCCCGACACGCTCACGGAGAGATACCCCGCCGCCTTCGCGCGCACGGTGTAGACGCCCGGTGTCGCCACGCGCTCGGAGAAGTTGCCGTAGGCGTCCAGCGCGGCGTTAATCGTCTGCACCGTGTTGCCGCCCTGACGCAGTTCCAGCGTCAGCGGCGCGCCCAGCGGCAGTCCCTGCTTGCCCTCCAGAGACGCCCTGCCCGACACAATCGAAGGCGGGTTCACAGGGCGGATACGGTACACCCGATTCGCAAAAAGGCTCACCATATAGAGGTAGCCGTCGGGTCCGACGCGCAGGTCGGTGACCACGCCCCAGTTCGTGCCGAAGCTCGTCAGGTTGCGCTCGGTCGACGAGTCCGCCACGCGGTCGGCAAGCGCGCCCGTCAGCACGAAGTCGTCGCGCGTCGCGTTCATACGGAAACGGTACAGCCTGCCGTTGTTGCTCTCACCGACGATGGCTTCGTCGCGCACGCCCGTGTTGAACCGCGCGGAACGCACAAACGCGATGCTCGAAACGCCTATCGGCTGCAGCCACGAGAAGATGGGGTCGGCGTAGTAGGCGTTCGGCAGGTAGACCAGATCGTCGGCGTCATACGCCTGGTTGCCGTTTTCCTGATACGCGGCGTCGCGCGAGTCGGGTCCCATCAGTTTCAGCCAGCCGCTGTTGAAGCCGCGCTCGACGCGGTTAATCTCGTCGTACACATTCGGACCGTTCTCGGTCAGCCACAGGCGCGCCGTGAGCGTATCGAAGGTCATCCCGAAGCTGTTGCGGATACCGTATGCCCAGAGCCTGCGGATGCGCACATCCGAATGGCTCACAAACGGGTTGTCGGGCGGCACGCTGCCGTCGGGGTTCAGGCGAAAGATTCCGCCCACGCCCGCGACCGCCGTAGCGCTGGTGTTCTGCTCGATGCGTGGGTTATCCAGAAAGCCGCGATTGAGGTCGCCCGTGACGCCGTAGAGCTTGCCGTCGGGACCGAACAGAATCACGCCGCCGTCGTGGTTGGGTCCGTTGTTCTGCGTCGTGTCGCGGGGGAACGAGACAATCAAGGTTGGGTCTACCAGCGTAGAGCCGTTCCAGCGGTAGCGTTCAACGCGGTTGTCCAGCCAAGCGTTGGACGTCGAGGCATCGCCGCTGGTGCTGGAGCGCGTGTAGTAGAGGTACACATAGCCGTTGTTCGCGAAGTCGGGATGGAGCGCAATCCCCAGCAAGCCGCGTTCGCTGGCGTAGTTCACGGGCAAATCCAGCACCGTACTGACGACTGCGCCGTTTTCGATCAGCTTGACGCGCCCGCTGTTTTTCTCAATCACGAAAAAGCGCGTCGCGTCGGCGGGGTCTAAAAACGCCATCGCGATGGGGAACGACAGTCCGCTGCTGACAACCGTGTCATAGGTAAGGTCTGAGTCGACCAGCGATTGGGCGTGCATACTGCCTGCCAGAACAAGCCCTGCAATCCATAAGCCTGAGCGTATGCGCATACCCTATTATAGCCCATGTGTCCCCTTAACACTTGCTTTATAGACATCAGAGGTATAATAGCGTGCGTATGGACACAGTGCAACGACGGCTGCCTGAGTTTGTGCGTGCGGCTGTCGAGCAACGGATGGGTACTGCGGCAATTGAGTTCGCATTCGCGTCCGATTTGTCGCCAGAGGGGCGGTTCGGGGAGAGCTGGCTCGTGCTGGCGGGTGAGACCCTGCTGACCCTGCGCGTGGAACACACCCCTGTGGAGACCAGCACCAGCGCGCGTCTGCCCTGGCTGCGCAAACAGCATGGGGGCAACGGCGCGGCGCATTCGAACGGCGCCCCCTATCTCAACGGCAGCGCGCCGCGCGTGTCGATTCATCTGGTCGCGCCCCTTACAGAGATAGCGCAGGTGCGCGCGACGCAGCTGGTGGGCGCGTCCGCGCTGGAGGCGACGCTGCATGATGGGCGCGTGCTGGAGCTGATTCGCTACAGTAGCGCGCTGGCGCAGCTGTTCGGGCAGGCGCGCCTGCGCATCGAGGCGATGCTTAACGACGAAGAGCCGCCGCCCTTCGAACACAAGCAACAGGTTTGCGAGAAGTGCGGGCGTCCCATCCCCGAAGACAGTCTTTCGTGCCCTGCGTGCCGTTCGCAGAAACAGGTACTGTTGCGCCTGATGGGGCTGGTGCGCCCCTACTGGAAGTATATGTGGCTCTCCACCTTCCTGGCGATACTGACCGCCGCGGTGGAGCTGACCCCGCCGTATCTGACCAAGATTCTCATCGACGAGGTGCTGGTGCCGCGTTCGAACGCGCACCTGTTTGGCTGGCTGCTCGGCGCGCTGGTGGGCATCCGCCTGTTCGGCACGGGCGTCAACATCCTGCGCGGGCGACTGAACGCATGGCTGGGCAGCGAAATCTCGTTCAACCTGCGCTCGAAGCTCTACCAGCACCTGCAGTGGCTCTCGCTGAGCTATTTTGACAAGCGGCAGACAGGTTCCATTATGAGCCGCGTGACGCGCGACACGGACGCCCTGTACGATTTTGTGGTCAACAGTGCGCCGACGATTGCGCTCAACCTGCTGATGATTATCGGCATCGCGACGGTGATGGTGCTGATGGACTGGAAGCTGAGCCTGCTGGTGCTGTTGCCCGCGCCGTTTATCGTGTGGCTCTCGCGCTATGCGTGGCGGCGGGTAATCCGGGTGTGGCGGCGGCACTGGCATCGCTGGTCGCGCCTGACCGCGCATCTGGGCGGCACGCTGTCGGGCATCCGCGAGGTGAAAGCCTTCACGCAGGAACAGCGTGAAATCCAGACCTTCGACAGACGCAACTTCGAGATTGCCGAAACGGGCATGGTCGCGGGCAAGATTAACGCCAGCGTGTTCCCGCTGATTTCGTTTCTGGTGATGTCCAGCTCGTTCGTCATCTGGTATGTGGGCGGGCGCGGCGTGCTGGAAGGCAACTTCGAGCTGGGCAAGCTGGTCGCGTTCCTGTCGTACATCGGGATGCTGTTCGGACCGCTGAGCATCATCACGAACATCATGGACTGGGCGTCGCGCACAGTGACCGCCGCCGAGCGCGTGTTCGAGGTGCTGGACACGGAGCCTGAGGTACGCGACGCGCCCAGCGCCCAGCCGCTGACCGAAGTGAAGGGCGAAATCATACTGGAGGATGTCTCCTTCGGCTACGAGAAGCACCATCTGGTATTGCATGAGGTGAACCTGCACATCCGCCCCGGTGAGATGATTGGGCTGGTCGGTCCGTCGGGGTCGGGCAAGACGACGCTGATTAATCTGATTTGCCGTTTCTATGACCCGACGCGCGGGCGCATCCTGCTGGACGGCAAAGACCTGCGCGAGGTGCGTATGCAGGACTTGCGGCGGCACATCGGTGTCGTGCTGCAGGACAACTTCCTCTTTCCAGGCACGATTCGCGAGAACATCGCCTACGCGCGTCCCGACGCGACGCTGGAGCAGATTATCGATGCAGCGAAGGCGGCGAACGCGCACGATTTCATCATGCGCTTCCCCGACGGCTACGACACATGGGTCGGCGAGCGCGGGCATCGGCTGTCGGGCGGCGAGCGGCAGCGCATCGCGATTGCCCGCGCCATCCTGCGCGACCCGCAGATTCTGATTCTGGACGAGGCGACCGCGTCGGTGGACACCGAGACCGAGCGGCTGATTCAGGAGGCGCTGGAGCGGCTGGTGCAGAACCGCACGACGATTGCGATTGCGCACCGCCTGTCGACGCTGCGCAACGCCGATCGGATTATCGTGCTGGAGCGCGGGCGCGTGGTGGAGGTCGGCACGCACGACGAGCTGATGGCGCGCGAGGGCGTCTACCATCGGCTCGTGACGATGCAGATGGAGCTGAGCAAGTCGCGCCTGTTTGTGGGATAGTCGCAGGCGCGGCGATTACGGCTCCTGCGCGCAGTTGAGCGTGTAGCCGCCCGCGTCAGGGAAGGGAATCGTTGGACAGAAGTAGTGCGCGGGAATCGTATACTGGCATTCGCGCACGCGCTCGACGGTGTGCGTCGCCCGAAACCAGCGCGCGTGCCCATCGAAAAAGGTGAGGTTCGACCCGTTGAAGTGGGCAATCGTCGGGCAGTTGAAGTAGCGTCCCTGCGTATCGAAGGCGGTCAAATCGCCGTCGTTGAGCGTCGCCTGCTCGTCGACCATCTCGGCGAACTGGGTGGGGCGCTCCACCACCGCTTCGGGGATAAAACCCGCCACGAAGTTCATCGAGTAGCTCAGTCGCTTCTCCTGCCCGCGCGGGTCGGAGGGGCAGATGTAGACCTGTTCGTTGCGCACATAGGCGTACAGTGCGCCCTGTTTCACGCCCGTTTGCTGCCAGAGCGCGCCCAAAGGCGCGTTGGGGTCTAACGGCGGGTCAATCACCCAGTGGCAGGGAACCCACTGTCCCTGCGCCGTGGTGCGGATACCGCCGATCCAGCGCGGGTAGAACTGCGGGTTGACCACGCCGGGGCAGTAAGTGCCGTCGCCCATGCCGGGGTTGCGTCCGTCGTAGTCGGCGCGGTAGAGCGCAAGCGCAGCGGCAAGCTGGCGCAGATTGCTCAGGCACTGGCTCTGGCGCGCCTTCTCGCGCGCTCGGCTCAGCACGGGAAACAACAACGCCGCCAGCAGGGCGATGATTGCAATCACCGCCAGCAGCTCGATCAGCGTAAATCCCCACGCCCTCCGTATGCGAGGCATGTCGGGAAGTGTACCTGCTCTGTCGCAAGGATGCTTGTTCCGCCTTTTGATACCAATCGGCGGCTCATAGTTCGCAAAGCGACATGCGGAAGCGGAGCTTCCGCGACGCTGAAGCTCCCGCTTCAGCACTCTAAATTACGCACACGCGCGGCAGGGAGTCACTGAAAATCTACTGCAAAGGCACTTAAACGCGCTGCACAAGCCTGCCGCTGACGAGGGAGTCGATCAGTGTGCATGCGCCTTTCGGCGGGAGATGATAGATGAGCCTGTGCATCGCCCGCGTGCTGGCGACATACAGCCTGCGTTTGTCTTCCACCCGATTGGGCGCGTACTGCTTATCGGAGGCGTTGTACACAATCACGGCGTCGAACTCCAGCCCCGCGCACAGGCTGAGCGGAATCACGAAGACGCCCTGAAGGATTCGAACCGCGTCGCTATTGATCACAGGCAGACCAAACAGACTGCCTAACTGCTCCGCCTCGCGCAGGGTCTTCGTGATGATGGCGAGGCTTGGGAACCCGTGCAGGTTCAGCAGATCGTGCGCGTATTCGGCAAGCGACTGGGGTTCCATGCGGCGCGCTTCGGGGATGTGGCCCTCCTGGCGCTGGAGCTGCGAGGGTTCGACCTCTATTCCGAGCAGCGCGCTTGCCGCCCAGATGATGTACGGGTTGCTGCGGTATATATTCGTGAGCTGGTATGTCCGCGCGTTGAAGGTTGCGTGCGTCTGCGTGTGCGCACAGCCCAGCAGCGCAGTTTGCTGGTTGGGGTCTGCCATCAGGATGAAGTTGCACCCTCGGGGCGCAAGCCCGTACAGGCAATACAGCGTCGTGTGCGGGATGTTCTGCGTTTCATCGATGGCGATTACACGGTAGCCGCTCAGGGGCGTCGGCGTGTCGGTAAACAGCCGTTGCATGAACAGAATCAGCAGGGGTTTCTCATCGTAATACACCATGTCGGCGGGTCTGCCGCCTATCTCCCGAATGTAGGGGAGCGATTCCTCGCCTGCCAATTCACAGAACATCTCTTGTGCTTGCCTGCCGCCATATACCCTTCTGAACAGCGACACAGGCTCTATCAACTGTAGCAGGGTCTGCAGGGATGGCGAAAATCGCTTGAATTCCGACTCATCAGGCACTGGCTCGCGCAGCGCGTCCCAATACGGGTATCTTTTGCGGAGCAATGCAAGGGAATTTCTCAAATCCTTGAATGGTTTTCCTTGCAGGAGTTGACACAGAGGCGAAATCCCCTGAAGCGGTATGGGGGCGCTGCGGAGTCCCTCCAGAATCGCCATGACCGATTGCAACAACTCACGCATGGCTGACAACTGGTTGAGGCAACGCTTTACTGCGTTTACACAGGATTTGACGCCTGATTCGCCCTCGCGCAACGACAGTTTTTTCTGGAGCGCGTCCAGTCTAACGATTGCCTGAATGAGAGTTTCCAACGCTGCTTTCAGAATCGCTCGATCCTGCGAGGCGATAGCAGCCCTTACTTCGTCGGCGGCGAAGCGATTCAGTATGTAAAGAATTGCCTCGAGTTCTTCGGCGTTATGCACGCGCTGCATGCCTGTGGCGACCGCGCGGTCTATGTGCGGCGAACGCTCCTCAAAAGCGAGCCTGTTCTCGATATGCAGCCGCGGCGCGGTCTCGAAGGGCTTACGGTACGCCTTAATTAACTCGTCCAGAATCATGTCGAGGCTCCAGTATTCGGGGAATGTATCGGGGATGTTCCTGAAGACTCCGCTGGTGTAAGCGTACAGCAGCTGCGTGGGGCTGATGTAGGCGAAGCGATTCGCGCGTACCCTGCCTCTGCTCTCCTGAATCGTTTTGTAGTTCAGGTAGGCGATACGGTGCAGCGCGACCGAAGTCTTGCCTGTGCCAGGTCCGCCGATAATCTGGACGGTGAGTGCAGTGTCGCGAATCGCTTCATTTTGCTCCGAGTCGATGGTGCGCACGATGTCGCGCATGGAGCCGTCTGTGAAACGGCTCAGCAACTCGTCCAGGTACTCTTGATAGGACCGCTCGGCAGACAGTGGGGTATCCCCGTAAAAGGGCAACGGCAGATACTCAGTGTGGATAATCGATTCCTTCTCAAATCGGCGTCGCAGGGTTAGCGGAACCTCACGAAGTTTGCGATCAACACGGTACTGGGTGGACCCGATGCTTCTCGCGGAGTAGTAGACGCCTGCGAGCGGCGCGCGCCAGTCCAGAATGCGCGTATCTGCAACATCGATTCCCATGTAGCCGATGTAGCGCGACTCGACAGTTGCTCCGCCATCAAACGAGATATCGATTCTGCCGAAAAATGGTTCACTGTCGGGCGGCTGAGTCAACCCCGACCGTTCATAGGCGCTGGCGACCAGTTGGTCAAGCGTCATCCATGAGCGGCGGAGCCGTCGCACTTCACGCGAGTAGTGTTCATAGCGTCCGAGCAGCGCACTTGCCGCCTCCTGATATAACTCTCGCTCCTCCTGCGCCGACCAGCGCACTTTCCCCTTGAATTGCATATGTAAATAATACCATGCCCTTGACAGTAGCTGGGTTGGGAAGGTTTATCTCCGCGTCTGCAGTTTGGCGAGGTCGGCTTGCAGGGAGTCCGGGTGGTCAGCGATAAGGCGCTGCAGCACAGCGTGCGCGGCGTCGGTCTGTCCCTGTTGCTGGAGCAGGCGGGCGTGCAGCAGCAGCCATTCGGGGCGTTCGGGCAGGTCGGGGCGGCGGGTGAGCGTTTCCAGCCAGCGCAGGGCGCGCGGACGGTCGCGCACGCCCTGAAACAGCGCGTGCAGGGTTGGCGCGTCGAGCGTGTGCAACTGCTCCAGCTCGCAGAGCAGGTCGGCGGCGGCGGACGCCTGTTCGTAATCGCTACGCTGGAGCGCGCGGCGCAGGGCGTCCTGCAGCAGGGGACGCGCTTCGTCGGCGTCGCCCAGCATCGCCCATGTGGCGCCCTTGAGGTAGCCCGCTTGGGGCGCGTCGTCGGGCGAGAGTGGCTGCAGCCAGCGGAGCGCGTCGCCCGCCGCGCCCTGCTGCAGCGCGCGCGTCGCCTGCTCCAGCGCGAATTCGCGTTCGCCCTGCGCCCCCGCGCCCCACATCAGCGCGAGCAGCAGCCCCGTCGCGAACCCGCCCAGATGCGCCCAGTAGCCAATCGCGGAGGGGGTGGGCTGCCCCGCCTCCAGTATCGCGCCCGCGCCCTGCAGCAGCACCCACAGCAGCACGCCGACCCACATCGGCACCCCCAGCCCCCAGCGGTTCGGCGACGCCCACAGTAGCCGCACGCGCCGCCGATAAAACCGCAACGCGAAGTAGCCCACCAGTCCCGAAATCGCGCCCGACGCGCCCACGATGCCCTCACGGTAGAGCGATGGCTGAATCGTGAGGCTCATCGCCCAGTGGACGCCCAGCGCGCCGAACCCGCTCGCGAAATACAGAATCAACCAGCGCCCCACGCCCAGCGCGCGCTCCACATACGCCCCGAACAGCCCCAGAAAGAGCGCGTTCTTGAGCCAGTGCAGCCAGCCCGCATGCACGAACAGGCTGGTCAGCGCGCCCACCAGCGACGGCTCGGCAGGCATAAAGCCCCACGCCTCGACCGATTCGGCGCGGGACGGAAGCCACAGCACTATCGCGGTGTTGACCCCCAGCATGCCGAGGGTCGCGAGGGGCAACGGGACGCGCATGCGCGCCTCAACCTGCCTTACGAGACGCTGGCGAACGCTTCGTCGGGGATGTCGAAGTTCGCGTAGGTGTTCTGCACATCGTCATGGTCTTCAAGGACTTCCAGCAGGCGCATGAGTTTTTGCGCGGTCTCGCCCTCCACGCGCACGGTGGTGGTCGGCGTCAACTCCAGCTGCGCTTCGGCAATCGGCAGCCCGCGCGCCTGCAACACCTCGCGCACGCGATGGAAGTCCTCCACGCTCGTCGTCACGCGATAGAATTCCTCTTCCTGGCTCACATCCTCCGCGCCCGCCTCCAGCGCAATCTCCAGCAACTCCTCTTCGGAGATGGCTTCGGCGGGGATGGTAATCACGCCCTGTCGCTGGAACTGCCATGCGACGCTGCCCGTCTCGCCCAGGTTGCCCCCGTGCTTGGAGAACAGGTGGCGCAGTTCGGCGACGGTGCGGTTGCGGTTGTCAGTCATGCATTCTACCATAATCGCGACGCCGCCGGGACCGTAGCCCTCGTAGGTGATTTCCTCATAGCTCGCGCCTTCCAGCTCCCCAGTGCCTTTCTGGATGGCGCGTTTGATGTTGTCGGCGGGCATGTGGTTCTCGCGCGCTTTTTCGATGGCGAGTCGCAGGCGCGGGTTCGCGTCGGGGTTGCCGCCGCCCTGCTTCGCCGCGACGGTAATCTCGCGCGCCAGTTTCGTGAAGAGTTTGCTGCGCAGCGCGTCCTGCTTGCCCTTGCGAATGCGGATGTTGTGCCATTTGGAATGTCCAGCCATCGCTCGTGCCTCCTATGATAGGATACCCGAAACGCGCTGGAAGGCGCGGATGGCGTGTTCCAGCGCGGCGTCGTCGATGTCGTGGTGCATCACGAGGCGCAGGCGGTGCGGGTCGAGCGCGATGCATAGCACGCCTTCCGCCGCCAGCGCGCGTTCAATCTCCTGCGCGGGGCGCGCCGTCTGCACATACACCATGTTCGTCTGCACGGTCGGCAGGTTCACCTTGAAGCCGGGCAGGTCGGCGATGGCTTCGGCGAGGCGTCGGGCGCGGGCGTGGTCTTCAGCGAGGCGGTCAATCATGGTGTCCAGCGCGACGAGGCACGCCGCCGCCAGTACGCCCGCCTGACGCATCCCGCCGCCCAGCAGCTTGCGCACGCGGTGCGCCTCACGAATGAACGCCTCCGAACCCGCCAGCACGGAACCGACGGGGCAGCACAGCCCTTTGGAGAAGGCAATCATCACCGAGTCGGCGTAGCGTGTCCACGCCTGCGGCGAGACGCCCCGCGCGACGCTCGCGTTGAACAGCCGCGCGCCGTCCAGATGGATGCGTAGCCTGCGCCGATCCGCCAGCGCGCGCAGGTCGGGCATCATTTCGGGAGGCAGAATCGTGCCGCCGCAGCGGTTGTGCGTGTTCTCGATACACAGCAGGCGCGTGCCGGGCGTGTGGTCGTCGGCAATCCGAATGCGCCGTTCAATCTCCTGAAGCTGGAACACGCCGTTCTCGATGGGGTAGGTCTCCACCTGTACGCCCGCAATCACGGCGGGACCCGCCAGCTCATAGTGCAGGATGTGGCTCTCAGCGTCGACGAGGATGGCGTCGCCGGGCTGCGTCCACACCTTGACGGCGATTTCGTTCGCCATCGTGCCCGACGGGGTAAACAGGGCGGCTTCGTGTCCCAGCAGTTCGGCGACTCGCGCCTGCAGGCGGTTCACGGTCGGGTCTTCGCCGTACACATCGTCGCCGAGTTCGGCGTCCGCCATCGCGCGGCGCATCGCGGGCGTCGGCAGAGTCACGGTATCGGAACGCAGGTCTACGCGCATGCTGTTATACTACCCTAAAGCGAAGGCGTTGGGATGCGCTCAAGCTTCAGCATACCGATGTTCGACAGGAAGCACTGTGTCGCCACGCGGCACACCGCTCATTCATAACAGCTGACGGCGCCCTTCAATACCTCACTGCGGAGTGTCTGGACGCTACACCTGGACGCAAGAGGCGCAGGACAGAGACGTTGGCTTATCTACAAACAGAACACGAGCCTCCGTTTTCTGCACAGTGCTTGCAATACTTGCAGTTCGTGCAAGCGTTGCAGATACCGTATGGATTACAGCGACCAGTCACCATTTCAGAGTCACAACAGGTGTATGCCCTGTTGCTCGTCAGTGCAACGAAAGTCACACCCAGTATCGCCAGCAGAATCGTGAGCATTCTCATCATAAGAGTATTATACCTCGAATATCATCACATAGGACTCAAGCCCTGTATCTCACTCGACCCGCCCGGAAAGAACTGTGGCAATCGGTAGGAGTCTCTGTGCGCTTGCCGAATCCCGCGCGCAGGAGGCGACAATGCGAATCCTGTGGGCTATTGCGCTGTGGAGTCTGGCGCTGGCGTGCGGTGCGCTGGACGCGCAGGAGAGTAAGCGCGTACAGGTGATTAAACTCTTCAACGGGCGCGACCTGACGGGCTGGAAGGCGTACCTTGCCGACCCGAACGCCAAAATGGAAGATGTGTGGCGCGTGGAGGACGGTATCCTCATCTGTAAGGGCGAGCCGCTGGGCTACCTCTACACTGAACGCGACTACAAAAACTACATCCTCAAGGTCGAGTGGCGCTGGGCGCCTGACAAAAAGCCCGGCAACAGCGGCGTGCTGCTGCGCGTGCATGGAGAGCATAAAATCTGGCCCCGCTCGGTGGAGGCGCAGCTGATGCATATGAACGCGGGCGACTTCTGGCTGATTGACGGCGCGCCGCTGCAGACCGATCCGGAGTATGTTGACAGAAACGCCGAGCGGCATCGCTGGCGCAAGAAGAACGCCGAAAAGCCCGCCCCCGAATGGAACCAGTACGAGATTATCGTCTACAACGACCAGGTAATCCTCAAGGTGAACGGCGAGGTGGTCAACGAAGGCACGGGCGCGGAGGTGCTGGCGGGCAAGATTGCGCTCCAGTCGGAGGGCGGCGAGATTCACTTCCGCACGGTCGAGCTGATTGCGCTGGAGTAAAGCCGTGATTGAGGATATTCGCACGAGTTATGAGCTGGGCGAGTTGACCGAAGATGAGGCGGGCGACGACCCACTGGCGCTGTTGCGTCGCTGGCTGGAGACGGCAGTCGGGGCGAATCTGATTGAACCGAACGCGATGTGCCTGGCGACGGTGGACGAGCAGGGCAATCCCGATGCGCGGTTCGTGCTGCTGCGCGGGCTGGACGACGAAGGGCTGGTGTTCTACACGAACGGCAACAGCGCGAAAGGCAGACAACTTGCGCACCGCCCATATGCGACGCTGGTGTTCTGGTGGGGCGCTTTGGAGCGTCAGATTCGGATTCGAGGGCGGATTACGCAGGTGAGCGACGCAGAGGCGGACGCCTACTTCGTGCGTCGTCCGCGCGGGCATCAGCTGGCGGCGTGGGTCTCGCCCCAGAGCGAGCCGATCCCCAGCCGTGAGTGGCTGGAGCAGCGCGCGGCGGAGGTGGAACGCGAGTTCGAAGGTCGCCCTGTGCCACGTCCGCTTTACTGGACGGGCTACCGGCTCATCCCCGATTCGATTGAGTTCTGGCAGGGGCGTCGGAACCGCTTGCACGACCGCCTGCTGTTCACGCGCCAGCCCGACGGCTCGTGGGCGCGCGTGCGGCTCGCGCCTTGAGTTGGGCGGGGCACAGCGCCGTCGCCGCGCCCCGCCCGAGCGGAGGCAGAAGGAAGCTGGTGCGGTTTACGCCGCGACTGCCTGCTGATCGTGTGCAACCTTGAAATACCGCAGGTTGTCTTTCAGGGTGTTCGCCGTCTCGCGAAGTTGCGCCGCCCACTGGGCAACCTGTTCCACCTGCGCCGCCATTTGCTGGGTGGATGCGCTCACCTGCTGTGTTGCCGCACTGGTCTGTTCGCTCGCGCTGGCAACCTCCTCGACGGCGTCGCGCACAGTGGCGGCGTTCGCGCCCATATCCTGAGCGACTGATTGATACTGCACGACGACCTCCTGTACCTGCTGCACAGCTGCCACAAGCTCCTGCTCAAACTGCTCTACAGACGACCGCATCGAGTCCACAGCGGCGTTGACTATGTCCTGAATCCCCACGATAGTACGCTCGATCTCCTCAGCGGATTGGGCAGAGCGTTCGGCGAGGTGTTGCACCTCTTTGGCGACGACGGCGAACCCGCGTCCTGCTTCACCGGCACGCGCCGCCTCTATCGCGGCGTTCAGCGCCAGCAGGTGGATCTGGAACGCAATCTGGTTGATGACCTTGATCATTTTGCCAATTTGCTTGGATTGGTTGCCCATCTCCGCGACATGCTCCGAAGTTTTTCGGATGTTCTCGCCGACGCGCTCAATAATCAGAATCGCTCGCTGCACCGATTGCGCCTGCGACTGCGCGCCTGCCGCGATTTCCTGAATGCCTGCAGTGAGCTGTCGCACCGACTCGGTCGTATGGGCGGTCTGCTGCGCCTGATGCGCCGCGACACGCGCGACCTGGTCTATCGCGGAGGCAATCTGGCTCACCGCAAGTTTGGTCTGGGTTGCCGTTTCAGACAGTTCCTGCGAGGCGCGCTCCAGCTGCACACTCGTCTGCACGGTTTCTCGGATGGCGCTCCCGAAAATGCGCCGTATCTCGCCAAAGTGATCGGTCAAATCCTTCGTCGCCGAGTCCACCCGAATCTGAGCGGTGTCCACGCCCAGATCGTGCATCAGCATCACGATAAACGAGTCGCTCACCGCCTGAATGTCGTATAGAAACACAGACAGGATTGCCGCGAACGCCTCTTGAGCCAGCTGTGGCTCTATCTCCGCGTTTTGCAACAGGTATTTCTTGAGCAGTTCTGCATAGAGCGCGTAGGAGCCCAGATACCACTTCATCGGTAAGTTTATCTCGTTGTGAATGTAGCCGATGTGAAGGCGCTTCTCGAGGAAGGCGGCGCCAAACTCGCCGCCGCGTTTCGCTTCGCGGAAAATCTCAAGGAAATACTGGAGCTGCGCCTGCTCCAGCCGTTGTCGCAGGGTCGCGAGGGACATCCCGCGTTGCTGGGCATACTGATTGAAAAAGTGAACCGTCTCGGAAAACTGGAACTGAAAGTCGTAGAACTCGCGGACAAGTTGGGGAGCCAGTTGCTCGATGTACTCACTCACGGCGCAAAGCGCCTGTACCCGCTCTGGGGTAATCCGTAAGAACTGCTTCCGTAGCGCCAAACCCTGCTCCATCAAATGGAGCGAACTGCTGGTGTTTTGTGCTATACGCATCATCCACTGTTCCTCCTGGTTTGGCGCAATCCCTGCGTTGGCGTCGCGACCAAACCGATGATTATTATGGGGAGTCTTGTGTCCCATCTTTAGAGGGTTATCAGGGATCTTCAGGCTAAACTACCGAAATTGTACGCTACAGTTGGATACAAGGATTAGTCGCTCTGAGGTTTTTCAGGCAGCTCCTCCAGACTGTTCAGCCCGAAGTAGTGCAGGAACTGGGGCGTGACGCCGTAGAGCGTGGGTTTGCCAGGCGCGTCCTTGCGTCCGAGTTCCTGTATTAGCCCGCGCGCGAGCAGCTGGCGCACGGTATGGTTGCTGTCCACCCCGCGCAGGGCGTCGATCTGCGCCTGCGTGACGGGCTGTTCGTAGGCGATAATCGCGAGCGTCTCCAGCGCGGCGCGCGAGAGGCGCTTCTGCGGCGGGTTCAGCAGGCGGGCGATATAAAAAGCGTACTCGGGCTTGGTGGCGAGCTGGTAGCCCCCCGCCAGCGCGACGAGCTGAATCGCGCCGCGCGCCGCCAGATCGTCGCGCAACGCCTGCAACGCGGCTTCTACCGCCTCGACAGGCTCACCGGTCGCCTCGCACAGCGCCTGCAAGCTCAGGGGCGCGTCCGCCACAAACAGCAGCGCATGCACCACATCCTTCAGTTCGGGGGAGGGCATTACCCCTTTTGTACGCCGCCGCGCGGACGATTCCTGCCCTCCACGGGTATACTGCACGCGGGGATGGCGATGGCGACTACGAAGACACGCGCCCGACGCAGAAAGCTCACAGAGTCCGATCTGCCCCGCCTGCCCGACGATGGGCGTAAGTACGAGCTGGTCGGCGGGAGGTTAATTGCTGTGCCCACAGGCGCTCGACATGGGGAGATTGTCAGCAACCTGATTGCACGCCTGCACGCGGTGAAGAGGTGTACCGCTACACCGCCCCGCTGGAGGTGCAGACGCTTCATGCCGACGACACGCTCACAGGCGGCGAACTGCTCCCTGAGTTTCGTGTGCAGGTGCGCAAGCTGTTCGAGTAGTACCAGAGTATGGAAACGCGCGCGTTCGCCCGACGGCTGAAGCCGTTCCTACCACACGAAGCCCGCCTGCGCGGGCTCCCCGTAGCTTGGGCATCTTGCCCAAGTTCACGCGCAGGATGCGCGTGCTACTGGAGCCGGCGAAGGTCGGCTTTGTTTCATACGAACGGCTTCAGCCGTCGGACATAAACGCGCTACGATGTGATGTAGCCGAATTCAGTTTCGACGCGGCTGAATTCAGTCTGGACTATGACGGACGCCGGGCGACCGCCACAAGGCTCACCCCGAACGGCAGGCGACGGCGCAAGAGCCAGCGCGTCTCCCAATCCTGCAGGCGGATGAGCGCGCGGTTGAGCCAGCGGGGCACGGGCAGAACCGTCGCGGCGGGCGCGCCCGGACGCAGCCGATCGAGCCAGCGGGCGATCGCAATCAGGGGCAACAACACCCCCAGCGCATAGGAGAGCCTGCACACCTCGAAGCCCGCCTCGCGCAGGCGCGTCTCCAGTCCCCGCGCCGTGTAGCGACGATAGTGCGCCAGCGCGACATCGTGCTTGCTCCACAGCCACCCATAGGCGGGCACGCTCACAATCAGATAGCCCCCGCCCTGCAACACGCGATACAACTCGCGCAGCGCGGGACGCTCGTCGGGCAGGTGTTCCAGCACATCGAGCGCGAAGGCGACCTGAACGCTTGCGTTGCGCAGGGGCAACGCCTCCAGCCGCGCCTGCGCAACAGGGAACGCTCCCCGCCGACGCGCCAGACACAACGCTTCACGCGCGAGGTCTACCCCCACCGCCTGCCAGCCGTGCGCGTGCAAATCCCTCAGCAGCGCTCCCGTGCCACAGCCTGCATCGAGAATGCGCCCACGGGCCTCAGGCAGGTGCGCGGTCAATAACGCCAACGCTAACCGACGGCGCGCCACGAACCACCAGTAGTCGCCCTCGTGCTGGAACATCCGCTGGTACTCGTGCGGTTGCATCTTATCCGTACCGCTCGGCGGCGTCCACCGTGTTTTGCAGCAGCATCGCGACAGTCATCGGTCCGACCCCGCCCGGCACGGGGGTAATCGCGCTGGCGACCTGCGCGGCGGATTCGAACGCCACATCGCCCACATCGCCCGTGCGCCCCTCCACGCGATTGTAGCCCGCGTCGATGACCACCGCGCCGGGCTTGAGCATCGCGCCCGTGATGAACTCTGGTTTGCCCACCGCCGCGACCAGAATGTCCGCCGCGCGGGTGTAGCTGACCAAATCGCGCGTGCGCGAATGGCAGATGGTGACCGTCGCATGGCGATTGAGCAGCATCAGCGCCATCGGCTTGCCCAGAATCACGCTGCGCCCGACCACCACCGCGTGTTTGCCTTCGATGGGCAGCTGGTAGGCGTCCAGCAGCGCGATAATCCCCAGCGGGGTACACGCGCCGAAGGCAGGCTCGCCCGCGACCAGCGCGCCCAGCGAGTGGGGCGTGATGCCGTCCACATCTTTGCGCGGGTCTAATCGGCGAAGCAGGGCGGCTTCCTCCAGCGGCGGGGGCACAGGGTGCTGAATCAGCACGCCATGCACGCTGGGATCGGCGTTCCATGCGTCCAGCTGCGCCTCCAGCTCTGCCTGCGACGCGCTTGCGGGGAAATGGCGCACGATCGAGCGGATGCCCACCGACTCGCACGCTTTCGCCTTCGTGCGCACATAGGTATGCGAGGCGGGGTCGTCGCCGACGAGCATCACGGCGAGGCAGGGCTCGATTCCGCGCTGATGCAGGGTCGCCGCGCGCGTTTTGAGTTGTTCGCGGATGTGCGTCGCGACGCGCTTGCCGTCCAGCAGCAGCGCGTCCGAGTTCGGCGCATAGGTTCGGGGCAGGTTCTCCATCAGGCGGGATTATACCTTCAGAGGCGGCGGGCGCGCCTGCCCAGTCGAGTAGGGATTTCGTGCGGGGTGGTCTCCAGCAGCTGGGCAAGGGTCTCCACGCGCACGATTGCGTCGCCGTCCTGCCCGATGAGCGTGGCGATGTCGCCCACCTGCACTTCGGGCAGGTCGGTCGCGTCCACCATCAGCATATCCATGCACACGCGCCCGATCTGGGGCGCGAGTCTGCCGCGCAGGGCAATCGGGGCGCGGTTGGTCAGCCCAATGGGGTAGCCGTCGGCGTAGCCGACGCTGAGCGTGGCGACTCGTGTGGGGCGACGCGCCCGAAACCGCGCGCCGTAGCTGACCCCTTGTCCCTTCGGAATCGTGCGCACGGAGACCACCCGCGCCCGCCAGCTCAGCACAGGGCGCAGCGACTGGCACAGTGGATGCGCCCCCAGACCAGTGGGCGCGATACCGTGCAACAGCAATCCGCAGCGTACGGCGTCCAGCAGGCTGTCAGGCGTCGTGAGGATCCCTGCGCTGGCGGCGGCGTGCAGGGGCGTTTCGGGAAAGCCGCCCCGCCGCAACTGACGCACGCCCTCCCGAAACAGGCGCAACTGGTCTTGTGTGAACTCCGGGTCGCTGTCGGCGCAGGCGAAATGGGTGAAGGCGCTCTGCCAGACGAGGGGCGCGTCAGGGCGGAATCGCTCCAGAAACGGCGCAATTTGTTCGGGCGTCAGCCCCAGTCGGCTCATGCCCGTGTCCAGCTCCAGATGCACAGGCAGGGTGCGTTCCAGCCGTTGCGCCGCCGCGCACGCCAGCGCGTAGCCCTCCAGCGAGTCGATCACGCACTCAATTCCGTACGCTGCGGCGTCGCGCCACTCGTCGAGGGTCGTCGGGGGGTAGAGGGTCATCAGGCGGAACGCGCGCTGGGGCAACGCCTCGCGCAGCTCGGTGGCTTCGTCGAGGCTCGCGACGATGAAGTGCGAGACGCCCACCTGTAGCAGCGCGTCCGCCGCGCGCGTCGCGCCGTGTCCGTAGGCGTCCGCCTTGATGACCGCCCACAGCGTGCGTTCTGCGCCGAGGTACGCTTGCACGGCGCGCGCATTCTGCTGCAGGGCGTCCCAATCAAACTCCAGCCAGTTCGAAGGAAGGCGCATCGGCTCACTAACAGGATACCCTGTGCGGAAGCTACTGGGGCGTGCGCATAGAAGGGTCGCGCTGCAGAAGCGGCGTGAAGTCCTTCAGCAACACGGCTTCTCTGCGCTGGCTCCCTATCACAATCTCCAGCAACCAGATGCGCTCGCAGCACAGCTCCACGCCCATCCGACGGTACATTGCCTCCCAGTCGTATTCGTACTGGATTTGAAGCTCTGTCCAGATCCTGGCGGCGGCGCGTGCGTCGCGCGCCCTGCGCGCCAGATGTTGAGGCAACCGCAGCAGGCGGATGGGTTGCTCCCGGGCGATAAGGCGCAGCGCGCCGTCGGGAGGCGTCGACTGCCAGAACGCAGGCGCGCGCGCCTTGTCGCCCGCATACGCCCGACGGTAGACTGCCTCGCGCGCGGGGGGCGAGAGCGCCCGGAGCGGTATCGCCTGACCCGCAATCAGCGCCTGTCGCTGCGACTCGGTCAGCGTCTCCAGCACGGCGAAGGTCTCCTGCCATTCGTACATCGGCAGAAGCGCCTTGACCGCATACGACAAGCCGTGATGGAGATGCGGCATGCCGAGTAGTTCACGATCCACGATGTAGGGACTGGGCAGTTCGCCGTCGGTCACCAGCTGGTATCGGTTGCCCAGTTGCGCCAGGTAGACCAGCAGGGCATGGGCGTCATCCGCCGTGAGAGAGCGCGCCATCTGCGCCATATCGCGCGGTTCCACCACTCCGCGCCGACGCGGCTTGAAAAACCAGCGGCGCAGCTCGTCTGCAGACACGCGCCCCCGACGCGCCTTCACAGGGTCGCGATAGCGCATCACCACCCACTCGTCCTTCGTGAGCCATTCGTAGCCTGTCTGCGCCAGCCAGAGCGCGAGGTTAGGCACGGCGTACACCTCAAGCGCAGCGTCTGGTTTCCAGTCATACTCTGCAACAAAAGGCTTGCCAACCGCCTGTGCAATCTGCAGAATCGCGCGCGCCTCGTAGTCGAACCAATCGCCGTTGAGCGCAGGCAGTGCAGGGCGCGCAATTCGGCGCATGGCAGGGGTTGCCTGCTCCTGCCCGCCCTCCGAATCGTCCCAGAGGGGCTCGAAATCCACCCCGCGCCAGGGATGGTCGCTGGGCAGCGATACGGAGTAGTCGCCCACGAGGAAGCCTTCGGGCGTGGGCGGCTCTTCTTCGCTCCGAAAAGTCTCGCCATAGAGGAGCGCGCCTTCTCCAAACAGACCGACAGCGCACTCCACCGCGCCTGTCTGCGGGTCATACGCCACTCGCAGGCGGATTTCGTCTCCGCGCGCGATGTCCTTCTCCATGACGCTCAGGTAGTATTCCAGCTGCTCAGGGTTGCCTTTCGGCGTAGAAGACGCTTCCGCATAGTAAGACACGGTGTCGGCAAGCCATTTTTTCCAATCGGCGAGCCATTCAGGGGCGAATCGGGGGTCTGTGCGGCTGCTCAGTTCCAGCGGCTTGCCTGCGCGCAAAGCACCCAGCTCGGCGGGCGTGAGGCGCTTCAGCGCCTGAAACGGGAGTCGCTCGCGTTGAGACAATTCTCGATACGCCTCGTATTCGTCGCCGTCTTTGGTATCGTAGAACGGGTCGTAGAGCGCGCGCAGGCGCAGGGACACATCCTCACGCCGTTCCTGTACGGGCAGCGGACGCGTTGTCCCGCCTCGCGCGGGCAGGGGATAAAGCGTGTAGGCAGGGGGATTCTCCGTGTTGGCGCGCCACTCTGCATGGAAGGCGGTCGCCAGATGGGTCATCAGCGCGCGCAGGGGGCGTTTCTGTACGCAGACAATCGCGCCGCGCGGTGCAAGCTCAGGCGACGCTTGCATCGACACGCCCGTCGCTTTCTCCAGCCGCTGCAACGCCTCGCGGAGGGTCATCCGCGCCTCGCAGAGTGAGACCAATTGCGCCAGTCGGCTGTCCCGCTCCAGCGGCGAGTCGCCCGCTTGCGTAGGAATCGTGAGCATCAGCGCGCTCAGCACTCCCCACAGCAAGAGCTGCTTCAGGCAGAAAGGTTTTCCAGCCATCGCGCCACCTCCCGTTGCAGCGCAGGAACATCCATCCCTATCAGCTGCCCATCGCGGTACAGAATGCGTCCGTCCACTATTGTGAGCGCGACATCCTCGCTGCGCGCGACAAGCGCGAGCGCGGCGTAGGGGTCAGGCATCGAGATGTATGCGGGGCGCGTCGTGCGCAGGGCAATCAGCGTTGCGGACTTGCCCGCCTCAAGCGAGCCGAGCCGCGCGTCGACGCTGAAGGCTTTCGCGCCGTCCAGCGTGAGCATGCGCACCCACTCCTGCCAGGTCGGGCGGGCGGCGTAGCTGGCGGCGCGTTGCGCCAGCGCGGCGAACCGCAGCTCCTCCCAGAGGTCCAGACTGCCCGCGCTCACGGCGCTGTCCGTGCCCAGCGTGACGGGGATACCCAAGCGCTGCATGGCGTACACGGGCGCAATCCCTGTCAGCAGGCGGGCGTTGGAGCGGGGGCAGTGTGCCACGCTCACGCCTGCGCGCGCCATCAGCTCCAGCTCGCGCGGCTCCGCGCGGGTCGCATGCACCAGCTGCACATCGGCTGCCAGAACTCCCGCGTTGTGCAGGTACTCAATCGGCGGTGTGCGCGGGTGCAGGTAGGGGATTTTGCGCTCGGCGAACATCTCGGCGAACGAGCCAGAACCTGCGCGCGCGAGGGCGACCTCTTCGGACGACTCGGCGGCGTGGATGCTCAGCGGCAGCGACTGCTCGGAAGCGTACTGGCGCAGGGCGCGCATCAGGCTGTCGCGCACGGTGTAAATCGCGTGCGGCGCGACGCCCAGCGCAACGCGCTCCGACGCTTCATAGCGTTGCAAAGTCTGCTGGTGCGTTTTCAGCTTCGCCGTGAGCGTGCGCAGGGTAGCGGCGTCGTCGAGTTCAGGCTCTATCCCGAACACTTCCTGATAGACGCGCCCGTGTAAGCCCGCACGCGCCAGCGTCTCCACGCTCGCGCCCGAGTCGGTATTGTCCGCCACGAAGCCCACTCCGCTGGCAATCAGCTCCGCCGCGCCCAGCATCGCTGAGGGCAGCCAGAACTCCGACGGGCAGCGCGCCTTGAGCGCCACCAGCGCGCGAATCCACTCGAAAAACGGCGTGCGGTCATTCAGCCCGCGCAGGGCGGTGTATTCCAGATGGCAGTGCCCGTTCACCAGCGCGGGCATCAGGATGGCGTCGCCGAAGTCCAACACATCGCCGCCCGAAGCGTCGCGTCGCGGGCGTACTTCGGCGATCTGTTCACCCTCGACCACCAGTTCGCCGTCGGCGATAGGCTCGCCACTGATTGGCAGCACCCAGCGCGCGCGCAGAATCATAACTCCACACCCCACGCCTGCCACATCTGATCGAGCGTGATGTTTTTCACATGCAGGTCGGCAAACAGGCAGTTGTAGCGGTAGTTGGGGTCGGGCGGGTATTCGGGCGCAAAGGGCGGCTTGCTCCCGTGCCACTTGCCCGACGCATCGAACACCATGTTCGTCTCAGCGGGGCGCTGCATCCCCCCGATCCGCAGTTGTCGAAAAGCTATCTCCGTGCGGAAGAAGTAGCTGGAGCCGTATTGCTCGTATACGGATGGACGGGCAGGGAAGGGCGTGTCCGAAAAGTCGGCGATTTCCATGCCAATATCCGACGGGCATTTCCAGATTTCGCGGCTTTTCTGGTACGGCTGCAGCGCCTCGTGCAGCAGCGGCAGGTAGGGAATCCACACCTGCCAGTAGGGGTAGTCACTCCAGATTTCCGGGCTATTTCTGTCGATGACATCCACGGCGAGCGGGTAGAGGTCGTCGTGGTCGATGGCGTACAACTCGATAGAGACGCCGATTTGACGCAGGTTCGACAAACATGTGTTTTGACGGGCTTTGGCGCGTGCGGATGCGAACACGGGGAAAATCAGCGCCGCCAGCACCGCGATAATCGCAATAACAACCAGTAGCTCAATCAGGGTGAACCCAGACCGTTTCATCATAGAACCCCTGCAGGAGATTGTACCCGAAACGGCTGGGTAGGAGGTGCAGGCGACAGGGAGGATACCCCTGTCGCCGTTCCAATCAGGACTGCGTGCGCACGGTGATGGTGTTGCTTATCTGGGAGACATTCCCGCTGGTGTCCACTGCGCGCACATAGTACTGGTATGCCGTGTCGGGGTGGAGCGTCGAGTCGGTGTAGGTGGTCTCGTCAGCGAAGGTGGTTCCGATTTTGCGGAATCGGTTCTCGAAAGGCGCACGCCGCCAGATTTCATAGTAGACCACCTTGTCATCGTCGCTCGATCCGTTCCATGTCAGCGCTGCGCGGTAGGAAGAGGGCGCCTGACCTTGTAGGTTGGTCGGACGGGTAGGACGGTTTTTGTCGGGCGGGTAGACAGCAGCGGCAATCGCGATCGGCGGCGCTTTGTCGCTGGCGAGCCACGCCTGATAGAGCTGCTGCCCCCAGTTGTCGGTGGTGTTCGCGTCGCGCAGGAATTCGACATACTCGCGCGTCATCACCTGGAAGTAGAGCGTGGCGCGCACTTTCACCGTGCCCGGCGGCAGGGCGTACGCTGTGTCGTCCCAGAACTGCCCATCACGATAGTTCGCCCCCACAGGCGCAATATTGAACTGCTGGAACGCGCTCCGGCGGAAGCCCTGCGGCGGGATGCGATTATCCTGCAGCACATTGTTCGCCAGAATCATGTGGAAGGTTGGCGTGTTGCCCTGCGCCAGCTTGACGCGATAGATTTTTGCCTGTGGGTCTTCGTGCAGGGTCGCCGTGTCGAAGTCGTAGCGTCCCGATTCGCCAATCACGCGCCCCTTGCTGTCGAGGAACTCCACATGGAGCCACGCGCGTCGCGATTCGGGGTCGCCGCTGGGGAACTTGTGCCCTGTGCGGTTGTAGACGCGGAACACAATCGGGCTACCCGCCTTCGGCAGCTGGACAATGTTTAGCTTGGCGGAAGAGCGCAGGAAGTCGATGGTGCGGTTGCGTCCCGCAATCAGCGCGTCCAGCTCGCGCTCGTCGTAGTTCCAGAACATCGGCAGAATTTGGGGAACCCAATAGTTGCCGCCCAGGAACGAATGTTGCGCCAGGTCGGGGCGCACAGGCAGGAATTCGTAGCTGGCGGCTTTGCCAGGAATACGGGGCATATGACAGGTTTGGCATTCAATCCCGCGCCGCGCGTAATCGCTCAGTTTCCATTCGCTGTAGATTCGGTCGATGGGGAAGTATTCGTGGGGCGCCTGCGTGCGCGGGTCTTGCGCCAGCAGCGGGTTGCTCACATCGTGGCACACGCCGCAGAAGCTACTGCTCTTGTGGAAGGGCGAGTAAATCCATTCGTGGTTCGCCAGCGAGTCGTTGCGGGGACCGCGCTTGGCAGACTCAGGGCTGATCACATACATCCCGTTTCCTATGCCGGGCACAGGCATGTCGGAGTTCGCCTGTCCCTCCGCGCTACGGGGGTCTACCATGCGATGGCAGTGGTCGCATTGAATGCCCTTCAGGTCGTCATGCTCGAAGTTGGAGCCGTCGTAGGGCACGGAGCGTCCTTCCAGCCAGGCACTGGGAGAATGGCAGCGCCAGCAGAACTGTCCTACCCCGGGCGCGTCCTGTTCGGCGATGGTGAGCGCGGCGCGGAACACAGGGTCGCGCGCCGCCTGCGCCATCATCCCGCCCATCCACTGAAAGTGTGGCTCATGGTCGGTGGTGAAGTTAGGGTCGGGACCTTCGCCTGTGTCGGGATTATAAGCATAACGGCTCTCACCGTGGCAATATGAACAAAGTTCTGTGGATTGAAAATTGTAACCTTCGGGGTTTGGTTGCGAGCCGGGCAGATGAAAGTTGCCGCCGCCCAGCGCCATCAGCGTCATCAGCGGCGCGCTGTAAAGCCCCACCATGCCTGCACGTCTCCATTTCGACATCGTCTGCTCCTCCAGCGTATTATAGCACATATTCACACGGTACAATTCGCCCGATGGCGCGTGAGACGCTGGTGGAGGGGATTGTGCTGCGTCGGTGGTATGCAGGCGAGCATGACAAATGGGTACGCCTGTTCACGCCTGAATATGGCGCGATTCGGGTGCGCGTACGCGGGGCGCGTAAGCCGACCAGTAAGATGGGGATGCTTACGGAGCCGTTGAATCGGCTCAAGGCGCGAGTCATCGAAGGGCGCGCCCAGAAACTACTGGCGCAGCCGCAGCTGGTGCAGAGTTATACAGGCGTGCGCGCCGACCTCGAGCGGTTGACCGTTGCGCTCGCGCTGTGCGAAATGCTTGACCGATGGCTGCCTGAGGAGCATCCTGAGCCAGAGGTCTACGCGACGCTTCTGGCGGGATTGGCGTCGCTGGCGCAGGGGGCGACGCCTGAGACAGTCGCAGCGGAGACGCTGTGGCGCTGGCTGGCGATACTGGGCTACACGCCTGAGCTGGGGCAGTGTGCCCGCTGCGGATGCGCCAGCGAAGCAGAGAACAGAGAGTTTGTGATTGTAGACGGATTCCTCTTATGCGCGGCGTGCGCGCCGAGTCGTGAGGGCGTTCTTCTGAGCGGCGCGGCGATCGCTCGCCTGAGAGAAACACTGCGGGGCGAGCCAAGTATGTCTATCGCTCGCCCCGACGTGGTCAGGAGCCTGCTCCGCGCCGCCCTACGCTATGCCGAAAGTATGCTGGAGTCGCCTGTGCGCTGGCTGGAGTTCTGGGAACGCCTGAACACCTTTCGCGAGAGTGGGTAGAACAAGCCCAGTCCCGCGCTCAGGATTAGCGCGCTGGTGGGTTCCGGGATGGGCTCGAAATCGTTGTCTCCGCGAGGCGTAAGCAGCGCCACCACCGGCAGGAACGGCAGCCAGTTGAATCCGCCGCCTGTGATGGCGGGCGGTAGCTCCGGGCTCGAAGGGGTCGCTACCACCTCAGGTGCAGGCGGCGCTGTTGGTTCCGGCGCGGTCTCTGGCAAGGTCTCGACCAGTGTCTCGGTGGGCAACACATCGGCGGCGACTACTTCCTCAATCGGCGCGTCGGCAATCTCGGTCAGCGCGATGGTTGGCGTCTGGGGCGCATCAATCGTGTCGGCGAGGACAGGCGTTGGCTTCGCGATGCTGGCAATCTCCATCGGGAGGGTCGTTTGTGGCGTCGGAATCGATGCTGCAGGAGTCAGAGGGTTGCCGCAGTTCGCCTTCAGAATCGGCTTGCCTGAACGCTTTTCCACAAATACGGGCGTACCTTTCGGCAGCGTGCGCCGCACCACCATCAGGCGGTTGTCAGGCGGCGAGTAGTAGACATTGAAGGTCTGCGCACGCCCCAGCCGCGTAAGACGCAAATTCTTCTCGACATATTCGGCAAACTCCCACGCGCTTCGCTTGAAATGGCGCGCGTATCGCTGCGCCACCACAGGCTCCGTGCGAATCTGGTTCGCCAAATCCCGTGCGCTCGCAACAGGGCGAATCAGGTAGCTATTGCGCGGTACAACCGCGATGGACTCCGCCGCAGATGCAATATTCAGCAGCAGGCTTCCAAGCGTCGCTATCGTAATCCCGATAAATAACCGCATCAGACTCCTCCTCTCGTATTGTTCCATCTGTAGAGGGCGAATCCACAGACGATACATAAGACTTATTCAAGAACGGTTTCGTTCCGAATATGACCTCTATTTTACCCAGTTTCGGCAGGGAATTCAGCCACTGTTCAGAATCGACGAGTGATGGGTTCGCAAGCAGAGCTGATTGACCTGCAGTTTCTGGGCTATCCGCTGGCGATAGCGGCGTATTTGCTGGATGACGGCGCGGACGCGGCGCTGGTGGAGGTGGGCGCGACCAGCACGGCGGAGACGCTGCTGCGCGAGGTGCAGGCGCGGGGCGTGGCGCTGGAACGTGTGCGCCATCTCATCGTGACGCACATCCATCTGGATCATGCGGGCGCGCTGGGCTGGCTGCTTCAGCGCTTGCCCAACGCCGTCGCCTATGTGCATCCTGTGGGCGCGCCGCATTTGGTGGATCCCAGCCGTTTGCTTGCCAGCGCGTCGCGCCTGTATGGGGAGATGATGGAGCGGCTCTGGGGCGAGGTTGTGCCCGTGCCTGAGGCGCGGCTGCGGGTTGTGCGCGACGGTGAGCGCATCGAAGCCGCTGGGCGCACGCTGCTGGCGGTGGATACGCCCGGACACGCCCGCCATCACCATGCGTATCTGGATGAGTTGACGGGGATGCTTTTTGCAGGCGACATCGCAGGCGTGCGGATGCCCGGCACGACCTATGTGCGCCCGCCGACCCCGCCCCCCGAACTGGACATCGAGGCGTGGCAAGCGAGCCTCGCCAAGCTGCGCACACTGCCGATTCGTCAACTCGCGCTGACCCATTTCGGAGTGTACGACGATGTGGCGCGCCATCTGGACGAGCTGGAAGCGCGCCTGCTCGACTGGGCAGGATTCACCCGCGCCCTCGTCGAACAGGGCGTTCCAGACGCTGAACTTATCCAGCGCATGCGCGAGTACGGCAACACCGAGATGCAAGCGCAGGGCGTCGATCCGAGCAGCTATGATCTCGGCGCGGGCTACGAACTGATTGCGCTGGGCTACGCGCGCTACTGGCGCAAGAAATTGGGACTGCAATGACAGCGGAGAGTGTACGCTTCGAGAAGGTCACCAAACGCTTCGGCGCGGTGACGGCGGTCAACCAGTTGACCCTGCACATCCAGCCGGGCGAGTTCATGGTGCTGGTGGGACCATCGGGCTGTGGCAAGACGACCGCGCTGCGCATGCTGGCGGGGCTGGAAGACCCCACTGAAGGCGAGATTTACATCGGCGATCGGTGCGTGAACGAGGTCTCCCCGCGTGACCGCGACATCGCGATGGTGTTCCAGAACTACGCGCTCTATCCGCACATGCGCGTGTACGATAATATTGCGTTCGGATTGCGCCTGCGCGAGCTGAAGGGCGCGCTGTGGCAACTGACCCATCTGGGCGAGGCGCGCGCCATCAAGAGTCGCATCGACGCGCGTGTGCGCCAGGTCGCGCAGATGCTCGAAATCGAGAGCCTGCTGCACCGCCTGCCCAAAGAGCTTTCGGGCGGACAGCGCCAGCGAGTCGCCCTCGCGCGCGCGATTGTGCGCCAGCCTAAAGTGTTCTTGATGGACGAGCCGCTGTCGAACCTCGATGCGAAACTGCGCGACCAGACCCGCGCCGAACTCAAAAAACTTCAGGAGCGGCTGGGCGTCACCACAATCTATGTCACGCACGACCAGAAAGAGGCGATGACGCTCGGCACGCGCATCGCGGTTATGAAAGACGGCGTGCTGCAGCAAGTCGGCACGCCTGAGGAGGTCTACTTCCGCCCTGCGAACACCTTCGTGGCGACCTTCATCGGCACGCCGCCGATGAACCTGTTGCCGGCGCAGGTGGTGGAGTACGCAGGCAAGCCCGCGCTGCAAATCGGCGCAAACGCTGTGCCTGTGCTGGAGTCGCATGCGCACGCTCTGGCGCAGAGGGTGGGCAGGGGCGTGCTGGTAGGAATCCGCCCGCAGGACATCTACACCGACCGTACTGCGCCGCCTGACGCCATCCTCTCGGAGCCTATCCACGCGACCGTCGATGTAGTGGAGCCGCATGGCGACCGCAACGATGTGCATTTGCTGATTGACGGCGCGACGGCGATTGCCCAGTTGAGCGCGCGCGTGAAACTCAGCGAGGGCGACGCCCTACCGATACGGCTGCACTTGGAGTATCTGCACCTGTTCGCCCCAGAGACGGGGCAATCGCTGGGCGCGTAGGGCTATTCGCGCCATACTTTCTCGAACACCCACGCGCCGCCTGCGCCGAGCGCCAGCGCGTAGCCGAACACGCCCTGCAACGGCTCGGCAGGGAACAACCCCTCCAGCGCCTGGCGTGTACCTGCAATCAGAATCAGCAGCAGCGGCAGGAGTAGGGGAAAGGTCAGCCCCGCGAGCAGCGCGCCGCGCACGGCGGTCTGCGCGACCAGCGCGCCGCACAGCGTTAGCACCGTCGTCAAGCAAAACCCGCCGCCCAGCCACAGAAGCAGCCACGCCGCCCACGAACCCGCGAGCGGCGCAACCAGCAGCGCATAGAGCGGAACCAGCACGGCGCTGAGCAGTGCGTACAGCGTCCCGTGAAAGAGCCACTTGCCCCAGAAGATGCTGGAGGGGCGCGCGGCAAGGCGGAGCAGATCCGCCGTGCCCGTTTCCTCCTCCACGATAAAGCCGCGCGCGAGCGCAGGGAACATCCCGAACAGCATGGCGACCCAGAACAGCCCCGCCTGCACGCCGGGCACGAGCGACTGCCCCAGCGCGGCGAACCCCACCCCTACCACTGTCGCGACGCCCATCAGCAGCGCGGCGACCATCCCCTGCCGCAGGCGCCACTCCTGCCGCAGGTCTTTGCGCCAGACGGCGAGCGTCTCACACGCCCAGTTCGAGCGTGATATTGCCCCAGCCTGCACACTCCGCGCGATTGGTCGCGAAGAGGGCGATTCCATAACGGGTTTGGTCATCCAGCACCTGCCGAAGAAGCATCAGCCCCGAAGGGTCTAACCCCGCGTCGGGTTCGTCGAGCAGTAGCAGCGGCGGGTCGCCGTAGGTCGCGAGCGCGAGGCGCAGCCGCTGGCGCATGCCCGTCGAGTAGGCGCGTACCCACTCGTGCGCGCGATGCGCCAGTTCGAAGCGCTCCAGATGCGCTGTCAGCGTCGGGCGGTCGGCGGGCAGCCCGCGCGTCTGCGCCCACCAGTGCAGGTGTTCGTAGCCTGTGAGTTCGCGATAGAGCGCGGCGTCGGCGGCGCACCAGCCCAGCAGGCGCGTGCGATCGGAAACGGGGCGCGCGCCGCAACGCAGCTCGACCCGCCCTTCGGTAGGCGCAAGCAGCCCCGCAATCAGCCGAAGCAGCGTGCTTTTGCCAGAGCCGTTCGCCCCGCGCACGACCAGCCGCGCGCCTGTGCGCAGCTCCAGCTCCAGCCCGCGAAAGACCCACCGTCCGCCGAACCGCTTGCCCAGCTGATGGCACGCCAGCGTCCACTGCTGCATCGGCACAAGTGTACCTGTCTTGGGCGGGGGAACGGGCGCGGCTCGGAGCGATTCAGCTCCGAGCCGACACGCAGGCGATTACCACCACCGCTCACGGCGAGAGGGCTGCTCCAGCAGTACCGAAAGCACCTCTCGGCAGAGGACGAGCAGTCGTTCTACCTGCTCTGTGTCCCAACACTGCTGAAAATGGTCGAGGATGGCGTCCACCAGCTCGATAATCCGCTCGGTGTGCGGCGACTTCTCCGCGTGCTCCGCCAGCCAGCCGTCCAGCGCGTGTAGCAGGTGCAGCTCGGGGGGCAGGCGCGTTTAAGTGTCTCTGCAGTGAATTTTCAGTGACTCCCCTGTCCGCGCATGCACGTAATTTGGAGTGCTGAAGCGGAAGCTTTAGCCTCGCGGAAGCTCCGCTTCCGCACTCCATAAAGACGGTGCTGCGCGCGCATGGCGCAGTTCTCGCGCAAAGGCACTTAGCCGCGCACTTCCAGTTCGTACCAGAGGGTGCGGTGTTGTGGGGAGAGTTCAATCTGGCAGCGGGCGTTGCCCGTCGCGGTGGGTTTGAGGGGGCGCGCGCGGCTGCCGTCTTCGCGCAGCGCCCAGTACTGCACGCGCGCGGCAGGATAGGGCAGGGTCAGCACGGCGCGCGGCGTGGCGATGCGCGTGGGCGTGTCGCCCCACTGATTGCCGACGGTGATGCGCCGCTCGCCCAAATCGCGCAGGTTCCAGCCCGTGTTCTCCGCCGTGCTGACGCAGGTAATCAGCGCGCGCCAGACGGGTTTCTCCGCGCGCACGGTCAGCGCCACGACGCCGAAGCCGTCCAGCGGCGCGTCCTGCGCCTGCAGGCGGAAGCCGTCGCCCAGGTCGAGGGTGCGCCCGCCGATGAAGCCAATCGCCGCCTTCGAGAGGCGCGCCCTGACCACAAGGTAGCCCCGATTCGGCTGCGCGCGATCCCAGACCAGCTCGCCTGTGTCGGAGACGCGCCGTGTGTCGGGGATCGCAACCTCCTGAGGTCGTTTCGCGCCGCGCGGGATCTGATTCGGCGTCAGCGCGGTGGCGATACGGTGCATCGTCGCCGCCCTGCCGTCCAGCCCCGCGAACCTGCCGTCGGGCAGTCCCCACGCCCATGTCTGGCGCAGGGCGTCCAGCTCCGCCTCGCGCGTGAAGGCGGCGCAGATTAGCTGCTGTGCGGGGCGCACATCGCCGCGCACAAACAGCGCGGCGCAGGCGCGCATCAGCGCCCACTTCGCTGGATGCGTGCGCTGCTCAAAAAAGGCGTTGATACGCCCCTCGCCCGACGAGGGACCGTAGTCGAAGGGAAACAGCCCGTCCCAGTCCTGCAGTGCGCCGTGCGCCGCCAGCATCGGCAGCCCCTCCGCTGCATACTGATTCGGGGTAGGGTGATCGTACTCCGTAACCGTGTATGGTTTGCCCAGCACGCGATGTTGCGCAAGGCGGCGCAGGGTCGTCTCATCACTGTTAATCATCGGCTCATTGCGCACGAACCAATTATTGAAGTCCCATTGCGCACCGGGAAACTCCGGGTGCATCCAGTAGGCGTGCCCGTCCACCGTGTCCAGCTGCGCCATCAGGTGGGGCGTGCTACAGATTATAATTGTGCCGAATACAATCCCCCTGTAGCCCAGCTCGCGCTTGATGTAGTTTGCCATCTCCAGCCAGTAGGCGCGTTCGGTCTCCCACAGGAACTCCAGCCAGTCGCGCAGCATGGGTTCCGGGGTGGTCGCACGCTGCCGGTGGAAAATCATCGGCGTGCGTCGTTCGCCCAGCAGGTCGCCGTCGGGCGCGACGCGCAGCGCGCCGCCCGGACGCAGCGAGAAGTCCGCCAGCTCCACCTCGCCCGCTTCCATCGCCAGACGGAAGAAGTTGATGCGGGCGTTCTCGTCGCCGCGCGGCAGGGCGAAACTGAACTCAAACACGCGCCACTGGGCATCCAGCGAGATGTCGGTAGAAAATCCGAGCCACTCCCACGGCTCGCGCGCCTGCATCACGCTGAGCCCGATTCTGCGTGGGCTGCTGGCGCGAGCGGCGAATCGCAGGGTGTAGATTCGTCCCGCCTCGAAGCGCAGTTGCGGTTGGTTGAATTGCCCGTGCCAGTCGGTGGGGCTGGTTTGTGTGGCGCGCAGGCGCACGCTGGGCGCGCCGTTGTAGCCCGTAGGGTTGATTTCCGCGCGCAGTTGCGCCCCGCCGTGCTGCTCCACATTCCAATGCTGCACCCCCTCGGTGAAGCGCGGGTTGCGCAGCATCTCATCACCGAGCGGCTCCTCACGCTCGCCCCACGCGCGGCGCAGGGCGTCGGTGGAGCCGTATCGACGCGCCAGCCACTCGTTCCACTGCCGCTGCAGGTCGTTGCGGAACACTTCGGGCGCGTTGTCGATGTAGCTCATGTACCAGCCCTGTATCAACCCGTTTTCGTTGTTAATCTCGACCATCGCGACGGCGGGGTCTTCGGCGTAGGTGCGCCCCGTTTTGGGGTTGCGATGGGTGAGTATCTGGCGGGCGAACTCTTTCTGCAGTTCAATCAGCGGGCGGTAGAAGCACCCAATCGCGTGCTGCGCCTTCACATCGCCGATTTGCTCAATCTCGCGGGGCAGCCCATCCGCCGCGTTGAATTGCCGATTCACCAGCAGGTTGATATTGGTGTAGACGCCCCGCGCGCGCAGCTGGGCGAACAGTTCGTCGAAGCGCGCCATCGCCTGCGCGTTAATCTGGCGCGAGTTGCCCCGCGCGTAATCAATCACGGATGGGGTCGCCCAGAAGGCGTCCATGTGATGGAACCGCACGATGTTGCAGCCTGCCTGGGCAATCTGGGTCGCCATTTTGACGGCGTCTTCGGGTTCGGGGAAGCACGCGCCTGCCGTGATATTGACCCCCCAGAAGCGGATGCGTTGTTTGCCCAGATAGTAGTGTCCATCGTCGCCCACGCGCACCCAGCCGCGCGCGCCTGCAGGCTTGTGGTCAATCAAAAAGCTGAAATCTGCCGCGCCCTGCAGCGGCTCGTTGAAACGCGCCACCCACGGAAAACTACCCTGCACTTGCATAGTGATGAAACGCTTCAACGCAGGGTGCGGGAGTCCTGCCGGGTTCATCCCTTTCTCCCGCATGCGGGAGAGGAAGCGACCTCAAAAGGGTAGGTTTTGGGGGCGTGCGCCGTTTGTGGGCGTTTCTGCGCGTGTAGAGGCGCGCCGCTGCACGACGGCTGAAGCCGTTCCTACCACACGAAGCCAGCCTGCGCTGGCTATAGCCGACGCAGGTCGGCTTTGTTTTATGGGAACGGCTTCAGCCGTCTTCGCTGCAGGCAGGTTGCAAAAAAACCTACCCCTTTGACGCCACCGTCGTTGCGCAAAGGCGTTCCAATCGCCCCTGCAAAAAGGCAAATCAGGACTTTTGTCCCTGCTGTTTTTCCGAAAAGTGTGCTATAATAGAACTGGTATCGTCAAGAGAGGACAGAGCTGACGGCGAGACTCAAGAGGCGCCAGCAACACCTATTTTGAGCCAGATGCCCTCAGACCTTCCCCTGTGAACCGATGCCCCATTCTAAAAGAACGGAGGATTCATCGCATGCGAACGATTGGATGCGCTATCGCGCTTGTGATGTTGCTGGCGCTTGCGTGCGCCCAGCCGTTTACCTATCAGGGGCTGCTGAAAGAAGGCGGCAACCCCGCGAACGGGACTTACGACTTTCGCTTCCGACTCTTCGACGCCTCAGCAGGAGGCGCGCAAATTGGCACAGACCAGTTTGCGGATGACCTGAATGTGCAGAACGGCTTGTTCACCACTGCGATCGACTTTGGCGCGGTGTGGACAGGCGCCGAGCGGTATCTGGAGATTGCGGTGCGTCCGGGCAGCAGCACGGGCGGTTATCAGGAGCTTGCGCCGCGTGTGAAGATTAGCCTGACGCCGTATGCTGCCTATGCGTTTCGGGCGCCCTGGAGCGGACTGATTGGCATCCCTGCAGGCTTCGCCGATGGCATCGACAACGACACGACCTACGCGGCAGGCGCGGGATTGACCCTGACGGGTACCACCTTCAGCATCGCGACGGGTGGAATCGTGACCGGGATGCTGGCAGACAGCGCCGTCACGACCGCGAAAATCGCCAACGGCGCAGTGACGGACGCGAAGCTCTCCATCACGGGCGTGTCGGCGGGCGCCTATGGCAGCGCGACGCAGGTACCCCAGCTCACCGTGAATGCGCAGGGGCGCATCACGGGTGTGACGAATGTGACCATCTCTGGCGTGTCTCCGGGCGGCGCGGCGGGGGGCGATTTGAGCGGGAGCTACCCGAATCCGACGGTGGCGCGGATACAGGGACGCCCCGTGTCCACCACCGCGCCCAGCAGTGGGCAGGTGCTGAAGTGGAACGGCAGCGCGTGGGCGCCTGCAAATGACGCCGACACCCAGTATTCGGCGGGCGCGGGACTGAGCCTGTCAGGAACCACCTTCAGCGTCGCTACGAGCGGAATCGTAACAGGCATGCTGGCAAATAACGCCGTGGATAACACGAAGTTGGCATCCGACGAGGCGTCGCTGAACAAGGTGTCGGGTGGCTTGATGCACAGTACGGGCACTCGAATAGGCATCGGCACATCACTTCCCGAATCAAGCCTGCATGTGCGTCGAGCCAGCGCAGGGACTGTGGCAACGCACATCAACGCTGTTCTGACAGTTGAAAATGGCACTAATGCCTACATTAACCTATTGACCCCTGACGCTAACGAAAGCGGTATCTTATTCGGAAACCCAACCAGCAATGTGTCGGGCGGTGTGATATACAATGCAGGTTCAAACCCCAACGGGCTGCAATTCCGAACCAATGGCAACTTCACGAGGATGGTAGTCACAGATACAGGAAATGTCGGCATCGGCACCACAGCTCCTGACCAGAGACTGGTCGTGAACGGCACGGCGAAGGTCGATGTGCTGCAGATTGTGGGCGCCGACTTCGCCGAGAAGTTCCCCACCACCGACGAAGTGCAACCCGGCATGGTCGTGGAGATTGACCCCGACAACCCCGGCAACCTGCGCCTTGCGCGCGGCGCGTACAATAAGCGCGTGGCGGGCATCGTCGCGGGCGCGAATGGGCTGTCCAAAGGCATCGTGCTGGGCAACATGGAAGGCAGCGAGAACCACGCCCCGGTGGCTATCAGCGGGCGCGTGTGGGTCTATGCGGACGCCACCCAGCACGCTATCGAGCCCGGCGATTTGTTGACCACCGCGGCGCGTCCGGGCTACGCGATGAAGGCGACCGACCTGCGCAAAGCACAGGGCGCGACTCTGGGCAAGGCGATGACCCGCCTTGAAAAGGGTCAGACGGGCTTCGTGCTGGTGCTGGTCAACCTGCTATGAGGAGGCAATTGCCATGAAAACACCTAAGGGCTTTTGGGCGATTGTGATACTCGGCGCGCTCTGGTTGGGCGGGCAGGCACAATCGGCTGCCCCGCCCCTCTTTACGCCAGTGAAGGCGACCATACCTGCAGGCGCCCCAGCTTTGCGCAACGCGCAAGCCTACCAACCTGTGCGTATCCACTGGCAGGTGGTGCAGAGCCTGCAACCGGGCAGCCGCGTACTGTTCAACCTGCTGGATGGCGTCAACCCTATTGGCGTGGTAGCGCGTGTGGAGCGCCGAAACGAACGGCGCTACTCCTGCTTCGGACGCCTGGAAGGGCTGGACGGCAGCCACTTCATTCTGGTGATAGAGGAGGACGCGCTCGCGCTGTTTGTCTCTGCGCCGATGTATGAGGCGGTGTTTGATCTGCGCTACTACAAGGATGACCTCTATGTGGTGGTGCAGATTGGCGAGGAGCCGCCGTGCGGGAATCAGGGGAACGAGACGCCGTTGCCGTTTGAGATGACGCCCGAAGATGCCGAGTGGCACGCCCACTTTGCCAATCAGGATTTTGAGATGGCAGGGGACGACGACTTCGGCACAGCTGCCTGCACCCAGCCGCGAGCGGTGCTGGACATCGCCGTGTACTACACCACGCAGGCGCGCCAGGCGATTGGTGGAGTCAATCTGATGAACGCGCGCATCCAGTTGTTTGTCGACCAGTGCAACGAAGCCTACCAGAACAGCCAGATCAGCTTGACGGCGCGCTTAGTGCGGCGACTGGAAGTGAGCTATTCTGGTGAAGGGAACGGAGACGGCAACACGCAGCTGAATCACCTGACCAATCCCAGCGACGGCGTAATGGACGGCATCCACGCTGATCGCACCAATTATCGCGCCGATCAGGTCGTTTTGTTGGTAGACGATACGGATGTTTGCGGACTTGCCTGGTGTGGGAATGGTAGTGACCCAGAGCGGGCGTTTAGTCTGGTACAGTGGACCTGTACCAGCTACACTTTTGCTCACGAGATTGGGCACAATCAGGGTTGTGGGCACGACCGGGATAATGGGGGCTGTGGTTTCCGTACGTATGGGTTCGGTTGGCGGTTCACCGGCAACAACGGCGTGCAGTACCGCACAGTGATGGCGTATGCGCCGGGCGCCCGTATCCCCTATTTCTCCAACCCGAATGTAACCTATCAGGGTGTGGCGACGGGCGTGCCTATCGGCAGCCCAGACGAAGCGTATAACGCTCGGGTGATTACTGAAACTCGCCGGTCGCGCGAGATCTACCGCTTGCTGGACATCTGGGTGGATCATAGTGCAGGGATTCCCCTGGAGATTGGCACCTTTGACTTCCCCTTCGATACGGTTCGCGAAGGCGTGGATGTGATAACACCCTTTGTGGACACGGCGGTGCTGGACTTCCCTACGCTCTATATCAAGGCGGGTTCGTATAACGAGACTCTCACGATTAGCAAGCGGATGCGCCTCGATGCGTGCGGTGGGATGGTGCAAATCGGTGCGCCCTAATACCTGCACCCTTTGCCCCTCTCCCGCGGGCGGGAGAGGGGAACAACAACAAACGATGGAGGTCAACAACGATGAGAACACTGATGATGAGTGTGTTTGTTGCGATGCTGATTGGCGTCGCGTGCGCCCAGTCGGGCGGCGGCTACGACCTGAGCTGGTGGACGATTGACGGCGGCGGGATTACCTTCGCCACAGGGGGCGCTTTCAACCTCGGCGGCACCGTGGGTCAGCCCGACGCCAGCAGTGCGCTCACAGGGGGCAGCTTCAGCCTCACGGGCGGCTTCTGGTTCACGCCGTGCATCGTTTCCAACGGCGATGTGGACGGCAACGGTTGTGTGGACGACGCGGACCTCTTGCAGGTGCTGTTCGCCTTCGGCGCGACGGGGTTGAACCCCGCCGACCTGAACTGCGACGGCACGGTGGACGACGCCGACCTGCTGACTGTGCTGTTCAACTTCGGCAGTGGGTGCTGAGGCGCCCTCACCCTCTTACCCCCTCGCCTGCCACTGTGGGCGAGGGGGTATCACCCCTTACCGTGTCTCTAACGGCGCGGCGAAGCGCAGGGTATTGCCGTCGGGGTCTTTGAGGGTCATCTCCCGACGCCCCCATGGGGTCTCTTCGGGCGGTTCAGGCTGAACTACCCCGCGCTGAACAACCTCCTGATAAAAGGCGTCCAGATTGTCCAGCACGATATACGCTGCGCCGCCGACTTGGCAGTCGCCTGCGTGTTCGGTCAGGAACAGCGCGCGTCCCTCGCGACTTACCTGCGCGAAAACGGGCATACCAGGTGCAAACTGGTGCGTCCAGTCCACCTGAAAGCCCAGTCCGTCCACATAGAAACGGCGCGCCTGCTCCCAGACGCGCACGCGCAGCTGGGGGAATACCTGTTGTGTCGGTCGCGAAGGGTTCATGCGTGTCCTCCCAAGGGTCGCCAGCGGTGCAGTTCACTGTCGAGGATGCGCGCGGCTTCGGGTGGTCCCTCGCTGCCTGCGGGGTAGGTGGGCAGCGGGCTGTCGTCGCTCTGCCACGCCTTGAGGATGGGGTCCAGCACGCGCCACGCCCACTCCACCTCGTCAAAGCGCAGGAAGTGCTGGCGGTTGCCCTCCAGCGCATCGAGCAGCAGCGTCGTATAGGCGTCGAAGCCCTCCTGACCCGCCTCGCGGTAGGGCGCGCGCAGGGTAATGGTGCGCGGGGTCAGCTCCAGCCCCAGCTTTTTAGCTTGCGCCGTGAGATAGAGCGCCTCCGCAGGCTTCATTTCGAACAGAAACCAGTTCGGCTCCAGCCGATCGAGGGGCGTCTCGCGGAACAGGTGCAGCGGCGGCGTTTTGAACTGCACAGCAATCTCGCTGCGGTCGGCGGCGAGACGCTTGCCCGTGCGCAGGTAGAACGGTACGCCGCGCCAGCGCCAGTTGTCTACATAGAGCTTGATGGCGGCGTAGGTCTCGGTGGTCGAGTCGTGGGGGATGCCCTCCTCCTCAAGGTAGCCTGGCGCGCGCTCGCCGCCAATCTGTCCTGCGGTGTATTGCGCGCGCACGGCGAAGGCGTTCACCGCGCTGCGCGGGATGGGACGCACGCTCTTGAGGACCTTCACCTTCTCCGTGCGCAAATCGTCCAGCACGAGGCTGCTGGGCGGCTCCATGGCGGTCAGGGTGAAGAGTTGAATCAGGTGGTTCTGAATCATATCGCGCAGCGCGCCTGCCTGGTCGTAGTAGCTCGCGCGTCCCTCCAGTCCCGCCGTCTCCGCCGCTGTGATTTGCACATGCTCGACATAGTTGCGGTTCCAGAGCGGCTCCAGCAGCAGGTTCGCGAAGCGGAACACGAGGATGTTCTGCACCGTCTCCTTGCCGAGGTAGTGGTCGATTCGGAAGATTTGCTCCTCGCGCCAGTGTTCGCGCACCTGTCGGTCGAGCGTCTGTGCGCTTTCGAGGTCGTAGCCGAAGGGTTTTTCGATAATCAGGCGTCGGAAGCCGTGCGTTTCGTCGTGCAGTCCCGCGTGGGCGAGCAGCTGGCTGGCAGTCGCGAAGGTTCCGGGCGGCAGCGCGAGGTAGAACAGCGCGTTGCCCGGAATCTGCTCTTGCAGCTGGCACACGCCCTGCGCGTCGAGCCCGCCCTGCACATAGGCGACGAAGCGCGTGCAGAACTCGTCCCAGCCGTTCAGCGACTTGCCCGCCGCCTGCAACTCCTGGGCGACCTCGTCGAGGTAGCGTTCCAGCGTGTAGGGGCGTCGGGCGTACAGCACGATGCGCACGCTTGGGGGCAGCACATGGGCGCGGCACAGTTGCAGCAGCGCAGGCAACAGCAGGCGGCGCGTCAGGTCGCCCGTCGCCCCGAAAATCACAATCGTCGTCTCGCGCTGGGTCATGACGGGGTTAAGGATACCTATCCTTGCGGCGGGCGTTCGTCGGCGAGAGGCGCTGCCAGCTGGATGGACTTGTGCAGCTGCAGCATCAGGTTGAAGCGCGCGCCCGTCGGCGTCAGGTACACACGGTCGTCTACACGCGCCAGCAGTCCCAGCTGCGCGGCGTACTCCACATACATGCGCGCGGCGTCGCGACGCGTCTTCGGCTGGTTCCAGCGCGTTTGATTGCCCACTGCCAGCGTGAAGGTATCGCTGAGCAGCTCCAGCGGCACGGGATACTGATTCTTCGCCAGAGCGGCGACGCACTCCACGACGGTAAAGATTCCCAGCGTCCCGCCGCTGGCGAACGGATTGCGCAGGATGAATTCGCGCAAGACCTCCGCCTGCCCCTCCGAAATCGTGCGGCTACCAGGCGTCACTGCGCGCGCGTACTGCTCGCCGACGGGGGTGAGACGGTAGCGCTTTGACTCCTGCTGCACGACGCCCAGCTGCTCCAGCAGGGTGAGGTAGCTCGCGATGGTGCTTTTCGCCAGCCCTGTACCTTTGGCAAGGGCGTCCACCGCCTGCGCGGAGGTCTGCATCAGCTGCGCCACGATGGGATTCGTCACGCCCAGATGCCAGACGCCGTGGTTGTGCGTAATCAGCCGATGGGGAAGCATGCGCCGCTCGAACCCGCTGTAGAAGCGTTCCAGCACGCGGGCGGGCGCGTAGGCGACGGGATGTATCTGCGCCGTCTGGCATGCGCGGCGCACACGCGCGGGAATGTACGGCGACAGGAGGTAGCCCTGTACCACGCCTTCGGGCAGCGCACCCTGCTGCTGCAACACGGGGATCTGCTCCAGATAGCGAGCGGTCTGTTGTACGAACTCGGCGCGCGCAGGCTCCACCTTCAGCTCTATCAGGTGCAGGTATCCGCCGCCCAGGCAAATCAGGTCCAGCCGTCCGCCGTCGGGCAGTTCCAGCTGGCGCGCCAGCACCCGCAGCGGCGCAGCGACGCCCAGTATCTGTCCCAGCAGGTCGGCGTCGGTCGCCAGGATGTCTTCAATCTGGCGCTCGCGAACGACGACAGGCTCACGGCTGGTTGTCATGCTCCACTTTTTGTACCGCGTGCCCGCCGAAGGCGTTGCGCAGCTGCGCGAGGAAACGGTATTGGAAGCCCTCCGTGTCCTGGCTGCGGAACCGCTCGTGCAGCGCGAGGGTAATCAGCGGCGCGGGCGCGCCCAGATCAATCGCCTCGTGCGCCGTCCAGCGACCCTCGCCCGAATCGGCGACATAGGGAGCAATCTCGCTGAGGCGCTGGTCGTCCTGCAGGAAGCCCGCAATCAAATCGAGCAGCCAGCTGCGGATCACTGTGCCGTGTCGCCACGCCTCCGCCACCGCCGCAAGGTCAATCCCGAACTCGTCCTTGCGCCGCAGCAGCTCGAACCCCTCTGCATAGGCTTGCATAATCGCGTATTCGATGCCGTTGTGAATCATCTTGGCGTAGTGTCCCGCGCCGACGGGTCCGACATGCACCCAGCCTTTGTCGGGCGCGGGGGCGAGGTCGCGCAGAATCGGCTCGATCCGCGCAATCACTTCGGGGTCGCCGCCCGCCATCAGCCCGTAGCCGTTCTCCAGCCCCCACACGCCGCCCGACACGCCCACATCCGCAAAGTGCAGCCCGTACGCGCGCAGTCGCTCGGCGTAGCGGATGGAGTCTTTGTAGAAGCTGTTCGCGCCGTTCACAATCAGGTCGCCCGCCTGCAGCAGGGGCGCGAACTCGAAAATCGCGCTTTCCGTCGGCTCGCCCGCGGGGTACATGAACCACACCACGCGCGGCGGCGTCAGCTGCTGCACGACCTCCTGCGGTGTGTAGGCGGGCGCGACGCCATAGGGAATGTATTCGTCCACCGTGGCGCGGGTGCGCGAGTAGCCCACCACCTGATGCCCGCGCGCGACCAGCCGTCGCGCCATATTGCCGCCCATCCGTCCAAGACCCACAATCGCCAGTTGCATAGCGCGAAGTATACCTCTCAGGCGGAGGGAGTTCCCTTTTATCGAAAGGGAAGTACCTTTCGAGCGGAGGGAACTCCCTCGAGGCGTGAGGGCGGGTGGGGCGGTTTACAGGGGTAGTTTTTTCGCGCCCTGCACGCAGGAGAGACGACTAAAGCCGTTCCTATCCAGCCAAGCCGACCTGCGTCAGCTCAGCCCCCCAACCCCGCAGGCAGGGTGTAGGGGCGCACGGCCGTGCGCCCCTACATAAACGCACCCCTGCAAAGGACAACAGCCCGCGCAGGCTGGCTTCGTGTAGTAGGAACGGCTTCAGCCCGCCAGATAGAAGCGCGCCGCTGCAAGCGCTGGATACGCTCGCAAGCGGCGCACGCTTCCAGAACATACCCCGCAGGGGCAGGCTATGTCCCCTTGACGCCCGCGGCGACTTTGGTCTCGGTCTTCGTTTCGGTTTTGGGCGTGTCGTAGCGGCGCGGGCGCGGCTTAATCAGCGACACATCGACAGGGTCGTAGCGGATTTCGGGACCGTCGGGCGTCCAGCGCGCCATCGTGGTCTTGAGGTAGCGCTCGTCGTCGCGCTGGGGGAACTCAGGCTTGTAGTGCGCCCCGCGGCTCTCGTTGCGATCCAGTGCGCACGCCGTGATGCCGATTGCCAGCTCCAGCTGGTGCTGCAGCGTGCGCACGAAGGGGATGACCTGGTTCGTCCAGCCCGCGTGGTCGGCGATGTTGACATTCCGCACGCGCTCGCGCAACGCCTTCAGCTGCTCCAGCGTGCGGGCAAGGCGGGCGTTCTCGCGCACGACGGTCACATTCTCATCCATCAGCACGCGCATCTCGTCGGCGAGGCGGTAGGGGTTCTCGCTGCCGCTGCGCTTGCTAATCTCCTCGAACTGCGCCTGATGCTTGCGCTGCTCCTGTTCGTAGAGCGTGCTGGGCAGGTCGAACGCGGAGGTCTCCAGCGACTTGAGGTACTCGACAATCGCGGGACCCGCCGCCTCGCCCGCGAAGATACAGCTCAGCAGCGAGTTCGCGCCCAGTCGGTTCGCGCCGTGATACTGGTAGTCGACCTCGCCGACGGCGTACAGCCCGGAGATGTTGGTCATCTGGTTGCGCGGATGGACAGGCTCCATCACGCCGTCGCCGTTCACCGCGTAGTCGACCCATAGCCCGCCCATCGAGTAGTGCTGGGCAGGGTAGATGCGCATCGGCGTCTCGCGCGGGTCTTCGCCGACGAACTTGATGTAGACTTCGAGGATGCCCAGCAGCTTCTTCTCGACTTGCTGGCGGGGCAGGTGGGTGATGTCGAGGTAGACCTGGTTTTTGCCCTGGATGCCGCGCCGCTGGTTGACGCACACATCGAAGATTTCGCGTGTGGCGATGTCGCGCGGCACGAGGTTGCCATAGGCGGGATATTTCTCCTCAAGGAAGTACCAGCGCTCGCTTTCGGGGATGTCGCGCGGGCGGCGTTTGTCGTGGGGGTCTTTGGGAACCCAGACGCGCCCGCCCTCGCCGCGCACCGCCTCAGAAATCAGGCGGCACTTGTCCTCACCAGGAATGGCGGTCGGGTGAATCTGGATGAACTCGCCGTTGGCGTAGTACGCGCCCTGCTGGTAGCAGATGCTCGCCGCGCTGCCCGTGCAGATGATGGAGTTGGTGGTGTTCTTGAAAATCATGCCGGGTCCGCCTGTGGCAATCACGACCGCCTCCTCGCAGAAGGCGCGGATCTCCATCGAGCGCAGGTCCTGCGCGACCAGCCCGCGACACACGCCGTTCTCGTCCAGAATCAGCCCCAGAAACTCCCAGCCTTCGTACTTGGTCACGCGCCCTTCGACCTCCCAGCGGCGCACCTGCTCGTCGAGCGCGTACAGCAGCTGCTGTCCCGTCGTCGAGCCGGAGAACGCCGTGCGGTGGTGGCGCGTGCCGCCGAAGCGTCGGAAGTCGATCAGGCCTTCGGGAGTGCGATTGAAGGGCACGCCCATGCGATCCAGCAGGTAGATAATCGCGGGGGCGCGCTCCGCCATGCGCAACACAGGCGGCTGGTTCGCCAGAAAGTCGCCCCCGTAGATGGTGTCGTCGAAGTGAATCCATGGCGAGTCGCCCTCGCCTTTGGTGTTCACTGCGCCGTTGATGCCCCCCTGCGCGCACACCGAGTGCGACCGCTTCACGGGTACCAGCGAAAACAGATCCACATGCACGCCCGCCTCTGCGAGCTTCATCACGGTCATCAGACCGCCTAAACCGCCGCCAACAACGGCTACCTGTCGCTTTGCCATCAGTGCGCCTCCTAATGATTGGCCAAGGGGTTCGGCGGCGCTTCGTGCATAAAGAAGCCCGCCAACGCCGTAATCCCCAGAACGGTCAACAACACAAACCCGACCATGCAGAACTTGTAGACATTGCGCTGGGCGCGGTCGCTAATCGCCAGCCCCCAGCGAATCGCGAAGTTCCAGACCCCGTTGAACAGGTGGTACGAGCTGGCGGTAATCCCAATCACATACAGCGCGACCACCCACGGGTTCTGGAAGTGCGCTTGCATGCCCGCGTAGGAGATGTCCTTGCCGTAGAGTTTGTGGCTGACCGTTGTGGAGTAGACATGGAACAGCAGAAAGAGGAAAATCACCACGCCCGACACGCGCTGGAGCGTGTAGCCCAGATTCTCACGGAAGCGGTACTTGAAGATGTTTGCCTTGCCGTGATAGGTAATCACGAAGCCGTACAGCGCGTGGAACAGCAGGGGCAGGATGATGAAAAACAGCTCCATCGCCCACAGCACCGGTTTCGGCATGATGGCGTTGAAGAAGTAGACCACCGCGTTGAAGTATTTGGGGTCAATCGCCGCCATCGAGTTGAGAAACAGGTGCTGTACGAGATAGTAGCCGACGGGGAAGATGCCCGTAAGCGAGTGCAGCTTGTGGAGGAAGTAGTTATCCCCCTTGAGCTTCTCTCGCCAGCCGATAGTTTGAACGCTCATAGCGATACGCCTCCGAAGGGGAGTATACCTGATGGCGGGGTTCAGAAACACGCGCGGCGTCGCCGTTCGAGGGAGCAAGGGCAAACTCTGGCGCGATTCTGGCTTTCCCCTTAGCCCTCATCCCCAGCCCCTACAAAGACATCCCCCTCTCCCCAAACCTTCGGGAGAGGGGGCATAAGGGGTGGAGGCTACGCCCGTCGTCGGCGCAATCTCAGTAGACCTGCCAGACCTGCGCCCAGCGCCATCAGCGAAGCGGGTTCAGGCACTGTATCCAGCAGGAACGCCTCGTTGCGCCCCGACGCCGCGTGGTAGCCCTGCCCCACGATGTACCGCCCATTGAGGCTGATACCACGCGCATCGTACAGCACCGAGCCGCCTGTGAGCAGGCTGGCGTAGGTAGCGTTCAGGTCTTCGAGTCCGCCATTCTGCGTCCAGCGAAAGGCGCGATCCTGACCGCTGGCGTTTCGTGCCCTGCCCACGACCACCGCGCCGTCCGCAGAAACGCCCCAAGCCACGCTACTACTTCCACCGAGCGTGCCGAGGTCTTGCATCCCCCCAGCCTGCGTCCAGCGAAAGGCGCGCGGAAAATCGTTGGCATTGTGTGCCCAGCCGACAACCACTGCGCCGTTCGCCGAAGCGTCCCAAGCTGCACTCCTATCTCCACCAAGCGTGCCGAGGCTCTGCATCCCGCCTGCCTGCGTCCAGCGAAACGCGCTGTAAGAACCGCTGGCGTCGAATGCATAGCCCACGACCACCGCGCCGTCCGCAGAAACGCCCCAAGCCGCGCTCTGATTTCCACCGAGCGTGCCGAGGTCTTCCATCCCGCCCGCTTGTGTCCAGCGAAAGGCGCGCCACTGACCGCTGGCGTTGTATGCCCCGCCCACGACCACCGCGCCGTTCGCCGAAACGCCATAAGCCTCGCTCCCACCACCACCGAGCGTGCCGAGCCAGGTGAGACTCTGCGACCAGCTCGCAGTGGCTACAACCGACAAAACCATCGCGCTCACCAGCGCGTGTCTCCGATTCAAGAATGTCCGCTTCATCGTTTGACCTCCTTTGCGTTGCTCTGCGCTCTGCCGCGCCGAGGCTACCGTAATTATAACCCAACTTTCGCCCAGCGTCCAGCGGTCAGGGGCGAAAGGGGGGCAAATTTCGGGAAAATCCGCCGCCCCCGCAGGCGCGGAGAGTTCCCTTTTGTCGAAAGGGAAGTCCCTCCGCTCGAAAGGGAACTCCCTTTTCTCAAAAGGGAACTCCCTCCGCTCGAAAGGGAACTCCCTTTTCTCAAAAGGGAACTCCCTCCGCTCGAAAGGGAACTCCCTTTTCTCAAAAGGGAACTCCCTCCGCTCGAAAGGGAAGTCCCGTCGCGGCAGGAATCACCGCCGTAAGCGCGAACTGAGCGCGCGGAGGGAAACGACGATGCCACGCGATTATGTGAAGCAACCTGACCGCCAGTTCGAGGCACAAGTCGCCCAGTTTCTGGCAAACCTCGGCCCCATCAAGACCGCGCTGGGACTGCCCGCCACTTGGGACGCCCCACTGCAGACGCTCAAGAGCAGCTTCACCACGACGCTGAACGGTCTGGATCTCGCCGAAGCCGCCTACCGTCAAGCCAAACAAGCCAAAGACGCCGCCCGCCGCAACCTGGAAAGCGAGTTCCGCAACCTCGTGCGCCAGCTGTGGGCGAACCCCGCCTTCACCGGCGCGCAAGCCGCTGCGCTGGGACTGCCGCCGCGCGACCGCCAGCGCACGCCGATAGAGCCGGGCTTCGAAATCCCGACGCTGGAAGTGGAGGTGCAGCCGTTGCGGCATGTGGTGCGGTTCTGGCAGGCGGACGCGCAGGGCGGGCGTCGGGGCAAGCCGCCGTGGGCGCGGGCGATACGACTGGTGTATGCGGTGGTGGCGCCGGGCGAGCCGCCGCCCCCGATTGAGCAGATGCAGTTCCTTGCGACGGACACCGCCTCGCCGTACATCTGGGACCTGCCGAGCGAGTGGGTGGGTCAGGACATCTGGTATCGCGGGGCGTGGGAGACGCCGCGCGGCGCACGGGGCGCGTGGTCGGACCCTGCACGGGCGACCGTCGCGGGGTAGCACCCCAGACGCTGGTATAATTCCCCCGCCATGCAGGAGCCGATCATCCGTATCACCGAGCGGCCCAAGCCGCCCTTGCCCGAAGAGCTGCAACTGCGTTTCTCGGAGCGCGCCGTCAAGGAGCTGGACGCACTGCTGACGCACTACCCCGACCGCAAGTCGGCGATGCTCCCCGCGCTCTGGATTGCCCAGCGCGAATACGGCGGTCATCTGACCCCCGAAGCGATTGCTGAAGTCGCCTATCGGCTGGGACGCTCCTATGCCGAAGTGGAAGGCGTCGCCACCTTCTACACGATGTATAACAAGACGCCTGTCGGCAAATACATGCTGGAGGTCTGCACGAACCTGAGCTGTATGCTCTGCGGCGGCTATCGCATTCTGGAGTACCTGCAGCAGAAGCTGGGCGTTCAGCTGGGCGAGACGACGCCCGACGGGCTGTTCACGCTCACGGAGGTGGAGTGCCTTAACAACTGCGGCGACGCGCCCGTGATGCAGGTGGGCGACATCTACTGCCGACGGCTCACCCCCGAAAAAATCGACGCGCTTCTTGAGGAACTGCGCCAGCGCGAGGAACACACCGTCGTGCAACTGGCAGACGCCGAAGTGCAGCTCCATCTCAGCGAGGCGGAGCGCGAAGCGATTCAAAACGGCTGATGGGGGTGCGCCATGCACATCCCCGACATCCAGCGGGTGATTGAACTCATCGCCGAGCGCAAAATCGAAGAGGCGATGCAGGAGGGCAAGTTCGATAACCTGCCGGGCACAGGCAAGCCCCTGCCGCTGGACGAGGAGTGGTTCGTCCCGCCGGAGATGCGCCCCGCGATACGCCTGCTCAAGAGCGCGGGGGTGCTGCCCGACTGGATGGAGCGCGCCCGCGAGATTGAACGCCTGCGCACGGAGTGCGAGCGGCTTTGGCGGATTGCGGAGCTGGAGTATCCCGGCGCGTCGACTCTGGGCGTGGAGCGCTTTGCGGAGTGGCAGACTCGCACATGGGCAGGCATCGAGGGCGTGATGGCGCGGGTGAACTCGCTGGTGCTGGCATATAACTGCACCGCGCCTGCTTGCGCCGCGCCCCAGACGCCCTACAACATCCCCCAGCAGCGTGCGCAGTTTCTGGAACGGTTTGCTGGTTCGGAGTAGGCAACGACGCCCTACGCAGGAAACCCGCCTCTCGCAGCGAAATTCCTCCGCATGGTGTGGAGCGTGCTGCTGATGGTGCAGATAGCGACTCAGGATTTCGTGGAAAGCTTCGAGGGGCGTTCACTGCAGTCGCGCTGGGAGTGGCGTGCGCCCGTTTCGGGACCGACTTACACGCTTGCGGACGGCGGGCTGGTCGTGGAGGTTCCCGCGCGGCGGGGCGGCTACAATCACTGGGCGGGCGTCGCCGACGCGCCGATGCTGCGCACGCTCTGTCCCGCAGGCGACTGGACGATGGAGGCGACCCTGCGCCTGCTGGACGCTCCGCCCGAAGCCGAGTTTCATGTGGGGTTGGCGGTGGGCTTCAGCGAGAATCGGCTCATCCTCTGGGGAGCGTTCCAGAGCCGACGGTTCGTGGGCAAGCCGACTCCCGAACTCTGGCTGGAGCGCACGGGCGAGGCGCGGTTGGCGACCGCCCCGTTGAATGCGCCACACATCGAACTCCGAATCACGAAGCAGGGCGGACGCTACACCTTTTTCACGCGAGCCGACGCCGAGTGGCAGGCGGTCAGCACACTCTATAGCCTGATACCTCCGCGCTTCGTGGGGATTGTGGGCAAAACCTTCGCCGAGGGGGAGTCTGCCCCTATCCGTTTCGCGGTGGAGCGTTTCGCACTCCAGAGGCTGCCCGCGTTAGCGCCCCAACAAGAGACGGTCATCCGAATCGATGCAAACGCGCCTGAAGCGACTGTCTCGCCCCTGCTGTTCGGGCACTTCATCGAACATATGGGCTTGTGCATTCAGGGCGGCTTGTGGGCGGATCTGCTGACCAATCGCAAGTTCGCAGGCGAAGTGCAGCCCGACGGCGCGATTGATGGCTGGCAGAAAATTGGCGACGCCCGTCTGCAGGGGGAGCATCGGATTGTCTACACAGGTGGTCAGGCGCAGCGGATAGAGGTTCAGGGCGCGCGCGGCGGCGCGGGGCAGGCGGGAATCCCCGTGCAGGCGGGACGCGCTTATCAGGCGCGGGTGGTGGTCTATCCCGAAGGTGTGTCGGCGGTTTGGGTGAGTTTCGGGGACGCGACACATCGCTGGGAGGGGCTTCAGGCAGGGCACTGGCACACCCTTACCGCCGAGCTGACGCCCACTCGGAGCGAGTCTGCGGGCGCGTTCCGTATCGAGGCGGAGGGGCAGGGCGCGCTGATAGTCGGCTGCGCGTCGCTGATGCCCGCCGATAATCTGAACGGCTGGAGGCGCGATGTGGTGGAGACTTTGCGAAAAATCCCCATCCCCATTTTGCGCTGGCCCGGCGGCAACTTCGTGTCGGGCTATGACTGGCGCGAGGGCATCGGCGAACGCGATAAGCGCCCCCCACGCTGGAACCGCGCCTGGGGCAACTGGGAGATGAATGACGTCGGCACAGACGAGTTCATCCAGCTCTGCCGATTGATTAACGCCGAACCCTACATCTGCCTGAACGCCGGCGAGGGTACGCCTCGCATGGCGCAGGAATGGGTGGAATACTGCAACGGCGGCGCGGACACGCCGATGGGACGGCTCCGCGCCCAGAACGGACACTCCGAACCCTACCGTGTGCGCTACTGGGGCACGGGCAACGAGATGTACGGCGACTGGCAGCTGGGGCATCTGGACGCCGTTAAATACGCCCTCAAAGCAAACGAACTCGCCCGCGCGATTCGAACGGTAGACCCCGACGCCCTGCGGATTGCAGTGGGCGTGGACGCCGATGAGTGGGGACAGTGGAACCGAAAGGTGCTGCGCGTGGCAGGGGGGAACCACGAGTATCTGGCGGTGCATTTCTATCAAGGGTGTCCCCATCCCAAAGATAGCCCTGAAGCGTATGAGACGGTCGTGTTGGGCGCCAAGCGGGTGGAGTGGATTTTGCGCCGCACCGCCGAGATTATCCGCGAGGAGACGCCCGATAACCCGCCCCTGATTGCGTTCGACGAGTGGAACACATGGTATCCCGAAGCGAACGCGGAAAGCCAGTATCGGCAGATCGCGCCACTTTACGACGGCCTCTTCGCCGCGGGGGTGTTCCACGCGCTGATACGCAACGCCGAGCATGTGGGGATGGCGAACCTGGCGCAGCTGGTGAATGTGCTACCTGCGCTACTGGTGAACCCCACACAGGTGGTGGAGACCCCGACATGGCTGGCGTTTGCGATGTATGCGCCCCACTTTGTGGGGCAGCGGCTCAAAGTTGACTTGCCCGAATCGCTGGAGGGGCAGGTGGACACCGTCGCTGTGCGCATCGGCGAACGGATACACATCGGGCTGATTAACTACAGCCTCACCGAGACGGCGCACGTGCGGTTGGAGGTTGCGGGTGCGACGCCCCAGCATGCAGAACTGATTCGCCTGCACGCCGAGCCGTTCCACGCGATGAACACCTTCGAGCAGCCGAATCGGGTGCGACTCCAGCGTGAGCGCACACGCTGGCAAACCGAGTGGGCGTTGCCGCCCCATTCGGTGACGGTGGTGTTGGGCTTATAAAAGACAACACCTCCTCTTGTGAGGAGGTGTTGCTTGGGATAGGGAGATTGGAGAGGGCTTCAGCAGCCGTTGCCGAAGTTGAACAGCACATCCAGCAGGTCGGCGTCGTCGACCACCTCGTCGCAGTTGGTGTCTTCAGGCAGTCCGCTGCCCGTTCCGCCAAATGCGAACAGCACCGCGAGCAGGTCGGCGTCGTCCACGCAGCCGTTGCCGTCCACATCGCCGCCGTTAGGCGTGCAGCCGCTGGGCGTAACCCAGAACGCCATCATGCCGCCCAGCACGCGCGGCGGATTGGAACATAGATTGAAGGTGTAGTCGAAGCACTCAGTGGCAGGGTCATGGTTGCCGTCGGTCGGGCTGACGTCATCCCACTGAAGCGCCGTGGAGCTGCCGATGTTGCCCGCGTCCTGCATGCTCCAGAGCATTGGCTGCGCTCGGCTGGCGTAGGTGACCTGACCTGTGCTGGAATCAAACGCGCTGGCGTAGATGACTGCCCAGCCGCCGAGCAGTTCCGTGCCGGGATTGCCGTCATCGGCGGGGGTCGCAGGCAGCTGAATACCGCCAATCGCGCTCAGACACACGGGAGAGTTGTAATAGCCCGCTCCGGCATTCAGAACGCCGTAGTCCAGCACAACGCCGTCCAGGAACGGATTGCCGTCAAAGACATCATGCACATCCTGACACTCGGCGTCTATCTCCTCAAGGGTGAGGATAAGGATGAAGCATTGCTCTGGTGCGGGCGGGTTCCAGAACCATGCGTGCGTCAGCGAAGTGGCGGTCGCGCCATTGTATTGCGCGTCCACCAGCGTCTCGATGTCGTTCGCGTAGTAGGGGTTGTGATAGTTGGGACCGAAGTACCAGCGCGTGCCGGGAGCGAAGTCGGATCGGCAGTTCGCGCCTCCAATGGGATTGCCATCAGCATCCGTACCGAAGTGGTCGAACACCAGCACTTCGTTGGGGTCGCAGGGTCCTGCGGGCGCGAAGTCGCCCACCTCAATCCACGGGGTAACAGGCACGATTCGCCCGTTCTCCCAGCGCACCTTCATCATGCGCTTGGGCATCACCATCTGACCAGGGGCAGCGACTTGAAGCTCGGCGTTTTTGGTACCGTCCGCATACGCGAAAGTGGCGCTCAGAACGGCGCCTGCCAGTAAAGCCATAGAACCTCGTACACTCATGATGATGTGAGCCTCCTTTCGCAGGGGGCTTGGAACGCGCCGCCCTGCCACACCCTATTATACACCATATTTAACGAAATGTTCACACTTCAAGGAGGAAAATGGGGCAATTGGGGGGAATTTTGCCCGAAATTGTTCGGGCGCGCCCCTGAGGTACAATTTCGCCCTGATGGAACGGGCGACTTTGCTGCTGGAGATTGGGTGCGAGGAAATGCCTGCCGCGTTCATGCACGCGACGCTGGAGCAACTGCAGGAAAAACTTACCGAGACGCTACACGAGAGCCGTCTGGCGCATGGCGCAATCCGCACGCTGGGCACGCCGCGCCGACTGATTGCAATTGTGGAGGGGGTGGCGTGTCAGCAGACTGCCGAGGAGCGTATCGTGCGCGGTCCCGCCAGGCGCGCGTGCTTCGATGCGCAGGGCAACCCGACGCAGGCGCTGATTGGCTTCGCCCGTTCGCGCGGGGTGGAACCCGACGCCGTGCAGTTTCAGGAGACGCCGCAGGGTGAGTATGCCTTCGTGCGCGAGTACGACGCAGGCCAGCCCGCCGTCGCCGTGCTTGCCGACGCGCTGCCGAAGTTGATTCTCTCGATGACCTTCCCCAAAACCCTGCGCTGGGGCAGCCGCAAGATGCGCTTCGGACGCCCCATCCGCTGGATGGTCGCCATGCTGGGGCAGGAAGTGATACCGTTCGAGCTGGAGGGCATCTCGTCGGGCAGGCACAGTCGCGGGCATCGGTTCCTGTCGCCCGCGCCGTTCGAGGTCGAGTCGCCCGAAGCGTTTCTGGAGCAGTTGCGCCGCGCCCATGTAATCGCCGACCCCGCCGAGCGCGAGCGCATCATCATCGACGGCGCAACCCGCCTCGCGCACAGTATCGGCGCGCGCCCTGTGCTGGAGCCTGCGCTGGTGGAGGAGAATGTGTTTCTGGTGGAGCAGCCGCACCTGCTGCTGGGGAGTTTCCCTGAGACCTTCCTGCGCCTGCCTGCGCCCGTGCTGGTCTCGGCGATGAAAAAGCACGAGAAGTTTTTCCCCCTGGTGAACGATTCGGGCGCGCTGCTGCCGCACTTCATCTCGGTCTACAACAACGGCGACCCCGACAAGGTGCGCGCGGGCAACGAGTGGGTGCTGGTCGCCCGCTTCAACGACGCGGCGTTTTTCTTTGAGGAAGACCGCAAGCAGCCGCTGGAGGCGTTCGTGCCCGCGCTGGGGCGGATTCTCTATCAGCAGAAGCTGGGCACGCTGCTGGACAGGGCGCATCGGCTGGAACGCCTCGCCGAGCAGCTGGCTGAGGCGCTGGGCTGGGACGCGGAGGCGACCGCGCAGCTGCGCCGCGCCGCCCTGCTGTGCAAGGCAGACCTCGCGACGCAGATGGTGATGGAGTTCCCCGACCTGCAGGGGGTGATTGGCGCGGAGTACGCGCGGATGGCAGGCGAGCCAGAGGCGATTGCGACCGCCATCGGCGAGCATTACATGCCCCGTCATGCGGGCGACCCGATTCCGCAGTCGTCGCTGGGGCGCGCGCTGGCGGTGCTGGAGCGCATCGACGCGCTGGTGGGCTATGTGGGGCTGGGCTACCTGCCGAAAGGCTCATCCGACCCGTTTGGGTTGCGGCGCGCGGCGGCGAGCGTGGTGGAGATTTTGCAACATGAGCCTGACTACCCGACGCTGGCGGAGCTTGTGCAACGCTCGCACGACGCGTACCGCGAGCATCGCGCGCCGCTCAAGCCGCTGATTGCCGTGCAAGCCGACCTGCGCACGCTGTTTTACAGCCGTATCGAGGCGCTGCTGGAGGAGGCGGGCGTGCGCTACGACCTGATTCGGGCGACGCTGGGCGGCGGCTGGGACGACTCGGTGTACGGGTTCGTGCAACGGGCGCATCTGCTGCAGGCGCATGCCGAGTCGCCCGACTTCATCCCGCTCACGCAGACCGCGACGCGCCCTGCCAACATCCTCGCCGCCGCCGAGAAGAAGGGCATCAAAACCATCGGCGGGCTGGAGCATGTGGACGCAACGCTGTTCGAACACCCGTCGGAGCATGCGCTGCACGAGGCGCTCGCGCGTCTGACCCCGCGCTTCGAGGGGCTGTATTACAAGCACGACTACGCGACGATTTACACCGAGCTGCTCGCGCTCGCGCCTGCGGTGAACGCGCTGTTCGACGGCGTGATGGTGATGACGGAAGACGCGGCGCGTCGGCAGAACCGCCTGAACCTGCTCGCGTGCGCGAATCGGCTCTACCTCGCGCTGGCGGACTTCACGCAGATAGTGGTGGAGTAGCGCTACAGCCGTTCCCAGAGCAGTTGCACGAGTTTGTCCTGCAGGGCGCGCGCGTCGCTTGCGGGGGCGTTGTAGGCGTTCATAATGATTGAAAACGCCAGCCAGCGACCGCTCTGCGTGCGCAGGTAGCCTGAGAGGCTGCTGACGCGGTTCAGGCTGCCCGTCTTCGCGAAGCCGTTGCCCTGCACGGGCGCGCCGCGCAGTCGGTTGCGTAGGGTACCGTCCACGCCGTACACGGGCAGCGACTCGCGGAACGCCTCCGCATGGGGTGAGCGATGCATGTATTCCAGCAGGCGCACGAAGTTCTCCGCGCTGACGCCGTTGATGCGCGACAGCCCCGACCCATCCACGATATGCGCCGCCCCCATTTCCAGCCCCGCTGATTGCAGGAATTCGCGCAAAACCTGCACACCTACGGCGGTCGTGCCCTCGCCGCGCGCCTCCTTGCCCAGCGTCTTCAGCGTGATTTCCGTGAGCAGGTTGTCGCTGGGTTTGTTAATCCGCGCGATGATTTCGTGCATCGGCGGGGAGCGATGTTCGGCAACGAGGCGCAGGGAGGGCGTCTCCGCGGGGGCAATCGGAGCCAGATTTGCCGTGATTCCCTGTTCCACCACGACACCCGCCGCCTGCAACGCCTTCAGGAACAGGCGCGCCGCGTAGCGGGAGGGGTTCTCCACTGCGTACCTGCCCACGAAGACCTCCTCGCCGCCCAGCGGGAGCGCGCCGCTGACGATAATCTGGTTGCGGGCGCGCGTGCGGATGGCGTCCACAGAGGCGTTGGGCGTTCCCCGTTCGACTGTGCGCGTGCGGTTGACCAGCTCGATGTAGTCCGTGTCGGGTTCGAGGCGCAGCTGGAGCGGTTCGCCGACCTGAGGGGCGGGCTTGGCGTACAGGCGCACGGCGTTGCCTTCGGCGCACAGCGCGCTCATCTGCGCCTGATAGCCGTAGGGTTCGTCGCCGCTGCTCCAGCCGAAGCCGTAGCGCACGGCGTCCAGCCACGAGTCGTCGTACAGCAGGTAGCCCGCCACCCGTCGGACGCCCGCCTGATGCACCTGCTGGGCGAGCGTCTCCAGCCCCTTCACATCCAGCGTCGCGTCGCCCAGCCCCTGCAGGATGAGGTCGCCCTGCAGCACGCCGTCGGGCGTTAACATCCCCCGCGCCCAGACTCGCGTGCGGAAACGGTAGTCTGCGCCGAGCCTGTGAATCGCCGCCGCCGTCACCAGCAGCTTCATGTTGGAGGCGGGGATTAGCACGCGCTCCGAATCGCGTCGGTAGAGCGTCTCGCCCGTCTGCAAATCGCGCACGACCACCCCACAGTAGCCGTAGCGTAGCCAATCAACATTCAGCAGGGCGTCTATCGATTCGGTAAGCGACTGCGCGCTCAGCATGCGCAGGGTGAGAAACAGCGCGAGAGTCCAGCGCCAGCGAAGCATAGCGTCTGATTCGCGAGGGCGGTGCGGGTTCCTGCATGCGCTGGCGTCGGCTCAGGTAGCACGCGCATCCTGCGCGTGAACTTGGGCAGGATGCCCAAACTACGGGGAGCCAGCGAAGGCTGGCTTCGTGTAATAGGAACGGGTTCACCCGTCTGGATTCAAGTGAGAAACCTTCTCTGAAGCCGTTCCTGCCGAAGTCCGTCGAAGGTGCGGTTGGGCGGCAGGAGACCGTTCGCCTGCGCCGAATCCCCTGCGCGATGGCGGTACAGGACGAGTTGGTAAAGGCGCGGCAGACCGCCGAAGAGGTCGCCGCCGAAGAGCATAAGTTCCAGGAAGGGTTCACTTTCCGCACCTTCCTGGGGCTTTTGTTCGTGGCGTTCGTGATGTTGCCCGGCAGCATCTACATGGGGCTGGTCGCGGGCGTCGGGCTGGGCGCGGCGGCGGAATGGGTGACGATTGTGCTGTTCGCGGAGGTGATGCGCCGCTCGTTGCAGCCCCTGCGTCGGCAGGAGATTTACATGCTGTATTACATCGCGGCGTCGCTGACCGCGATGGGCATCTACGGACTGTCGGGCGGACCGTTGCAGTGGAAAATCTGGGATCAGTTTTTCGTGCAGTCTGCGCCCGCCGCGCCGATAGCCGACCAGGTGCCGCGCTGGGCGGTTCCTGCGCCCGATTCGCCCGCGCTGCGCGAGCGCACCTTTCTGGACAGCGCGTGGGCGCTGCCGATTTTCCTGCTGGCGCTGACCGAGATTCTGGGGCGCGCGAGCTGGATGAGCATGGGCTATCTGCTGTTTCGGATGACCTCCGATGTGGAGAAGTTGCCGTTCCCGCTGGCGCCTGTGGCGGCGTCGGGCGCGCTCGCGCTGGCGGAGGCGGGCAGCCGCGAGGAGTCGTGGCGCTGGGGCGTGTTCTCGACGGGCGCGGTTGTGGGGATGGGCTTCGGGCTGTTCTATGTGGGCATCCCCGTGTTCACGGGCACGCTGTTTGGCAACGCGCTGCAGATTATCCCCATCCCGTTTCTGGATTTGACGCAGAATGTGGAGGCGAGCCTGCCGACGGCGATTGTGGGCGTGTCCATCAATCTGGGCGAGGTGCTGGTCGGCTTCGTGCTGCCCTATCACATTCTGCTGGGCGCGGCGATTAGCTCAGTGGCGACCTACATCGTGGCGAACCCGATTCTGTACCGTGCGGGGCTAATCCCGAACTGGCAGCCGAACTCCCCCGCGCTGCAGACCAAGCTTGCGGCAGACCTGGACTTCTGGCTGGCGATTATCGTGGGGCTGCAGCTGGCGGTGGCGGCGATAGGCGTGGGGATGGTCGTGCGCACACTGCGCGAGTATCGAACGAATCAGTCGCTGCGCTTGCGCGGGCTGACGCCTCCGCCAGGGCGCGGCGACCCGCCGTTGTGGGTTCCGCTGGCAATCTGGGCGGTCTCCGTTGTTTCGTACATCGCCATCTGCCGCTGGCTCGTGCCCGATTTTCCGCTCTGGATTGTGGCGGGGTTCGGCTTGCTCTGGAGCCCGCTCAACAGCTATGTGTCGGCGCGGATGGTCGGGCTGACGGGGCAGGGCGTCTCCGTGCCGTTCATCAAGGAGGTGGCGATTATCAGCAGTCGCTACCCGCGCGTGGACATCTGGTATGCGCCGCTGCCCCTGTACGACCATGGCGCGTCTGCACAGCGCTTCCGTGAAGTGGAACTTACAGGCACCAAGTTCACCAGTATCCTGAAGGCGGAACTGGTGATGTTGCCCGTCATTTTCATCGCGAGCTTTGTCTTCTGGGCGTTTTTCTGGAAGGCAAGCCCGATTCCGTCGCCGCTGTTCCCCTTCGCGCAGAAGATGTGGCCCTACTACGCGCAGATGGAGGCGGTGTGGAAGCAGATTAACCTGCCGCAGAGCGAGATTCGCGAGGTGGTGCTGAACGCGCTGAACATTCCGCGCATCGTGGCGGGCTTCGTGTCGGGGCTGGGGCTGTTCTGGCTGTTCAGCGCGTTCAAGTGGCCGATTCTGCTCTTCTACGGGCTGGTGAGCGGGGTGGGGCAGTTGCCGCACTTCACGCTGCCGAAGCTGCTGGGCGCGTGGCTGGGGCATCGCTACTTCAAAAAACGCTACGGCGAGGAGAACTGGATGCGCTACGCGCCTGTGTTGCTGGCGGGCTTCTTCTGCGGGATGGGCTTGATTGGGATGTTCGGTATCGCGCTCGCGCTCGTCGCCAAGTCGGTCTCCGTGCTGCCCTATTAACACAGGCTTAAACTTGCAGAGGGTATCCTTATTGCGGTTTGGGCGACTGCCCAACCGAAAGGAGGCAACTATGATACGAACGGTTATTGCATGTGGGCTTACGAGTGTGCTTGTAGCGACGACCTGCGCTCAGGTGGTGCTGGGCGACAACAAGGGCAAAGTGCGCGCCACCAACGCGCTGGCGCAAACCTCTGCTGCCGAACAGCCCCTTCAGTGGAGCCGACGCGACTTCCAAGACGCCACGAATGGCGAAAGCTTTGGCTTCTGGCCTGCCTACACGATTCAGGTGAACAACGTGCTTCTCGACTGGAATGGAGAGAGTGTGGGCGTGGGCGACGATACAGGGGATGTCACCATCACGACTGTTGACTCGCTGGTAAGCGCAGGCTGGCCTAACAGCTTCACCGTGCCGCGCTATCTGTTCCGCCAGGGCGGCGCGCGCACGAATCGTTCCAGCAACGGCGACCACGGCGTTGAAGGCGCCGTGTGGATTAAGTACGAGCTGGACGACAGCAACCCGAACGGCTGGAATGTGGTGAAGGTACAGGTGTTTGCGTGGGATGTGCGCGACCTGATTCACAAAGCGAGCACGAACAAGACGCGCTCCTTCTCGGACACCGCTGCGCCCTACCGCATTGATGTGTATGTCGCCAGCGACGACCCTAACCCTGCCAGCGACCCGCAGAGCGATTCCAACTGGACGCTGGTGGGCACGCTGAGCAAGGCGAACGGTACGCTGCCGAATGTGTGCGAGTGGGATCCTAATACGAACAACACCTTCGGCGAATGCCCGCAGGCGACACTGGACTATCTGAGCGGCAACAACGCGCAGGGAATCGCTTTCTACAACGACCCGACAAACGAGCTTTGGTACTCGACGCTGAATGTGTCGGGTCAGAGCGGCGTCAAGTATGTCGCGCTGGTGATTCCGCAGGGCAACCAGTACGGTCAGGACCCCACCCTGAACGCCAGCAACCGCACCAGCTCCAGCCTGAGCTACACGAACTTCACGGATGTGCGCGTGATTGCGGGTCCCGCAGGTCCTGAGGGCGATGTGAACGGCGACGGCTGCGTGGATGACGCGGATCTGCTGGCGGTGCTGTTTGCGTTCGGGCAGACAGGCTCCAACCTGCCTGAGGACATCACCCGCGACGGCGTGGTGGACGACGCGGACCTGCTGACCGTGCTGTTCAACTTCGGTTCGGGCTGCTAAGCCCTCTCGCTTCAGCCCCTCTCCCGCATGCGGGGGAGGGGCGTCTATGCTATTGGGAGTGCGGAAACGTGCGCTTCAGCCTGCAAGGAAGCCCCACTTCCGCACTCTATAAACCACCGCTTTAGGAACTCTGACCCGCGGGTTGGTATTATCTACTTCCCCAGCAAGTCGGCGCGCCTCTGTTCGACGGCTTCGCGCGTGAGCGACTGGAGGTGCCCGGGCGCGTTCGAGACCGTTTCGTAGCCCAGCCCGCTAAGTTCTGCCCATGCGAGCGCGGCGGCGCAGGCGGCGAGGTTCAGACGCAATCGCTCCCACTCTCCACGCAGGAGTATGCGGGCGCGCTGGAACTCCTCTTCGGCGAGGGGACTGGCGAGCGCGTCGCGCAGGAGTTGCTCGGGGGCAGGCGTTTTGCCCGTTTGCAGCCAGCCGACGCCGACGCATGCGCCGTGCATCAGCCATGTCCCTCCGCGCAGGTCGTAGCCGACGCCGTGTTGCTCGCGCGCCCCAACGAACAACCGCGCGCGTTTGCCTTCCCAGAGCGCAACCTGCCACACAAGTAAGGCATGGTACTCTTCCGCGCGCTCGATGGGCGCTGCCCAGCCATAGCCCGTGAAGTGTTGCCCGCGCGGGTCAGCAACGGTCGCCACGCGCGGGGGCAGCCCTCGCGGAGTATCGGGCGCTGGACGCGAGCTGCGCTCCCATGCCCCGCCGAAAATCAGGCGCACGAACTCGGTCAGCCGCTCCACAGGCAGGTCGCCCGCAACCGCTATCACCGTGTTGTGCGGCTGGTAGTGGCTCTCATAGTAATCGCGGATGTCGCGCAGGCGCACGCGCGCGAGGGCGTTCTCGTCGGCGTAGCCGTTCAGGAGTTGTCCAATCAGCCGCCATGCGTGCCCGCCTTCTGGATAGCGACGGTCATACAGGGCAAGCCGACGGGCGCGTTCAAGCGAGTCGTCGCTGAACGCGGCGCGGAAAAGCGCCTCCTTGAGCAGCGACAGCACATTCACGACCGAGTCGGGTCGCGCATAGGCGGTAATCAGCGCGCCTGCAGGAGTCCATTCCACGCGCAGGCTGCCCCCTGAGTGGGCGATACGCGCCGCGAGCGTGCGTTCGGTCTCGTTCTGCGTCGCGCCGAAAAGCATCCGCATCGTCAACTCGCCTGCGGCGGGCGAGCCATCGAAGATGTGCCCGATGGCAACCTGTATCACCACGCTGTCGGCGTCGGGCGCGGTGAGGGCAATCACGCGCAAGCCGTTCGACAGCCGTTGCCGTGCGATGGCGGATTCCGCACGGCGCGGGGCAGGGCGGGACAGTGCAGGCGTCGCTCGCTGGACGGCGGGGGGCGTCTGGGGCAGCGGCTCCCCGCGCAGGCGCGCCGCGAACGCCTCCACCGTCTCCAGCGGCAACTCACGCAAGCGCGCCTCGAACGATTCGGGCGTCAGCGGGATGTTCAGCGCGGCGCACAAGCCGTGCCAGCGGGCGCGCTCAACGGGGTTGCGCATCGTCGCTGTGTGTCGGGCAAGCGCGATGGCGCGCGCGCCCTCCAGTGCGGTGCGTCGCTCGCCTAAGGCAATCTGCTGCAGGGCGCGCTGGAAACGCTGGCGCGTCTGCGCCTGCCAGTCGTCTCCCCCCTGCAACGGGGGCAGGGCATAGAACGCCAGTGCGCTCCCCTGCTGGCGCGGCAGGTACTCGCTCTGCAGGCGTCCGAACGGCGGCTCGCCTTCGTAGAGCAGTCCCCAGTGCGGTTCGGTGAGCGCAATCCGCAGCACCTCCGCGCACAGCCAGCTCTCGATGTCGTGTGCGGGGGGCGTGCGCCAGCCCAGCGCGAAGCAGCCGTCGGTGCGTGCAAGCGCGACTTCCCCACCCTGCGGAGGCGGCGCTTCCGCGCGGGATGTAGGCGATGGTGCAGCCTTTGTCTCCGCACTCCAGACGGCTTCTACCGCCTGACGCACGGCGTCTGGCTCCACTGCGCCAACAACCACCACGACCATGCGGTCGGGGCGGTAGTGCGTCTGGTGGAACTGACGGACGGCGTCTATGTTGACGCGGGCGAGCGTATCGGGATTACCCAGCAGGGGCAGTCCGTAGGGATGCTGCGGAAACAGTTCGGCGAACAGCGCGTAGCGGGCGGGGCGGATGGGGTCGGCGTGGTGCGTCGCGTACTCGTCGTTCAGGATGAGGCGTCGCTCTTTCTCCAGCGCGTCCGCGGGCAGGGCAGGGGAGAGCAGACTGCGCAAGAGGGTTTGCAGCGGCTCGCGCCAGCGGTCGGGCAACACGCTGGCGCGGAAGCGCGTCCAGTCGCGCTCGGTGGAGGCGTCCAGTATGCCGCCCGCGTTCTCAAAGGCGCGATCGAGCGCATCCGAGGGCAAGCCCACTGCGCCGCGAAAAAACAGATGCTCCAGCAGGTGCGCCACGCCCGAGGTTTCGGCGGTCTCCTGCGCGACGCCGACGCGCACCCACACCTCAACTGCCGTCAGCGGCGCGTCGGGCGCACGCTCCACGATGATCTGCAGCCCGTTCGCCAACTGGAGTCGGCTCACGCTCGGCGTCCCCCACGCCGTCAGGGTCAGGAGCAGGAGCAGACAGCCGAGCGCGAGTCGGTTCACGGTTTATTCCACTGCTGGCTCTTTTCGCGCGCCTCTTCCCACGCCTGTCGGTAAAGCCGTTCGCGTTCTGCCTGGCTGGGCGACTTGCCTGTGGCATAGTACCATGCGGCGGCGCGTCCAACGGTCAGCGTGCCTGCGTAAGCGACCATGCCCTTGACCATCATACCCACCCCGCCAGGCACGAATCCGACCAGCTGGCGTGCAACAGCTCTCCAGCCGAACGCCGCGCCCAGCACGCTCGCCAGTTCAGGCAATCGCTTGCGCCAGTCGGGCGTCTTGCCGAACGCCGCCGCCACGCGCAGCACCATCAGCAGCTGGTTTTTGGTGAGCAGCACCATATCGGCGACGGCGGCAGGCGGCGCAAGCAGTCCCAGCAGCGGGAAGACCGACGGCAGCGCGGAGACCATCGCCAGCCCCGCGTTCAGCGACGCCACATCCTCCACCACACGGTTCACCACGACTTCACGCGCGCCGGGCAGCACCCGCGCCAGCGCAATCAGCGGAAACTCGTGCTTCTGGAAATGGTCGACAATCGCCTCAATCGCATCCTGGGGCACCTCCAGTGCGTCGCAGCCCAGCACGAAATCGAACTCCTCACTGACAGGCGTGCTGTACCGCTTGACATACTCCGCCGCGGTCTGCAACTGGGTTGGGCTTGCCCCAGCGGTCAGCACGCGCCACACCGCTTCCACACGGTCGGGCTGCCCCACCAGTGCGATTCGGAAGGGCGTGAGCAATTCGCGCTCCACCTGCTTCGGCGAAAGCTCCTTCGCGATGTTCCACCAGTGCGTCAACTGGTTCAGTCTCTGTCGTATCATAGAGTCCCCCTATGGCATTATGATACCCGAAAGACGCAAGGGTACAATTACGGCGTGGCGTTCACGGTAGAAGACTTTGAGGACATGCTGCGTATTCTGGAGCAGCGCCCCGAATGGCAGGAGCGCATGCGCCGGGTGATTCTCACGCGCGAGCTGCTGGAGCTGCCAGAGAAGTTCGATCGGTTGATGACGCTGGTACAGCAGCTGATAGAGGCAGACCGTCGACACGAAGCGCAGATTGCCGAGCTAACGCAGGTGGTATCCCAGCTGAGCGCGACTGTGGAGCGGCACGATGCGCAGATTGCCGAACTGACGCAGGCAGTGCGCGAGTTGCAGGCGGTTGTGTCTCAGCTGAGCGCGACAGTGGAGCGGCACGACGCGCAGATTGCCGAGCTGACGCAGGCAGTGCGCGAGTTGAATGCGACTTCGCAGCGGCACGACGCGCAGATTGCCGAGTTGACACAGGCAGTGCGCGAGCTGACCGAGGCGCAGCGACGCGCAGAGACGCGATTAACCCGGCTGGAAAACAAAATTGAGGGTGAGATTGGCAGACGCGACGGCGAGCGCTACGAACGCGAGACGGTTGCCGACGCGCCCATCCTGTTCGTCGGGGGGCAGGGCGGCTCGCCCAGTGAGCCGCAGGTGCGCACACAGGTAGGGGAGTGGCTTCAGCCGCTGCTGCGACAGGGAATCGCCATCTCACGAGCAGACAGCCCGCTTCAAGCGGACATCATCTGGTGGAAAGGCGACCAGGTGCTGGTGGTGGAGGTCGGCATCAAGGTCAGCAAGAACGATGTGAGTCGCGCGGTGGCGCGTGCAAAGGTGTTGCGTACAGCGGGCATCAACGCGACGCCCGCCGTGATTGGGGAAGAGTGGGGCACGCCCGATGTTCAGGCGGAGGCGCAACAGCAGGGTGTGGAGTGGTTCGTCGGGAATGGGCTGTCGCAGGGCTTCCTTGAGTTTCGCAAGTTGCCTGACGGACTCTCACCCGCCTGACGCCAGTGCTACCCGATGCAGTTCCGTATACACCGAGCCATCGGGAGTGAGGGTGCTTTGCATCAGGCTGATGGATTCCAGCGCATAGTGCCCGAATGCGGCAGGCGCGAGCCGTTGCGTCGCATCGTGCAGCCGCTTTTTCAGTCCCTCGGCATCGCGGCAGGGCGTCTTGAGCCGCGCAAGCGTGATGTGCGGATGGAAGGGCTTGCCCGACGGGGCAGGGAGCAGGGCGCGTTCCAGTGCGCCTGCCATCTGGGCGAGCGACTGTCCACCTTTCGTAATCCCTGCCCACAGCACATTCGGGCGGTTCCAGTTAGGAAACACGCCCAGCCCCTGCACGGCTATCTCGAAGGGAGCGACGCCTGCACGCGCGGACTCCATCGCCGCCAGAATCGCGGGAATCTGCGCCTCGTCCTGTTCGCCCAGAAAGAGCAGGGTGATATGGTAGTTCTCAGGCGCGACCCAGCGCACAGCGCGGTCGGGCGCGGCGCGCCGCAGCGACTCGCGCGCCTGCGCCAGCCGCTCGCGTATCGACTCGGGAATCAAAGCGGCGATAAAGAGTCGCATCCGCCTGCCTGCACCCCCCTGTAGAGTAGCCAGAGCGCGTATTGGGTCGCGCGATACTTGATGGTCTGGCGGTCGCCCGCGAAAACCTGGCGCTTGACGACGGTCGTGTTGGGGTCGCTGACGCCGATGTAGACCAGCCCGACAGGTTTTTCGGGCGTTGCGCCGCTGGGTCCCGCGATGCCCGTGATTCCGACGCCCCACCAGCCGCCCAGTCGCTGGCGCACGCCTTCTGCCATCGCGCGCGCCGTCGGCTCGCTAACCGCGCCGTGCTGTTCCAGTATCGCTGTAGGCACGCCCAAAAGCGACTGCTTCAGCGCGTTGCTGTAGCTCACGACCCCGCCCAGAAATACCTCCGAGCTGCCCGGCACATTCGTAATTCGGTTCGCGAGTAGCCCGCCCGTGCAGGATTCCGCGACCACGAGGCTCTGTCCCGCCTGAATGAGGCTCTGCACCACCGCCTGCTCCAGCGTCGTTTCGTCCACGCCGAAGATGTATGCGCCGAGTCGGGCGCGCACTTCGCGCTCCAGCGTCGCAATCATCTGCTCGGCGTGTTCGGGGCTATCGGCGCGGGCGGTGATGCGGAAATGCACCTCGCCGAGTTTCGCCAGCGGCGCAAGCGTCGGGTTCTCGCTGCCGATGAGGTCGTGCAGTTGCGCCTCGGCGTCCGATTCGCCAATTCCGCACAGGCGCAGCACGCGCGAACGAATCACGCGCCCACCCGTGCGCGCGACGAGGCGGGGCAGCACATAGTCGATTGCCATCGGCTGGAACTCGTTGGGCGGACCGGGCATGGCGATGATGGGCTTACCGTTCCATTCAGCGTACAGTCCGGGCGCAGTGCCATGCGGGTTGGGGATGGGCTGTGCGCGGATGGGGCGCATCGCCTGCCGCAGCTGGCGCTCGGTCGCTTCGCGTCCACGCGCGGCGAAAAATTGTTGCAGGCGCGCGGCTTCGTTCTCGTCCAGCACGAGCGGCTCGCCCAGCACGGCGGCAATCGCCTCGCGCGTCAAATCATCGTCCGTCGGTCCCAGCCCACCGATAGTTATTACGCCGTCGGCGCGCTCCAGAGCGTCCCGAAAGGCGCTGAGGATACGCTCGCGGTTGTCGCCGACCGTTGTGCGCCGATAGACGCCCACGCCGATTTCCGCCAGACGCGCCGACAGCCACGCCGCGTTCGTGTCCACAATCTGACCAAGCAGCAGCTCCGTGCCGATGGAGAGAATCTCGACAGTCATCGGGTTCGAGTGTACCTGACGCTCGATTTTGCCGATAATATGGAAAGACTTCAGGGGCGCCGTCATGCAGAGCTGGACACAGGCGATACTGTGGCTGAGCGTGGGGCTGTACGGGTATTTGATTGTGCACCACGCGCTGCAAGCGATTCTCTCTAAGGAGAGGCATCTCAACCTCTGGTTGATTGGGCTTCTCGTCTGTTGTTTAGTGTTCAGCTTTGTGGATGTGCCGATGTATCGGACAACGCCCGCCCCAGCACCCAACGCCTGGTGGTATGCCGTCGGTCAGTTTGTAGCCTCCGCGTTCTGCGCGACACTATTTGTGCAGATCCTCAATCAGCTCCTCTGCCTGAAGCTGGAGCGCTGGGTACGCAGCTTGTGGGCGATTACACTCCCGTTGCCCGTATTTGCCGCGCTGGGCTGGATTGTGGCGCCCGCGTTCGAGGCGCGTCCGATTCTGACTGGCGGCTACTACATTCAGGGCGTCAGCACAGGGTTGGGACTGGTCTACTCGGTAGCCTATCTGGGAGCGTTTCTTGGGGTTTTTGCAACAGCGTACTGGCGCTGGCGGCAACATACCCCCCAGAATCGGATACTGCTTGTGGCGTTGAGCGTCATGATTCCGCTCATCCTTACGGATATGCTGGTCTACTATGGGGTGGTTTCGTTTGTGCCCACCTGGAATTATAATTACTGGGTGGTCTCACTGGCGCTCTCGATTCGCCTGAACGCGCAGATTTATCACCTGACGCGCGATTTGGATCAGGCGAATCGGGAGTTGCAATCCGCCTACCGCCAGATGGTGGCGCAGGAGCGGCTGAGCGCGATTGGTCAGGTGGTGCGCGGGATTGTGCATGACCTGAAAAACTTTTTCAACAATGTGCAGTCGCTGTCCGATGTCGGTATCATGCGGGCAAGACGCGACCCCGATTTCGATTCCGCACGCTACTTTGAGAACATTCGCAGCGCGACAGAGCAGGCGCATCAGTATCTCGTCGACCTGCTGGCGATGACGCACGAGGATGTCGATGTAGAGTTGACGGAGGTCGCTCCTGCCGAGATTGTGCGCGAGGTGGAACGGCTATCAGGCGCGCGGTTGCTGAACCCGCCCATCCAGCTGGTCAATCACATCCCGCTTACTTTGCGCATGCGCGCCGATCGAAGGTATCTGGCGCAGCTGTTTCTCAATCTGAGCCTGAACGCTATTCAGGCGATGCAGGAGTGGAACGGCGAACGGCGCATCGAGTACGCCTGGGTGGAGCATCCCGAACAGACGATTCTGGTGATTCGCGACACGGGTCCGGGCATGCCGCCTGAGGTGCGCGACCATCTGTTTGAACGCGCCGTCACGACGCGCCTGCACGGCAGCGGCATCGGGCTGACGCTGGTGCATCGGGCGATTGAAAAGCATCACGGAACCATTCAGGTGCAATCCGAACTGGGGCAGGGCACGACTTTTGTGTGTATCTTCCCGACGCCGCCGATTTACAACGTGCCTGCGGAGACGGCGGTGGTGGGCGCGGCGTAGTTCGGGCGCGGCGCTAATCAGCCACCCAGAACACGCTGTACCGTCGTGTCCAGATGGCGCAGGTGATGCTCCAGACTCAGGCACTGGCGTATCTCGTCCTCGCTGAGGCGCTGGCGCACCTCGGAATCGGCGAGCAGGGCGTCCAGAAACGAGACCCGCTCATCCCACACGCGCGCCGCGTTGCGCTGCACTAACTTGTAGGCGTGTTCCCGCGAGAGACCCTTCTGAATCAGCGCCAGCATCACATGCTCACTGTAGGGCAGCCCGCCAAGCAGCTCCAGATTGCGCCGCATATTGTCGGGCAGCACCACCAGCCCCTGCAGGATGTTCGTGAACTTGCGCAACATCCAGTGAATCAGCGTGCAGGTGTTGGGGATGACGATACGCTCCACGCTGGAGTTGGTGAGGTCGCGCTCGTGCCATGTGGCGACGCTTTCGAGCATCGCGTGTGCGTTCGCCCGCACGATACGCGCCAGCCCGCTGATGGTCTCGCAGTTCCAGGGGTTGCGCTTGTGAGGCATTGCAGAGGAGCCTGTTTGACCCTGTGCGAAGGGTTCCTGCACTTCCAGAATTTCGGTGCGCTGCAGGTTGCGGATTTCAGTGGCGAATTTTTCCAGTGAGGCGGCAAGCACGGCGAAGGCGCACAACAGGCTTGCGTGTCGGTCGCGGGCAACAATCTGGGTCGAGGCGGGGTCGGGCGTCAATCCGAGTGTTTCGCACACATACTCTTCCACGCGCGGGTCTACATTTGCGTGGATGCCCACCGCGCCCGACACCTTGCCAACGCTGATTTCAGGCAGCAGGCGTTCCAGTCGCCTGCGATGGCGCTCCAGCTCAGCGTACCAGCCCAGCAGCTTGAAGCCGAAGGTGATTGGCTCGGCATGGACGCCGTGTGTGCGCCCAATCATCGGCGTGTGCAGGTGTTCCTGTGCGAGGCGTCGGATTTCGTTGCGCAGTGCGTCGCACTCGGCGAGGATGAGTTCCACCGACCGCTTGAGGCGCACCGCAAGTGCAGTATCCACCACATCGTAGGAAGTCACGCCGTAGTGGATCCAGCGTCCTTCCTCGCCGACATTCTCTGCGAGGTTGCGCACGAACGCCATCACATCGTGGCGAGTCTCCTGCTCCAGCTGGGCAATCCGCGCTGGGTCGAAGCGGGCGCGTTCACGAATCACGGCTGGCGCGTCGGCGGGGATGTACCCGTAGCGCGCCAGCCCTTCACAGATGGCAATCTCGACCTCCAGCCACGCGCGGTACTTGCCCGCCTCGCTCCAGAGGTCGCGCATCTCAGGCGTTGTGTAGCGTTCGATCATTGGAGCACCTCGTGCGGAGTTACGACTTTTATCTCTGTGTATCTGACAAAATCTTCTGGATTGAGCGTTAGCACAGAATCAACCTCGTGAGCGATCGCAAATGCGGCGAGTCGGGCGTCATGCACCTGTTTGCCTTGAACACTGTACTTTTGCACCAGTTTCAGCCATTCGTCTGCAATTCCTACAGGCTCCTCCAGAAGGCTGAAGGCAGTCAGGAATCGTTGGCAGTCGCGATAAGCCTCTTCAGGAGAAAGTCCCATGCCGTTTACACTGCGTGGTCGGGTGCAGACGCTCCAGAACTCTATAAGCACCTGGAGACACAAGCATATTTGTACCGACTGTGCGAACAGTTTCTCGATTGCATCTATGCAAGGCGTGTGCAGCGGACTATCTGCATCGCGTAGTCGTACAAGTACACTTGTGTCCAGGAGCATCCGCATGGGTTAATCCTCGTAAATTGCTTCCCGACTCAGCCCTGAGTCGGGAAGGTTCAACCCCTTGATCGCCGTGATTTTTATCTCATTCCAAGCCTCCTGAGCCTTTGCTTTTTGCAGTTCAGCGTCGGAGACAAGACGCCGTATAACCACTTCTATGCGTTGCCCCTCTGGAATATCGAGAGGCTCATCAGGAACGATTGCCTGTCGTATGTACCGCGCTCGAATTAGCTTTTGCATTGGATACTCCTGATAGCCCATCGGGAGTTGAAGTTTCCCGATGGGCGAAAGTGGCTACAGATTGCCCCGCAGGGCTTGTTCGCGTTCAATCGCCTCGAACAGCGCTTTGAAGTTGCCCTTGCCGAAGCCACGCGAGCCGTGCCGCTCGATAATTTCGAAAAACAGCGTCGGGCGATCCTGCACGGTCTTGGTGAAGGTCTGCAGCAGGTAGCCCTCTTCGTCGCGGTCTACGAGGATTCCCAGCTCGGCGATGGTGCGCAGGTCTTCCTCAATCGCGCCAACGCGGTCGGGCACTTCCTCGTAGTAGGTCTGGGGCACATAGATGAACTGCATCCCGCGCGCTTTAAGATGGCGCACGGTGTTGATGATGTCGTCGGTCTGCAACGCGATGTGCTGCACGCCGGGACCCGCGTTGTATTCGAGGTACTCCTCAATCTGGGACTTGCGTCGCCCTTCGGCAGGTTCGTTGATGGGCAGCTTGATTTTGCCGCGCCCATCCTGCACGACTTTAGACATCAGCGCGGAGTATTCGGTGCTGATGTCGTCGTCGGAGAAATGCACCAGCAGGTCAAAGCCCATAATCTCGCGGTAGAAGTTCACCCAGTGGTTCATCTTGCCCAGCTCCACATTGCCCACGATATGGTCAATCTCCTGAACGCCGATGGACTCGCCGGGGATAAACATCTCCTTGAAGCCGGGCATGAAGGTTCCTCGGTAGCGGTCGCGGTTGACGAACGAGTGCAGCACCTCGCCGTAGGTATGGATGGCGGCGAGATGCACTTCGCCGTCGTCGTCTTTGAGCACGGTCGGCTCCAGCGCGCCCTGCGCTCCGCGGCGCACCGCTTCACTGTAGGCGCGTTCCACATCGTCCACCTCGAACGCGATGTCGCGCACGCCGTCGCCATGCGTGATCAGCCACTGCGCCAGCGGGTGATCCTGCTTGTACGGCGCGGTCAGCACGAAGCGAATATCGTTCTGCTGCAGCACATAGCTCGCTTCCGTTCGGTTGCCCGTCTCCAGCCCAGAATACGCCACTACATCGAAGCCGAACAGCGTGCGGTAGTAGTACGCCGCCTGCTTCGCGTTGCTCACGAAAAAGCGCACATGGTCGATGCGCCGAATTGGCATGATGTCATGCATTGTTCCTACCTCCTTCGTTGCAGGTGCGGGTAGTATACCTGTTTTGGGTGCGGCGAGGTATGCTACAGGTTCGGATGGCGCGAATAGATGTAGGTACTTCCGCGCGGCGATTGGAGCAGCTCTGGCGCGAGTCGCCGCCTACGGGTCTGCGCGGATTGGCATGGCTCTATGCGCTGGGATGGCGCGTTTACGCGGGTGTCTATCGGCTGGGGCTCAAGCGACGGGCACTGATGCCTATCCCCATCATCGGAATCGGTTCCCTCTGGGTGGGTGGTGTGAGCAAGACGCCCCTCACGGTAGCTGTGGCGCGCTATTTGCAGGAGCTGGGCGTGCGCATCGCGGTGCTGACGCACGGCTACGGCGGGAGTTGCTATCGCACGGGCGCACTGGTAGACCCGCACGAGTACCCCGATGCATCCATCGTGGGCGATGAGGCGGTGGAGTTGCGTCTGGCGCTTCCCGATACGCCACTGGCAGTGGGGAAGTGGCGCGTGCAGATGGCGCAGGCGGCGATTGAACGCTGGTCGCCCGACGCGCTGGTGCTGGACGATGGCTTTCAGCATCTGTTGCTGGCGCGCGCGCTGGATCTGGTACTGCTGCCCGCCGAGTCGCCGCTGGGCAACGGCTATTGTCTGCCCGCGGGACCCCTGCGTGAGCCGCCTGATGGACTGCGCCGCGCGGACGGGGTGGTGCTGGTGCGGACATCCCTGCCATCGGCGACAGGGGAAACTGTTGAGAACCCTTACCCCCAGCCCCTCTCCCACAGCGCGGGAGAGGGGAGTCAGACGCATCTCTGGAGCGTCCCAGGAGTCGCTGCTTACACCACCACCATCGCGCCGACCGCGCTGCTGCACTTCGCGTCGGGTGAGCGGTTGCCGCTGGAGCGATTGCAGGGGCGCCCGCTCACGCTCCTGTGTGGCATCGCGCGCCCCGAACGGTTTCGACGGATGGCTGACGCGCTGGGGTATACAGTGGAGCGCATGCACACCTATCGCGACCACCACGCCTACACGCCCGACGATCTGAAACCTCTCGCAGGTAAAACGGTGCTGACCACGATGAAAGACGCGGTCAAACTGCGTGAGAGATTGCCCGACGCCTGCGACGCCTACGCGCTGCTGATTGAGGCGCATTTAGATGAAACGCTGCGCGCCCGCTTGCAGAGCCTGTTTACAGGAACACCTGCCAATCGCCGAGAATCTTAAAGCTATGGCGCTGATTACTCTGGACGATGTGCGCAACAACGAGACGATACGCACCTACATTCAGCAGGCGAACCAGATGCTCTATGCGATGGGCTACACAGAGCATGGGCTGCGCCATGCGGGGCTGGTGGCGAACAACGCGCGGCGGTTGTGCCTGAAACTGGGCTACAGCGAGCGGCAGGCGGAGCTGGCGGCGATTGCAGGCTTTATGCACGATATTGGGAATGTGGTCAACCGCGACCACCATGCGCAGACGGGCGCGTTGATTGCCTTTCACCTGCTGACCCAGATGGGGATGCCACCCGACGAGATTGCCATCATTATCAGCGCGATTGGCAATCATGAGGAGACGACAGGCTTTCCCGTGAACTACGCGGCGTCGGCGGTCATTCTGGCGGACAAGTCGGATGTGCATTTCTCGCGCGTGCAGAACCCCAATCAGGGCGAGTTCGACATCCATGACCGCGTGAACTTCGCCACACAGCGCTCGCGCCTGCGCGTGATGCCCAAAGAGCGGTTGATTGAACTGAATCTCGAGATCGATGTGAGCGTCGCCAGCCTGATGGAGTATTTCGAGATATTTCTGGAGCGCATGGTGATGTGCCGCCGCGCGGCGGATGCGCTGGAGTGTCAGTTCCATCTGATGATTAACGGCGCGCCCATCGGCTAATCGCAGTGGGTACACTCTTGGTAGGGGAAAACTATGACGCACACACGCATTCAGGGACGCGCATCGTGCTGGGTGCTGGGCGGCATCGGCTGCCTCGGCTTGATCATCATCGCCGTTGTTGCGGCGGTACTCGGTGGGCGGGCGCTCGTGAATACCGTTGGGAGACCGATTGAGGAGGTTGTGACCAAGGCGCAGGTGATTGTGCCGAAGCAGCGCGCCGTTTACGACGCCCTGAAACGCTACGCCGCCGACAACAACGGCAAATATCCCGCCAGTCTCAAGCGGCTTGCGCCGAAGTATGTGACGGAAGACCCAACAAAGCCTTTCACGCTGCCGGATGGAACCGAAGTGCGACTGGTCTACAAACCGCCCAAGCCCGACGCCGCGCCGGATACCGCAATTCTGGAACATAAGCCGCCCGTCAAGTCCAGTATGGAAATTTTGGGGCAAAAGATAGACATGGAGTTCACCTATCAGGTGCAGTTGAATGGCGAGGTATACCAGCAGCAGGTGTTCACCGACCCGGAGGGCAACAAGCAGACTCGTCGGGAGCGGTTTCGTCGCTAAACGATGTCCAGCGGCGGCTGGAGCGCGACTCCAGTCGCCGCTATCCCCAGATGGGCGTAAGCGCGCGGAGTCGCCGTGCGCCCGCGCGCGGTGCGTTGCAGGAAGCCCAGCTGCATCAGGTACGGCTCGTACATATCCTCAATCGTACCTGCGTCCTCCTGAATGGCGGCGGCAAGCGTATCCAGTCCCACGGGACCGCCGTTGAACTTCTCAATGAGGGTGCGCAGGATTTTATGATCCATTTCATCCAGCCCCAGCGGGTCTACCCCTAGCCGCTGGAGCGCGTCCTGAGTAATTTCGAGAGTGATTACGCCTGTACCCAGCACTTGTGCGAAGTCGCGGATGCGTCGCAGCAGGCGATTGGCGATACGGGGCGTGCCGCGCGAGCGAGTCGCGATTTCCTCGACGGCAGGCTCCTCGATAGGCGTTTGCAGGATGCGTGCGGAGCGGCGCACAATCTGCGCCAGCTCTTCGGGCGTGTACATCCGGAAGTAATGCACAATGCCGAATCGGTCGCGCAGGGGCGAGGTGAGCAGCCCTGCACGTGTGGTCGCGCCGACGACCGTGAAGCGCGGCAGGTCAAGGCGCAACGAGCGCGCCCCCGCGCCCTTGCCCAGCACGATGTCAATCTGAAAGTCTTCCATCGCGGGGTACAGCACCTCCTCAACCGCGCGTGCGAGGCGGTGAATCTCGTCGATAAACAGCACCTGCCCCGGCTCCATACTCGTCAGGATGGCGGCGAGATCGCCGGGTCGCTCAATCGCGGGTCCCGAAGTGATGTGAATCGGCGCGCCCATCTCGTTGGCGATAATCGTCGCGATGGTCGTTTTGCCCAATCCCGGCGGACCGAACAGTAGCACATGGTCTAACGCCTCGCTGCGGGCGCGCGCGGCTTGAATGAACACGCTCAGGTTCTCGCGCAGTTGCTGTTGCCCGATGAACTCGTGCAACCGCTGCGGGCGCAGGGTCGCCTCGCTGGCGGCATCGTCGGCGCGCCGTGCAGGGTCAACCACACGGGACTGAGGCTCTGACTTCGCCATACATACCTATTGTACCTGTTGTGCAGTAGGAACACCGCCTGTGCAGGCGAAAGAGGGCGGCATGCGTTCCAACGAGCGCGCGCTGGTGCTGACGGTAGATGACACGACATGGAAAGCGTACACCGATAACCCGAAGCGGCTCAAAGCGCTGATTAAGCACGGCTTGCCGCGCCTGCACGCGCGTATCGACTGGTCGCGTGGCGTGGAGTTTCTGGACAAAGAGCTGGCGCAGGTCGCTCCCAGAGAGTTCGCCAACCTGCAGGTGGTGGACAAGCTGTTCCGCGTCTACCTGAAAAAGGGCGGCGAGGAGTGGATTCTGGTGCATCTGGAGGCGCAGTCCACGCCTGACCCGCAATTCGAGGAGCGAATGTTCGCCTATCACATCGCCATCTGGCTCCGCTATCGGCGGCGCGTGCTGAGTATTGCGATTCTGGCGGATGACAACCCGAACTGGCGCCCGCGCGAATACAAGTATTCCATCGGCGAATGCCAGATGCGCTTCGTGTTTCCCAGTATTAAGCTTCTGGACCTGGACGAGGCGCAATTGATTGAAGAGGGCGACCCCGCGTCGTTGATACTGGCGTCTTTTGTGCGCGCAGTGCGCACTAAGCACGCGCTCGATATCCGCCTGCAGGCGCGTATTGAGCTGATGCGGTTAGCCCTTGAAAGAGGGTCATTGGCATCAATTTAAGCCCTCCTCACCTTGCACCAACTGAAAGGTCGCAGGACGCCTCCGACGCCGACAGACACGACACCCCGACCAACACCGCCTAAACGCCTCCACCACATCCCCCAAACGACAACGCCTCACCATCCACCACACCAACAACCCACACACCTTCTGCAACGCACGCGCCGCCTGATGCAGACTCAAGTCCCATACACGCCCGCGCGCCAACACCACCAGCCAGTGCAACAACACCACCCCAAGCAACTTCGCATACACCTCACACAACACCCGCCACGGGTTCCGACTGCGCCACGCATCAATCGCGAGCACACTCTTCCACACACGAAACAATATTTCTATCTGCCACCGTACACGCGCCAACACCCCCACCTCGTGCGCACTTGCCAGCGTACACGGCACATTCGTCACCAACAGCACCCAGTCCGCCAACGCCAGCA
>JBBIQK010000005.1:0-95574 GCA_037442365.1 Armatimonadota bacterium | reverse complement strand
CTGACAATCAGGGGGATCACATATGAGACCGTCATTCTCACCTCGCTGGGTACAATCCATGCACTCGGAATTGCAGCTACACGAAGCGCTCGCACCCGACGAAACGGAGGCGGAAACCATCGAGGTCTGGATAGATGCTAATACCCTCGCCGATGCTGAGCTCGAATCACAGCACCCGTCTTCTTGGTAAATGTCTAATCCACAACGCACGCTCGCAGCAGCGAACGAAGATGCACGAACTCCCTCCACAAAGTACAAAAACCCCAAAGACCGCTTGGGTACATAGCTATAACCCATTATGTGCAGATTGGGATAAGGCGAGGTGAACAGAAAAGCGAAATTCGCATCCAAAGACGCGCCTCCACTCCAACTGTCGTTGCCTCCGCCACTCACCCCGCCCCCCAGAGTGAGATAGCTCGCGTTGAGTGTGACGGTTTGGATTCTTTGACCCTCACAGAGATTCCAAAAAGAACTACAGTAATGATACCCGTAAGGGCAACCCAGCAGAAAACCGCAATCGGGGGTTCGTCCCATCACCTGCAGCGTGGCTTTCGTGTCGCATTGGATGCTCTGCAAACGGCTTTGCGCCCGGGGATTTACCCCCCCCCCCCGCGCTTCCGGTGTCGCCACGAAACCCTTGCTTATCACTCCCATCGCTCCCATCGCCATCGCCTCCTGTTTCCGCTGAGGGGCTGTCTGTCCCCTCTACCTCTATTAACGAATCAAAAGTCCGTTTCGATGGGTCATAACCAAAAAACGCCACAAAACGCGCCCGCAACTCGGGCAGATACCCCCGCACCGTGCTGGCTTTCACCCCCAGCTGGTGCGCAATCTCTTCCCACGAAAAGCCCTGCAAGCGCAAATGCACTACCGCCCGCAACCGCGGCGGTAACTGCCCCACAAACGCCTCGCCGTCCACATCCCCCTGCACCTGTTCGGCAATCTCTACGCACACGATGCCTTCGGGCAGGGTTTCCCACGACAACGACGGATGGCGCTGGGCGTGGCGGTGCGCGTCGGCGGCAAGCGCCCGCAGCTTCAGGCAACACCAGCGCCAAGCGTGGAGCGGGTCGGCATCCTCCCACGGGTAGCAGCCAAAGTGGTTCTCAAAGGCGCAAATGCAATCGTGCGCGAGGTCGGCAGCATCGTCGGCGCATTCAGTGAACTGACGCGCGCGCCGCTGGAGATGCACAAGCCATTTAGCGTCCGTCCTGCCCTCCTGCATCCGACCTCACTCCTTCGTGATGGTTTCGTCCAGGTTGAGCATCACATGGGCGACCATCGTGAGCGCGGCGAGATGGGCATCGTCTTTGCCGACCAGTTTGCGCATCGCGTCGGGATTGGCGCGATAGCGCTGGAGCATACGGTCATAGAGCTGGCGCAAGCGGTTCAGTTCCTGTGGCTGGGGGTAGCGTGCGGTGCAGCAGCGGAAGCCGTACTGGATGGCTCTTTCCACCGAGCCGCGCCCTGCTTTCTGCATGCGTTTCGCCAGCCCCTGCGCCGCCTCGAGATACACAGGGTCGTTCAGTAGCACGAGCGCCTGCAGCGGCGTGTTGGTGCGCGGGCGGTTGACGGTGCAGACCTCGCGCGAGTTGGCGTCAAACGCGACAAACGACGGATAGGGCGCCGAGCGCCGCCAGAAGGTGTAAATCCCGCGCCGATAGCGGTCTTCGCCCTCGCTCATCACCCAGTGGTCACCTCCACCCCTCAAGGACAATAAGGTGGATCTGGGTGAGGTGGTCCCACTGGTATCTCCAAACCGAGCGCTGGGAATACAAGGTAGTATTGGCGCACTGTTCGATAACAAACCCTACGGTTGCATAGCACCGGAACCCCATTACGGCAACAGTAAGTATCGCGTATAAAACGATATTTCGAAGTTTGTTCTACATTCAGCCAAGCAGTTCCTGAAATTGTTGTTGTTAGACATCCGTTCACGTCCAAATTAAAACTGATTCCGAGTCTGCGTAGCTTTTTAGCAAGCTCGAGTGCTGCCTGACCACACACTCTAACTTCCTGCGAAGTATTACCACTACCAACTGTACGCCTGGTCACGCCTACCCGCTCTGGTGGTCCGTCCACGGACCACAGATTACCGCGGCAGCGCTTCGGCTTTGGTGGAAGACTCCCTGGTCCGCATCGTGGGCGCTTACGAGCTTTGCTTTCACTCTTGGTTAGCACTAAGACATCTCCCAAAGAAGCTGCCAAGGACGTTGGGATGATGTACCTCCTACCCAGTACCTGTTGAAAGTCATCTGGCAGCATCTCCAGTGGTGAGGCTTGACTGAAGTCCTCAGGTGAGACCACACTTACCTCAATACGAAGATACAGCTCACCACTCTCACTAGCAATAAGAATGTAATCTTCGCCATAGGAGTCATCAGCACGCCACACTATCGAACGGATTTCTCCAGAAGCTTCAGCACGGGTCAGAAATACGCCGTTAACAGTGCTTAGCTGCACTTTATCTGGTAGTGCAGGAACAAACTCAATCTCCAGTTCTGTACTTGGAAGTACAACAATTTCTGGAACGCAATCGGTCTGTTCTGGAATCGATTCTGCAAACTGCGCTTGCTGTCCGTGTAATGAGCAAACAGTGATAGCTGCTATCCACCAAGTAGCGCAGATTCGCTTCAGCGCTACCTTCTGCGCTTCGAGCCAATCGATACTAGATTGTATCAAGCAGCTGGTACAAAAACGCAGACCTCCATACAAGCTGGAAGCCACTGTTCCACTCTTACGCTCCATCCAGCGGTGGCTTTTTGCCAATCTGCTTTCCATCCACATCGCTTGCATCGCCGTCGCCTCCTGTTTCCACCGAAGGGCTGTTTGTCCCCTCCATCTCTGTTAACGACTCAAAAGCCCGATTCGATGGGTCATAACCGAAAAACGCCACAAAACGCGCCCGCAACTCGGGCAGATACCCACGCAAAGTGCTGGCTTTCACGCCCAGCCGTTGCGCAATCTCCTCCCACGAAAAGCCCTGCAAGCGCAACTGCACCACCGCCCGCAATCGCGGCGGCAACTGCCCCACAAACGCCTCGCCGTCCACATCCCCCTGCACATGTTCGGCAATCTCCACACACGCGAGGCTTTCGGGCACTTCCTCCAGCGGCAGCGACGGATGGCGCTGGGTGTGGCGATGCGCGTCGGCGGCAAGCGCTCGCAGCTTCAGGCAGCACCAGCGCCAAGCGTGGAGCGGGTCGGCATCCTCCCACGGGTAGCAGCCAAAGTGGTTCTCAAAGGCGCAAATGCAATCGTGCGCGAGGTCGGCAGCATCGTCGGCGCATTCAGTGAACTGACGCGCGCGCCGCTGGAGATGCACAAGCCATTTAGCGTCCGTCCTGCCCTCCTGCATCCGACCTCACTCCTTCGTGATGGTTTCGTCCAGGTTGAGCATCACATGGGCGACCATCGTGAGCGCGGCGAGATGGGCATCGTCTTTGCCGACCAGTTTGCGCATCGCGTCGGGATTGGCGCGATAGCGCTGGAGCATACGGTCATAGAGCTGGCGCAAGCGGTTCAGTTCCTGTGGCTGGGGGTAGCGTGCGGTGCAGCAGCGGAAGCCGTACTGGATGGCTCTTTCCACCGAGCCGCGCCCTGCTTTCTGCATGCGTTTCGCCAGCCCCTGCGCCGCCTCGAGATACACAGGGTCGTTCAGTAGCACGAGCGCCTGCAGCGGCGTGTTGGTGCGCGGGCGGTTGACGGTGCAGACCTCGCGCGAGTTGGCGTCAAACGCGACAAACGACGGATAGGGCGCCGAGCGCCGCCAGAAGGTGTAAATCCCGCGCCGATAGCGGTCTTCGCCCTCGCTCATCACCCAGCGGTCGGCGTTATACGGGATGTCCCACACGCCTTCAGGCTGGTAGGGGAACACGCTGGGGCCGCCAATTTTGCGGCTCAGTAACCCCCCAATCGCGAGTGCGTTATCGCGAATCAGCTCGGCTTCGAGGCGGTGGCGCGGGCCGCGGGCATAGAGCGCGTTTTTGGGGTCGCGCCGCAGCAGTTCGGGCGTGGCTTGCGACGACTGGCGATAGGTAGCGCTGGTGACTATCAGCCGATAAATCGCTTTCATGCTCCAGCCTCGCTCCATAAACTCCACAGCGAGCCAGTCCAGCAGTTCAGGGTGTGTGGGGTACGCGCCCTGCGTGCCGAAGTTGTCGCTGGTCTCCACGATTCCGCGCCCGAAGCATGCCTCCCACATGCGGTTCACCTGCACTCGAGCGGTGAGCGGGTTCTCGCACGACACCAGCCACATTGCCAGCCCCAGCCGATTGCGCGGCGCGTCGGGTGGGAACGGATGCAACACCTCAGGCGTGCCCGCCTCCACCTCCTCGCCCGGATTGGTGAACTCGCCCCGAATACGGATGGCAGCCTTCAGCGGTCGGTTTTGCAGGTTCTCCTCCATCACCAGCGTGGTGGGGATTTGCGCCTCCAGCTGGCGCTTCGCCTCCTCCACCTCATGAATCGCCAGCGACTCGGAGCCTGAGGCGCGGATGCGGAACCGCCCCAGCACATGCTGTTTCCAGCGCTCCGCCTCAAAGCGTAAAATGAGATTCAGCACACCCTCGCGTCGGAGGTGGATGGGCTTCTCAAACACCAGTCCCAGCGTATGGGGTTCGTTCACGCGGGGGTGAATTGCCCAGCCCTGCTCGTTTTGCGGTTCACCGCGCGCCAGCACACCGAGATTGAAACCGTCCTGCACGAAGTCGGCGAAGGCGGTGCGCAGGCGCACTGGCTTGCCGTCCACCGCTGCCGAGACCCCTGTAAGGACGAAGTTCCCGCTCCCTGCGCGCCCTGAACCGCCTTTGGGGAGCGCCTCATCGGGGATTGCCTCGATTTGCACGGCGCGATAGACCCCAGCGGGCAGGCGCAATGTCAGGTGATAGACCTCTTGTTCGGGCGTATCGCCCTCCGCTCTAAGAGAGCCGTCGGGCATCCGTTTCAGCAGACTTCCTCGCTCAGCTTTGGCTTCCAGCACGGGCAGGGTGCGCCATTCAGGCGGGTTCGGGTAGCGCTGGCGCAGTTCAGCAAGCCGCTTCTCGAGCGCTTCCAGCTGGCGCTGTTGCTCGCGTGTGGGCGCCTTGATCTGCGCCTCCAGCCACTTCTCTTCCCCAACGCTCGCGTCGCCAACGGGATAAATCTTCGAGTTGTTGAAAAACGCCAGCATTGCATAGTAATCGCGCTGGGAGAAGGGGTCGTACTTGTGGTCGTGGCATCGGGCGCAGCCCAGAGTTATGCCCAGCCATACGGTGGCGGTCGTGTCCACCCGATCCACCAGTTTCGTAAAGTGCGCTTCCGCCTGATCCACGCCCCCTTCCAGATTCTGCATCGTGTTCCGGTGGAACCCCGTGGCGATGCGCTGTTCGAGAGTCGGGTGGGGCAGCAGGTCGCCCGCAATCTGCTCGAGGGTGAACTGGTCAAACGGCATATCTTTGTTGAACGCTTCGATCACCCAGTCGCGGTAGCGCCAGATGGAGCGTCGGAGGTCTTTTTCGTAGCCGTCGGTGTCGGCGTAGCGGGCGAGATCCAGCCAGATTCGCGCCTGACGCTCGCCGTAGTGGGGCGAGTCCAGCAGTCGGTCTACCAGCCGCTCGTAGGCGTTGGGGCGCGTGTCCTTCAGAAAGGCGTCCACCTCTTCAGGCGTGGGCGGCAGCCCGATGAGATCGAGGTAGAGTCGTCGGATGAGCGTCTCTTTCGTCGCTTCGGGCGACGGCGACAGCCCCTCCTGCTCCAGCCGATGCAGGATAAAGGCGTCGATGGGGTTGCGCACCCAGGCGCGGTTCTGCACTTCGGGGATGGGCGGTCGCTTCGGCGGCACAAACGCCCAGTGAATAGCGTTCTCCGCGCCTTCAGGCCAGTGCGCGCCCTCGTTAATCCACTGCTTGATACGCTCAATCTGCTCTGGGGAGAGGGCGGTCATGCCCTTGGGCATGCGGGGACCCTCCTCGTCGCTGCTGATGCGCTTGACCAGCAGGCTATTGTCGGCGTCGCAGGGGATAATCACGCGCCCGCTGATGCCGCCCTTGAACGCCTCCTCGCGGTTGGACAGGCGCAGCCCGCCCTGACGCCGTTCCGGTCCATGGCAGGGGAAACACGAGGCGCGAAAAATCGGCAGGATCTCCCGCGCGAAGTCCACCTTGCGTTGCGCGGGCGGCTCTGGCGCAGGCGTACTCCACACCAGCCCACCCAGCGCGAGGGGCAAGCCAACATAACTCAGCCACAGCGCTGATAGCCCACGCATAACAACGATTAATTTAGACGCACAAAATCCCGATTCCTGCTATCGCGCGCCCTGCAGGCGGGCAAACGCCGCGCGAATCCAGCCGCCCAGCCGTATCGCGCCGATGCACAGCGCGTACAGAATCGGGGTCAGCCGTCCCCGATAGTGCTTGCGATAGAACGCCTCCAGTGCGCGGTGCGACTCGCGAATCGCGCTCAGGCGCACCTGGCGCGTGCTTGCGCCCCCGTGATGCAGAATCTGCGCCTCAGGCACGAAGTAGATTCGCCAGCCCGCCTGCTTAATTCGGTAGCACCAGTCCACATCGTTGAAAAAGAGGGGGAACGCCTCGTCCATCCCGCCGACCTGCTCCACGACGGCGCGGCGCGTCATCAAAAAAGTCGCCATCGGCTGGTCCACCTCCGCCGTGCGGTCATAGGTGAACCCGCGCATGCGGTAGCCGCCCAGCCCACGCGGGAACAGCCGCGCCAGCCCCGACACTTCGCCCAGCAGGTTCCGCGGCGTCGGGAAGCCCCGCACGGACGCCTGCACGCGCCCGTCGGGAAAGAGTTGCTTCGCGCCAATCGCGCCCGCCTCTGGATGCGCCTGCAGGAACGCCAGCGCGCGGTTCAGCGTGTCGGGAAACACCTCCGTGTCGGGGTTCAGCAGCAGCAGATACTCGCCCTGCGCCCGTTCCATCGCCTGATTGTTGCCCCGCGCGTAGCCCAGGTTCTCCGCGTTCGCAATCAGCGTCGCTTGCGGGAACTCGGCGCGCACCATCGCCGCGCTGCCGTCGCTGGAGGCGTTGTCCACCACAATCACCTCAAACGGCGCGTCGGGCGGATGGCGATACAGCGACTGCAGGCACGCCCGCAACAAGTCGCGCGTGTTCCAGTTCACGATGCAGACGCTCAGCGCAGGCGGTTGCACAGGTCGATCAGTAGTTCTGGGGATTCAGCATTTTGCGGTTAAATAACCACATGAAAACGCCCACAATCCCACCAACGAGTCCGCCCAAAATCGCGCCGCGAGGGATGCCCTCAATCCCCCAACTGGTTAGCATGGGTCTTAGAAGCACGACACTCAGCACGCCGAAAGGGACGCTAACCGCCAGTGCGAGCGCTAGACTGATTCGGGAACGCTCAAGGGTTCGCTTTTCGAAGCGCTCCATCGCCTCAAAGTCCACAGGCTCCCCGCGCAAGTAAGCTTCTGCTTGTGTCAGCTCCCAAGCGTGCAGGTAGCGTTCCGCCTCGAAAATCGTGTGTCCCGTGCGATTCAGTTGCAGGGTCATCTCGACAGCGGTTCCTTCTGCGGCGGGCGCGAATCGCGCGGTCAGCTCGACCGCCAGCTTGCGTGGCGTCCAGTTGAGCATTGAACGCGCCAGCGAACCGCGCCGCATCACCAGCGCGTCTGCTGACGCCATCGGCGCATATCCCAAGCGTGTGAAATATGCCTGCAGTCGTTGCCGTGCCTGCTCGGCAGGCGTCGGCGCGACAAACTCGTAGCGGAAGCGCAGAAATCGCCCCGCGCGCTCAATCGGAACCGACGGCACAGTTTGCCCAATCATACACCGCTGCGCGCGTCGATTCGCGGGGGCGGTCAGGAATCCTGCTGGGCGTCCTGCCCCTCGCGCGTGAGCAGTTCGGCGACCTGCGCGACATCCTTGTCGCCGCGCCCCGACAGGTTCACCAGAATCACCGCGTCGGGCGGCAGCGTCGGCGCGAGGTCTTTGAGGTACGCAAACGCATGGGCGCACTCCAGCGCGGGGATAATCCCCTCGTGCCGCGCCAGCCACACGAACGCGCCCAGCGCCTCCTCGTCGGTCGCGGCGGCGTACTCGGCGCGCCCAATCTCCTTCAGGTAGGCGTGTTCGGGACCCACGCCCGGATAGTCCAGCCCCGCGGAGACCGAGTGCGTGAGGCGGATTTGCCCGTCGTCCGTCTGCAGCACGAGGCTGGCAGAGCCGTGCAGCACGCCGTACTCGCCCGCGACGAGGCTGGCGGAGTGCGCGTCGGTGTTCAGCCCGCGCCCTGCCGCCTCCACCCCTATCAGGCGCACACCTGCGTCCTCCACGAATGGGTAAAAAATGCCGATTGCGTTGCTGCCGCCGCCGACCGAGGCGACCACCGCATCGGGCAGCCGACCTGCGTAGGCGAGTATCTGCTCCCGCGCCTCGCGCCCAATCACCGACTGGAAATCGCGCACCATCATCGGGTACGGGTGCGGTCCCACGCACGAGCCGATGATGTAGTGTGTCGTGCGCACATGGGTGACCCAGTCGCGAATCGCCTCGCTGGTGGCGTCTTTGAGCGTCGCCGTGCCGCTGTGGACAGGAACCACCTGTGCGCCCAGCAGCTGCATGCGGAACACATTCAGCGCCTGGCGGCGCATGTCCTCCGCGCCCATGTAGACCTCGCAATGCAAGCCCAGCAGCGCGCACGCGGTGGCGGTCGCCACGCCGTGCTGTCCTGCGCCCGTCTCGGCGATGATGCGCTGCTTGCCCATCCGCCGCGCCAGCAACGCCTGACCCAGCGCGTTGTTAATCTTGTGCGCCCCCGTGTGGCACAAATCTTCGCGCTTGATATACACCTGTCGCCCCAGCGCGCGGCTGAGATTCGCCGCATAATAGAGCGGCGTCGGTCGCCCCGCGAAGGTAATCAGATAGTAGTTCAGCTCGCGCTGGAAGTCGGGGTCGTCTTTGAGCTGCAGGTACGCCTCGGTTAGCTCGTCGAGGGCTGGGATGAGCGTTTCGGGCACGAAGCGTCCCCCATAGCGTCCGAAGTAGCCCTTCTCATCGGGCGCAGTGTAAGCAGGCATGGTGAAAGTATACCTCGACCGAAGCGGCGGCGCGCCTCTTGTGCTGAGTGTCGTTGCGCTACATTTGCAACTTGTGCGCGAAGCGCCGTCTGTATGGAGTGCTGAAGCGGAGCTTCCGCATGCTGAAGCTCCCGATTCAGCACTCCAAAATGCATTCCAGGCAGACGCCTCCTGCCGATAGTGACGTGGTTGAAGATATAATGCAAAGACACTTAGCGGGGTAGAATCGGGAGCGTGTCCTACGATGTGATTGTGGTGGGCGCTGGGGTAATCGGCGCGAGCGTCGCCTATCATCTGGGCGCGCTGGGGCAGAGAAAAGTGCTGGTGCTGGAGCGCGCTGAATCGCCGGGCGCGGGCAGCACGGGCAGGGCGACGGGCGGCTTCCGATGCCAGTTCACAACCGAAATCAATGTGCGCCTCTCGCTCCTCTCGCGCGAGAAGCTGTTGCGCTTCCCCGAAGAGATTGGCGTCGATTCGGGCTATCGCCCCTATGGGTATCTCTTCTGCGCCACGAACGAAACCCAGAGGGCGCTCTTGCGTCAGGCGATTGCTTTGCAGCGTGCGGTGGGCGTCCCCGCCGTGCGCGAGGTCTCGGTCGACGAAATCCGCCAGATTAATCCCGCGCTTTTCACAGACGACCTGGTGGGCGGCGCGTTTTGCGACTGGGACGGCTTCACCCGCCCGCTGCAGATTCTGGAGGGCTACTGGCGCGCCTCGCAGCGGCTGGGGGTGGAATATCGGTTTGGCGTCTCTCCTGTGCGCCTCTGGCGTGAGGGGGCGCGCCTGCGGGGGGTGCAGGTCGGCGACGAGCGTATCGAGGCGGGCGCGGTGGTGAATGCCTGCGGCGCGTGGGCGGCGGAACTGGCGCGCACGGCGGGCGTCCACCTGCCCGTGACGCCCCTCAAGCGACAGGTAGCCCAGACCTATCCGTTTGACCGACTCCCCGAAACGATGCCCATGAGCATCGATGTGAGCGACGGCTTCCATCTGCGCGTGCGCGACGGGCGCGTGCTGTTGCTCTATCCCCACGGGCTGAAAGAGGAACACACTTTCGATACCACGCTGGAGACCGACTGGCTGGAGGCGGCGTATCGGCGCGCCTGTCAGCGTGTGCCGTGCCTTACCGAGGCGCGTGTAGACCCCCAGACCAGCTGGGCGGGGCTGTACGAGATGTCGCCCGACCGCCACGCGATTGTTGGGGAAGCACCGGAGTGCGCGGGACTGTATCTGCTCAACGGCTCGTCGGGACATGGGGTGATGCACGCGCCTGCGCTGGGCGAAATCGGCGCGCGTCTCGTGCTGGGACTGCCCCTGCCCATCGACATCACGCCCCTGCGTCCCACCCGTTTCGAGGAAAACGCGCCCAATCCTGAGACGGGCGTACTCTAATCGGCTCTCGAGATGCCTGCGCCCTTTGCATCAGTGCATTTTCAAGCCTCATTTATTTACAGCAGGCAGGAACCCCCACGCACGCCGAATCGTAATTCCCCATGCAACAGGAGCGCATAGATGATTACAGGCGGAGCCGTTGCGTTGCTTGCAATCGCCCTGCTCGGGCTGGGCGTGCTCATCTTCCTCATTACCTCCAGTCAGCGTCGTCAGGAACGATTAACCCCCACTGCGAGGCGTTCTGCGTCCGCGTGGGAGCCTGTGAACCTGCCCCCGTATCTCGGCGTCCACCCGGAAGAGCCGTTCCGTCGGCTCGCCACGCGCGTGGAGAACGCGATGCCGCCCGCATACCACCAGCAACTCAAGCAGCGGGTCCTCCAGCGCTATCCCCGCTTCTCGGACGCCCAGTTCGAGTGGGCGCTCTTTGAGCTGAAGCGCTACTTCCTGATGAACCTTGTGTTGCGCGGCGTGCCGATGTTCAGCGAGACCTGCGACGATGTGTGGCACGAGATGCTGATGTTCACGCGCGAGTATCAGGCGTTCTGCGAGCGGATTGCGGGCGCAACGATTCACCACACCCCCTACGCCGAGCGCACCCCCATGCCCGATGAGAGGGCGTGGTTCGACTGGGTCTACACCCATCTGTTCACGCTGACCCCGCACAGCGCGCGTCTGTGGCGCGGTTTTTTCCTTACCCCGTTCCCCAGAGAGCGCATCGAGTGGGCGCGACAGGCGAGCGACGCCGAGATACGCCAGCAGCTCTTCAACGACGCGCTCGCAGCGAAAGACCCTGATGTCGCAGCGGCGATCCAGCGGCTCATCGAGCAGTTGCGCCGCGAGGCGCAACAGGCGCATGGGGTAGAGCCCAGCGCGGTACGCGCCGTGCGCGGGCAAAACTGGCAGAGCCGCTCCGATGTGCGCGACCTTGCGCCGTTGTGGATGGGCGCGACCGTGCTGGGAATGGACGCGGAGATGCGCACCCGACGGGACGATGGGGCGTCCTCCTGTGGCGCGTGGGGCGCGTGCGACAGCCGCTCCGACGACAACGGCGATTCGGGCGACTCAGGCGGCGACGGCGGCAGTTGCGGCAGTAGCTGCGGGAGCAGTTGCGGCAGTAGCTGCGGGAGCAGTTGCGGCGGGGGATGTGGGAGTTGAGACGCGCTTCACCTGCCTGAGCCTGATGGCGCAGCTTGTGTAGCGGGCGACTCGCCCACCGCCGCAATCGCGACGCCGCCGCGCGCGGAACGCAATTCAATCAGGCACATCAGCAGCACGCCCCACCACAGCGCACGCAACGCGGCGGGCAGGTAGTAGTAGTGCATCAGGGGCAGCAGCGGCGCGGTCGGCGCATACGCCAGCAGCGACCCCAGCCAGCCCAGCCAGCCATACCGCCCACGCAACCCCTCGCGCAACGCGATCAGATACACGACCAGCCCCACCTGCGCCAGCCAGAAGCGCGGGAACGCCAGATTCAACGGCGCGGTGAGGGTCAAATCCACCTGCATCCACGCTTCAGGCGCGGGCGGCGCGAGCCAGTTTGCCGCTGTCATCGGGAGCGTTCGGTACCGCTTGACGCGCTGCTGATGGTACTGCGTCTCGGTTGGGATGCGCGCGCGGTAGAACAGCGCGTAGGGCGCCAGCAGCAGCAGGCACGCCAGACACACGCCCCACGCGCGTACCATGCGCGTGCGCGGCGCGCCCACCGCCCACACTGCCAGCGCCATCAGCACGGGCAACGCGACGAACTGCTCGTAGCTGAGCATCGCGCCCACAAAACCGCCCACCGCCATCGCCGCCCAGCCCGCGCGCCCAGAACGCGCGTAGCCCGCCGCGCCCCACAACGCCAGCAGCGCCAACAGCGTCATCACCGTCGCCGTGCGCCCTGGAATCCAGCCCATCGCGCGATAGGCAAACGACTGCGTGTGAATATCGGGCAGGTCGGCAACGAAGCCCCACTCCACCACCAGCGCGAACACGAGGCAGCCCCACACCACGCCGCGCCGCCAGTCGCCCTGCCAGTAGCCCCACGCCAGCCCCGCCGCCAGCGCCAACGCGCCCACCCAGAGCGGAATCGGAGGCGCAAACCCTGTCTGCCACAGTGTGAACGCCAGTCCCCCCGCAAGCGCAAGCCGCCGATGACCCGTGAGCGTTGTTAGGAAGCCCACCAGCGCGAGCGCGCACGCCGTCGCCAGCAGCCCATTCATCCACTTCCAGCGCAACAGGTTCGCGCCCCACAGCCCGTAGTCCAGCTGATACAGCACGCTGGGCAGCGGGCGATAAAAGCCGTTCCCCAGCACCCAGTCGCCCGTGAACCACTCCCCAACCGAATGGGGCTGCTGCAGGCGTTGCAGGATGACGCGCGTGTCGAGGTTCTCGAAGCTGTCCCACAAGCCGTCGTCGATGTGCCAACGCGCGACGCCGAGCAGGTTCAGCAGCACAATCAGCCCCACGCCTATCGCCCACACGCGCACACCCTCGCGATTCGCAGTCGGGTACACTTTCCCTGCTATGCGAAGGGTCGGCGTTTTACTCGGATTGCTGTGGGTCGCATGCGGCGCGGCGCAGGTGGACAAAGCCGCCGATGAGTGGCTGCAGAAAAGCTTTCAGGCGTACAGCCAGCTCCAGAGCCTGCAGAGCAAAACGACGCTCACCGTGCTGATGACCACGCCGCGCATTCCCGACGGGACGCCTGTGCAGAAGTACCTCTATGCCTACACTGCGCAGCCGCCCGCACGCCTGAACCTGCTGGTGAAAGACCTCAACGCGAAAGACGACGGGCAACGCTACCTCGCCAGCGGACAGACCTTTCAGGGGGGCGGCGAAACGAAGCCCATCGCCAACTCGGGCGCCGCGCTGCTGGAACAACTCTCGCAGGCGGGCGTCCTGCCCACCTATGACCTCGTGTTCCTCATCGGCGGGCGCAACAGCCAGGAGAAGTTCCGCAAGCAAATCACCCAGCTGCGCGTCGCCAGCGAGACCGACAAGCAAATCACGCTCACCGGGCGTATCAAAAACGAGCGCGGCAAAGAGGACGGACTCGAAATCGTGCTGGACAAAGAGAGCGCGCTGATGCTCCGCCTCGCCATCCGCGCCGAAGTCAAAATCGAGGAGCAGCCCGGCGCGCTGACGCTGATGATGGAGTTCGAGCCGAAGCCGAATGTCGAAGTCTCCGAGCAGACCTTTACCGCCGACAAGTAGTGTATAATACGCGCATGCGTGCGCTATTGGCAGTAGGCTTTCTCTGCTGGAGCGTGCTTTTCGCGTGGGCAGGCAACGAGGGGTGCGCCCTGTGCGGGCGCGCACACGCCGCCGCCGCCAAACACCCGGAAGTCGCGCTCCTGTCGTTCCCGCCGCTGATTCAGGACCCGCAGCTGACCGATGTGCAACACTATGACCTGACGATTGAGGTCGTGCCCAGCACTCAGACCCTGATCGGCTCATGCGTGATGCGCGTGAAGGTACTGCAGCCGACGCTGAACGCTTTCCGATTCCGCCTGCGCGAGAACTTCCTGATCACAGGGCTCTCGCTGGATGGACGCCCGATTTCGTTCGTGCGGGAGAGTATCACGACGGTGCGCGCGGAGTTCGACCGCCCCTACATGCAGGATGAGATTTTCGAGCTGCGCGTGGACTATCAGGGCGTGCCCGTCTCGCGCGGGTTCGGCTCCATCGAGTTCACGACGCGCTCGTCGGGCGCGGTGATTGTCGCCACGCTTAGCCAGCCCTTCTACGCCTACACATGGTGGCCCGCCAAAGACGAGAACACCGACAAAGCGACGCTCACCTTCACGCTGATTACGCCCCGCGATATGTTCGCCGTCGCGAACGGGATGCTCACCGAGAGCGCCGACCTGCCCAACAACCGCCGTCGCTACCGCTACGAGCATAGCTACCCGATTGTGCCCTATCTGGTTGCCTTCGCCGCTACCAACTACCAGAGCTGGTCGCGTGGTTTCACCTACAACGGACGCACGATGCCTGTAGACTTCTACATCTACCCCGAAAGCAACACGGCGAGCAACCGCGCGTTGTGGGAGCGGTGCATCCCGGTGCTGCAGGTGTTCAGCGACCTGTACGGCGAGTATCCGTTTATGCGCGAGCGGTACGGCATCTACCAGTTCCAGTTCGGCGGTGGGATGGAGCATCAGACGATGAGCGGGCAGGGCGGCTTCGGCGAGTCGCTGACCGCGCACGAGCTGGCGCACCAGTGGTGGGGCGACATGGTGACCTGCGCCACATGGAACGACATCTGGCTCAACGAGGGCTTTGCGACCTACTCGGAGGCCCTGTGGGAGGAGTTCAAAAACGGCGCGAGCGACCCTGCCGCCCTGCGCACGGCGATGCTGAACCGCCGTCCCACCAGCCTGAACGGCAGCGTCTACCGCTACGACACCAGCAGCGTGAACGCCATCTTCAGCTCGAACTTCGCCTACCGCAAGGGCGCATGGGTGCTGCACCAGTTGCGCTGGGTTCTGGGCACGGAGCAGTTTTTCGAGTTGCTTGCGCGCTACCGCCAGCGCTACGCCTACAGCCATGCGACCACAGCCGATTTTCAGGCAGTCGCCGAACAGCTCTGGGGCGGCTCGATGGACTGGTTCTTCCAGCCGTGGGTGTACGGTACAGGCGCGCCGACCTACACATGGGGCTGGACGACCACCCGCGTGAACAACCGCGACTACCTGCTGCTCTCCCTCCGCCAGACGCAACAGAGCAGCTATGGCGTCTACACAATGCCCATCGGACTGCGCGCGCAGATTGGCAGCCAGTCGCAGGAGGTGCGCATCTGGAACAGCGCGGCGACCCAGTACTATGTGATCCCCGTGTCGGGCGCGGTATCGAACCTTGCGCTGGACCCCGACGAGTGGATTCTGAAGGGCGGGTCGACTCAAGAGGCTTACCGCCCAGGACCGCCTGTGATTGTAGAGATGAACCCCGCGCCCGGACTGACGATGCAGCCCGTGAGCCAGATAGACCTCTACTTCCAGACGCCCGTGCAGATTAACAGCGCGCAGGTGCAGCTGACGGGCGCCACGCAGGGTGCGGTGAGCGTCAACTTTGCATACGACGCAACGGCGCGGCGCGTGCGTTTGACCCTCACTGAGCCGCTCAAGCCCGACGCCTACACCCTGCGCATCGCGCCCACCGTCACGGCGACCGACTCCGGGCTGGCGCTGGACGGCGAATACTCCGGGCAATTGCCCTCGGGCGACGGCGCGCCGGGCGGCGAGGCGGCGCTGCCGTTGCGCGTGCTGGCAATCAGCGGCGACATCAACGGCGACGGCTGCGTGGACGACTCGGATCTGCTCGCCGTGCTCTTCGCGTTTGGGGAACAGGGCGCGCGCCCCGAAGATGCGAACGGCGACAACCTCATCGACGACGCCGACCTGCTGCTGGTGCTGTTCAACTTCGGCAGCGGGTGCTAATACCGACTGCACAGTCAGAGTTCGTGAATGACTTGGACACACTTGTAGAGGCGTGCTGTACCTGCGCCCTGCTATCTATGGAGTGCTGAAGCGGTAGCTTCAGCGTCGCGGAAGCTCCGCTTCTGCACTCCATAAGTCGGTGTTTTGCGAACTCTGACCGCGCCGATTGGTATCAGCCCACCCGTAGAGAGGAACCGTGCGCTGGCGGGCAGAGGCAATCCCCCAGATTTTGGGGCAAATTTAACATTCCACCCCCTTAACCCCTTGACAACGCCGTCAACGGATTGGGTATACTGCGCTCGCAACCACAACGCAGTGTACCGCTACTGGTTGTGGCTGCAGGCGAGAAAAATCGCGCTTTGGCGAGATTAACTACAATAGATGGAGGGTTCTAACGATGGCGCTGTTCGAGAAACGGGTGCATTTGAAGCCGTATGAGTATCCCGACCTGCTGAAGTTTCGGGACGCCATCCGCCATTCCTACTGGCTGCATACGGAGTTCTCGCTGTCAGGCGATGTGCAGGACTGGTACGCACGCACCGAGCCGCACGAGCGCAACGCGCTCAAAAACACCATGCTCGCCATCTCCCAGATCGAGATTTCGGTGAAGACCTTCTGGGCGCGGATTTATGACCGCATGCCCAAGCCCGAAATCGCCGAAGTGGGCATGACCTTCGCCGAGAGCGAGGTGCGCCACGCCAACGCCTACTCGCACCTGCTGGATATGCTGGGGCTGAGCGGCGAGTTCGAAAAGATTCACAGCATCCCCGCGATTATCGACCGCGTGCAGTATCTCCAGCAGGCGCAGGAGGGCATCCGCAGCAGCGACAACCGCCAGTTCGCGCTCACCGTGCTGCTGTTTTCGGCGTTTGTGGAGCATATTTCGCTCTTTTCCCAGTTCCTGATTATCATGGCGTTCAATAAGCACCGCGCCGCGTTCAAGGGCGTCTCCAACATCGTCGAGGCGACCAGCAAGGAGGAGCAGATTCACGGCATGTTCGGCGTGGAGCTGGTGCGCATCCTGCAGCACGAGTACCCCGAATGGTTCGGCGCGGAGACCGAAGACGCGATTTTGCATGCGGTCGAACGCGCCTACGCCGCCGAACAGCGCATTCTGGACTGGATTTTCGAGCGCGGCGAGCTGGAATACCTGCCGCGCCATCAGGTGGACGAGTTCCTGAAGAACCGCTTCAACAACTCGCTGCGCAGTGTGGGCATCGCGCCCGCCTTCACGGTCGACGAAGCCGCCCTCGCCGCCACGCGCTGGTTCGACGAGGAGCTGCTCGCCACCAAAGAGAACGATTTCTTCAACAAGCGGAGTATCACCTACTCCAAGAAGATGAAGAGTTTCAGCGAAGACGCACTGTTTTGAGCGGAGCGCAGGCGGGGCAGGTCGGCGCAGGAGCGCACGGCGTTGCCCCGCACGCAATTTAAGGAGGCTGTCATGCGGACATCTACGGAGAGACCCCCATTCTACTGGCTCAACGAGGAGAGCCGACGGTTTTTATCGCGCGATTATCTGTTGCCCGGCGTCAGCGCGGAGCAGCGCATCCGCCAGATTGCGGACTATGCCGAGGGGATTCTGGGCATCGAGGGCTTCGGCGATAAGTTTTACGACTACATGGCGCGCGGCTGGTACTCGCTGGCGACCCCTGTGTGGACGAACTTCGGGCTCCAGCGCGGGCTGCCCATCTCCTGCTACGGGAGCCTGATTGAGGACGACTCCGCGTCGATTCTGTTCACGGCGTCGGAGGTGGGGATGATGACCAAGCTGGGCGGCGGCACTTCGGCGTATTTTGGCAAGCTGCGCCCGCGCGGCGCGCCCATCCGCGACAACGGCTACAGCAACGGCAGCTTCTCTTTCGCCAAGCTGTTCGACCGCATGATCGAAGTGTTCAGTCAGGGCAGCACGCGCCGCGGGCAGTGCGCCGCCTATATCGACATCGAGCATCCCGACCTTGAAGAGTGGCTCTGGATCCAGCGCGAGGGATGCGAGATTCAACTGCTCTACTGGGGTGTGTGCGTGGGCAACGAGTGGCTCCAGCAGATGCGCGACGGCGACGCCGACAAACGCCGCCTCTGGGCGAAGGTGCTGCAGGCGCGCTCCGAAGTGGGCACCCCCTATATCTTTTTCAAAGACAACGCCAACAGCGGCGCGCCCGAAGTGTACCAGCAACACGGCAAGCGCATCTACGCCTCCAACCTCTGCACCGAGATTATGCTGCCCGCCAGCGCGGACGAGAGCTTCGTGTGCTGTCTCTCGTCGATGAACCTGCTCCATTACGACGAATGGAAAGACACCGACGCGGTGGAGACGATGGTCTTCTTCCTCGACGCGGTGATGGAGGACTTCATTCGCCGCGTGCAGGACATCCCGTTTATGCAGCGGGCGTACAACTTCGCTGTGCGCCACCGCGCGCTGGGGCTGGGCGTGCTGGGCTGGCACTCGCTGCTGCAGTCCAAACACATCCCCATCGAGAGCATGGACGCCTATCGCCTGAACACGGAGGTGTTCCGCACGATTCGCGACCGCGCCTACAACGCCTCCGCCGACCTCGCGCGACGCTTCGGCGAGCCAGAGTACCTCAAGGGCTACGGCAGGCGCAACACGACCCTGCTCGCGATTGCGCCCACCAAGTCGTCTTCGTTCATTCTGGGGCAGGTCTCGCCCTCCATCGAGCCGTTCATGAGCAACTACCATGTGAAGGACCTCGCGAAGGTGAAGACCACCTTCAAAAACCCCTACCTGCAGGAAGTGCTGCGCGCGCGGGGCAAAGACACCGACGAGGTATGGCAGAGCATCGCCGCGCATGACGGCTCGGTGCAACATCTGGACTTCCTGAGCGACGAGGAGCGCGACACCTTCCGCACCTTCAGCGAAATCTCGCAGATGACGCTGGTGCAGCAGGCGGCGCAGCGGCAGGCGTTCATCGATCAGGGGCAGTCGCTGAACCTGATGATTCACCCCGAAACGCCCGTGCGCGACATCAATCTACTGCTGTTGCGGGCGGCGGAGCTGGGCGTGAAGTCGCTGTATTACCAGTATAGCGTGAACGCCGCGCAGGAGTTCAACCGCGAGCTATTGCTGAGCTGCCGCGTGTGTGAGGGGTGATTATACCAATCCGCCCGTCAGACTTCGTAAATACAGACGGTGTTGCGGGGACGACCCGCACCCCCTCCTGCAGGTTCCCCCTGCGCGCAGGGGGAACCGAGTCCGGGTTCCCCTCGCTTGCGGGGGGAACCTCACGGAGCGGGGTAATTAACGAACTCTGACGGCGCAGTTGGTATAAGCCCTGCGGAGCGAGTGGACGGAGATGGAGCGGCTATGGAACACCTGCAGCAACTGGCGGAACTGATTCACCAGCGCAACCAGATTGACGACGCGATAGCCGACCTGCTGGGACGCCCTGCCGAGAAGGGACACATCAGCGAATACATCGCGGCAGTAGTATTTGACATTGAACTCTGCAGCGCCGCAACGACTCAAGGAATCGACGGCTATTTCAGCAGGAGTAGTCCGCTCGCGGGTCAATCTGTAGACATCAAATACCTTGCACGCAAAGCGCAATCTGGAAAGTGGCTTGAGCGCACGGTACGCCCCGACTTTTATCTTGTGATGACAGGTCCGTATACGCCCCCAGGTTCCTCAAGAGGGCGGCGACACCCTTTCGTAATTGACCATGTGTTTCTCTTCGAGCGTTCGACCATACTCACACTGCGGAGTAGCAGCATCCCCCTCGCCGTATGGGACGCATCGGAGATTTATCCCCAGCCCAAGAATGCGCATTTGCCCCTTACTGAGCGCCAGCGTGCGATGCTCCGTCTTTTTGGTACACGCGAGTAGTTGGTTCAGGTTCAGGTACTCTTTACGGCGTGCGTGAGGAGCTGGTGTGGCTGGACGAGGAGTCGTCGCGGCGCGGGGGCGCGCTGGGGGCGTCGCTGGAGTTTGTGGGCGCGCTGGGACTGCTGCTGTTTGCCAGCGTGCGTGGAATCGTGTCCGGGCGGTTGGAGGGGCGCGAGACGCTGCACCAGATGGCGTTCATCGGCGCGGCGTCCGCCCCGATTGTCGCGCTCACCAGCGCGTTCACAGGCGCGGTGGTGACGCTCTATTCGGCGTCGCTGCTGGTGGATGTGGGGGGTGGGGGCTTTGTGGGCGGCGCGATTGCGCTGGCGATGACGCGCGAGCTGGCGCCCATCCTCACGGGCATCATGGTCACCGCGCGCTGCGGCTCGGCGATTGCCGCGCAACTGGGCACGATGAAAATCACCGAGCAGATCGACGCCCTGCGCGCGCTGGCGGTCAGCCCCGTTCAGTATCTGGTGCTGCCGCGCATGCTGGCGTCGCTGGCGATGTTCCCGATGCTCTGTATGGTTGCCAACGGCGCGGGAATCCTGGGCGGCTGGGCGGTGGCGCAGGCGTTCGGCGTCTCCACCAACAGCTTCCTGCAGTCGGTTCGTCTGTTGACCGAGCCGTTTGACCTCATCGGTGGGCTGATTAAGACGCTGGCGTTCGCGCTGATTGTGTCGCTGGTGAGTTGCCAGCAGGGGCTGGGGGCGCGTGGGGGCGCGGCGGGCGTGGGGCACGCGACCACTCGCGCCGTGGTGCTGTCGATGGTGCTGATTTTCGCCGCGAACTACTTCCTTGCCGACCTGCTGTTTGCTGAGCGATGAACGAGACGCCCGCCCTGCAGACGCGCCAGCTCGTGTACGCCGTCGACGGCAGAACCATCCTGCATGGGATTGACCTGCAGGTTGCCTATGGCGAGGTGCTGGGCATTATGGGCGCGTCGGGCAGCGGCAAGACGACTCTGCTGAAGTGCCTGTGCGGGCTGGTCAAGCCGACGGCGGGCGAGGTGTGGGTGGAGGGGGTCAACATCGCGCCGCTGACAGAGCGCGAGCGGATGCCCATGCGCCTGCGGCTGGGAATCGTGTTCCAGTACGCCGCGCTGTTCGATTTCCTGACAGTGGCGCAGAATGTGGCGTTCGGGCTGGAGCGCCATCGGCGGCTGCGCCCGACGCAGATTCGGGAAATTGTGCGTGAGCGGCTGGCATGGGTCGGGCTGGAAGGCGTGGAGAACCTCTACCCGTCGCAGCTGTCGGGCGGGATGCGCAAGCGGGTGGGGTTGGCGCGCGCGCTGGCGATGGACCCGCATATCGTGCTGTTCGACGAGCCGACCAGCGGGCTGGACCCCGTGAACGCCTATCACATCGACCAGCTCATCATGCGCCTGAACCGCGAGCTGGGCTTGACGGCGGTGGTCGTGTCGCACGATGTGGTGAGCCTGATGCGCACGACGCACCGAATCGTGATGCTGGACGCGGGGCGGATTATCGCGGAGGGCGCGCCCGACGCGATTCGAGCCAGCGACCACCCGCAGGTGCAGGCGTTTCTGCGGATGGCGTCGGCGGAGACGCTTTAAGCCTTGTGTCGCCAGTTGCCCCGCACGCGCTCGGCGACCAGCTCGGCGGAAATCAGCGTCATCGGGATGCCGTTGCCCGGCTGCGTGCTGGCGCCCACCAGGTAGCAGTCGCGGAAGGGCGTCTGCACCGACGGGCGGAAGGCGGTGGACTGGAAGAAGGTATGCGCGATACCGAACGCCGCGCCCTGCCACAGCCCCATCGCCTGCCACTCATGCGGGGTCAGCGTCTCCACGAACTGCATCCGCTCACGCTTCAGCCCCACGCGCTCGATGACTGTCTCCAGCACGCGCGGGGCGGCGGCGCGGGCGTCCTCACCGGTCAGGTTGGGCGCGGGAACCAGCACATACAGATTCTCGCACCCTGCAGGCGCGTCGTCAGGGTCTGTGCGGTTGGACAGGCAGGTGTAAAACGACGGGTCGCTCGGTACGCGGTTTTCCACAAACAGCTCGCGCAGGTTCGCCTCGAAGTCGCGGCTGAAGTAGACATTGTGGTGCAGCTGGTGGGGCAGCGGCTCGGTATAGCCGATATAAAACATCAGCGCGCTGCATGAGTTGCGATACTCGCGCCGCACATAAGGCGTGGGCGGCAGCAGCTCGCGGTAGGCGGTCGGCGCGTCGGCGTTGATAATCACGCAGTCCGCCTTCAGCACTTCGCCTGACGCCAGGCGCACGCCCGCCGCACGCCCCTCCTCTATCAGCACCTCCTGCACGCGCTGGTTCAGGTAGAGCCGCGCGCCCTCCTCCTGCGCGATTCGTGCGATGGCTTCGGGCAGGCGGTGCATCCCCCCGCGCGGGTACCAGACGCCCTCGCCCGACTCCATGTAGGTCAGCACGCCGTAGACCCACAGCGCGTCTTGCGGCGACAGCCCCAGATACATCGTCTGGAACGAAAACAGCATCCGCAGGCGCGGGTCGCGCACATAGCGTCCCACCCGCCGCCAGAGGTTGTCCAGCAGCCGATGGCGCAGCAGCAGTCCAATCTGGTACGGCGTGAACAAATCGGCGAGGCTCTCATACTGACGACGCACAAACGCGGGCACGACCGCATGGTACATCGCGCTCAGGTCTGCCATCAGGCGCAGGTAGCCCGCGACCTCATCGGGACTGATTTTGCGGGCAATCTCGCGCGCCATACGAGCGATATTCGGCGTGGAGTCGAACACCGTGCTGTCACCGAAGTAGACGCGATACGACGGGTCTATCAGCGTGAGGTTCAGGTAATCGTCCATGCGGCGGCGCAGGTCTCGAAATAGACGCTCCAGCGGCTCCAGCATCATCAGCAGGGTGGGACCCGTGTCGAATCGGTAGCCGTCGCGCCTCAGTTCGCCGATTCGCCCACCGACCTGCGGACGCGCTTCGAACACAACGACCTCATAGCCTGCGTGGGCAAGGCGTGCGGCGGTCGCCAGTCCGCCCATCCCCGCCCCCACAATAACAACCGTTTTCATAACACGGATAGTATACCAGTCAGTCGGCAACGACGCCATGTTGCCTTGCCCCCCGCGCAGGTATACTTGAGGCGTTAGGGAGGCATGCTATGGCGACTTATGAAGCAGATGTAGTGGTGCTGGGCGCAGGTCCCGGCGGCTATGTGGCGGCGATCCGCGCCGGGCAACTCGCCAAAGAGCGCGGCGGCAGCGTCATCTGTATCGAACGCGAATATTTAGGTGGAACCTGTCTCAACTGGGGCTGTATCCCCAGCAAGGCGATGATTGCCCACGCCGAACGCTACCAGCATGTGTTGCACGCAAAGGAGATGGGCATCCTGATTGAGGGCGCCATCGACTACGATTTCGACCAGATGCAAGCCCGCAAAAACAAGATCGTACAGACCCTGCGCGGGGGCATCGGGATGCTGTTCAAGAAAAACGGCGTGCAGAGCGTGGAAGGCACAGGCAAACTGATTGACCCCCACACCATCGAGGTGGCTCGCCCTGACGGGAACAAAGACCTCGTGCGCGGCAAGCACATCATCCTCGCCACTGGCTCCAGCGTGATGAAAATCAACATTCCGGGGCTAGAGGGCGAGAATGTATGGACCAGCGACGACGCGGTGAACGCGCCGTTCGTGCCCGACAGCATGCTGATTCTGGGCGCAGGAGCGGTCGGCGTGGAGTTCAGCTTCGTGTTCAACGCGCTGGGCAGCCATGTGACCGTCGTGGAGATGATGCCCCACATCCTGCCCACTTTCGATGAGGAGATTGCGAAGGAAGCCGAGCGCGCCCTGTCGCGGCAGGGCATTCAGTTTGTCACGGGCAGCACGCTCAAATCCGCCGAGCGCGTGGGCGACCGCTGGCGCTGCCATGTCGAAACGCCCAGCGGCATGCAGCAGTACGAGGTGCAGGTGGTGCTGATCGGCGTGGGGCGCAAGCCGAATGTGGACGGCATTGGGCTGGAGACCGTCGGCGTGCAGATGAACAAGCGCTGGGTCGCCGTCGACGAACACATGCGCACGAACATCCCGCACATCTACGCGATTGGCGACATCACGGGGATTGCGCCGCTGGCGCATGTGGCAAGCGCGCAGGGAATCGTGGCGGCGGAGAACTGCTTCGGCGCGGAGCGCAGGATGGACTATCGCACCGTGCCGAATGTGGTCTACACCGTGCCTGAAGTCGCGGGCGTCGGGCTGACCGAGCAGCAGGCGCGCGAGCAGGGCTACGAGGTGCGCATCGGCAAGTTCCAGCCGCGCATTCTGGGACGCGCAATGGCGGTCGGCGAGCGCGACGGGCTGGTCAAGGTCGTCGCCGACGCGAAATACGGGCAGATTCTGGGCGTCCACATCTGCTGCGGGCACGCCAGCGACCTGCTACAGGAAGCCGTGCTTGCCATCAAGCTCGAAGCCACCCTCGACGAGCTGGTGGACACCATCCACCCGCACCCGACGATGGTGGAGGCGCTGATGGAAGCCTTCCACGACGCGGCGGGGCACTGCATCCACAAGGCGTAGGGTAGCGCTAAGCGATATGCAACCCTGAGCGATTAATTGCTCCATGCGCGAATCGGAATCGCTCGCGAGCAATTAATCGCTCGGGCGAGCGATTCCTCACGCCGCAATCTCAAGCTCCATCAGGTATCCTTACCCTCGTGGAGGCGCGTATGAGCAACGAAGCGGTGATTGTCGCAGCGGCGCGCACGCCCATCGGCAAAGCCCCCCGCGGGAGCCTGCGCCAGACCCGACCCGACGACCTGGCGGCGATGGCGATTCAAGCCGTGATGGCGCGTTGCCCCGCCCTGAACCCAGCAGAGATTGAGGATGTGATTTTCGGATGCGCAACCCCCGAAGGTGAATCGGGCATGAATGTAGCGCGGGTCGCCGCGCTCCGCGCAGGACTGCCCCAGAACACCCCCGCCGCTACGGTGAACCGATTCTGCGCGTCGGGGCTGGAAGCGATTGCGATTGCCGCGCAGCGTATCCGTTCGGGCGATGCGGAGGTCGTGCTGGCGGGCGGCGTGGAGAGCATGAGTCGTGTGCCGTTTCTGGACATTCACACGCACCCGAACCCGACGCTGTTCCGCGACGCGCCCAACACCTACCTGAACATGGGGCTGTCGGTGGAGCAGCTCGCGCGCAAGTACGGCATCACGCGCGAGCAGGCGGACGCCTTCGCCCTGCAGAGCCATCAGAAAGCCATCCGCGCGCAGGACGAGGGGCTGTTCGACGCTGAGATTGCGCCCGTGCAGACCGAGCTGCAGACCGTCGACGCCGAAGGACGCCCCCAGCGCGAGCCAATCACCCTCACGCGCGACGAGGGACCCCGCCGCGACACGAGCATGGAGTCGCTGGCGAAGCTCAAACCTGCCTTCCGCGCGGATGGGATTATCACAGCAGGCAACGCCTCGCAGCGCAGCGACGGCGCGGCGGCGGTGCTGGTGATGAGCGAGCGCAGGGCGCGCGCGCTGGGCGTTCAACCGCTCTTGCGCTTTGTGGGCTACACGACCGCCGCGCTCGCTCCCGAAGACTTCGGCGTTGCGCCCGCCTATGCCATCCCAAAACTGCTCGCGCGCGTGGGGGTGCGCATCGAGACGATAGACCATATCGAGTTCAACGAGGCGTTTGCGGCGCAGGTGCTGGCGTCCAACTGCGTGTACGAGATGCCGATCGAGCGTGTGAACCCGCTGGGCGGGGCGATTGCGCTGGGGCATCCGCTGGGCTGCACGGGCGCGCGGCAGGCGGTCACGCTGGCGTATGCGCTCCAGCGCACGGGCGGACGCTACGGGCTGGTGACCATGTGCGCCGCGCTGGGGATGGGCGCGGCGGGGCTGTTCGAGCGCGTATGAACACGATGCGGGCGATGGTGCTGGAACAGGTCGGGCAGCCGCTGACGCTGCGCGAACTGCCCATCCCGTCCCCAGAGCCGCCGCAGGCGCTGATTCGCGTGCAGGCGTGCGCCGTGTGCCGCACTGACCTGCATATTGTGGACGGCGAGCTACCCCATCCGAAACTGCCGCTGATTCTGGGGCACGAGATTGTCGGCGAGGTCGTGCAACTGGGACCGGCGGTGGAGAGCCTGCAGGTCGGTCAGCGGGTGGGCGTGCCGTGGCTGGGTTGGAGCTGCGGCGAATGTCGCTACTGTGCGGCGGGGCGCGAGAACCTGTGCCCGTTCGCACGCTTCACAGGCTACACGCTGGACGGCGGCTACGCCGAGTACGCCGTCGCTGACGCGCGGTATGTGCTGCCCATCCCCGACGGCTACGATTCGGCGGCTGCCGCGCCGCTGCTGTGCGCGGGGCTGATTGGCTATCGTTCGTATCGCATCGCACGGCGCGAGATGCTGGGCAATCGGCTGGGGATTTACGGCTTCGGCGCGGCGGCGCACATTTTAATTCAGATTGCCCTGCGCGATGGGATGCGCGTGTTCGCCTTCACGCGCCCCGGCGACTACGAGACGCAGGACTACGCGCGCGGGCTGGGCGCATGGTGGGCGGGCGGCTCCGACCAGACGCCCCCTGAACCGCTGGACGGCGCCATCCTGTTCGCGCCTGCGGGCGAGACCGTGCCTGCCGCCCTGCGCGCGGTGGACAGGGGCGGCGTGGTGGTGTGCGGCGGAATCCACATGAGCGACATCCCCTCGTTCCCCTACTCGATTCTGTGGGGCGAGCGGGTGGTGCGTTCGGTGGCGAACCTGACGCGCGAGGACGGCGCGGCGTTTTTCGAGCGCGTGCGCCTGTTCGTGGTAGAGACACACACAACGCCCTTCCCGCTGGATCAGGCGAACGACGCGCTGGAGTCGCTGCGCACGGGCAACCTGCACGGCGCGGCGGTGCTGGTTCCGTGAGGGGAACGCGCTACCCCTCCAGCATGCGTTTGAGTTCGTCGAGTTTGAGTAGCGCCTCGACGGGGCTGAGGGTAGCGACATCCAGCGCGCGCAACGCCTCCAGCGCGGGATGTTCTGCCGCTTCGAACAGCGTGAGCTGGAGTTTGCGTGTGCGGGCGGCAGGCGCATCGGCGGCGGGGGGCTGCACTGCGCCCTGCACGCCGCGCCGCTCGAACTCGCGCAGAATCTGCTCCGCGCGCTGCACAACTTCGGGGGGCGCGCCCGCCATCCGCGCCACATGCACACCGTAGCTGCGGTCGGTGCCTCCGGGCAACACCTTGTGCAACCAGACGATGCGATCCCCCTGCTCCTTGACCGCCACGCGATAGTTGGCGACGCCCTCCAGACGGTTCGCCAGCTCGTTGAGATAGTGGTAGTGCGTGGCGAACAGCGTCTTGCAGCCAATCGCGTGCAGGTACTCGGCGACCGCCCACGCGATTGCCAGCCCGTCGTAGGTGCTGGTGCCGCGTCCGATTTCGTCCAGAATCACCAGACTGCGCGGGGTGGCGTTGTTGAGGATGTTCGCCGTCTCGGTCATCTCGACCATGAAGGTGGATTGCCCTGTGGCGAGTTCGTCGCGTGCGCCCACGCGCGTGAAGATGCGATCTACCAGCCCAATCGCCGCGCTGTCGGCAGGCACGAAACTGCCGATGTGCGCCATCAGTGTTATGAGTGCATTTTGTCTTATATACGTGCTCTTTCCACTCATGTTGGGGCCTGTTAAAATGATCAGTCGCTGGGCGGGGTCCAATCGGCAATCGTTGGGCACGAAGGCGTGTTCGCTGAACCGCTCGACGACGGGGTGGCGTCCGCCGACGATGTGGATGCGGTCTTCGGTATCCACAACGGGGCGCACATAGCGGTAGCGCACGGCGTTCTCGGCGAAGGCGCACAGCACATCCAGCTCGGCAATCGCCTTCGCCAGCGACTGCAACTGCGGCGTCTGGCGGGCGACCTCGCCCCGCACGCGCGAGAACAGCTCGAACTCCAGCGCGTTAATCCGCTCCTCGGCGCCCAGTAGAATCGCCTCCTGCTCCTTGAGTTCAGGCGTGATGAATCGCTCCGCGTTCGCCAGCGTCTGCTTGCGAATGTAGTCGGCGGGCACTTTGTTCAGGTGCGGCTTGGACACCTCCAGATAGTAGCCGAACACGGCGTTGTAGCCGACCTTGAGGCTGGGGATGCCCGTGCGCTGGCGCTCTTTGGCTTCCAGCTGGGCAATCCATTGTTTGCCGTCGGTGCGCACCTGCCGCAGGCGGTCGAGTTCGGGGTCGTAGCCGTCGCGGATGACGCCGCCCGATTTGAGGTCGGCGGGCGGTTCGTCGACGAGGGCGCGCTCCAGCAGGGCGCACAGCTCGTGCATCGGCGCGAGGCGGGGCGCAAGCGTCGCCAGCAGCGTCGGGGGCTGGGACAGGGCGCGCAGCAGGGTCTCCGCCTCCGTGTACAGGGCGGGCAGGCGCTGCAACGACTGGCGCAGGGCGACCAAATCGCGCGCGTTCGCCGTGCCCGTGCTGGCGCGCGCCGACAACCGCTCCAGATCCGCCAGCGGGCGCAACATCTGGCGCAGGGCGTCCCGATGGAGGCTCTGCTGCGCCAGCGCGTCGACGGCGTCCAGCCGCGCAGCGATGGCGTCTGGCTCCAGCAGCGGCTCGTCCAGCCAACGTTTGAGTAGCCGCGCGCCCATCGGCGTGCAGGTGCTGTCGATGCTCGCCAGCAGCGTGTAGCGGCGACTGCCGTCCATCAGGTTCTGCGTCAGCTCCAGATGGCGGCGCGCCGTCGCATCCAGATACATAAACCGCTCCACCGAGTAGGTCGCCAGCGTGCGGATATGCTCCAGCGCGCTGATCTGGGTCTGCTGCAGGTAGCGCAGGGCGAGCGCGGCGGCGTCCAGCCCACGGGTGTATTCCTCGCAACCGAACCCGCGCAGCGACTCGACCCCGAAGTGCCGCAGCAGTATCTCGCGCGCCTCGCGTCCCACCCATTCCCCCAGCGGCGCGGGCGTGATGGTCGCGCTCAGTTGCTCGCGCAGGGTCTGAACCAGCTCTTCCTGGTCGTCGGGCGCCAACACCTCCGCAGGCTGCAGGCGGAACAGCTCGTCGAGCAGCTTCTCCCCCCGCCGTTCGCCCGCGATTTCGGTGGTCAGAAACTCGCCTGTGGAGACATCGACCACGCCCAGCCCGTGAATCGGGTCGCCCAGCACCGCCGCCACGAGGTAGTTGTTCGCCCGCGCATCGAGCATGGAATCTTCCAGCACCGTGCCAGGGGTCAGCACGCGCGTCACGCGCCGCTTGACCAGCCCTTTGGCGAGTCTGGGGTCTTCAATCTGATCGCAGATGGCGACGCGGTAGCCCTTCTGCACGAGTTTGGCGATGTAGCGTTCGTAGGCGTGGATGGGCACGCCCGCCATGGGGATGCGCCCGTTGCTGCCGTCCTCGCGCCCCGTCAGCACGATTTCCAGCTCGCGCGCGGCGATTTCGGCGTCTTCCCCGTAGAACTCGTAGAAGTCGCCGACCTGCATCGCCAGCAGCACATCGGGATGTTCCGCTTTCAGGCGAAAATACTGCTGCAGCATCGGCGTCTGGGGTTGGAACTGCCCTCGCATCGCGTGCGATTATACCTCGCGTGGGCGTGGGGCGCTCAGGCGAGGGGTGTCTGCTCAGCGCGGGCTTGCGTGAGCAGGTGCGCCCGCAGCGCGTCGCCGACCGCCTCCAGCTGTCCCGCGGCGACACCCGCGCGCAGCTGGAAGGTGTAGCGCGCCGCCTCCAGAGTGGTGGGACCGCGCACCTCGATGGGCGTCTGCAACGCGGGATGGCTGAACGCCGCGCAGGTGCGCTCCAGCCATGTGCGTGCGGCGTCCAGTCCATAGTCGGCGGCGAGGCTCACCTCCATGCTCAGCGTCGCGCGCCCGCGACTGTGGTTCGTCACGCGGGTGATGCTGCTGTTCGCCAGCGTAATCAGCCGTCCCTGCGCGTCGCGGATGCGCGTGATGCGCATGCCCACGGTTTCCACGACGCCCTGCACGCCGTCGATGGTCACCTCGTCGCCGACGGCGAACTGGTCTTCCACGAGGATGAAAAAGCCTGTGATCACATCGCGCACGATTTGCTGTGCGCCGAAGCTAATTGCCAGTCCCGTGACGCCCGCGGTCGCCAGCACGGGCGCAAGGTTCACCCCCAGCACGCCCAGAATGCTCAGCAGCCCCACAAACAGCAACCCATACCCCAGCACACTGTTGAGTAGCGCGCCGACGGTTCGAATCTGCGCCTGTCGCCGTTCGGAGGTTTCGGTTTTGCGGGTCAGCGCGCGGGTAATCACGCCAATCACGCGCCCGCCCAGCCAGCGCGCCAGCAGGAGCAGCGCGACAATCAGGGCTATCTGAAGCGCGTTCAGTACAATCGCGTCGCCGCGCTGCTCCCAGAAGCGTCGGATGGTCTCAACCACAGATGAGTTTATACCCGACGCGCGTCAGTCCCACTTCTCCCACAGGTCGGGGCGTTGCGTGCGCGTGTATTCCACCGACGAGCAAAAGGTGTTGTTGTTGCGCTCGCACTCCGTTTCGGGCAGCCCGTAGAGCGCCTCGAACGGCGTCGCCTTCACATGCCCGTCGGCATAGACCACCGAGACCTGCTTCGAGTGGCGTCCGTGCGGGCGCTGGTGGAACGCGGGCGGGAAGCCCGGCGCGACACTGAACCCATAGTGCTGCCACTCGGTGCGCATAAACGGCGAGTGAACAACATTCATGTAGAATCCGTTGCTCTCCCAGAGCGGTCGGCTCGAGGGACCCGACGGTACCGCGTCCATCACCATCACATGGCTGGCGGGCGCGGTGAGTTGCGCCAGGCTCTTACTCGGCGGGAACACCTGCGGCGGGAAGGAGCATCCCGCTGAGAAGCCCATCGGCGAGGGATACGCCGCGCCGTAGCCAATCCGTCCTTCGCATGCCAGACGCCTGCCTGTGCCTGCTTCGGGGCTGGTAATCGGCTTCGCGCTGGGACAGCGGGAGTAGAGATTATCTTTCGAGTAGGGCTGCAGCCAGTAGAGGTAGCCGATGGAGGTGCAGCTGGTATAGCCGCCGCCGCAGAAGCCGGGCGGTGGAATCAGCTGGTTCTCGGCAAGCGGATACACCTCGTCGTAGTCCTGCACATACATCATCGCTGCTGTGCCGACCTGACGCAGGTTGCTCAGACACATCGTCTGGCGCGCCTTCTCACGCGCCTGCGCGAACACTGGGAAGAGGATCGCCGCTAAGATAGCGATAATCGCGATAACCACCAGCAGTTCGATAAGCGTAAACCCGTTCCGTCGCTTCATTGCTTGCATATTGCAATTATACCCCAGTGGAGTGGGTTTAACAAGAGTCTCATGGGGTTGTTCTGAATCGCCGTGAATACCTTTCCATTCCTTTGTGCGTCTAACCGTGCAGGAGGTACGAGCGATGCGTACAAGCTTATGGCTGTGCGGTATAGTGGTGGCGGCGCTGAGCGGCTGCGGCGGCGACGCCAGCCCGAGACCACCCGAGGAGGCGACCCAGCCCGTGCAAATCACAGATGAAGCCCACGCGGCGAACCTGCAGTTCGCCCTGAAAATGCTGCAGCAGTTAGACGCCCCCAACGCGGGGCAAAACCTGTGCTTTTCGCCCTTATCGCTGTCACTGGCGCTGCAGATGACGCTCAACGGCGCAAGCGGCGACACCTACGACGCCATCACAAACGCGCTGGGCTACGACGCCCCGCAACTGGATGCCCTCAACGCGCAGGCGCGCGCCCTGAACCGCCTGATGCGACCTGCCGACGGGGACATTACCGTCCATGTGGCGAATGGGCTGTGGGTGCAGCAGGGCTTCCCGCTGAACCCTGACTTTCTGCGCGTGTTGCTGGCGCATTACGAGGCGCGCACAGAGACCGTCAACTTCCGCCAGCCGCAATCCGCCGCCGATACCATCAACCGATGGATCAGCGAGCAGACGCAGGGGATGATCGAGAAACTCTTCCAGGCAGGCGACTTCGACGCGCAGACGCGCCTCGCGCTGGTGAACACGCTCTACTTCGAGGGCAAGTGGCAGTACCCGTTCCCGAAGGACGCCACCCAAAACGCGCCGTTTTATCTGGAAAACGGCAAGACGCAACAGGCGCCGATGATGCAGCTTTCGGAGCGGCTCCCCTACTATCGGGGCGAGGGCTTCCAGGCGGTTGCGCTGCCCTACGGCAAGGGCGACTACCGCTTCTACCTGTTTCTGCCCGATAGAGGACGCACGGCGGCGGATTTGCGCAAACAGCTCACGCCTGAAAACTGGGTGAAATGGCTGGCGGCGTTTCGGGTTGTGAACGGCAACCTGCAGATGCCGCGCTTCAAGGTGGAGGCGAAGTACGACCTGAAAGCCCCGCTCAGCGCGCTGGGCATGGGCGTGGCGTTCGACCCTGAGCGCGCCGACTTCAGCCGAATCGCCGATGTCTCACCCGAGCGGCTCTTCATTCAAAAGGCGATTCAGAAGGCAGTGGTTGAGGTGGACGAGGAGGGTACCAAAGCTGCTGCGGCAACAGGGATTACGGTCGGCGTGACCTCCGTTCCTGTGGAGCAATTTAATGTAGTGGTCGATCGTCCGTTTCTGTTCGCGATTGTGCATCAGCCGACGGGCACGGTGCTGTTTCTGGGGGTGGTGCGTCAGCCTTCGGGGTAGGGACGCGCGGAATCGGGGAAAATTCGGGGGAATTTGCCCGGAATTGGGCTTAACCCCTTGACAACGCTGTCGTGGGCATGGTATTATATAGCCCGCCTCAAAGCAAGGGACTTTGGGGCGCAGTGAGTACCTTGAGATCCCAGAAACTGCGTGCGGAGGGCTATGCCCTTGACAAACGCGCTTGGGATGTGGTATAATCAGACTCGCCGACGATATGCCGTAAGGCGTGTTGGCGTGTGCGCTTGCTGCAAGGGCGGCAAGCGGATTGTTGAACCTTGAAAACCGGGCAGGTAAGAACGCTTTGCGAGCTCAGTCAAACAGGAAAACGAACCTGCGCATGCAGGAATCGCGTTTTCTGACGGAGAGTTTGATCCTGGCTCAGGGCGAACGCTGGCGGCGTGCCTTAGACATGCAAGTCGAGCGGCAGGCGTCCCTTCGGGGGCGCCGAGAGCGGCGAACGGCGGAGTAACACGTGGGTAACCTGCCCCGAAGACTGGGACAACCCGGGGAAACTCGGGCTAATACCGGATGTGGATGCGCGGGCTTCGGTCGGTGCATCTAAATGGGTTTCCGCTTCGGGATGGGCCCGCGGCCTATCAGGTAGTTGGTGAGGTAATGGCTCACCAAGCCTACGACGGGTAGCCGGTCTGAGAGGATGATCGGCCCGAGGGGCACTGAGACACGGGCCCCACTCCTACGGGAGGCAGCAGTCGGGAATTTTGGGCAATGGGCGCAAGCCTGACCCAGCGACGCCGCGTGGAGGACGAAGCCCTTCGGGGTGTAAACTCCTTTTAGTGGGGACGAACGCAGACGGTACCCACAGAAAAAGCCCCGGCTAACTACGTGCCAGCAGCCGCGGTAATACGTAGGGGGCGAGCGTTGCCCGAATTTACTGGGCGTAAAGCGCACGTAGGCGGCTCCGTAAGTCTGGTGTGAAATCTCACGGCTCAACCGGGAGGCTGCACCAGATACTGCGGAGCTCGAGGACGGGAGAGGAGATTGGAATTCCCGGTGTAGCGGTGAAATGCATTGATATCGGGAGGAACACCAGTGGCGAAGGCGGATCTCTGGCCCGTTTCTGACGCTGAGGTGCGAAAGCTGGGGGAGCGAAAGGGATTAGATACCCCTGTAGTCCCAGCCCTAAACGATGGGCGCTAGGTGTTGGGGGATTAGCCCTCGGCGCCGAAGCTAACGCATTAAGCGCCCCGCCTGGGGAGTACGGCCGCAAGGTTGAAACTCAAAGGAATTGACGGGGGCCCGCACAAGCGGTGGAGCATGTGGATTAATTCGATACAAACCGAAGAACCTTACCTGGGCTTGACATCCACATGAAACGCCCTGGAAACAGGGCGCCTCGGTGGGGAAACTCATCGACATGTGGACACCGGTTGCATGGCTGTCGTCAGCTCGTGCCGTGAGGTGTTGGGTTAAGTCCCGCAACGAGCGCAACCCTTGTCCTCTGTTGCCAGCGGGTCATGCCGGGCACTCTGAGGAGACTGCCGTGGTCAACACGGAGGAAGGTGGGGACGACGTCAAGTCAGCATGGCGGTTACGTCCAGGGCGTCACACATGCTACAATGGGTGGTACAAAGGGCAGCCAACGCGCGAGCGGGAGCGAATCCCAAAAAACCACCCTCAGTTGGGATCGCAGTCTGCAACTCGACTGCGTGAACGCGGAATCGCTAGTAACGGTGGGTCAGCCATACCACCGTGAATACGTTCCCGGGCCTTGTACACACCGCCCGTCAAGTCACCCGAGTCGGTTGCACCCGAAGTCGGTCGCCTAACCCGCAAGGGAGGGAGCCGCCGAAGGTGTGGCTGGTAAGGGGGACTAAGTCGTAACAAGGTAGCCGTACCGGAAGGTGCGGCTGGATCACCTCCTTTAACGGATACTCTCGGCTTGCAAAGCACTGCCTGCTCGGTTTTGAGGGAGCCACATACGGGCGCGTAGCTCAGTCGGTTAGAGCGCACCCCTGATAAGGGTGAGGTCATTGGTTCGAATCCAATCGCGCCCACCAGTGGGGGCGTAGCTCAGCGGGAGAGCACCTGCTTTGCACGCAGGGGGTCACCGGTTCAAATCCGGTCGCCTCCACCAACCTAACCCTCAGCGCCTCACGGGGCGTTGACGGTTGGGCTGTAGGCGCCAACAACGGGCAACGGACCCAACGATTTACCCTTTGACAACTGGACTGGAGTCATCGAGAAGCGCGCCAAAGTAGGCAAGCTACTAAGGGCGCACGGCGGATGCCTAGGAGCAAGGAGCCGATGAAGGGCGTGGTAAGCTGCGATAAGCTGCGAGGAGCCGCAAACAGGCGTTGATCCGCAGATCCCCGAATGGGAGAACCCGGCCACCGAATGGGTGGTCACCCACCGCTGAACCCATAGGCGGTGTGGAGGGAACCCGGGGAACTGAAACATCTCAGTACCCGGAGGAAAAGAAATCGAACGAGATTCCCTCAGTAGCGGCGAGCGAACGGGGAAGAGCCTAAACCAATCGGGCGTGCCCGATTGGGGTCGTGGGACCGACATCAGAGAGCGAACCGCTTAGCAGAAGTGTCTGGAAAGGCACGCCACAGCGGGTGACAGCCCCGTATGCGAAAAGTGGAACGCCTCGTCGGAATCCCGAGTAGCACGGGATAAGAGGAACCCTGTGCGAATCTGCCCGGACCACCGGGTAAGGCTAAATACTCCTTGCTACCGATAGCGCAACCAGTACCGTGAGGGAAAGGTGAAAAGCACCCCGGCGAGGGGAGTGAAACAGAACCTGAAACCGTGCGCTTACAAACAATCGGAGGACTATACCCCTCTGGGGGACAGTCTGACGGTGTGCCTTTTGCAGAATGAGCCGGCGAGTTGTGCTCAGCGGCAAGGTTAAGCGTCTCAGACGCGGAGCCGTAGCGAAAGCGAGTCCACACAGGGCGTTCCAGTCGCTGGGTGCAGACCCGAAACCGCGCGATCTAACCCTGGTCAGGCTGAAGCCGTGGTAACACACGGTGGAGGGCCGAACTGGTGACCGTTGAAAAGGTCTCGGAGGAACTGGGGTTAGTGTGGTGAAATGCCAATCGAGCGCGGAGATAGCTGGTTCTCCCCGAAATGCATTGAGGTGCAGCGTCACGGATTATGCTGTGCAGGTAGAGCCACTGGATGGGCTAGGGGCCCCACCAGGTTACCGAACCCAACCAAACTCCGAATGGCATAGCAGGAACCGTGGCAGTGAGACAGCGACGGATGAGCGCCGTTGTCAAAAGGGCAATAGCCCAGACCGCCCGCTAAGGTCCCTAAACACAGGCTAAGTGTTAAAGGATGTAGGGTCGCGTAAACAACCAGGAGGTTGGCTTAGAAGCAGCCATCCTTTAAACAGTGCGTAACAGCTGACTGGTCGAATGTGACCCTGCGCCGATAATGTAAGGGGGCTCAAGCCTGTTACCGAAGCGGCGGGTTCCCAGCAATGGGAGCGGTAGGGGAGCGTTCTGCTCGCAGTGAAGGCGGAGCGAAAGCACCGCTGGAGCGTGCAGAAGTGAGAATGCCGGCACGAGTAGCGAGAAGACGGGTGAGAATCCCGTCCGCCGAAAGCCTAAGGGTTCTTCAGGCAGGTTCGTCCGCTGAAGGTTAGGCGGTCCTAAGTCGAGGGCGAAAAGCCGTAGGCGAAGGGCAGTGGGTCAACATTCCCACCCCAGGTGGCGGAGCAAAACGGCGACGCTTCAGAATCGGTCGGGCGCAGAGTTGGAAGGCTGCGCTCGCCCCAGCGGCAACTCTGGGGCGACGAAGGGATCCTTCGGGTGAACGAAGCGACTGTGACTGGAGCCGAGAAAACCCGTGTAGCGTTGAAACCACCTGACCGTACCGCAAACCGACACAGGTAGGCGAGGCGAGGAGCCTCAGGCGCGCGAGAGAAGTCCCGCTAAGGAACTCGGCAAATTGACCCCGTAACTTCGGGAGAAGGGGTGCCTCGAAAGAGGTCGCAGCAAAGCGGGCCCGGCGACTGTTTACCAAAAACACAGCTCTCTGCGAAGGGGAAACCCGATGTATAGGGGGCGACGCTTGGCCAATGCCCGTAGGTTAAGGGGAGGGGTCAGCCGCAAGGTGCAGCCCTGAACTGAAGCCCGGGTGAATGCCGGCCGTAACTCTAACGGTCCTATGGTACCTTCGCTGCCCCCCTCATGGGTAACCATGAGGTGCGCACCCAGCTATATGCTGGAAACTCCGAGTATCCAGCGGTACTTGCAGGAAATTCTCACCCGTGAGAAAATACAATTCCTGTGAGTAACAATCCGTCTGGTGCGGACAACCAGCAGGAAAGACTAATCACTTTCGGTGATTAGAATCCTCAGAGACCATACGCTGGGTACCTCAACGACGAGGTGAAGAGATGGTCCCATCTGCATGGCGACATGCAGGAGCTATTCCCTATGACAAGGAAGGGTGTGGCTCGCTCGAGACAACTTCTCGGGTAAGGCGATAAGCGAAATTCCTTGTCGCGTAAATTGCGACCCGCACGAAAAGCGTAACGACTGGGCCACTGTCTCAGCGGGACTCTCGGTGAAACTGTAGCACCCGTGAAGATGCGGGTTACCTGCGGTAGGACGGAAAGACCCTATGGAGCTTTACTACAGCTTGAGATTGCATTTCGGTATGTCATGTAGAGCGTAGGTGGGAGCTTCGGCGCCAATGGAACACCACCCTTGACCTACTGGAATGCTAACCTGCGCCGTGATCCGGCGTGGAGACAGTCTTAGGCGGGTAGTTTGACTGGGGCGGTCGCCTCAACATGGGGCGCCCTGATGGCAACATCAGGGGCAAACTCGGCTATATGCTGGGAAGTCCGTCCCCTCACTTCAAGCCCTCTCCGTGCTTGAAGGAAGGGGTGCAGTGTCCAGCGCTAGTGGCGACAACGCCACTGAAAATGCGACTGGCGCGGACAATCAGCAGGGAAGTCTTCGTGACCCCTCAACGACTGTACGCCGAGCATCCACACCCGTGGATGGTGAGACAGTCTGAACTTCCGAGCGATCGGAAGCCTCTTCATGAGGCGTCCAGCAAAACAACGGAGGGCACCATGGCACACAACCACGCCATCGAAACCTACAAAGAGACGCTGAAACTCAGCCGTGTCCAGCGCGAAACGCTGGTCGGACTGCTGCTGGGCGATGCGCACCTCGAAACCCAAAATCGAGGACGCACGTATCGCCTCAAAATCGAGCAGTCGGATAAACACGCGGCTTATGTGCAGTATCTCTACACCCTCTTCGAAGCGTGGGTTCTGACGCCACCCAAGCAAAAGCCGAACGGCAACTGGTGGTTTCAGACCGTCAGTCATGGCGCATTCCGCTACTATGCACAGCAGTTTTATCGCGACGGACGCAAGGTCGTCCCTGCGCAGATTCATCGCTTACTCAAACCGCGAAGCGTTGCGTACTGGTTTATGGACGACGGTTCCATCAAGGATCGTCATTCCAGAGCCGTGATTTTCCATACGCAGGGCTTTGCGAAAAGCGAGGTCGCGCGGCTGGCGCAAGCGCTCACCGAGCAGTTTGCGCTGGAGACCTATCTGCGTTGTCAAGCAGAAGGCTATCAGGTCGTGATTCGGGGCGCAAGCCTCGAGCGGTTCCTCGAACTGGTGGAGCCGTACCTGATTCCGGAAATGCGATATAAGCTGCCTCATGCTGGACGAACGGAATTGCCTAAACGGTAACGGAGGCGTCCAAAGGTCCGCTCAGCGCGGTCGGAAATCGCGCGTCGAGTGCAAGGGCATAAGCGGGCTTGACTGTGAGACCAACGGGTCGAGCAGATGCGAAAGCAGGGCCTAGTGACCCTCTGGCTGTGCGTGGGCACGCCAGGGTTCAACGGATAAAAGCTACCCTAGGGATAACAGGCTGATCCTGCCCGAGCGTCCACAGCGACGGCGGGGTTTGGCACCTCGATGTCGGCTCAACGAAGGGCCCCTGAAGAGGCGACTCTTCAGGTAAAATTCGGCTGATAACGGGGAAGCCCTAACGCAATCCTCCCCCGATTGGCGAGGGTAATCCCGTGGGAAGTCGAGGAGCCGAAAATGCTGCACACTTTCTGCAGCACGGTACAAAGCGACGGGCATCGCCAGCATTCCCGTCCCTATGTACCTCCAGTAATGGAATACAAGCTCCTCTGACCCCGTAACGACTGAAGGCTTCATGCCTGAGATGGGCGTCTTGCCCTGAATGGGGCAAATCTACGGCGCTCATCATACGCCGAACCCTTGACAGGCGATGGTCAAGGTGATGCGATAGTCTGTGCCACTGGAAACAGTGGAGTACCATGCGTCGCATCCTGGGGCTGAATAAGGTCCCAAGGGTTGGGGGGTTCACCCATTAAAGCGGCACGCGAGCTGGGTTCAGAACGTTAGCCCAAACGGGCGTGGCGTCCCACAGGAGTAATCCTGTGGTGCCTACCGGCTCATATCGGTAGACCCCTCCTGCAGTCCACCGAACGCTGCAGAGGGCAATACCGAGGGAAGAACGGGAGCTGAAGATGAAGGACCTTCTGATTGGCACGATTCTCGGAGATGGCTATCTCGAACCGCACGGGCGCGGCGTGCGCCTTCAGGTCTTGCACGCCGAACGCTTCCGCGACTATGTGGCGTGGAAGCACGCAATGCTGGCGGATTTGAAACCATCCCCGATGAATCGTCAAACCAACAGAGGCTACCCATACTGGCGTTTCGTCACCCGATGCCATCCGCTCCTTGCAGAGCTGCGAGCGCTTTTCTACCCTCATGGGAGAAAAGAGGTTCCAGAGAACATCGTTGAATTGCTCAACACGCCTCTGGCGCTTGCAGTCTGGTACATGGACGATGGCACACTTGACAAACGACAGGGTTCGGTCAAGATAGAGACGCAGTGCTTTTCCAGAATCGGTTTGGAACGCCTGTGTGGTGCGCTCGAAGCAAACTTTGGTTTGGAGGCGCATATCCACGCAAGTCCGAAGCGACACGCGCACTGGCTCTATCTCCCAGTGAAACAGGCGCAACGGCTTGTGCAACTGATTGAACCCTATGTTGTGCCAGTGATGCGGTGCAAGCTGCCGTTCCCCGTAACGACTGAAGGCTTTACGCCTGAGATGGGCGTCCTGCCCTGAAGAGGGCAAATCTATGGCGCTCATCACACGCCGGCTCCTCCTGGTCCTTCGGGAGGATGGAGGTATAGTCTACACCCTTGGAAACAAGGGAGGTATGTGCGTGAGACAGTTCGGTCCCTATCCACCGCAGGCGCAGGAGACTTGAGGGGAGCTGGCCCTAGTACGAGAGGACCGGGCTGGACTGACCTCTGGTGTACCAGTTGTCCCGCCAGGGGCAGACGCTGGGTAGCCATGTCGGGACGGGATAAGCGCTGAAAGCATCTAAGCGCCAAGCCCACCCCAAGATAAGGTCTCCCATCCGTTTAACGGAGTAAGGTCCCCGGTAGATGACCGGGTTGATAGGCGGCATGTGTAAGCGCAGTAATGCGTTGAGCTGAGCCGTACTAATTGACCGAGGGCTTGCCTATTGACGCACTTCCGACGACTCCAGCTCCAGTTGTCAAACACCTCCTGAGAGGGAACCGACCCTCTCAAAAGGTGCGATTACCCTTTCAATCTGGGTGTCCATAGCGGAGGGGAAACACCCGTTCCCATCCCGAACACGGCAGTTAAGCCCTCCAGCGCCGAAGATACTGCTCTGGTAACGGAGTGGGAAAATAGGTCGATGCCCAGATTGAAATCACTTCACCTCCACGGCTCCAGAACCCTCTGGAGCCGTTTTCGCATTTAAGGGTACACTATGGCGTATCCATGAGCCGTCTGAGCCTGAACGATTGGTATCGATACCTCGAAAGCCAGTTTGCGGACGACGGGAGCGAGGCGTCCGCGCCCGTGGCGGAGCCAGCAGCGCCCGAACCTGTGTCGCCGCCTGCCGATGCGCCGCCTGCGGACGCGCCTCCGCTGGAAGCGCGCCCTCAAACGCCCCCATCGACGCCCGTCGCGCCGCCTGCCGAATCGCCGCACGCGCTGGTCTCCATCCGCGTGCCCCACATCGTCGAGTTTGTGCCGCTTCTGCAGCAGGAACTGAACTGGAAGCCTCCTGCAACGCCTGTCCAGACGACGCCTCCACCCGCGGAGCCGTCTGCGTTGTCGCCTGTGGAACCGCCCTCCGACGGACCGCGCCTGCGCAAACGCAAGGGACGCAGGAAAATGGACCCTGAAGCCCTCGTCCCGCCTGAAGCGGATGAACTCTGGGCGAAGCTTCCCCAGTACCTGCGCTATCTGGCGGAGTGGACGGACGACGGCGTGGCGCGCAAGTATTACCCCGTGCGCGGGCGCGACGAAAGCCGCGAAGAGCTGATTGCCCGCCTGACCGACCCCGTGCTGACGCTGGAGGAGACGGCGCGCTTGCTGGGGGTATGCCCTGCGACCGTGCGCCGCTACACCGACCGCGGCTGGCTGCATTGCTTCCGCACAGAGGGCAATCAGCGCCGATTCCGCCTGTCGGACATCGTGGCGTTTCTCGAAGAGCAAGCCCTGCGCCAGCCCCGCGGGAACCGCAACGCCCCGCGCGAATCGGACACGCCGTGAAAATCGCCATCTTTTCCGAGAGCTACCTGCCGTACCTGAACGGGGTGAGCATCTCGATACGCATGCTGCACGAGGAGCTGACCCGTCGCGGGCACGAGGTCTGGATTTACGCGCCGCACTATCGCGGCTATCAGGACCCGTACCCGACGGTGCGTCGCCTGCCGTCGGTTTACACACCGTTTGAGCCTGACTACCCGATTGCCCTGCCTGTTGCGCTACGGCTCTGGCGCGAGTTTCGCACGCTGGGTTTCGATGTGGTGCATACGCATACGCCGTTTTTCACAGGGATTGTGGGGGCGCGCTGGGCGCGGCGATTGCGCATCCCGCTGGTCAGCACCTATCACACGCTGTATGAGGAGTACCTGCACTATGTGCCGCGCATGGTACCGCGCGCGCCTGTGCGCCGTCTGCTGCGCTGGCATCTGCGCCGCTATTACGAGGGCGTCGACGCCGTGATGACCCCCTCCGAAATCGGGGCAGAAGTGCTGCGCAAGTATGGCGTGCGCAAGCCGATTACGCCCATCCGCAACCCGGTGCTGCCGTTCCCAGAGGTCAGCCAATCAGAGGCGCGCGCGCGGCTGAGCATTCCCGACGATGTGTGGATGCTGCTGTATGTCGGGCGGATGGCGCCCGAAAAAAATGTCGGCGTACTGCTCGACGCGATGCCCCACATCGTGCGCGGCTGCCCGAACGCGCGCCTGTGGCTGGTGGGTCCCGGTCCTGCGCTGGAGTCGCTCCGCGCCGAAGCCGAGGCGCGTCAGCTTACCCAGTGGGTGCATTTCACGGGTCCCGTCCCGCGCGATGAGGTGTCGCTCTACCTGCTGGCGGCGGATTTGTTCGTGTTTCCGTCGGTGACCGAGTCGCAGGGGCTGGTGCTGGACGAGGCGCAGGCGGCGGGCTTGCCCTGCATCGTCGCCAACGGCGGCGGCGCGCCCGAAGCGGTCGATTACGGGCAAACGGGGCTGGTGGTAGAGCCGACCCCTGAAGCATTCGTCGAGGCGGTGCTGCATCTTACGCGACACGAGTCGGAACGCGAGGCGCTGCGCCAGCGCGCGATTCGCAAACGCGAGACGCTCTCCGTGCCTGCGGTGATGGATCGTATCGTGCAGGTCTACGAGTCGGCGCGGCGCGCCAGCAGTTCGCCGGCGACTCTCTCGGTAGCGGAATAGGTTGCGCGTATCGGCGCGCGCCACTCCGCCCACGCCTTGTACGCCATGTAGGGCAGGCGCGGCGCATAGTAGCCCACCACCCCCAGCAGTCCCCGCCATGCCGACGGGCGCACAGCATGCGGCGCTACAGGCTCCCAGCGCCCTGTGCGGTAGGCGTGATTCAGGTGGGCGTAGACACGGAGAAGCGATTCGCGCGATGCGTCCCCAGAGCAGGGTTTACCCGAATCCACTGTACCCGCAGCGCGTTCCTCGTGCGTACTGACCCCCCTCCTTAAGGTTCCCCCCGCAAGCGAGGGGAACCAGCCCCGGTTCCCCCTGCGCGCAGGGGGAACCTCACAGAGGGGGTTCGGGAAATCGCAACAGCTCAGGCACGCATGGAGCGCATCGGAGATAGTCTCTCGCAGCAGCGCCTCTGGAATCTCGTAAATCACGGCGAGTTCGTGCCGCAGCGCCTGCAGGTCGGGCGTGTAGCCGACGCACGCCGCCTGATGGCGCAACGCGGTGTAGCGGGCGCGGTCGATGGGGCGCGCTGTGGGCAACTGCGCAATCGCCTGAACCGCCTGTAGCAGCACGCGCAGACGCCCCAGATCCCACACAGGGTCACAGACGCGAATCTCCACCGTGCCCAGTCGCCGCGAGAGTATCAAATCCTGAAAGCGGTAGTAGGGGTCGTCGCGCAGCGCGCCAATCGCAAACGAACACGCAACCCGATACGATTGCCCGAAGTACCGTCCCCCTGCGTAGGGGCTGCTGGCAGACAGCAGAATCAGCAACGGCAGAAAGTACGCCAGATTTGCGTACACAATCAGTGAGCGGTCAGCAGGCGCGCCGATATGAATGTGCAGCCCCGCCGTGTTGGTCGGCGCGTCGAGGTCGAACAAATGTCCCACAGGCGCCAGATAGGCGTCGCCCGCGGCGCCCGCCAGCGCCGCGCGATGCGCCTGCAGCTCGTCCAGCAGGGAGTCGATGTCTGTATGGGGGCGCGTCGCAATCTCCACACTGCTCATCAGGCACTGCCGCGCGTCGCGTCCCCGCGAAAAGTTGCTCGCCGAGTGCCTGTAGTAATAGCGCGGGTTGCGCCAGAGCAGTTTCGCCAGCGCGTAGAGCGCGTCCAGCGACGGGCGCGTCGGTGTCGTGATAAAAACCTCCTCCTCCAGACCGAGCGTGATGCCCGACGCCTCGCGCGTACTCACGCCTCATAGGATACCCGACATGCTACACTATTCGGGATGCTGTGCGCCGATTCTATCACGGCGGGCTATGGCAGGACGCCCGTTGTTCACGAGGCGTCGCTGCAGGTCGCGCGCGGGCAGGTCGTTGCGCTGCTGGGACCGAACGGCTCTGGCAAGACGACGCTGTTGCGCGTGCTGGCGCGTACCCGTGCGCCATTTGCAGGGCGGCTGACGCTGGACGGACAGCCCTACGACGCTTACCGCCCCACCGAGTTTGCGCAGCGGGTCGCCTACGCGCCGCAGGAGACGCCCGCCGAGATGGGCTTCACCGTCGCCGAGCTGGTGATGATGGGACGCTACCCCCACCAGAAAGGCTTCTGGGGCGCGAGCCGCGCCGACTGGGACGCCGTGCGCCAGGCGATGGCGCTCACGCAGATCGAAGCGTTCGCCGCGCGCACCATCAGCCAGCTCAGCGGCGGGGAACGCCAGCGGGTGAACCTCGCGCGCGCGCTCGCCCAGCAGGCGCACTACCTGCTGCTGGATGAGCCAACCACGCACCTGGACCTGCGCCATCAGACGCACCTGATGCACACCCTGCGCCAGTACGCCAGCGAACAGGGGATTGGCGTGCTGATTGTGCTGCATGACCTGAACTTAGCCAGCCAGTACGCCGACCACATTGCGCTGATGCACGCGGGCAGAATCGTCGCGCAAGGAACGCCTGAAGCCGTGCTGCAGCCCGCCCTGCTGGAGTCGGTCTACCAGACGCCCGTGCTGACCCAGATTAACCCGACGACGGGCAAGCCGCTGGTGTTTGCGCTCGCTGCAGACGATGCGCCGCAGGTTCCGCCCGATGCGCCGACGGCGTTCGTGATTGCGGGCGGCGGTTCAGGCGCAGCCCTCTACTACACGCTGCTCACGGCAGGCTGGCGCGTCTGCACGGGCGTGCTGAACCTGCTGGACACCGACGAGGAAGCCGCGCGCGCCCTGCGGCTGGAACACATCACCGAGCAGCCCTTCTCGCCGATTTCGGACGATGCGTTCCGCCGCGCGCTCTCGCTGATGCAGATGGCGGACGCCGTAATCCTCGCGGAGACACCCTTCGGACGGGGCAACCTGCGCAATCTGGAGCTGGCGCGCGCGGCGCAGGAACAGGGCAAGCCCGTCGTTGCGCTCGCCAGCCGTCCCATCGAATCGCGCGACTTCACCGACGGCGCGGCGACCGCTCTCTGGCGTATTTTGCTTCAGAACGGCATGACCCCAGCGCCCGACCTGCCGACGCTGCTCGCGCAGCTCGCGCCGCTCACTCCAGATGGGGCTGCGGCTTCGTCCACAGGCGCAACATCGTGAATCCAATCACACCCGCCAGCGCGGAGCCTGCCAGAATGCCCAGCTTCGCGTAGTTTAGCAGGTCGCCTGTGAACGCCAGCCCGCCGATAAACAGCGCCATCGTGAAGCCAATCCCCGCCAGAAACCCGACGCCCACAATATGCACAAAGTTAATCCCCTGCGGCAACTGCGCCAGCCCCAGCCGTACCGCCAGCCACGAAAAGAGCGTAATCCCCAGCGGCTTGCCAATCAGCAGTCCCAGCGCAATCCCCCAGATAACGCGGCTCGTCCAGTTGATGCCGTTTTCGCCGCCCAGCGTCACGCCCGCGTTCGCCAGCGCGAAAATCGGCATCACGGCGAACGCCACAAAGTAGTGCAGCTGATGCTCCAGTCGCTGCAGGGGCGACTGCACCCGCAACGCCTCGCGCTCGATGGCTTCCACCGCCGATTGCTGTTCGGGGGAGAGGATAATCGTGCGCTCGGCGGTTGGCTGGTCAAACTGGTTCAGATACTCGCGCACACGAGCAAGGAACAGCTCCGGGTCGATTCGCGAGCGCACGGGGATGGCGAACGCGCCCAGCACGCCCGCCACCGTCGCATGCACGCCCGACTTGAGCATGAAAAACCACATCCCCAGGCTCACGATGAAGTAAATCAGCCCATTGCGCACGCCCAGCCGATTCATCAGAATCATCCCGCCCCAGAAGAGGAACGAATAGAGCAGGGCGTCCGTCTTGAGGTTCTCGGTATAAAACAACGCAATCACCAGCACCGCGCCGAGGTCGTCCACTATCGCCAGCGCGGTGAGGAACACCTTGAGCGCGAGCGGCGCGCGTGTGCCCAGCAACGCGAGCGTACCCAGCGCGAAGGCAATATCGGTCGCCATCGGCACGCCCCAGCCCCGAATTTCGGGCGTGCCCCAATTCAGCGCGACATAAATCAGCGCAGGCACGACCATCCCGCCCAGCGCCGCCGCCATCGACAGCGCGGCTTTGCGCGGCGAGCGCAACTCCCCCACCAGCAACTCGCGCTTAATCTCCATCCCCACCAGGAAGAAAAACACCGCCATCAAGCCGTCGTTAATCCAGAGCAGCAGCGGCTTGTTGATGTCGATCAGATTGCCGAAGCGCACTTCGACCGGGGTAGACCACAGTCGGAAGTAATACTCGCCCAGCGGCGAGTTCGCCCACAGCAGCGCGACGATGGCGCACGCCAGCAGCACCATCCCGCCTGCGCTGGACTGCTTGGCGAATCGCGCAAAGGGCTTCAGGAGCCGCTCGATGGGCAACGGCTCCAACGGCTGAACCTTTTTGGGCTTGAGCTGCGCCATCGTCTACATTCCCAGAATGTGATAGCCTGCGTCGATGTAAATCACTTCGCCCGTAATGCCGCGCCCCATCTCGCTGAACAGGAACACGGCGGCGTCGCCCACTTCGTGAGGGTCGGTGTCCCGTTTGAACGGCGCGTGATGACGCACATACTCCATCATCGAGGTGAACCCGCGGATGCCCCGCGCCGCCAGCGTGCTGACCGGTCCCGGCGAGAGCGCGTTCACGCGAATCTGTCGCTCGCCCAGCTCGTAGGCGAGGTAGCGTACGCTGGCTTCCAGCGCGGCTTTCGCAACACCCATCACATTGTAGCCCGGCACCACGCGCTCGCTGCCCAGATAGGTGAGCGTGAGCAGAGACGCCCCATCGCGCAGAATCGGCTCCAGATGACGCGCCGCCGCCACGAAGGTGTAGACGCTGGTCTCCATCGCGACCTTGAACCCCTCGCGCGAGGTGTCGAGGTAGCGTCCCATCAGCTCCTCGCGCAGCGCATACGCCACGCAGTGCGCCATGAAGTCCACCTGACCCCACCGCTCGCGCAGCGTGGCGACCACCTGCTGGATTTCAGCGTCGTTGTTCAGGTCGCACTGGAGCGTGAAAGCGTCGGGCAGCTCCTGCGCCAGTGCGGAGACCTTCTCTTCAAATCGATCGTTCTGGTAGGCAATCGCCAGTTGCGCCCCGTGTGCGGCGCACCGCTGCGCAATCTTCCATGCCAGACTGTGCTGATTCGCGACCCCGAAAATGACGCCCTTCTTCCCTGTCAGCATACAAAAAAACCTCCTGTCGCCTAAAGGATACCCGAACGCTGGTCTCGCGGGGAATGGCTCTGAAAAGCGGGCTGGTGTTCCAGAAATGAGGTATTATACAGGCATGCGGCAAATCCGAGTGCGCGGTGTTCTGGTATCGCCTGACACTGTGCGTCTGCGCGCCCCGCTTCAGCTGCCAGAAGGGGCAGAGGTGGAAGTGCTTGCAGGGACACCGACTGGGCGAGGGTCGCTCCAGCTGATGCTTGCCACGCTGGAGGCTATTCACGCCCAGCTGGAGGCTGTCGGTCACATGCCTCCTGCGCCCGAAGAGGTTCTGGAGCGGTTTGAAAACGAGCGCGCCAGCTGGGAGAAAAACGGGGATGGAGAAACGCATTTATCTGGATAGCTGTGTTATTATCTACCTGGTAGAAAATACGATTAAGAGACCACAGGTGTTGGCGGTACTGTCCAGCTTCCAGACTATACGCTGTGTTCCAGCAGCCTTGCGCTGATGGAATGCTTAGTAGAACCACTACGGAATAACAAACAGACTCTTGTGCAGGCATACGAGTCATACTTCCAAACACTGGCTCTTGTTTCCAGCCATTCTAAAGTATTTCGACGCGCGGCGGAAATAAGGGCAATTACAAACCTGCGCACGCCTGATGCCCTTCACCTCGCTTATGCCTCTGTCGGAAAGTGTGAGATATTTCTCACGGGCGATCAGAGACTCGCGTCGGTTTGGAGACGGCATTCGCTTTATCAGTTTCCTCAAGGTGTGATAAATGTATAGTATTATAAAATAAAATATAATAAAAACATATTGACTTACACTTGTCGTTCACGAGAGTCGAAGCGGAAGATTTTCTCCACGAATGCAAGCGGCTGTCGTCGCAAGGGGGCGGGCAAGCCGCCCCCTGCGTCTTATTCAAACACAAACAGCAGGTACTGCGCGATTCCAATATCGCCCTCGATCTGCAGTTCGCCCGTGTTGTAGGCGTCGAGCGGGTCGCGTTTGCCCGTGATAATCGCCACGAAGACCTGCGCGGGCGCTTTGACGGTCACGGACGCCTCGGAGGGGGTTCCCTCACGGCTCAGCGTCGCTTTGCCCTCGGCGATGCGCAGGTAGAACTCGCCCGCGCCCTCCAGCACGAGGCGGTAGGTCGCCTTGAAGTTGCCCGCACGGTCGGGGCGGAACCGCTGCAGGTACTTCTCCAGCTCCTGCTCCACAGGCGACTTTTCGCCCGACGCGGCGGCGACAGCGGTCGGCTGACGAGCGGTCATCTGTCCCATCATCTGGCGCGCCGCTTGCACCATCGCGGGACCAATCTCCGAACCGACCGACATGCTCCGCTCATAGTTGTAAAGCGGCAGGTAGTAGTCCTCCAGGCTCAGGATGTAGCCCAGCTCATCGTTCGCCAACCCGAACAGGAACACGGGGTCGCCATAGGGCGCGAGCAGCCGCTTGAGCAGGACGCCGATATTCGGCTGTACCTCGCCGGGCATGGTGAACATTACGGCGTCGCCCAGCCGAATCAGGTGCGACTCGGTCGTGACCTTGCCCGCGTTCAACGATGCGCCCGACGGAATGACGCCCGCCGTCATCGCCAGCTTGAAGTTCTCGTTCTCCAGCGGCACGGTGTAGGTCGCCTCGCGGTGCTCGAGGGATACAGCATCCGTGAAGTTTGCCTTCGCGATGGCTTCTAAGGCGCGATTGGCGATGGTCGTTCCGTATCGTTCCGCGCGCGCCCAGTCGCGTCCTTTCGGCGCGGTTCCGTCGCCTTCCGCAGGCGAAATCATGCCGCCCAGCGCGCCGTTCGCAAAAATCGCCACTCCACCCACCGCACGCTCGACGGTCTGGTAGTACCAATGGCAAAAGTCGGCGGTCAGCTGGTCGTTGTTCAGCACTTCTGGATGGCATGCGAAGTTGGTCAGCGTCGCGATGACCTTGCCGTCCGCCTTGCTGCGGAACTGCATCACCGCCGCTTCGGTATCCAGAATCTTCTCGATGCGGTAGTTGTACGAGACGCCCTCGACGGTCGTCTTCGCGAAGCCGACGGTCGCGGGCTGGAGTTTACTCGCCGCCTCGTCGATGGTCTTCGCGACGGTCTCGATGACGAAGTTCACATACTCGTTATCGCGTCCCGACTGGGCGGGCGTCGGTCCCCACAGCCCAATCGTGTCAGGCGCGGAATGCACATGCGTACACAGCACCATCACGCGGTTGGGGGGCGCCGACTTGACCTGCTGGCGGATTCGCTGCACATCGTCGCGCAGCAGTCCCAGCAGGTCGCACACCACAATCGCCAGCCGCTCGTTGCCGACCTGGACGACCACCGCGCGCGCCCAGATGTCGTCATGCACGCCGCCGCTGTTGGGGCGGTTCGAAGCGTAGCCCGCCAGAAAGACCTGTTTCGTCGGGGTGATTTTGTTCACGGCGGCGCCTGCCTGTAGCCCCTGCGCCCAACCTGCGAGAAACAGCGCGAAACTCAGCGTCGTTGCCAATAGCCTCATGAAAGTTCACCTCCAGTACCGAACAGCCGTTCGATACTGGAGGCGCGTTTCCTGCCGTGCCTGTCAGTTATCGGCTCACGATGCGCCAGAAGTCGCCCTGCCGCCTGACCGTGTAGTTCGAGCCGACAAGCAGTTTTTGTAAAGCCTCTTCGATAGGCGCATCCTGCACATCCAGCACGACCAGCGGCTCGTCGCCGTTGGGAACCCATTCGATGGGCGTCTGGTAGGCGCTGGCAATCTGGCGCAGCGCGTCGCTCAGCTTCGCCTGCAGGCGCAGGGTCGCCAGTTTCGCCTGCGGATAACCTGCAGGCACATACAGCACGCGCGACTGTCGCTCCAGCGTCCAGCGCAGGGTCAGCACGCGCTCGCCCGAAGTGTGCAGCAGGGTCTGCAGCGGGATTTCGACGGTCTTGCCGGGCTGCAGGCGTCCGCTCCAGACCAGAATCGGCTCTGTGCGCTCTTTACTGTCGGGCGTGTAGCGCAGTTCGGCGTCCGCTTCGCGGTTCATGCGCGCCTCCAGCACGGGCGCGCGCGCGCCGTCCGTCGTTGCGCGATACTGTAGAAATACGCCTGCCTGCACAGGCTGGGGCGTTTCGACGGCGGGCTTGCGCTGGGCGTTGAAGCCGAAGGCAGCCTGCACGCCGTCCGATTGCGCCGCGAAAAAGCCCATCACAAACAGCCCCGCGGCGACCGCCGCTGCGCCCGCCCAGCGCCAGAAGGCGAATCGCTGGTGCGCCTCGCGCGCGCGTGTGTTCGCCCGCACATGGGTCATAATCCGCGCGTGCAGGTCGGCGGGCGGCGCGACTTCGGGCAGCGCGCTCAGCCCCCGCCAGATGGCGCGCGTGAACTGCGCCTCACGCTGGCACGCCGCGCACCCGCGCAGGTGCGCCTCCACGCGCTCGCGCATCGCTTCGCTCAATATCCCCTCACAATATTCATTCAGCAGGCTCTTCACCTGTTCACAGTGCATCGTGCGCCTCCTGTGGCATTCCAACTGTAGGACTCTCCTCCACGCCAAAAAGTTCCCGATACGGCTCCAGCAGCTGGCGCAGGGCGTTTCGGGCGCGGTTCAAGCGCGACTTAATCGTGCCCAGCGGCAGTCCCATAATCTGCGCAATCTCTTCGTAGGGGCGCTCCTCGATATGAAACAGCACCACCATCACGCGCTGATATTCGGGCAGCTGCTGAATCGCCGCCATCAGCACGCGCTTCTGCTCCTCCTGCAGGGCGTGCCCCATGATGTCCACGCGCTCGTCCTCGATGGGCAGTTCGTAGGGTTCGTCGCCGTCTTCGGTGGGCACATCCAGCGGCAGGTGCTGATGGCGCGCCTCGCGCTTGCGAAAATCGAAAAACACATTGCTCACCACGCGGTAGAGCCATGTCGACAGTTGCGCGTCGCCGCGAAAGCGTTTGAGCGAGTTATACATCCGCAGAAAGGTCTCGGCGGCGACATCGGCGGCGTCGTCGGGATTGTTGGTCAAGCGATACGCCAGCTGGTAGACCTTCTGCTCGTAGCGGCGCACCAGCAGGTCGAACGCGAACTCGTCGCCTTCCTTGAACCGCTCGATAAGCACCTCGTCGCTGCTATAGTCGTAGATGCTCATGCCCTCCGCCTGTTGACGCCCGCGCTACTTGAATTGACTCGCCTCGCGCAGCGCATGTTGCTCCTCATCGGACAGCCCGATACTGGACGCCCGATTCTGAATGGGCTTGGCGTACACGCGCATCTCGTGGCGGCTGTGGATGCCGCTCAGCACGACGCCGTCGCCATGCTCGTTCAGCACTGCCAGCGCGAAGCTCTGCTGCCCGCCCATGTCGGGGAAGGCGTCGTAGCGCACCAGCCCGACCCGTTGCAAGCAGGTATTGGTTTGACTCTGCAACTGCTGTAGATGGTTCCCATGCGTTTTGAGCGTCTCTTCCATCACAGAGACGCGGCGCAAGGTCTCGTAGAGGGTGTGTTCCAGCGAGCCGCCTTCCGAGTGCTGCATCAGTTGCTTCCAGCGGCGCATAAACGCGCCCCAGCGCCACGCCTGCGCCAGATTCCAGAGCAGCAGCACGGCGACCGCGATTGTTAGCCCGACGACCGCCTGCGGCTGCTGCGCCCACTCCATCAGTGTGTGTCCGTTCATATCGTACGGGGAATTGTACCTGCCCAGAGGTATAATCGCGGGGGAATGCGTCGGTTCCACATCGGTTCGCCTGAATGGTCGCCCCCACGCGTGCCGCTGCAGTTGCCGCTGGGGTTTGGCTCGCTGGGCTGGCTCGCGCACCTGATTCGCAAGCACAAGCTCGATCTCAACGAGGTTGACCTTGCGCCCGTGGCGCAGGCGTGCTACGACTACTGGCGCGAGGTGGGCGATATGGACGAGGCGGCGGACGCGCTGGCGACGCTGGCGTACCTCGCCGAACGCAAGGCGCAGCGCCTGCTCGCGCCCGACCCAGAACCTGAACCTGAGGAGGAGGCGGACTGGCTCCCGCCTTCAGGACTGCCCGACGCATACCTGCAACTCACGGAGCATCTGCGCCAGCGCGAGGGCGAGCGCATGTGGCTCTTTTTTCGCGGCGGCGCGATCGACCCGCGCGACTACGAGCTGCCGCCCGAATTCGGCGCGGAGCTGCCCGACCAGCTCTGGCTCGCCTTCAAACGCATGCTGGAACAGCGCATGCCCGTGCCCGACGCCATCCCGCACCGCCGCTACTTCTCGCTGCACGCCCGCATGATCGAGATTCGCGAGCGGCTGAGCGTCGCGCGCGAGCCGTTGCCCTTCGACGCGCTTGCCCAGGACGCGCTCGATGTGCTGGACTTACTCGTCTCGTTCCTGGCAATGCTGGAGTTATGGCGGCTGGGGCATATCGCGGTCAGCCTCGACCCAGCAGGAGTCGTGTGGCTGCAGGCGGAATCGCAAATTAGCGACGGGTGAATGTCTCCCAATCGTGATTGCGGGCGGTGATTCCTGAAAGTCTACCAGCCATTCGCATAAGCAGATGCGGCAAATTCCCGATGTCGTCTGGAGGGCGCTATGAAACTGTATGAGACGCTTCGGGATGCGTTTACGGTGGAATACATTATGACGCCGCGCAAGCGGTTGGAAGTGGCGTCTGTCACGCCCGTGCTGCGAGGTAAACCCTGCTATGATGTTATTCCAAGAACCGAGGGCGATTGTTTCGTGGGTCTCTGGGTGCTTCGCGAGGGTGAGTATCTGCCTGAACCCATCACTGAAGAGTGGATTGTTGCACACTCCACCCCCATCCGCGAAGTCATCCGCATTTTCAGCGAGCCACACGCCAAGCCAGCCTACCTTGTGGTCAACGGCGCGCGCGTGGACGGCATCGTCTCACCCGCCGACCTGAACAAGGTTGCCTGCCGTACCTACCTCTTTACGCTGGTGGGTGAACTGGAGTATTGCCTCAGTCAACTGATACGCGAATACTGCCAGCCTGCCGAGGAGAGGATACTGGAGTTTCTTTCCCCGAAAAGACAGGCTGAGGTTCGTAAATTGCGCATGGAGCGGCAGACAGACGGTGTGGATACAGGCTACATCGAGGTTCTATCGCTGAGCGACATTGTAAACATTGTTTGCAAAGATAAACATTTGCGTTGGTGTCTGGGGTTTAGTTCTCGCAAGCAATCAGAAAATTGCTTAAATACTCTTGTTCATTTCAGGAATGATATTGCGCACCCTGTGCGGGAAATGAGTTCTGCTGGCAGGGCACGGGAGATTCACGAGAAAGTACAGCAAATCGAGAACATTCTGGAACGGTTAGCGCACACTCAAGTGACTGGATATGAGGAGAGCGTGCAGATGGCAAGTTAGAAGCATTCCAGAAAAGTAGGCAAACAACGGAATAGGGGGCGTTTGTGCCCGACGGCTGAAGCCGTTCCTATCACACAAAGCCGACCTTCGTCGGCTGAAGTAGCAAGCGCATCCTGCGCTTGATTTTGGGCAGGATGCCCAATCTACGGGGAGCCAGCGCAGGCTGGCTTCGTTTGTTAGGAACGGATTCATCCGTCTGGATTTGAGCGCGCATTCCTGAACGGCTTCTAATCGCGCTTACATAAGGTGATTCGCACACTTCGCAACGCTCACCAGCGTACCTTGCAAGGAATAGGGACGTGTGCGGCGAATCGACCGCGCGGGGGTAGAAGCCATGCAAACGCGCAAGGGGATGTTGTGGACATGGGGCGCGCTCATGACGCTCCTGACGCACACTGCGGCGGCGCAGTGCGAGATACAGCACTTCGAGGGCTACTCGAACGGTCTCAACGGCGTGGTGATGTTCCGCCAGCCAAGCTTTTCGGGCACGACCAGCGGCTTTCTGGCGTACACAGGGGCGTGCAGCAGCGGTCCCAACTGCGCTCAGATTAGTCTGGAGCGCAACCGCACGCCGTCGGGCAGCCGCGCGTTGAAGGTCGCCTGGCAGTTCAACGGCAATCCCCGCGCGTGGCTGCGCCTGACGACCTTCAACACGCTCTATTACGCGAATCCGACGATTAGCTTCCAGCGTCGGCTGAGCCTGTGGCTCTATGTGCCCAGCAGTACGCCCGACTTTTATCTGACGCTGGGTGTGCGCGAGACTCAGTCCAGAGCCGCCTGCGGCGCGAACGGCGGCGCGACGGGCGGCATCGAGTGGGTGGGCGCGGCGCAGGGCGACGCCAGCAACCCGCCTATCGGCAAGCGCATCCGCCAGAAAGACCGCTGGGTGCAGGTGGTGTTCGACCTGCCCAGCGAGCCTGTGTTGCCGTTTGCAGGCGGCGCGAACGGCGTACTGGATGGGCGCGCGGGCGTGCTGGAGCATCTCGCCTTCACACCCGTAGACCCCAGCGACACGCGCCCCTACACGGTATACATCGACGACATTCGCGTGCTGCCCAACGAGAGCGACCCGGTAGACCCGCCGTGGATTTTCGGGCTGCACGAGCCGGGCGGCGAGTTTGCCGCCGACGCGGAGGGCAAGCGCATCTGGATCCTGTTCACGGAGGAGCTGGGTGCAGACCCCAACAACCAGACGGGGCGCGACTACCGCCCCTATGCGAACGCGGGGCATGGGGTAATAGTGCGCCTGAACTACGGCTATCACCCCAACGGCACGCTGCCGCCCTCGTCGCAATACGCCAACTTCGCCCAGCGCGTGGCGAACTTCGTGCGCAACTCGCACGGCGCGCACATCTGGGTTATCGGCAACGAGACGAACCTGCCTGCGGAATGGCCCGGCGGCGAGCAGGGCGAACCTATCACCGTCGCCCGCTATGTGCAGGTGTTCCGCATGTGCCGCGACGCGATTCGGTCGATTCCCGGACACGAAGACGACTGGGTCTGCGCCGCGCCTGTGGGCACCTACGCGCCGCCCTTCCCGCAGTACGGCATTCCGGGCTTTCTGGATTACTGGCAGCAGATGCTGGACGCCATCGGCGCGGAGCAGGACGGGATTATTCTGCACGCCTACACGCACGGCAGCGACCCGAACAACATCTTCAGCGAAACGCGCATGCAGCCGCCCTACGATCAGGTGTACCTGCACTTTCGCGTCTATCGCAACCTGCTGAGTCGCGTGCCGCCGTCGCTGCGCCATCTGCCCGCCTTCATCACCGAGACCAATCAGGGCGAGCCATGGACGAACACCAACAACGGCTGGATTAAAAACGCCTATCAGGAGATACACACATGGAACCAGAACCCCGCAAATCAGGCTATCTGGGGCGTGTGCCTGTATCGCTGGCCGCAGATTGACCCCTACTACATCGAGGGCAAGTGGAACACCATTCAGGACTGGCGCGAGGCGATGCGCAACGACTATCGCTGGCGGCGCGATGCGGTGGGCGACACAGACGGCGATGGCTGCGTGGACGACGCCGACCTGCTGGGGATGCTGTTCCGCTTTGGGCAGAGTGGCTACAACCGCTACGACCTGAACTGGGACGGCGCGATTGACGACGCGGATTTACTGGGTGTGCTGTTCGCCTTCGGGCAGGGGTGCGACGGCTGAAGACGCTTCCAGCAGCGCTGTCGGCGTTTTCGCGCGCAATCGGGTACAATCTACGCCGCTGGAGGAAAACACGATGAAGCGAACCTATCAACCCAATAATCGTCATCGGCACAAGGTGCATGGGTTCCGCCGTCGGATGCGCACCAAGGACGGGCGGAATGTGTTGAAGCGGCGTCGGCTGAAGGGGCGCTGGCGACTGACCGTCGAGTAAGATGCTGCCGCGCGCAGGGCGATTGCGCAACACACGCGATTTCGAGCGGGTCTATCAGCAGGGGCGACGGGTGCGTATGGAATCGTTTACGATGTATGTCTATCAGCGCGGGGACGATGCGCCGACACGCATGGGCTTCGTGGTCGGGCGTCGGCTGGGCACACATGTGGCGCGGAACCGCGTCAAGCGGCGGCTGCGCGCGGCGGCGCGTGAACTCTGGGAACAACTCCCGCACGGCTATGATCTCGTGTGCGTCGCCCGACCGCCTGCAGCGACCGCGCCGCTGGACGCGCTACGCGCGCAGCTCCAGCAGGCGCTCCAGCAAGGAGGCGTGCAATGAGCCTGCCCGCGCGACTGCTTGTGGCGGCGATTCGAATGTACCAGCGCATCTCGCGCCTGACGCCCCCATCCTGCCGCTACTATCCGACCTGCTCCCAGTATACGCTGGAAGCCGTTCAACGGTATGGGGCGCTGCGGGGACTGTGGCTGGGGCTGAAACGCATCCTGCGCTGCCATCCCTTCGCGCAGGGCGGCTATGACCCCGTGCCCGACGATTTGACAACACGAGGCAATCATCATGGCGCAACAGGAACCTATTGATCAGAGAAAACTCTTCACCCAGACGCTGGTTATCTCGATGATTATCTGGCTGCTGGTGCTGATGGGCTGGAGCTACTTCTCGCGCCCGCCCGTCAGCGACAAGCCGCCCGACGAGATTGTACGCGAAATCGAGAAACTGCGCGCGGAAAAAGATTATGTGGAGGCGACCCGCCGCGCACAGGAGCTGGCGACGCGCTATCGCGGCGCGGAGTTCGGCGCACTGGGCATCCTGCTCGAGGCGAAAATCTTCTACGAAGACAAACAGGACGCCCGCGAAGCGTTCAATCGCCTGCGCCAGCTGGAGGAGCTGTACCCCAACACGAAGGTCTATCAGGAGCAGGGACGCCCCCTGCTGGACAAAGTCTCGGTGCAGATTGACCAGGAGAACCGCCAGCTGCCCAGCTATCAGGCGCTGGACGCCGTGATGCGCCTGTTCGGGTTCGCAGGCGACGCGCGGTTCATTCTGGGAATCCTGTTCATCGCGGCGGTCGTGCGCCTGATTCAGGTGCCGCTGGTCAATCGCCAGTTCGCCAGCATGCGCAAGATGCTCCAGCTCCAGCCCCGACTGCTCGAACTGCAGCAGAAATATTCGGGGCAGGAGCTGATGCAGCGGCAGATGGCGCTCTACAAAAAGTACGGCGTGAACCCCATGAGCGGCTGTCTGTACGCGCTGCTGCCCATCCCGTTCCTGATTCTGGTGTATAACGCCTTTCTGGTGTATCAGGTGCAGTTTCGGGACGGGCACTTCCTGTGGGTCAACCCTGATATGGCGGCGCGGTTTCCAGGCATGGTGGGCGCGCATCTGGGGCAGTTCGACGCGCCGCTGGTGCTGATTTACGCGCTGAGTATGTATATCACCAGCCGCCTGACCATCACCGACCCGTCGCAGGCGCAAATGCAGAAGACGATGGCGGTCTTCACGACGCTGATGCTGATGGTCTTCTCGTGGCAGTTCCGTTTCCCCGCGGCGTTTATCCTGTACTGGCTGTTGACGAACGTGTTCTATACCGTACATTACAAGCTATATATGCGCACGCCTGCGCCTGAGTTAGTCGCTGTGGACGAGGCGCAGGAAGGACGCAACGGCGCGGCAGAGAAACCTAAGCCGAGCGGTGGGTACCAGCCGCCGAAGAAACGCTCGAAGCGCAAATAGAGAAGGAGGGCAATGCAGACGATGACATCTGTTGAAGCAACGGGCAACACCCTGGAAGAGGCGAAGAGCAGGGCGTTAGGGATGCTGGGCGTGGGACGCAACGCGCAGGTGGAGTTCGAAGTGCTGGAGGAAAGCCCTGCGCGCGTGCGTGCGACGCTGATTGAAGAGGAGCCGCCGTATGTCGTGACCCCGCAGGTCGCCCGCAAAGTGGCGGACTATATCAGCCATTTTGTGCGCCGCCTGCCGCTGCAAGTGCAGGCGGTGCTGCGCGGCTCGCACGGACGCTATGTGGAAGTGGAGCTGGTGGGGCGCGACGCGAATGTGCTGGTGGGCAAAAACGGCGAGGTGCTGGATCGCCTGCAGTTTCTGCTGAACAACATCGTGCCACGCGTGACAGAACCGCAGGTGCGCGTGACGCTTGACGGCGCGGGCTGGCGACGCCGACGCACGGAACGCCTGCGCAATCAGGTGATTGCAATCGCAAACGAGGTCAAAGCGCGCGGTGAGGAGGCGGTGTTGCCCCCGATGCCCCCGCACGAGCGGCGAATCGTGCATCAGGCGCTCAAGGATGACCCCGAAGTGTTGACCTACAGCGAGGGCGAGGAGCCGAACCGCTATGTGGTCATCTCGCCGCGTGGGTGAGGCGCTCGGCGAACGCGCTGAGGCGGCGCACCGTCTCATGCACATCGTCCTCCGTCGCGCGATAGCTGAGCGTACACATCCGTAGCGCGACGCGCCCGCGCAGTACGGTGGAGCTGACCATCGCGTAGCCGTCGGCAATCATGGCGTCCACCAGCGCGCGGTTCAACGCATCGGCGCGCTCTGCATCCCAGTCTGGCGGCGCGTAGCGGAACGCCACGATGCCCATCGTCGCGGGCGAGACAATCGCCCAGTGCGGACGCGCGCGCAACGCCTGCTCCGCAACCTGCGCCAGATGCAGGTTATGCTCCATCGCCTGACGGAACGCCTCCACCCCGTGCGTCTTGAGCGAGAGCCACACCTTGAACGCGCGGAAGTTGCGCGACAGCTCGACGCCGTAGTCGCACATGTCCACGCCGACCGCGCCGCGCTCCTTGTCCTGCAGGTACGACGGCAGGATACGGAAGGCGTCGCGCAGGTGTTCGAACACGCGCACAATCGCGCAGCCTGCCATCATCGGCTGATAGAGCCACTTGTGCGGGTCTACCGCCAGCGAGTCGAGCCGTTCGATGCCCTGCAGGCGTTGCTTGCCCTCTTCCGTGAGGATTGCCGCCGCGCCATACGCGCCGTCGGCGTGCAGCCATAGCCCCTCCTGCGCGCATAGGTCTGCAAGCGCGTGCAGGGGGTCTACCGCGCCTGTGTTGGTTGTGCCCGCGTTCGCTGCCACACAAAACGGCAGCCAGCCCGCCGCGCGGTCGCGCTGAATCTGCGCCTGCAGTGCGTCCAGCGGAATCTGGAAGTTCTCATCGGCGGGCAGCACGCACATCTGCTCCTCGCGCAGTCCCAGAATGCGCCATGCGCGCGCCACGCACGAGTGGGTCTGGTCGGAGCAGTAGACCCTGCCGCGTGTGAGCGCATCGGGGTAGCGCTGGCGCGCCGCCGCCAGACACACCAGATTCGCGACCGAGCCGCCGCTGACAAACAGCCCGCCCGCCGTCTCAGGCAGCCCGAACCAGTCGCACAGCCAGCGGATGACCACCCGCTCGACCTGCGTTGCGCCCGCGCCCACCATCCATGTGCCCACGAAGATGTGCATCCCCGCCGCAATCACATCCGCCAGCACGCCGACATACTCGTTCGGCGCAGGCACAAACGCGAAGTAGCGCGGATGGTCGACTTTGATGAGGTGGGGCAGCACCTTCTGCAGAAACTCGTCCAGCGACTGCTCAAAGGGCTGTGGGGTAGTGGGCGTCGGCTCCGTCAGAAGCGACTCCAGCGTTGCGCGGTCGGCGCGTGCGCCTATCGGACGATTCGGCAGACTCTGCCAGTAGTCTACCAGCAGATCGATGACCCGATAGCCCATCTGGCGCATCGTGTCGGCGTCCAGCTCCAGCGGTCGCTTCGAATCATGAGTAGGGTCGCTCATACGGGCATGGATTGTATCCGATAGGCGGCTCACAACTCGATGACGCTGGGCGTCCATTCGAGCTGGCACAGGGCGGCGCGGTAGTCGTCGGGCGTCAGCGTTTCGGGGCGGCGTCCCGTGAGCGCGACAATCACGCCCTCCATCACATTCGTGGCGAAGCTCTCGCCCTCAATCACGGGCGTGGTGGTAATCACACGCGCCGCCCCCGCCTCGCGCAGGAACTCAATATCCGCCCGACGCACCGTGTTCGTGAGGACGGTCTTGCCAGGGATGCGGTCGGGCATATAGCGGCGGATGTAGTGCCAGTCGCCCGCAATCATATCGGCTTCCTCGAACAGGCGCGCGGCGCGGGGCGTGCGCTTCTCCTGCTTCTCGCCCGTGGGGTAGAACCACTGGAACGGCAGGCGCGTGATAATCGGCAGCAGCAACCTGCCCAGAATCTCCACCGTGCGATAGGAGCGGATGGGGAGGGGCAACCCGACCGCGAACACGAGGTCGCCGTAAATCACGCGCCGCGCGAGGTGCGCCAGCTCCTGCGCCATGCCGAACCGATCGACGGCGGCGACCAGCAACACCGTGCTGCGCGAGAGGTCTACAACCTGGCGCTCCTGCACCCAGCGCAGCGCCTCACGCTCCAGCGTGTTTTTGAGACCGCTGCCGTCCACCACAGGGGTTTGTCGCGCAACGGAAACCAATCGCTGAATCGAGCGGAAGGTGTAGCGGCGGTTGCCCACCCAGATATAGAGGTCAGCGCCGCCAATGCCCAGCGCATCGACGGTACCGTCCAGCGTCGCGAACATCTGCTGAAAACGGCGCAGGTCGCCGTCCGTGCCGATGCGCTCAATCAGGAACGGCTCTCCCGCAATCACGACCTCGCTGCGCTTGTCCCGCTTCGACGAGCCGAGACTGACCGAGACGATGTGTTTCACCGATAGTTCTGGAACAGTTCGCTGACCGACTCGTCGTGGTGAATGCGCTTGATTGCCTCGCCGAGCAGGGGTGCGACCGACAGGCGCACGAGTTTGTCGAACTGCTTGTGCGGCGGCACAGGGATGGTGTCCGTGCAGATGACCTTCTCGATGGGCGATTCGGCGAGTCGCTGCGGCGCGCTGCCCGAAAAGACGGGGTGCGTACACGCCGCAATCACGCTCACCGCGCCGCGTTTGAGCAGCGCCTCCGCGCCCTGCACGACCGAGCCGCCCGTGTCGATCATATCGTCAATCATAATCGCGATGCGCCCCTCCACATCGCCGATGATTTCCATCACCTCGACCTTGTTGGGTTCGGGGCGTCGCTTGGCGATGATGGCGATCGGCGCGTCGAGCGCTTCCGCCAGCGAGCGGGCGCGCGGCACGCCCGCCACATCGGGCGAAACGACCACGATGTTCTGCTCATGGTAGCCCTGCGCCATCAGGTATTCGGCGATAATCGGTCCCGCGTACAGGTGATCCACGGGGATGTCGAAAAAGCCCTGAATCTGCTCGGCGTGCAGGTCGACGGCAATCACGCGCGTCGCGCCCGCTTCGGTAATCAGGTCTGCCACCAAGCGCGCCGTGATGGGTTCGCGCGGCTTGATTTTCTTATCCTGTCGCGCATAGCCGTAGTAGGGGATGACGGCGGTGATGCGCCGCGCCGACGCCCGTCGGAAGGCGTCCAGTAGCACAAGCAACTCCATCAGGTTGTCATTCACGGGGGCGCAGGTGGACTGCACGACGAACACATCCATCCCGCGCGCGCTCTCCAGCACCTGCACGCGCACCTCGCCGTCCGCAAAGCGCGTGCAAATCATCTGCCCCAGCGGTCGCCCTAAATAGCTTGCAATCCTCTCTGCCAGCTCGGGGTTGGCGTTGCCGCCAAACAATAGAATCTCCTGCCCGTTATTCATTGTTCGTTGCCTCCCGCGCCTTGTTTAGATTCGCGCCGTTTGCGCACCCATCCTGCCTTAACCGTTTGATAACTGCGGGCGATTGCCAGCGATTCGGGGGGCACATCGTCGGTGATGGGGCTGCCTGCGGCGATATACGCGCCGTCGCCAATTGTCAGGGGCGCCACCAGAGTCGCGTGCGACCCGACGAACACGCCGTCGCCAATCACCGTGCGGTGTTTGCGCTCGCCGTCGTAGTTGCAGGTAATCGTGCCCGCGCCGATGTTGGTGTGCTTGCCGATTGTCGCGTCGCCCAGGTAGGTCAGGTGCAGCACTTTCGTGCCCTCGCCGACTTCCACATTTTTAATTTCCACGAAATCGCCCACCCGAACGCCCGTATGCAGCACAGTGCCGGGACGAATGTGTGCGAACGGTCCCACCGAGACCTGCGAGTCGAGCCGCGCCCCCACGATATGCGATCGAAAGAGATGGCAGCCGTCGCCCACCGTGCAGTCCTGCAGGTACAGGTCGGGTCCCAGCGTGCAGTTCTCGCCGACGACGGTCTCGCCGCGCAGGTGCGTGTTCGGCTCGATGACCGTGTCGCGTCCGATGCGCACAGTCGGCTCGATGTAGGTGCTGGCAGGGTCTACAATCGTGACGCCTTCCATGCAGAGCTGGCGTAGCAGGCGCATCCGCAGCGCGTGTCCGACCTGCGCGAGTTCCCAGCGCGTGTTGACGCCCAGCAGCAGGGTCGGGTCAGGCGACTGCCACGCGACCACGCGCGCGCCCATCGCCGTCAGCACGCCAATCGTGTCGGTCAGATAATATTCGCCCTGCGCGTTCTGGTTGCTCAGGCGGGGCAGGGCGTCGCGGAGCGCGTCCGTGCGAAAACAGTAAAACGAGGTGCAGACCTCGCGAATCGCTTTCTGGTCGGGCGTGGCGTCCTTCTCTTCCACGATGCCCATCACATCGCCTGTTGGGGCGCGCAGGATACGCCCGTAGCCCGTGGGGTCGTCCAGCACGGCGGTCGCCAGCACGCACGCGGCGTCCGTCTGCTGGGCAGTCTCCAGCAACGCATGGAACACATCGGGGGTGATAAGCGGCGAGTCGCCCGCGGCAATCAGCACATGGGTCGCCTCTGGGGGAAGGTAGGGAACCGCCTGCATCACGGCGTGCCCTGTGCCGAGCTGCTCCGCCTGAAGGGCGTACAGGTAGCGTTCGCCGAGCGCGCGCTGCACCTCTTCCGCGCCGTGTCCCACCACCACGATGATGGGCGCGGCGCCCGCCGCCTCCAGCGCGCGCAACACATAACTGGCAAGCGGTTGACCCAGCAGCGGTGTAATCGCCTTGGGACGCTCCGATTTCATGCGGGTACCCTTACCCGCCGCCATCACGATTGCTACCGGTGTGGACGCCATGTGCAGACTCCCGACCGCGCGAGTATTATACCCTTGGGCGCGGTGCTCCGCCATTTCCGACTACGCTTTCGCTGGATGCTCTTCTGCTGGACGCTGCTCTGAATCAGGCACGGGTTGTTCACTTACAACCGCATACTGCACGCTGCCTCTTTCAAGAGTCAATATCAGCTGGTTAAGAGACTGGCTTCCCAGATAGTTCGCGATGAATAGTTCCCTGCCCGGAAGGGCGCGAGCCTGCTTGTAATTATTCATCCCATATTGCAGCGTCCACTGTAAGATTGTGCAGTCGCCATAAAGATTCCGAATGTAGGAACAGTCGTCGTAGGTGAGTAGCCATTTGTGAGGAATCTGACGCAGAATAGTGCGCAGACGCTGGTGATTGAACTGCAGATGCAGCTCTCCGCGCTTGCCATAGAGCCGCGACTCCGCTGCAGAGTAATACGGAGGATCGAGGTAGATGAACACGCTTTCGCCAGTCGCCTGAACCACAGGTTCGTAATCTTGACAGGTAATTTGCACGCCTCGTAGGAGACGCCCCAGAGGGCGTATGCGTTCAATCGACGACGGTGTGAACCGCGCTCGGAATGCTTGCTCGGAATATCCTCCAGAATCCACAGTGCCCGAAAAAGTGATTCGGTTCAACACAAAAAAACGCACCGCGCGCTCGAACTCGCTTCCATGTCCGTAATTCTCCAGCAAACGATAAAAAAGTATGCGTCCATCCGCGGTTTCCTCTCGCACGCGATGCACAGCGTTTGCCAGTGCATCTGCGTCCTCCTGAGCGATTTTCCAAAAGCAGTAAAGTTCGTAGTTAATGTCATTAATCCAGTAGCGCCGATGGGGGTATTTTTGCCTGAGCGTCAGAAAGAGCGATCCACCGCCCACCATCGGCTCACGATACTCCTCAAATTCCGGTATCAGAGGCAACATTTGCGCAATGGCGCGCGACTTGCCTCCTGGAAAACGCAGGGGACTTTTGATCATGACTCGCCTCCGTCGCCGCCTACGGTTCTGGCTGGCTTGAGAATGCCCTCGATTCCAAGCAATTTCAGCTCACGATTTAGCCAGTGAAGTCGTTGCTGCAACGAGCTGCCGCGACTTTTGAACTGTTGCAGAAAACGCTCAATCGCCCCAGACTCTGCCGGCAGTTGCAGCTCACCCTGAAATCTTCCAGAAAGGCACAGCTGCGCCCTGAAACGAAGTTGCTGATCGCCATGTCGCAGCTCGCTGAGCTGGGAATAGAGCAACAACTTGAATAATCCGTCTTTGATGTCAGGCATCGAGGGTAAAATAGCTCTGGTCGTATTCTTATTCTCTCGGATAACTACCTCACTTTCGTCAATAAACTCCACCTCGTCTGCCGTCAGGTAGTAGTGTCCGCCAAGATTATTCACGATTCTGAAAAGCGGTTTCGGAAAATTCCCCCGCGACTCCAGCGCGTGCTCTGTTCTGGTTTCGGTAATCGCGGATTGGTGCGACCTTGCAAGTGAAATTTGCTTGAATCGCTCAAGGTTCAGCGTATTCTCCTGATTTTCACAGCGAACCCGCCGAAGGTATTCTTCGTGAATCTTACGGTCGTGCATCTGAACCTTGAGTTCACGACCAATCGTCTCATAACTTTCAATTGCAGATTGATAAATCGGTATGAACTCCTCAGTAAAATGCTTCTGGTTCCAGTGGTGGGCATCTTGTCTATACGCTAAAATTTCCTGTATCTTTTGTTTCACATGATTGTTTTGAATCTTCTGACATGTGATTCGGGAGTCGCTTTTCTTCTTAGCTTCGTTGTACCAGGCAAGGATTATGTAGATGTTCATCAGGCTCATCCACGAAAGCGTGATGAAGTTAACTCTATCCAGGTTCGAGTCGTTTTTGCGTTCTCCAAGCCCCTCATCTTTTACAATAGGGATGACCGTGATAATTTTTCCTGAATAGGAATAGGCATCGTACAAACTCGCGAGAGGATATGTGCGAGTCCTCTTCGGACCTGTCCAACGCGACAGAGCAACTGCAGTTCCGTCAGGGAAACTCACTTTGCAGGCGTGACGAATGGAGTTGATGTCGAAGCTATTCCACTCATAGATGGGCAGCTCTGCAGGCTGTCCACGAAAGCTCAATCCCTGAACTTTTCCATCCAGAACTATCATCTGTTTCTCTGATATTTTCACAACGCAGGCAGCTCCATGTCGCTGCTGTGTCCGGGAAACATTTTGGCGGTGGGGTCGATGACGCTCTTAGCGTGATTGACGGCGGTGCAGACCTCGCCGACGCCCGTGGCGATGAGCTTCAACTTGCCCCGATGCGTACACACATCGCCCGCCGCGTACACGCCGGGCAGGTTCGTCTGCATGTATTCGTCCACCACAATCTGGTTGCCCTGCAACTCCAGCCCCCAGCTTTTGATGGGTCCCAGCGTCGCGACGAAGCCCAGATTCAGAATGACGGCATCCACAGGCAATTCAATCTCTTCCTGCGTTTTGTTGTGGAAGATGACGGCGCGCTCGACGCTGCCGTTCCCGCAGACTCGTCGCAGTTCGTAGGGGGTCAACAGTTTCACGGGCGAGCGGCGCAGCTCCTGCACGCTCTGCTCGTGGGCGCGGAACTCGTCGCGGCGGTGGATGAGGGTGACCTCGTGAGCAATCGGGTAGAGGTTCAGCGCCCAGTCCACTGCGGAGTCGCCGCCGCCGACAATCAGCAGCCGCTTGCCCGCAAAAATTGATTTCTCGCGCACGCCGTAGTAGATGCCGTTGCCCTCGAACGCGGCGACGCCTTCGGCGTTCAGCTTGCGCGGGGAGAACGCGCCCGCCCCCGCGCAGATAACAACGGCGCGTGTATGGTGCGCCTGCCCTGTGTGAGTCGTAATCGTCCAGCCCTCATCGATACGGGTGAGCGTCTCAGCGCGCTCCTCGAGGCATACCGTCGGCTTGAAGCGCAGCGCCTGGCGAATCATCTCCCGCGCGAGGTCTTTCGCCAGCACTTCGGGAAAGCCGGGCATATCGTACACATACTTTTCGGGGTAAAGCGCGGTGAGCTGCCCTCCCAGCTCAGGCAGGCTGTCGATGATTTTGACGCGCATCCCGCGCAGCCCCGCGTAGAACGCGCCAAACAAGCCCACCGGACCGCCGCCGATAATCGTGATGTCGTAGAGGTCGGAATGCATATGCCCAAATTGTACCCGAAAGGGGGCAAATTAGGACTTAAGTCCCTAACATTTCGTCGAGGGGGCGGTGTATTATAGTGTCGATAATTCAGGCGAGAGGCACGGCTGGGCAGTGCGTGCTTCGATGGGATTGCCGCGCTGCAGGCAACGATGCAGGCGAGCCGAGAAGCTTTTACAACAACACGCACAGGGCAAAGTCCCTGCCGTGCCTGCCAACCCGGGAAGGTAGACCAGCCCTTCCCGGGATTTTTTAGAGCATCTGATACTCCGCCGCGCTGAAGACGATTTGCAACGCCCCCTGCACGGTCTGGCGGTCGCGCTGGCGCAAAGCGTTCACGCCGCCGCGTTTCTGCAGGTATTCCAGCAGGCTCGCGCGCGTTCGGGGCTGCAGCGCAACATCCAGCGTGCGCTCCAGCCGAGCAACGAAATCCTCTAAGGTGCGTGGGGCGGGCAGTCCCACCAGATCGTTCAGCGTAGCAAAGCCCAGCGCACCACGCTGAGGCAGTAGAAACTCCGCAAAGCGCATCCGCTCCAGCATCGTGGTGGAGGTAATCCACGCCTTACCCCATTCCCACCCCGCGACATCGGGCGGGTAGAGCAGTAGCTGCCCGATACGGCGCGTCCACTGGGTCGCCACGCGCAGGTACGCCGCCAGCAGTCGCTGTCCTGCACCCTCGTTGAGGTTCACCGCGCGCAGTCGCTCGCCGACGCCCACCTGCCGCAGCGCGCCCACCACAAACTCCACCGGGCTTTTGACGCGCTTGCGCCAGTTCAGATGGCTCCAGAACGCAGGCGTCAGCAGTAGCCGGCGCATCAGCGCGCGGATACTGTAGTCCGACTCGCGGAACACCTTCGCCAGCTCCTGCACGGTGCGCTCGTCAGGCGGCTCGCTGTCGTTAATGAAGTGCTGGTAAAACTTGCGGGCGATGTGCCGCGCGGTGGCGGGATGTTCCACCGCCATTTCAATAATGTCCTCGCCGCCGAACGCGCCACGCTTACCGAAGACCTCCTTCTCGCTGTCGTCATGCTGGTTGCGATTGAACACGAAACTGGCGGTCACGCGGCTGAACGACCAGCCTGTGAAGGCGCGCGCCGCCTCCTGAATGTCGCGCTCGGTGTAGTGTCCAATCCCCGTGGTGAACAGCTCGAACAGCTCGCGGGCGAAGTTTTCGTTCGGTCTGCCTTTCACATTGCGCACGCCGTCCAGCCACACCAGCATCGCCGGGTCGCGAGCGACCTCCAGCGTGAGCGTCTTGAAGTTGTCCAGCCCCAGTCGCTGGAACAGTTGAATCTGGATGAGCATCAGCCTGCCTGCCTGTACTTTGGAGGCGGAGGTAGCGAAATGGTTATGCCAGAACAGGGCAAGGCGCTCCTGAATCGGCTGTTGCGAGACGAGCATGCGGTAGAGCCACCATGCGCTGACCGCCTGGGGCTGCAGGTTGTTCATATCTCCCTGCAGCAGGCGCAGCACCGCTTCGTCATCGATGGTGTGGTCGTAGGGGCTTTCCAGCAGCCTGTCCACCGCGCCCTCGATGCCCAGCGAGATGAGCGGCTCAATCTCGCTTTCCCGTGCGCTAAAGCCCGTGCGTCGCCGCAGGTGCGCCAATCGCTCACTCAGACTCGATTGCATCGTGTCGTCCCGCATGGTATTGACGATTATAGGCAGCGGGGTGTTCAGTTTATAACGGTCTACACGCGGCGCGGTGCGCGGGTTTCGCGAAGGGGTATAATAAGCGCCAAGCACGCAGGAGGAGAGACGCCTTGAATAAACACTTTATTTACCTGGGTATCGTTCTGTTGCTCGCGGGGCTTGCGGGCTACCTGTTCGCCACGCTGCCCGCACGACGCGGGCTGGATGTGCAGGGCGGGTTGCGCATGACCCTGCGCGCCGAGATTGAGAAACTTTCACCTGAAGAGCGCCAGCTCTGGACGCCCGAACGCATGCGACTGGTGGTCGACATCCTCACCCGACGCATCGACTCGCTGGGCGTGATTGAACCCACCATCTATCAAAAAGGCGATACAGAGATAGTTATTGAGCTGCCGGGCTTTACCGATGAGCAGGAGGCGCGCGAGCTGCTGCAGACCACCGCGCGGCTCGAGTTCCGCTACCTGCGCGATGTGCGCACCGAGAAGCAGCCCACCGGGCGCTACGAAATCGTCCTCGAAGAACAGGGGGGGGACGAGATTGTCAAATTCCGCGATCTCACCAGCCCTGATGGGAAGGTCATCGAGCCGGGCACGCCCGAGTATCAGAAAATCATCGAATCGTCGCCGCTGATTGTCACGGGCGACGAGCTGGAACGCGCGGAGGTGATCAGCCAATCGTTCTCGCCCGAAGTGCTGCTGATTTTCAACCGTGAGGGGCAGGACAAGTTCGCGCGCGCGTCGTCGCTCTATCTTAAGGAGCATATCGCCATCCTGCTGGACAACAAGATTATCTCCGCGCCCGTGATTCAGTCCGCCAATCTGCGCGAGCCGGTGATTCAGGGCAACTTCACTCTGAAAGAGGCGGCGCGTTTGCGCGACCTGCTGAACGCAGGCGCACTGCCCGTGAGCCTCTCGCTGGAGTCGATCAACCGTGTGGAGGCGATTCTGGGCGCGCAGGCGTGGGAGCGCATCATTCAAGCAGGCGTCATCGGGTTTGCGGCAATCGCCGTGTTTATGGCGCTGTATTACCTGCTGCCCGGCGTGATTTCCGTGATTGCGCTGGGGCTGTATGTGCTGTTCGCGACGGCGATGTTCAAATCGCTGGGCGTGACCTTCTCGCTGCCGGCGATTGCGGGAATCATCCTGTCCATCGGCATGGCGATCGACGCGAACATCCTGATTTTCGAGCGTTTGAAGGAGGAGCTGCGTCTGGGTAAGACGCTGCTGGCGGGGCTGGACGCCGCTTTCAAACGCGCGTTCCCCGCAATCTTCGATTCGAACCTGAGTACGATAATCATCTGTGCGATTCTCTACTCGTTCGGCACGGGACCCGTGCAGGGGTTTGCAACAACGCTTGGCTTCGGTGTGGCGATTAGCTTTTTCACGGCGATTTTCTGCACGCGCACGATGCTTTACACGCTGGTCGGGGTAGGCGTGCATCCGAGCGAGCGGCTGTTTGGCTTGCGGCGTCAGCTGGGTCAAGAGGTCGGCGAGCAGCTGGGCGCGGCGAAAGACCGCTTCGACTTCGTGAATAAGCGCGGGCTGTATTACGCGATTAGCAGCATCGCCATCCTGATCGGACTGGTCTTCTGGCTGGGGCTGGGCGGGCTGAAGCCGGGCATCGACTTCGAAGGCGGCAGCGAGCTGGTGCTGCAGCGACCGGTGGCAGGCGCGACTCAGCCGAAGTCCGAGGCGCAACCGCCTGCGGCGACGCAGAACGAGCAGCCGAATCAACAGCCGCCTGCGGCAACTGCGCAGAACGAGCCAGCAAACCAGCAACCGCCTGCGGCAACTGCGCAGAACGAGCCAGCAAACCAGCAACCGCCTGCGCCTGCACAGGGCGAGCAGACTGCCCAGCAACCGCCTGCGCCTGCACAGGGCGAGCAGGCGAATCAGCAGCCGCCTGTTGTGCGTCCTGAACCGATTGAGGCGAACCTGGCGCAGGTGCTGACCTTGCTGCGACAGGCGGGCTTCGAAAAGGTCGGCGCGTTGTTCGGCGACGGCAACCGCCAGCTGATTGTGCATGTTGCCGACGCCGATGCAGACAGCCAGCAGAAGATTGTGGACGCGCTCAAACCGCTGGGCGAGCTGCAGGTGGTGAGCTTTGCCAGCATCAGCCCGCGCGTGCGCGCCGAGACCGTGCAACGCGCCATCACCGCTGTGACGGTTGCGCTGCTGGCAATCCTGCTCTATATTGCGCTCCGCTTCTCCATCGAGGGCGGCTGGAGCGGGTTCAAGTTCGGCATCGCCGCGACGATTGCGCTCGCGCACGATGTGCTGATTATGGTCGGCGGCGCGGCGATACTGGGCTACCTGCTCGGCTGGGAGATTAACGCGCTCTTTATCACCGCGCTGCTGACGCTGGTTGGCTTCTCAATTAACGACACCATCATTGTGTATGACCGCGTGCGTGAGAACCTGCGCCATCGGGCGCGCGGGGAGACTTTCGCGACGATTGTGAACCGCAGTCTGAACCAGACTCTGGCGCGCTCCATCAACACCAGCCTGACCCTGCTGATTGTGCTGGTCGCGCTGGTCATCTGGGGCGCGGTGACGCAGGATCTGCGCTTCTTCTATGTCACCATGCTGATTGGCGTGATTGCGGGCACTTACTCGTCGATTTTCATCGCGAGCCAGATTATGGTGAGCTGGCAGGGCGCGCGTGAGAAGCTCCATCAGCGTCAGGTAGAGGCGGCGAAGGCGACGGCGGTCGCGCCGAAAGCGAGCGCCGCGTCTCCCCCAACAAGCGCGGCGAATGCGACCAGCGCGGCAGACAGCGAAGACGCCCCCCGCAAAAAGCACCACGCGCAACATGTCGGGAAGCGCAAACGACGCTACTGATGGCAATCCAGCGGATTACGCCCGAAGCCGATGAGCGGGTCAAGCGACGCGCCCTGCTGGCGGTCTTCATCACGATTTTCGTCAGCCTCATCGGCTTCGGGATAGTCATCCCGCTTCTGCCGTTCTACGCCCAGCGCTTTCAGGCGAGCGAGCTGCAGATTGGTCTCCTGTTCGCCTCGTTTTCCGTCGCGCAACTGCTTGCATCGCCGATTCTGGGCGAGTGGTCTGACCGCTGGGGGCGTCGCCCCGTGCTGATTCTGAGCCTGCTGGGGTCGGCGGCGAGTTTCGTGATGCTGGCGCTCGCGCCGAATCTGTTCTGGCTGTTTGTGTCGCGCCTGCTGGACGGCTTCACGGGGGGCAACATCACGACGGCGCGCGCCTATATCGCCGACATCAGCCCCCCAGAGCGGCGCGCGCGCAACTTCGGGCTGATTGGCGCGGCGTTCGGGCTGGGGTTCATCGTCGGTCCCGCGCTGGGCGGTGGGCTGGCGTCGTTCGGGCTGGCGGTTCCCGCGTGGGCGGCGGCGGTGATTTCGCTGCTCGCGGCGGGGTATGCGTTCGTCGCGCTGCCCGAAACGGCGCACCTCGTGCCTGCGAAACGCCCCTCCCCATGGCGCGAGATGCCCGCGCTGCTGACCCGAAGCGCCGCCGCCCGCCTGCTCTGGATGAACTTCATCCTCTGGCTCGGCTTCTCGGTGTATCAGACGACCTTCCCGCTGTTTGTGGCGGTGCGCTTCGAGCTGGGACCGCGCGAGATTGGCTACATCCTGGCGGTGGTGGGACTGGTGGGCGCGCTCTCACAGGCGGTGCTGGTCGGGCGCGTGGTGCATGCGCTGGGCGAGCAACGGACGCTGCTGGTCGGGCTGCTGCTGAATGTGGTGGGGTTGTTCGGCGCGGCGTTCACCCAATCGCTGTTCCTGTTCTACCTGCTGGTGGGAGTCGCTTCGGTTGGGGGCGCGCTGGCGTTGCCCAGTGTGGTGAGCCTGATCAGTCGCTCTGCAACCGACGCCGAGCAAGGGCGCATTCAGGGCGTCTCTGGCTCGCTGGAGAGCCTTGCACGGATTGTGGGACCTATCGGGGGCAACGGCGCGCTCAAATACAGCGACTCGCTGCCCTATGCCGCCGCCGCTGGGTTGTTGGTGTTCAGCATGTGGCTTGCGCTCGGCGTGCGCCCCGCAGCGAAGCCGTCCCCTCCTGACGGGCAGTAGGCGCAACCGTGCATCGGGCGATGCGGTACACTCTTCCTGTGCGTTATCGGGTGGTCGGTTCGCCGCAGCCGTTGTCTGCGCCTGTGGAGGACCCGCTGCATCGGGCGGCGTTCGCCTACCGTGTGCAGGGGCTTGCTGAGGGCGCGACGCCGATGCTGCTGTTCGAAATCTACGCGCAGCGGCAGACTCTGTACCCTTACGCAGAGCGCGCCTGTCGGTTGCTGCTGGCGTGCTACGAGCTGGCGCGTACACGGCTGGGCTTGGACCATTCGCTACGCTATGACCGCCTGTTGCGCGTGTTTCTGATGACCGAGGGCAGGGCGGGCGCGGAGCAGCAGCAGAACCTGATGTACCTGTATGACCTCAGCGAGCGCGTGCCCCCGCATGAGTGGCTGCGCGAGCTGACGCACGAGTACGGGCACTGGGTTATCCCCCCCATCAACTCGTTCACTGCGCCAGAGGCGTGGGCGAACGGCGATCTGGGCGAGCGGTGGTTTACCCAGCACCTGACGGCGCGGGCGCGAGACGCAGGCGGCGAGCCGGAGTTTCTGATGGGCGCGTCGATGAGCGCGCTGGAGGCGTACCTGCGCCGCGCCGTCGAGCCGCTCGTCGCGCGCATGGCGCGGGAGGGATTGAACCCGCAGCGGTGGCGTTCGCGCGGTCGGGGGGGCTACGAGGAGTACCTCGCGCTCGCGCTCTACATCGACCGCGTGTACGGCAGCGAGCGTCTGGGCAGGGCGATGCTGTGCGCAGGCGGGATAGAGCCGGATGATTTTTTGCGCGGCGTGCGGGAGAGCCTCACCGAGCCTGACCGCCTAACGGCGCAACTGCCGTTTACCAGTGGGTATCTGTTTCTTCCGGGAGGCGTATCGCGCTGGCGGATCGTTGAGCCGCGCGGGGCGACGCTCACACCCGACCCCAAACGCCCCGAATGGGCGCGCTGTACGGCGACCCAGCTGGTGTTGCGCCGGCGTTAGTTCCAGGGCGTCGGCACGCGGTTGGGGTCTTCAATCCGACGCGCCTCAACCATCACACCCTGCTCGCTCAGCTCACGCGCCTGACTCTCCGCCTTGCGCCGCGGCAGGTTCGTGAACAGCACCATCGGAACCGTCTCCAGCAGCTTTTTCACATCGGGGCGGTTCAGATCGAGCAACCGCTCCAGCGCCAGGATTGCCTGCTCTTCCTTGAGGCGGTCGACGCCCAGCAGCACGAGTTCGTAGGGGGTCGGGTCGTCCTGCGCGGGGATGGGCATCCCGGCGGGCACGCGCCCCGTCGTGCGGATGGGAAACTCGCGCTGGCACTGTTCACAAATCGCCGCCGCCGCTTTGACCGAGACCTGCTCCATCGAGCCGCAGTGCGGACACTTGACCGCGATGACTTCCATCACGCGCCCGTTCTCGATAGGCACGCGCTTGAGGCAGTGTTCGCAGGTGAAGTCCATCTGCGGCGGGGCGACCAGCACCGTCTCCTTGCGGCAAAACGGGCACTCGACAGGATGCGCGGGCACTTTCGTGGTTTTGTAGTACGACCAGCCCGCGTAGCCCCACGCACCCAGCCAGATTAGACCAAAGCCCCACGAAAACGAGTAAAACATGCCGCCGTACCGCCAGAACAGGAAGGTCAGTCCCAGCGCCACCAGCCCCACGATGCCGTAGATGACTGCCTGCGTGTATTCCTTCTCAACAGCGTCTGAACGCTTAATGGGTTCGTCCACGCTCTCGCCTCCTGATTTATAATACGCTCTGGCGAGGCGTGATTCCTGCTACTGCGCCAGTTGCGGGTCGTACAGGAGCCTGCCGCAGCTTTCGCAGGCAATCAGCGCATCCTCGTTTTCGAGGCGTTTGAGGGTGTAGGGGGTAAGCAAAGTGTGGCACACGGTGCAGGCTTTCTGCGCCACGACGGCGACGGCGATGCCGCCCAGCCGTTCGCGCAGCGTCTGGTAGCGCGCCAGTGCGTCGGAGTCAATTCGCTGCGCCAGTTTCTCGCGCTCTTTCTCGTGGAAGGCGATTTCCGACTCCAGCGCGGCTTTGCGCTGGCGGTACTCTTCCACATGCGCCTCGTAGAAGCGTTCAATCTGCTGCAGGTCGCGTTCGGAGGCGTCGATGTCCTTTTTCAGCGATTCGAGGTCGTCCCACATTTTGAGCATCTGCATATCCAGTTCGTCGCGGGTCTGCTTGGCTTGCTCGATTTCGTGTTGCATCAGTTGCAGCTCGCGCGGGTTGGTGACGCGCCCGGAGTAGAGGTCGGCTTCCGCCTGGCGGATGCGCTGGTCGAACTCCTGCAGGCGGCGTTCCTGTTCGGCGGCGGCGGCGTAGCTCTGTTCGTAGCGCGCCTTGATTTGCTCCATGCGCACGCGGGATTGTTCGAGCTTGACGCGGATACGCTCGCCCGAATCGAGTTGCGCCAGCTCCTTGCGCAGGCGATCGATGTACGAATCGATCGCCTGCAGGTCGCGCAACAGGCTCATCTGTTGGTGCATACGCTACCCCAGCAGATAGGAACGCGCCTTTTTGGTGATGGGCTTGCCGATGTCGTCCTCTTTGAGATGCCACACGGGCGAGCCGCGATGCAACTCGAAGCACGGGTACGCGCTGAGAATCGAGGCGGTCTGCTCACGGCGCGTGCGACGGATGATGTTCAGCTCGTTGTGCAGGGTCAGAAAGTCCGCCCCGCGCGGGTGGTCGCGCATCAGCTCAATGAGCAGGTGGTAGGTGGAGAGGGCGTCGGCTTGCGCCTGCAGGTTCAGCAACCGCTCGTAGCGCGCGGGCGAGATAGCAAGCAGCGGGTCCACCTCGCCTGTGTAGCGCAGGCGGTAGGTATCGGGCTGATCGGTGCGCTCCAGCATAAAGATGGCGCCCGAAATCGGGTCTAACGACGCGAACTTGTCGAACAGCCCGTAGATCAGGCGCGTCTCGTGGTTCAGCCAGATTTCATAGGGCTGGTCGTTCTCGTCGATAAAGGTCAGCTGCTGCAGGAACGGCTCGTCGGGCAGGAAGCCCAGCGGAATCTGGCACATCGGGATGGTGCCCAGGTCCTTGTGGGGCTGGCGCAACACGATACGCACCGCGCTGGGAATCTGTTCGGGGTAGGCGGGCGTCTCCTCGTCCAGCACATCCTGCGCGCGCACATCGAGAATCTCGTCGCGCAGGGTCTTCGGGTAGCCCTCAGGGTCAATCAGCACATCGTAGGGGTCGCCCTCCTCGTTGCGCAGGTCGGGCAACTCGGGGAACTCGAACACTGAGGGCACGGTGCGCACATATTCGGGCACATCCTCGTCGCGCCCGAAGCGGTCGAACCCGAACCACACCAGCCGCCCATCGCTCCAGAGAGCGTTCACCAGCGTGTCGAGGTCTTCGCGAAAGGTGCGACTTTTCGGCGTGACCTCGAACAGCTCTTCGAGCAGCTTCGATGCGCGGGCGATGCCCTCCGTTTTGAGCAGGTTGGCGACGATATGCTCCACCTCGTCGGGGCGCAGTTCGAGCGGTTGGGTCTCTTCGGCGGGCATCTCCTGCAGCCACTCCTGCACCTGCGCTCTGGCGCGCTCTCGCCACTGCTCGGCGACCGCGCGGGGATACCACTGCCCGTCGCTGCCCCAGACCCACTCGTCGGATTGATAGATGGCTTCGAACAGCGCGACGCCGTCGTAGGGATAGACCCAGCGTGGGTCGGGGTCCAGGGTGAAGTACCAGCCCAGAAAGCCCACCACGCGATTGGGCACAGGCTCGCCTAACTGACTCACGAACGCGAGGGCGGTTTCGGGGCGCGTCCAGTCCATGCCCTGCGCCTGCGACACATAGCGCTCCACCTCGTCCCATTTGAGGTCGTTGTAGAACAGAGCGTCATGGACGGCGCGTTCACGCTCCTCGGCGCGCTCCCACTCATAGGGGATGGGTTCGATCCAGTCGGGCACGAAGAGCCACTCGCGCAATCCAACTTCGCCGCTACGCGTGATAAAGAGCGTTTCGGAGCTTTGCGCAAGGCGCGGCAGAATGGTCTCATAATGCTCGAACGAGCGTCTGAGGTGCGCGCCCAGCTCGACGGCTAATGCGGTGCGCGGCACAGGCGCGCCGACCGCGCGGATGATACGCTCTGCCAGCGCCAACACAGGAATGTTGCGATGCGCCTTGCGATAGAGGGGCTGCCAGCGACGCTCTTCCTGGAAGAACTTGTCGGGCATGTTCAACAGGAGCGCGCGCAGCTCGCCCGAAGACAGCTCCAGCGACTGGATGCGTTCCCGAATCTCGTTGGCGCGCAGGGGCATCGGCTCGCCCTGCATGAAGGCACGTAAGACCTCGCGCGCGAGATAGTCCAGCTCCAACCGTGTCTCGATTTTCGTGGCTTCCATACAGTTATCCCGCGCGAGAGTATACCCGAAACGCACAAAAACAGGGGCGCAGGATGTTCCCGCGCCCCTGCAGGAGTATTTATTTCTCGAACTCGACCTTGACGGTCTTCGGCTTCGCCGACTCGGCTTTGGGCAGGCGCACCTCCAGCACGCCGTTGCGGTAGACGGCTTTCACGCGGTTCTCGTCAATCGCGGTGGGCAGCGTGTAGGCGACGCTGAACTTGCCGTAGCCGCCCATGCGACTGACATAGTGCGCCTGCACCTGATCGCCCTCGATGAGCGCCTTGCGCTCGCCCGACACCGTGAGCGTGCCGTTCGACAGCTCCACATGCAGGTCTTTCTCGGACACGCCCGGCGCGGTCACGAACACCACGAACTCATCGGGCGTCTCGTACACATCCAGCGCAGGCGTGAACTCAAGCTCCGTCGGCGTCGTCAAGGTCGGTCGCCAGTCGAAGAAACGACCAAACAGGTCGTCCATCTCGCGTCGGAACTGCTCCATCTCACGGAACGGATTCCAGCGCACAACAGCGCTCTCAGGCTCGCGTCGTACCAGTCCTCGCATCTGTCATCCCTCCTAATGAGTGTCTCTATGGAAGGTCTCTTGAGTGCTTTCCACTCAAGATTACGATTCCGTGTTTCGGAAAGTTCCCGCCCGTTTCGGAAAATCCCCGCATGTGCCATAATATGAGCGGAGGCGCGACGATGAGCCAGAAGACGATCACGGAACGGAAGCAGCGATTCGAGTCGCTGTCGGGTATCGAAATCAAGCGTTTTTACACACCACAGGATGTTGCCCATCTGGATTACGCGCACGATCTGGGCAACCCGGGCGAATATCCTTTCACGCGCGGGCTGTACGAATCGGGCTACCGCACGAAGTTGTGGACGGTGCGCCAGTTTTCGGGCTTCGCCACGCCTGAGGAGACGAATCAGCGCTACAAGTACCTCATCGATCAGGGGCAGACGGGATTGTCGGTGGCGTTCGACCTGCCGACGCTGATGGGCGTGGACCCGGACGACCCCGAAGCGGAAGGCGAGGTAGGCAAATGCGGGGTGAGCGTTGCCTCGCTGGAAGATATGGAGATTCTGTTTGATGGCATCGACCTCGCCAGTATCACCACCTCGATGACCATCAACGCGCCCGCGATTATCATCTGGGGCATGTATCTCGCCGTCGCCGAGAAGCGGGGGATTCCGCTGGAGCAGTTGTCGGGCACGATTCAAAATGACATCCTGAAGGAGTTCATCGCGCAGAAGGAGTGGGTCTACCCGCCTGAGCCGCACATGAAGCTCATCGTGGACACGATCGAGTTCGCGACGCAGTATGTGCCGAAGTGGCATCCAATCAGCGTCAGCGGCTACCATATTCGCGAGGCGGGCGCGACGGCGGTGCAGGAGCTGGCGTTCACCCTTGCGGATGGGCTGGAGTATGTGCGCTGGTGTCTGGATCGGGGGCTGGACATCGACGACTTCGCGCCGAAGTTTTCGTTCTTCTTCAACGCGCATATCGACTTTTTCGAGGAGATTGGCAAGTACCGGGCGGCGCGGCGCATCTGGGCGCGCGAGATGCGCGAGACCTTCGGCGCGAAAAACCCGCGCTCATGGTGGATGCGCTTCCACACGCAGACGGCGGGCGTCTCGCTCACGATGCAGCAGCCGTATGTGAATCTTATTCGCTCCACCATCGAGGCGCTGGCGGCGGTGCTGGGCGGCACGCAGTCGCTCCATGTGAACTCGTTCGACGAGGCGTGGGCGCTGCCGACCGAAGAGGCGGTGCTACTCTCGCTGCGCACGCAGCAAGTGATTGCCCATGAGTCGGGCGTCACGAACACGGTGGACCCGCTGGGCGGCGCGTACTTCGTGGAGTGGATGACCGACCAGATGGAGGCGGGCGCACGCGAATACTTCCGCCGCATCGAAGAGGAAGGCGGCGTAATCTCCGCCGTCAAGAGCGGCTTCTTCCAGCAGGAGATTGCCGACGCCGCGTACCGATTCCAGCAGCGCGTGGAGGAACGCGACTTCGTGTGGGTCGGCGTGAACGAGTACCAGATGGCGGAGGAGCCGATTCCGTTTCGCATCCTCAAAATCGAGCATGAAGCGCACGAGAAGCAGGTCAAGCGCCTGGCAGACCTGCGCCGTCGACGCGACAACCGCGCGGTGGCGCAAGCCCTCACCGACCTCGTGGCTGCCGCGCGCCGTGAGGAGAATCTGATGGTACCCATCCTGAACGCCATCAAAGCCTACGCGACGCTCGGCGAGATGGTCAACGCGCTCAAAGAGGTGTACGGCACTTACACGGAAGGCGCGATGATTTGAAGACCAAGCGGCGGGTCAAGGGTCAAATTACAGCCCTCACCCCCAGCCCCTCCCCCCGCAGGCGGGAGAGGGGAGTCGCGCCAGCATTGTGCCAGGTGCATCCCTCCTCTCCCAACCCTTTGAGAGAGGTGACAAAGGGTGTTGCGGAAGCGGAGCTTCCGCGCATGCTGAAGCTCCCGCTTCAGCACTCCAAAGGATGCGCCTTGCACGCATGGGCGCAAATTGTCGGGCAGGAATCGCTCGCCCGCCGTCGAATCTGCCGTCTGCGATGCGAGGACTGAGGTGGTTCGTAGGCTGGTTACTTCTCAGCGTTATTGCGTGGGCGCAGGATACGCCCTATCGTTTACCCGATGTGTATGCCCTACGCGGCGCGAAGATTGTGTCCAACACCGCGCCGCCGATTGAGAACGGCGTGCTGGTGGTGCGCAACGGCGTCATCGCCGCGATTGGCGGCAGCGACACGCCCATCCCCGCCGATGCGGAGGTCATCGACGCGAGCGGGCACACCATCTACCCCGGATTTATCGATGCGTTCACGAGTCTGGGCATGCCTGCGCAGGCGAACGATCCCGCGTATGCCAGTTACGAGCGCGGCAACACCCACCCGAATGCGCAGATTCGCCCGGAGCGTCAGGCGACGGTACTGATGCAGCCCGATTCGGCGCAGCTGGCGCGCTGGCGTCGCGCAGGCTTCGTCGCCGCGCATATTGCGCCGCCGCACGGCATTATGAGCGGGCAGAGCGCGGTCATCAGCGTGGGGACGGGCGCGCCTGCAGAGCTGGTGATTGCGCCGCAGGTCGGCGTGGTGTTGAATCTGCGCGGGCGCGGCGGCTTTGAGGGCGGGGGCGGCTACCCCAGCTCGCTGATGGGCGCGATTGCGCTCGTGCGCCAGACGCTCTACGACGCGCAGCACCAGATGCAGGTTTGGGAGGCGTACCTGCGCGACCCGACGGGCAAGCCGCGCCCGGCGATGAACCGCGCGCTGGAGGCGTTGCAGCCCGTGCTGAAGCGTGAGACGCCCCTGCTGGCAATCGCCAACAGCGCGGAAGACATCCGCCGTGTGCTGCGCATCGCCGACGAGTTCAACCTGCGCGTGGTGATTGTGGGCGGGCAGGAAGCGGCGAAGGTCGCCGACGAACTCAAGAAGCGCGACATCCCCGTGCTGCTGACCCTCGAGATGCCTGAACCGTTGCGCAGCTACGACCCGCTCAACCCGCCGACGCTGACCAGCCTGCGCAACCGCGCGCTGGCGTATCAGAACGCCGCGATTCTGCACGAACACGGGGTGCGATTCGCTATCACGACCGAGGGGCTGGGCGACCCAGAGCGGCTGCTGCGCAACCTGCGCACGGCGATTGCGAACGGCTTGCCCAAAGAGGCGGCGCTGCGCGCCCTGACGCTGACCCCCGCCGAGCTGATGGGGCTGCAAAACCGCTTCGGCGACCTCGCGGTGGGCAAGACGGCGAGCTTTGTGGTGGCGCGCGGGGAACTGTTTGAGCCGCGCGCGCGAATCGAGTTCGTGTTCGCGGACGGCAAGCGCTTCAAAGTGAGCGACGCGCAACAGACCGCAAGCGCGCCTGCCACACCGCCCTTCCGCCGCCCGCGCGACTGGGACGCCGAGAACACGGGCAGCCTGATGGAAGCCTCCTGCTGCTTCCACCACGCGCACGGCAGCACATTAACCCACATGCAGAGCCACGACCATGAGGCGCATGCGTGTGAGGAGGCATGCACCGACCACCTCACTGCGGGCGTGCCCCCGCGACAGGACGCCCCGCGCGAGCAGACCAGTCAGCCGCCCGCTGAGCGCACGGAGCAGGCAGGCGCATCCGACGAGACGCCGACTCTGCCGCGCGTGAAGCTCACGCCGCTGATGCCCCCGCCCGCCGATGAACACAACACCTGGCTCATTCGCAACGCCACCGTGTGGACGCTGGCGCACGATCAGCCGCTGCCTGACGCCGATGTGCTGGTGGTGGACGGCAAAATCGCGGCGGTGGGCAAGAACCTGACCGCGCCGCCCAGCGCACGCATCATCGACGGCACGGGTAAGCACCTCACGCCCGGACTGCTGGACTGCCATTCGCACACCGCCATCACCGGCGGCGTGAACGAGGGCACGAATGTCTGCACCGCCGAAGTGCGCATTCAGGATGTGATTAACCCCGACGATGTGAACATCTACCGCCAGCTCGCGGGCGGTCTGACGGGCGCGCTGATGCTGCACGGCTCGGCGAATGTGATTGGTGGACAGAGCATCACGGTCAAGTGGCGCTGGGGCAAGACCGCCGACGAGATGATTTTCAAAGAGGCGCCCACAGGCATCAAGTTCGCGCTGGGCGAGAATGTCAAACGCTCCAACTTCCGCACGGGCGGATCGACGCGCTACCCCGCCTCGCGCATGGGCGTGGAGCAGGTGATTCGCGAGCGGTTCCTCGCCGCGCTGGACTACAAACGCCACTGGGAAGAGTATCGGCAGGGCAAGCGCCCGCTGCCGCCTCAGCGCGATTTGCAACTCGACGCGCTGGTCGAGATTCTGGAGGGCAAGCGGCTCATTCACTGCCACAGCTACCGCCAGGACGAGATACTAATGCTGCTGCGTGTGTGCGAGGAGTTCGGCGTGCGCGTGGGCACGCTCCAGCATGTGCTGGAGGGCTACAAGGTCGCCAACGAGATTGCCCGACACGGGGCAGGGGCGTCCTCGTTCTCCGACTGGTGGGCGTACAAAATCGAGGTGTATGACGCCATCCCGCACAACGGCGCGATTATGTGGGAGCGCGGCGTGGTGGTGAGCTTCAACTCCGACAGCAACGAGCTGGCGCGCCGCATGAACACCGAAGCGACCAAAGCGGTCAAGTACGGCGGCGTACCCGAAGCGGAGGCGCTCAAGTTCGTGACTCTGAATGTCGCCAAGCAGCTCGGTATCGACCGCTATGTCGGCTCGATTGAGGTGGGCAAGCACGCCGACCTCGCGCTCTGGAGCGACCACCCGCTGAGCGGCTACGCCGTGTGCGAGAAGACCTTCGTGGACGGCGTGCTTTACTTCGACCGCGAGCGCGACCGTGCATGGCGCGAGGAGCTGGAGAAGGAGCGTCATGAGTACCTGAAGGGGCTGCGCGCCGAGTCGGTGTTCGACGAGCGGCGGCGCGAGCGTGAGGAGTCCGCGCCCCGCGAGACGCCGCCGACAGGCGCGCCCGTGCGATTCGCAGGCACATGGCGCGGCACGATTACGGGCGGCGATCCGCTGCCCCCTGAGGGCGTGCCCTTCACCCTGCGCATCCGTCAGGAGGGCAACCAGCTGCGCGGCGCGCTGGAGACGCCGCTGGGCACACAGGAGTTCAGCATCGCCGCGCCCGACGGCGAGACGCTCACGCTCACCTTAGAAGCGGGCGGCATGAGCTTCACCGTGAACGCAACCGTGTCTGGCGACCGCCTCACGGGAACCCTCAACGCGATGGGGTTGAGCTTCACCATCGAAGCGCAGCGCGTGCCTGAGAGCGCGCTCTAACCCGCCATGCGAGTGCTTATCGGGTTGCTGGTAATCGGGCTGATGCTATCAGGCTGCGGGCGCACGGAGCCGCAGAAACCGAGCTTGCTGGAGCAAGGCGTGCAGAAGCTGGAGACGCGCGACTACGAGGGCGCGGCGGCGCTCTTCAAACAGTATGTGGAGCAGTCGCCCAACTTCGTCGTTGCCTTGCAGGATGTGTATCGCGCCTACATGGCGCGCCCTGAACGCCCCGCGGCGCAGGCGTATGCGTTTCTGGTGCAGTACGAGCCGCGCGCCAGTGAAATCCCCGTGCAGATCGACCGCGCGGGCTTTTATCAGGTGCTGGGCACGCTGGCGTTTCTGGCGGGCAAGCGCGACGAGTACGCCCCGTGGTTCGAGAAGGCGCTCCAGTTAGACCCGCAGAACCATCTGGCGATGAACGACTACGCCTACGCGCTTGCGGAAGATGGGCGCGAGCTGGAGAAGGCGCTGCGGCTGGTTCGGCGGGCGATTGCTATCAAGTCGAATGTCGGCGCGTACCACGATACGCACGGCTGGGTGCTGTATAAACTAGGGCGGTACGACGAGGCGCTGCGCGAATTGCGTCTGGCGGTGCAGACCGCGCCCGACACGCCTGACCTGCGCTATCACCTCGCGGCGGTGTACGCCAAACTGGGGCAGCGGGACGACGCCCTCGTCGAGCTGGAAAAGGCGCTCGCGCTGAAGCCCGGACACGAGCCGTCGCTCCAGTTGCGCAAAGAGCTGCTCGGCGAGAAGGAGGCGCGTTAGACCCGCAGGGCGCGGCTCAGCTCGTCGGCGGTGTAGGCGGGGCGACCGCCGCATGCCAATCGCGCGCCCGCCTGCCCATGCAGGTAGACCCCCAGCTGCGCCGCGGGCAACGGCTCCAGCCCCTGCGCCAGCAGTCCTGCAATCGCGCCTGTCAGCACATCGCCCGACCCGCCTGTCGCCAGGCTCGGCTCGGCGAACGGCGCGAGCCACAAGCCCCCTTCGTCCGCAATCACCGTGTACGCGCCCTTCAGCACGCACAGCGCACGGTAGCGCTCGTGCAGCAGCTCCGCGCTGCTGTAGCGGTCCTGCTGCACCTGATGGGTCTCAATCTGCAGCAGGCGCGCCGCCTCGCCCGGATGGGGGGTCAGAATCGTGTGCGTCGGCAGGGGGGTGTCCGCGCCCAGCCGCGCCAGCCAGTTCAGCCCGTCCGCATCGATGACCAGCGGTCGCTCCAGCACGCGCCACGCCTCTAACAGTTCCAGCATCGCCTTGCCGACGGTCTCGTGCGCGCCCAGCCCTGGACCGAGCGCCAGCACGCTGAATCGGGCGAGGCGCTCCGCCAGCCACTGCGCGCCCGGCACGGTCAGCGCGCCTGTGTCGTCGTCGGGCAGGGGCAGGGTCATCACTTCGGGGTAGAAGCTGGCGACCTGCGGCTGGATGCGCGCGGGGGTAGCGACCGTCGCCAGCCCTGCGCCGACGCGCAGCGCGGAAATCGCCGTTAGTGCAGGCGCGCCCGCCATCCCCAGACTACCGCCCACCACCAGCACATGCCCCCGATGCCCCTTGTGCGCGTCCAGCGGCAGGCAGGGCGTCCGCGCGAGCGTCTCCTGCTCGGTCATCAGCCGCGCCACGCACGGGGTCGCCTCCAGACGGCGCGGGGGAATGCCAATCGGCGCAATCGCCCAGCGCCCGACGCAGTGCGCCCCGTCGTTCTGGAAAAAGCCCGCCTTGGGCAGCGCCATCGTGACCGTGTAGGTCGCCCAGACCGCCGCGCCCAGCGCGACGCCTGTGTCGGCGTCGATGCCCGACGGGATGTCCACCGCCACGATGGGGCGTCCCGCCCGATTCACCGCGTCGATCACGGCGCACAGGCGCGGGCTGAGGTCGCCCCGCGCGCCAATCCCCAGCAGCGCGTCCACCAGCAGGTCTTCGTCGCGGAACAGCGCAGGGTCGGGCGCGTCGGGCAGCGGCAGCGCGGGGATGCCATACGCCTGCACCGTCCGCCACTGCGTCGCCGCGTCGCCCCGAAACTCGTCGGGCGCACACGCCAGCCACAAATGCACCTGCGCGCCCGCCTCATGCAGATAGCGCGCCACAACCATCCCGTCGCCGCCGTTGTTGCCCTTGCCCGTCAGCACCGCCACGCGCTTGCCCGACAGCGGCGCGAACCACTCCGCAATCCGCTGGAACACGCCGTAGCCCGCGCGCTCCATCAGCGTCAGCGACGGGATGCCGTCCGCCTCTATCGCCGCGCGATCCAGCGCGCGCATCTGCTCCGAGTCGACAATCGGAATCCCGCGCATCTCAAATCTGGTCAATCTGTTGCGCCAGCTCGAAGTCCTTCTCAGTCAAGCCGCCCGCCGAGTGCGTGCTGAGGCGCAGCGTCACCTGCTTGTAGCGAATCTCGATGTCGGGGTGATGGTCGGCGCGTTCGGCAAGCAGCGCGACCTGCATCACGAACCCCATCGCCTCGCGGAAGTTGCGGAAGGTGAAGGCGCGGGCGATCTCAATCCCCTCGCGCGTCCATTGGGGCACGCGCTCCAGATAGCCCGCCAGCTCCGATTCGGGAATGCGTTGCATAGCGCCTGCGCAATTCGGCGGGGTAGGCGCGATTCCTGCCTGTTGGGGCAACACGGCGCGCGCGGGCGGGAACCGCTCGCCGTCCCACCAAATCCTTAGCCACGCTAAACTTTGCGCGAACCCCCCACCGACTCACACCCCACAAACCCAAACCTCAAGCGCCACTTCAACTTCACACCCCAAAACCCTGAACTCAATCCGCCTCAACTCCTTAGCTACGCTAAACTTTGCGCGAACCTCCCACCCCTCTGAACTTGAATCAAATGTCTACAGACCTTCGCGCAATACTTAGCCACGCTAAATAGTTGAACCTGAACCCAATTCACCCCCCAAATAACACCACATCACACCCCCAAATCTGAACTCAAAAACACCCCAAAAACACACCCCCAGAACAACAGCCGCCCAACGATACTTTTTGCGCGAACCTCCCCCAAATTCGCACTTGAGTTCAAATCGCGTCGAGGTTCGCGCAGAGTGTTGAGTTCAAATCGGGGGGTCAATTGTTAAGAAGCGCGCGCAGGACTTGACAAAGGGGGGGTCTGATGTGGTAGACTATACCGTAGCATTCACCCCCAAGGGTGGGTGCTAATTGAAACCGGGAGGCTCAACGTGTAATACTCGTAGAGCCAGGCCCCGTAGCATTCACCCCCAAGGGTGGGTGCTAATTGAAACCTCGGTGTCGTACGGATCCATAAGTACGGACCCGTGAGTAGCATTCACCCCCAAGGGTGGGTGCTAATTGAAACTCGTAGATTCTGGGAGAAGAGTAATACCTGCTCTGTTGCAAAGAATGGGAGAGCCGAACAACAGGACGCGGGAACCGCGTCCGTACAGGCATGAGTAGGGGGTCGCCGCGCCCTGTGGGGCGAAGTGGGCTGTGCCGAAGGCGGAACAAGTATCCTTGCAACAGAGCAAGTAATACCAATCTGCGGGTCATAGTTCGTAAATCGGCGCTGGATGTTGCCCTCACCCACTTTGTCCTTAAAGGGGTAGGTTTTTTCGCGTCCTGCTTGAAGAGAAGACGGCTGAAGCCGTTCCTACAACACAAAGCCAGCCTACGCTGGCTATAGCCGACGAAGGTCGGCTTCGTTTGATAGGAACGGCTTCAGCCGTCGTGTGAACACGCGCTTCTCCATATTCTGGGTGCGCCCGCAAGCAGCGCGCACCTCAAAAAAACCTACCCTCTTAAGCCCCTTTTGTCCCCCTCTCCCGAAGGTTCGGGAGAGGGGATAGCGTGTCGCTCAAGGCTTGCACGGCTCCCCTCGCCCGCCTGCGGGAGAGGGGCTGGGGGTGAGGGCAAAACGCGCGTGGCTCTGGCTGTAGATGCACGGCAATTATGAACTCTGACGGCGCAGTTGGTATCAGGAGCGGGTCACCCCTTTGGGTTCAAAAACGAGTCCCTTTCATGGACCACGGCGACCGATTATCCTGGTGGGGTAGATTCACCTCCGAGGTGTGCGCGAGACGATTTCGGGGCTGCGTGGTCAGCCTTTCTGCAGGGGCGTCTCATCGGGCGGGGACGCCCACACGACTGCCGCGTGCCACAGCGCCGCGCCCGTCAGCCCCACGCCCGCGATGACCTGCAGCCAGTTGTTCTGCGCGTAATGCACAAAAGTGAAGTTCGCAAAGTAAAGCCCCAGCGCGACCATCAGCAGGGCGACCGCCCACTCAGGCGGCGAGCGACGCCCCATTCCCAGCGCGCTGACGATGCACAACCAGCCCAGCACGAACCACAGCACCTGCTCCACCGCGCCCAGCTCGCCCAGCGGCAGCCCCAGCCATGTCGCGACCGACTTGACGATAAAATAAAGCCCCAGCCCGTAGGCGAACAGAATCAGCAGCCGATGGCGCACGGCAGGCAGGAAGAAGCCCAGCCCCGCCAGCAACGCCAGCAGCAGCGCGTGCCGACGGACTATCGGCACATCCTGCAGCAGGAACGCCGCCGTCAGCCCCGCCGCCGCCGTCAGCAGCGGCAACCAGCGCAACCGCCACGCCTCGCTCCGCAACCACTGCGCCATCAGTTCGGGTTCAGCAACTCGTTGAGCTGGTTCTCGATGACCCCCAGCCACTGCTTGGCTTGCTTAATCTGCTGCTGTACCGCTTCGGGGGCGGTTCCGCCCAGGATGGCGCGCGCCCGCACCGCCTGCAGGGGGTCAATCGCCTCCAGCGCGTCCACCTCAAATCGCGGATGATGGCGCTGGAGCGTCTCCAGCGTCAGCGATTCGAGCGCAACGCCCTGTTGCAGGCATTCGCGCACGATGCCGCCGACAATTGCGTGCGCCTCGCGGAAGGGCACGCCCTTGCGCACCAGGTAGTCCGCCAGCTCCGTCGCCGTCGAGAAGTCGCCCTGCAGCGCGGCGCGCATGCGCTCGGTGTTCCAGTGCGCCTTCTCCAGCATCTGGCGCATCAGCGTTGCCGACGAAATCGCAGTGTCCATCGTCGCGAACAGCAGCGGCTTGTCGTCCTGCAGATCGCGATTGTAGGTCAGCGGCAGCCCCTTCAGCAGCGCGAGCATGCCCGTCAGGTTGCCAATCACCAGCGCGCTGCGCCCCCGAATCAGCTCGGCGATGTCGGGGTTCTTTTTCTGGGGCATGATGCTGCTGCCCGTCGTGTGTTCATCGGAGAGTTCCACATAGCCGTATTCGGGCGTACTCCAGAGGATCAGTTCCTGCGCGAGGCGGCTCAGATGCACCATCAGCAGCGCGCTCACGAACAGGTACTCGGCGACGAAATCGCGGTCGGCGACGGCGTCCATGCTGTTGGGTGCGGGCATCGCGAAGCCGAGTTCCGCCGCGAGCAGCTCGCGATCGATGGGGAAGCTCGTGCCCGACAGCGCGCCTGCGCCCAGCGGACAGAGGTTCATGCGGTCGCCCGCGTGCGCCAGTCGCGACAGGTCGCGAATGAACGCCCAGCAATGCGCCATCAGGTGCTGCGCCAGCGTCACGGGCTGCGCATGCTGCTGATGCGTCAGTCCGGGCAGGAGCGTCTCCAGATGTTGCTCGGCGAGTTCCATCAGTTGCCCGCACAGGCGCAGCATGGCGCGCGCGAGGTCGGTCGTGCGCTCGCGCAGCCACATGCGCGTCTCGGTCGCCACGAGGTCGTTGCGGCTGCGCCCCGTGTGTAGCTTGCCTGCCAGCGCGCCGATTTTCTCGTACAGGCGCGCCTCGATCGCCGTGTGGATGTCTTCGTAATCGTCCAGCGGGAGCCATTCGCCCTCTTCGATCTCGGCGTGGATTTCGAGCAGGGCGTCCACGATACGGTTCGCCTCGTGTGTGCTGAGCATGCCCGTGATGCCCATCATGCGGGCGTGCGCCGCGCTGGCGCGCAGCTCTTCCTTCCAGAGCCGAACATCGTGCTGTAAGGAATAGGAATACGCCTCCGCTTCGGGCGAGAGTTTGCCTTCGAATCGCCCGCCCCACATTTTTCGGTCGCCGTGTTGCATCGTGCGGGATTATACCTGCTGCAGGCTGAGTTGCCCGCCGTGCTGGGTGAGGGCGCGCGCGAGTCGGCGCTGGGGCGCGGAGAGGGGATAGCTGGCGAGCGCATCGGGAGCGACCCATGCGACGGCGTCGTAGGCGTCCGCGGGCTGCGCCTCGCCCGACGCCCACGCGCACAGGTAGCCGTACAATCGAATGCGCGAGTTGGTCACGGCGTGTTGCAGGCTGGTAAGCGTCTGGAGCGGCTCGATGTGGACGCCTACCTGCGCGGCGGCGCGCTGCGCGACCTGTTCGAGGCTCTCGCGCCTTTCCCGCGAGGCGCGCGGAAACTCCCACAGTCCCCCCCACAGCCCGTCGGGCGCGCGCCGCGCCAGCAGGCACTGCCCCTCGCGCAGGATTATCGCGGAGACATCCACGCGCGTCAGGGTCGCCGCGCGCCTTGACGGTTCGGGCACGGCGGTCGGCTGCCCACGCTGATACGCCGCGCACAGATGGCTCACGGGGCACGCCCCACAGCGCGGCTGCGCAGGCAGGCACACTGTGGAGCCCAGCTCCATCATCGCCTGATTGAACGCGCCGGGCTGCTGGGGGTCAATCAGTTGCTCGCAGAGTTGCCAGAGTTGCTTTTGCGCGGCGTGCGTTTTGAGGTCGCCCTTGAGCCACAGCAGGCGCGCCAGCACGCGCGTCACATTCCCATCCACCACAGGCGTCGGCTGCCCGAAGGCGATGCTGGCAATCGCGCCTGCTGTGTACGCGCCGATCCCAGGCAGCTCGCGCAGGCGGTCGACGGTCGTTGGCAGGCGTCCGCCATTCTGGACAATCTGCTGCGCCGCGCGGTGCAGGTTGCGCGCCCGTGCGTAGTAGCCCAGCCCCTCCCAGTAGCGCAGCACCTCCTCCAGCGGCGCATCCGCCAGCGCCTGTACCGTCGGGAAGCGCGTGATGAACCGTTCGAAGTAGGGGATAACGGTCGCTGTCTGTGTCTGCTGGAGCATCACCTCCGACACCCACACGCGATACGGGTCGGGATTGTCGCGCCATGGGGTCGGGCGCTGATGCATGGCGAACCATGCCTGCAGCGCCCGCCGCAGTTCGCGTATCCAGTCCGTGTCGAGCGACGCCTGCGCCACAAACGGAATTGTACCTGCCGTCTAACTACGCCGCCATTCGCTGCAGCGCCTCGCGGGCAGTGCTGTTGTCTGGGTCATACGCCAGCACCTGCTGGTAATGCGCTTTTGCCTGCTCAGTGTAGCCCAGCTCGTAGTAGGCGATTGCGAGGTTGATGTGCGCCTCCGTGTAGCGCGGGTTGATGCGGACAGCGATGATGAACTGGTCGATGGCTTCCTCGTCGCGTCCCTGCGCGGTCAGCACGACGCCGAGTCGGTTGCGCACATCGGCGTAGTTCGGGCGCGCGTTCAGCACATGGCGGAAGCACGCTTCGGCGGTCTGCAGGTCGCCGCGCTGGTACGCCTCATCCCCCCACTGAATGTATTCGGCGTAGTTGTCCTGGGCGTTGTGCAGCATCTCCTCAAACGCCTGTTGCGCGTGCGCGAAACGCGACTCGCGGTGCAGGGTAAGGGCTTCGTTGAACTGCTCAGGCGTGATTCCCAGCTGCACTGCCCATTGCTGCAGGGTTGTCAGTCCCTGCTCGCGTGCGCCGCTGGCGTATTGCGCGAGTCCTGTCAGGAACCAGGCGCGCCCGAAGCTGGGGTTGACCTGCGTCGCCTGATGCAGCGCGCGCAGGGCGTCTGCGTACTGTCCTTGCTTATAGGCAGCGTAGCCTGCCTGAAACCACCAGTCGGCGTACTGGGGCGCATAGTCGGTCGCCGCTGTGAAGTAGGCGTAGGCGCGCTCCCAGTCGCCCTGATTGATACGCCGATAGCCCAACCGGGCATACGATTCTGCCAGATACGCCCGCGCCAGCTTCTGAACGGTCGGGTCGTTGCATTCGCCAATCGCCATCTCGAAGAGCGGAATCGCGTCGCTGTACCGCTCCGCTTCATAATACTCTAACGCTGAGTCGTAGGCGGGACTCTTGCCCAAGCCCATGAATCGCTGTAGCGAAGCCATTGATTAATCCCTCCAGTCCAATTATCGGCAGCGGTAGGGGCAGACTTGAATGCTCTCCGCGAATCGTTTGGCACAAAAGTTGCTGTAGCACATGCAGGTAGATTGGCAGTTATTCTGGGTAGAAAGGAAGAATTCTGAAGCCTTTGAGAGGAGAGTCGCGCAGGGCGGGCAAAACCCGCCCTGCGTTTATTTCGGTCGCTCGACGGCAGGCGGGTAGCCCAGCAGCGGGCGCATCAGCGCGATGGGGAACTGGCGCGCAGTCTGCTCGTAGCGGGCGGCGGCTTCCTCGAAGCGTTTGCGCTCGACGGCAACCCGATTCTCGCTGCCTGCGATTTCGTCCATCAGGCGCACCGCCAGCCAGTCGTTGCGCAGGGCAGGGTCCTGCAGGAGTTGCTCGGCGGCGGCGGGGTTCTCGCGCAGGGCGGTCGCCAGCGTCTGCAGTCGCTCACGCTGTTGCGCGTTCGCCTGCGCCATCAATTGCTCCAGTCGCGGGATGAGGTTCGCCTTTCGCTGTTGCACATTCTCCAGCTGGGCGCGTCGGAATTGCACTTCTGCGAATGCCGCGCTCAGAGCGCGCTGGCTGTAGAAGAGGCTCATCAGAAACAGCGCGGCGAACGCTCCCAGCGCAATCAGCCCGTAGCGCACTTGTCGGGCGCGTCGCTCGCGCTCCTGGGCGACTTTGCGCAGGGCGTCGCGCAGGTGTTGCGGGTCGACGCCCATCTCCGCGGCGCTGGTCTCCAGCGTCTGCGTATCGATGGCGTTCTCCTGCTCCTGCTGGAGGCGCACCGCCTCGCGGATGACCTCCTGTGCCTGTTCGGGGGTAAGTTTCTCGTCGTGCATCACCAGCTCCTGCCTGCGCCGCCGCCCCCAGACGAACCACCGCCGAAGCTCCCACCGCCCGACGACCAACCGCTGTCGCCTGACGACCAGCCACTGTCGCCTGATGACCAGCCACTGTCGCCTGATGACCAACCGCCGCCCGACCCCCAGCCGCTATCGCTGGACGACCAGCCGCCCCCCGACGACCACCCACCGCCAGTGGTCCAGCCGCCGCCGCGCGCGCCTCTCCACCATTCGTCGTCGAACCGCTCGCGTTTGGGCAGGGTGCGCTCGCGCTCTTCCGAGAAGTTGCAGCGCGGGTTTTTGCACTGGCGCAGGATGAGTTCCAGCCCTGTGCGCGTGTAGGTCGGCGTGCGCACCACCCGCACCGTCTCGCGCACGGTCATGCCGTTGCACTTCGGGCAGCGGTCGTAGGCGTTCAGTAGCGCGACCTTGGGAAAGATTTCCAGCGTGTCGCATGCGTCGCACCGCCACACGAGGTAGTTCACGCTGCCCAGTTGCTCTTCGGCGCGTTGGAGTTCGTTCAGGTAGGCGTCGTCGGCTTGTTCGTCCAGCAGGCGCATCCGCTGCTGACAGGAAGGGCACTTCGGCGGTCGCTCGCGCAGGGCATACGCCAGCAGCCCCAGCGCGCCGCCGCCCAGCAGCAGGATACCGCCGATGGGCAGTGCGGGCACGGGCTGCGGATTGTACGGCTCACTACCGAGAGGCGTGTCCTCACGGGGGGCGTAGCTTCCTGGTGCGTAGGGGAGGGCTGGCGCCGTTGGCTCATACGCGCCTGCTTGCTGGGCGGCGCGGATTCGGTCGGCAATCGCCTCTACTCCAGCGATTACGCCACCTGCAATATCGCCCGCGCGGAATCGGGGCACGACCGCCGTGTCCAGTATCTCGCCTGCGACGGCGTCGGGCAGGATGGACTCCATCCCGTAGCCTGTTTCGATTTCCACGCGCCGATCGCCCAGCGCGACCAGCATCAGCACGCCGTTGTCCGCGTCGCGCTTGCCCACGCCCCAGCGGTTGAACAGCTCGGTGGCGTACTCTTTAGGGGTCGCGTCCTCCGTGCGGCGCACAATCACGACGGCGATTTCCGCTCCTGTGTCGCGCTCCAGCTGGTCAATCATGCGGTTCAGCGCGGCTTTCTGTTGCGGGTTCAGCACACCCGCCATGTCCGCCACCCAGCCCCCGTCCGTCGCGCGCGGGTTGGGCACGCGCGCAATCGGCTGGCTCCAGCCCCCCAGCACGCCGAGCAACGCAATAGCGCTCAGCACCCAGCGTCCCCATAATCCTTGCATGCCTGTTCCCCAGCAGGGGATTATACCTGAGCAGGAAAGTGCAGGCGACACACGAATTGCCATTTCACTATGCGCCGCTGCATTCCGCTGTGGGGACTCCCGCTGCTGCTGGCGACCGCCGGCGCCGATCGGCTCGTGCTGCACGATGGGCGCGTGATCGAGAACTGCTACATTCGCGACGAGGGCGTGCGCCTGGTGGTGTGGGAACGGCTCGAAGATGTGGGCACGGATCGCTGGACAATCTACCCGCGCCGACTGGTCAAGGAGTTCCAGATTGAGCGCGACGCGGCGTGGGACGCCCAGCCGAACCTGCCCGACCTGACCATCACGCATATCGAGCTGAACCCCAAACTCGCAGGGCTGCACGGGCGCGTCGAGTACGACCAGTACGGACGCCCCCGAATCGCGGGCGGCTCACTGCCCGACCTCGGCGAACGCGCCTACATGCAGCCCGAAGCCGTCGTGCAGGGGCTGAAGTTCCAGTATACGCCCGGCGAGACTATCACGATGACCGCGCATGTGAAAAATGTGGGCTTCGCCGACGCCGCGCCCTTCGAGTATGTCTGGCGAATCGACGACAAAGAAATCGCCCGCGGACGCGTCACGAAACGACTCAAACCGCAGGAACGCATCGAGCTGCAAACCCGCTGGCAGTGGCAGGAGGGGTTCCACCATGTGCAGTTCCAGATTCTGACCCGCCAGCGCGAAATCGCCACGATTAATAATCAGGTTACCGACCCGCTGTGGGGCTTCGCGTTTTTCTACATCGTCCACAGGGAGCGCGTGAAGGTGTGGAACGGGTTCCGCAACGCCTACGGCACTTTCGCGTGGGAGGACTACTACCGCTGGCATCTGGAGATTATGAATCTGTTGTTCGAGCAGAGCGTGTACCCCTCCGCGCCAGAGGGGATTAAGGCGCGTGTGCGGCTGGATCGGATTATCTACGCGGACGACATCGACGAAGCGGTGCGCAACCGTTTCTCGGCGGACGGGATTGCCTACGATCAGGGCGGCTGGATTTTCGTGAGCGACGAAGACCGCGCCCGCACCTGGAAAGCGCCCGAACCGCAGTGGCGCAACAACACCGAGTGGTCGCTGCCGCACGAGCTGGGACACCAGCTGGGGCTGACCGACCTGTATGTGCTGGACTATCACGGGCACGAGAACCACCGCATGCCCGACAACGGCGACATGCTGACCCATTACTATCGCGGCTACAAGACCATGATGCACTGGCACGGTCCGCACCTGTGGTCGGAGGTGTGCGCGGGGTATCTGAACCGCACATGGAACAAGCCGCGCGGGCACTTTGGCGACTACTACTTCGCGTTGCCCGCTGAGAACTTCCTGCAGGTGGTGGATGTGAACGGGTTGCCTGTGGCGGGCGCGCGGGTGGAGATTTTCCAGCGCGGCGTGGTGGTGGACACGAGCCAGCCGCCCCAGCAGCAGGCGGGCGTGCGCTTCTATGCGGTGGTCGAAGACGGCAACTTCGGGCATCCCGTCTCCAGCGAGCCTGTAATTGTGGGCGAGACTGACGCGCAGGGGCTGCTGCGCCTGCCGAACCGCCCCGTGCAGGAGGTGCGCACGCTCAACGGCTACCATCGCCGCCCCAACCCGTTCGGCAACCTCAATGTCGTGGGGCAGCGTGGGCTGCTGCTCGTGCGCATCACCAGGTATGACCGCCCCTGCTACTACTGGCTGGAGATTACCGACTTCCTGATTGCCTATCTGCGCGGGCACACGGAGCGGTACACGATCACTCTGCGCACGCCCTACGGTTCGCCCGACTCGCCGCCCGCGCCGCGCAACCTGCAGGTGGAGCGCATCGACGAGCATCAGGTGCGCTTGCGCTGGGACGCGCCCGAAATCACGCGCGACCAGCACTATAACGACATCATCGTGGCGTATCGGGTCTACCGGCGCGTCTCCAGCGATGGGCTGAACGACCGCCCATGGTTCCCCGTGGCGACCGTGACGCCCGACACGCGCAGCGCGGTCATCGACCTGCGGCTGCAGATGCATCAGGACCTCTACTGGTTCTCGAACGCCAACCGCTTCGCCGTCTCGACGGTGGGCACGGGCGGCGTGGAGAGCGCGCTGGTGGAAATCGTGCTGCCGAAGGATTAGCCGCCCAGCTCGCGCGTGAGCCACTCAGCGAAGTCGGCGTTCACGCTGGCGAGCGGAATCTCGCCCACGAAGTGCGTGTAATCGATGTGGCGGCGGGCGATGGCTTCTATCGGTTCGCGCATGCCCGCACGCGCCTTCACAATCAGCACGGTCTCCGACTCCTGCTGCACCGCGCCTTCCCACAGGTAGGCGCAGGTGATGGGGAACCAGTTCGTGCAGACGGCGACCTTCTCCCGCAGGAGGTCATGGGCGACCGCCTGCGCCTGTTCGGGCTGACTGAAGGTCAGGTAATACAGCGCGAGCATGGCTACCGTCGTCGCGCGCCGCGCACCATGCGCTCCACCGCGTCAGGCTCGCGCGGCAACGCACGGCTCAGGTTCTCCACGCCGTTCTCGGTCACCAGGTAGTCGTCCTCAATCCGAATGCCGATGCCCTCCGACGGGATATACACTCCGGGCTCGATGGTGAACACCATCCCGGGACGCAGGGGCTGGTTCGGATCGAGGTCATGCACATCCATGCCCATCATATGCGATAGCCCGTGCACGAAGAATCGGTCGAGGGTCTGCTCGTTGCCGTTCTCGTCTTTCGCACGGAGCTTGTGATTGCGGAAGAATTCCACCACCTTCTGATGGAGTTCACGCAGGGTGATGCCCGGTTTGGCTTCCTTCTCGGCGTATTTCATGGCGTCCAGCACGGCGATGTAGAGTTCGCGCTGGCGCGGGGTGAATTTGCCGGAGGCGGGGTAGGTGCGCGTGATGTCGGCGGTGTAGTAGGAGTATTCCGCGCCGATGTCCACCAGCACCAGCTCGTTTGCCTGTACCTGGCGCTTGTTCGCGTTGTAGTGCAGGATGCAGGCGTTCGGTCCGGAGCCGATAATCATCGGGTAGCCCTCGCGTTCGGAGCCGTGCCGGCGGAACGCTTCCTGCGCCGCGCCTTCGAGTTCGTATTCGTAGACGCCGGGCGCCAGTCGCTGGGCGAGCGCGCGATGCCCTGCGATGCTGGCGGCGACCGCTTTGCGCAGCAGAGCGATTTCCGCGGGCGATTTGACCACGCGCATCGGCGCTATCAGGCGATCCACACTTGTCAGCTGCGCCTCAGGGTTCGCCTCTCGGATAGCGTCCGTTAGCAGCGTGCGCGCGGGGCGGTTCACCAGCACACGCGGATGCGCCTTCAACGCTTCCGTCAGGAACGCGCTCAGCTCGCCGCGCTCGCGGATGTCCTCGATGCCCGTTTCGCGGCGCGTCTGCTCGTTCGGTTCGGGGAGCGGTCCCTCGAACAAGCGCGATACGCGGGATTGACGCGGCAGAAACAGCACGACGCGCTCCTCCAGCGGGCTATCGTCGGGCAGAATGACCAGCACACCGTTCATCGCCTCCAGCCCCGTGAGATACATGAAATTGTTGTCCTGTCGGAACCGCATCCGCGTGGGCGGGGTGGTCTCGCTGGCGAAGATGGCAATCTGGTCGCTCTCCAGCGTCTGGCGGAGTTGTTCGCGTCGCTGGGCGTACTCGGAGACGGGAATGCCCCACAGCGTGGGCGTCTCGCCGACAGCGTACAGGCTCTGGCTAATCAGAATCAGCCCCAGAATCCAGACAAGCGATGGGCGTTGCATGTTAAGAGTGTACCCGCTGCACGCGCATGCAGACACCCGGGATGTGCGCCGGTCTTCACAGGCTGTATCTGGATAGCGTGCGGAAGCGCCGCTTCCGCACGCTATACTTGACAGGCGTGTTGCGAATATAACGCAAAGGTACTTAGCACCCCTCTCCGAACGCGAACAGCACCATCAGCAGGTCGGCGTCGTCCACGATGCC
>JBBIQK010000004.1:0-99480 GCA_037442365.1 Armatimonadota bacterium | reverse complement strand
GTTTTGTTTCTCATAGTTGTGAAGATACCCCAACGGCGCTTTTTTTTTTGGTGTGTGTGAGGGGCGTCTGGGGGAAAATTGGTGGCATTCGGTCGCTTTTGAACTCAAAAGCTGTACCCTTACCAGCTGGCTGCGGGGGCTGCTCTATCGCATGCAAGGGCGCTACGCGGAAGCGTTGCAGGCAGCGCTCCAGCTTACGGCGCGGCAGGAAATCGCACATCGTCCGCACGAGGCGGCCAGCGCGTGGGAGCTGGCGGCGACTGCTGCGCTGGGCACAGGCGACCTTGTCGCCGCGCGCCGCTACGCCGAACACGCGCTGCGCCAGCGCGCACTCCAGGAGGATACCTACCGCCTCCACTTCAGCAAGACCATCGCCTACGGCGTGCGCGGTATCGACGCGCCCGACGCCGACGCGATACGCGGCTTACAGGAGTGCCTGCGCTTCTGGCAAGCCACCCAGATGACCCCATGGCAGGCGAACACGCTCTACTATCTCGCCTGCGCCTACAAGACTCTGGGTGATTTCGTAAACGCCCGAAACGCCCTCGACGAAGCCATCCGTCTCAATCTCGAGATGGGACGCCAGCCCGCCCTCGAACAGTGCCGCGCCCTCGCCGCCCAAATCGCCGCGCAAATTCCCCCTGAAAACCCCCAAATTAGGACTTAAGTCCCGAAAAACCCCCGATTTTTAAGACTTTTGTAAGACCCCCTGTGGATAATAGAGGCGGGATACATCCCTATCAGGAGGTCATGTGATGAAACGATGGCTCGTAGTATCGGCTTTCAGCGCACTGGTTGCGCTTTCGACTCTTGCAGGCGCGTCCGCACAGGGCGTGACGCAATCGTTCACCTATCAGGGCTACCTGCGCCAGGGCGGCGCGCCCCTGAACAACCCGTCGCAATCGATGCGATTCCGCATCTTCGATGTAAGCTCAGGTGGAACCGCGCTCTGGGATTCGGGCGCGCTGACCGTGAATGTGTCCAACGGGCTGTTTACCGTGCAGCTCAACCCGCCCGCGTCCATCTGGACAGGCGCGGATCGCTACCTTGAGATTCAGGTAGGTGCCACGACGCTCACCCCGCGCGTGCTGATTCGTGCGACCCCGTATGCCAGCACGGCGAACGCGCTGAACATGTTCCAGTCGGGCACGACTAACCCCGACCGTATGGTGATTACGCATTCGCCGCCCTTTACAAACTGGGGACTGCAATATCAAGATGTGGGCGACAGGTTCAACTTCTTAGCGGGCGGTACCCCTGTGATGACGGTGGATTTGGGCACCCAGCGTGTGGGGATCAACAACTCATCACCTATCGCGCCGCTCTCCTTCGCCAGCACCTTGGGCAACAAGATTAGCCTGTGGTGGGGTTCCAATGCCAGTGCGCACTACGGGTTCGGAATCCAGGCGAATCTGTTGCAAATCTATACCGACTCGAATAGCTCAGATATTGCCTTCGGGTATGGCAGCAGCGCCAGTTTCACCGAGCGCGTGCGCATCAAGGGCAACGGAAATGTGGGTATTGGCACGAGCAATCCTCAAAACCTGCTCACCGTCGGACCGAACCCAACCGCTGGGTTTAATGCTGCCGAGTTGGCGCAGTTTGCCCGCACGGGCGACGCCTATCTCGCGGTTCGGGACGGAACTGCCGCCGTTGTGCTGGGAAGCACCAGCGGCTTCGGCTTTGTGGGTACGCAGACCAACCATGCGTTTCGGGTCTTCACGAACAACCAAGAGCGGATGCGCGTCACCAACACAGGAGATGTAGGTATCGGTACGAGCGCGCCCGCCGCGAAGCTGCATGTGAACGGCACCGCGCGCGTGCAGGTACTGGAAATCACGGGCGCCGACTTCGCCGAGAAGTTCCCCACCACCGACGAAGTGCAACCGGGCATGGTCGTGGAGATCGACCCCGACAACCCTGGCAACCTGCGCAAGGCGCAGGGCGCGTACAACAAGCGCGTGGCGGGCATCGTCGCTGGCGCGAACGGGCTGTCCAAGGGCATCGTGCTGGGCAACATGGAGGGCAGCGAGAACCATTCGCCCATCGCCATCAGCGGGCGCGTGTGGGTCTACGCCGACGCGACGGAACACGCAATCGTTCCGGGCGACTTCCTGACCACCGCCGAGCGTCCCGGCTACGCGATGAAGGCGACCGACCTGCAGCAAGCACAGGGCGCGATTCTGGGCAAGGCGATGACCCGCCTTGAAAAAGGTCAGACGGGCTTCGTGCTGGTGCTGGTCAACCTGCAATAAGGAGGCGCGTGATGAAACGCCTACTTGGGCTTCTGACTCTGCTGGCTCTGGGTGCAGGCTGGCTCTGCGCCCAGGACGTCCCTTCGGAGTATGAGGAGGCATACCTGGATGGCGCAACGAATCCCAACCCGATTGCGCCGAAGGAGAAGGTGAGCCTGATTGCGCCGAACGCTCGCGTCAATCGGTTCACGCTGCCTCCAACGGAACCGCCTCAGAATGGGTTCCAGCCTGCGGGTGAGACGACGGCGCAGCCCGTGTTGTGGGTCGGCTACACTATCGATGCGCCGTCCAACCTGATGGCGCAGGCAAAGTGGGAGCGGCTGGACGCGCTCAACGGATGGGTATGCCGGATTGAACTACGCTCCATGAACGCCGTGGGACTACGCCTGCTGTTTCAGGGGCAGCTGGACGCGGGCATCACGATGCAGGTGTACCATCCCGACGGCTCTGCGGTGCTGCCCGTGCGCGCGTACCCTGACGAAGAGGGCTACTGGTGGGCGCCAACGCTCTGGCGCAGCGACACCATCGGGTTGGAAATCTTCGTGCCCGAAACGGCAGACCCTCAAAAACTGCCTGAATTGGTCGCAGTGGGGCTGATGTACCGCGGCATTGAACCTGACTTTTCTCCCGCGGAGTTAGGCTGCCACCTCGATGTAACATGCTACTCTAACTATAACGACCTGAAGGCAGGCGTCGCCCGCATTCTCTATCCCGTAGGGAGCGGGTGGTTCCTTTGCACGGGGCAGTTGATGAATCGTACAGGCAGTGACCTGGCTCCCATCTTTTCTACGGCTCAGCATTGCATCAGCACGCAGCAGTCCGCTCACGGGATGGAGGCGTACTGGTACTATCAAACGGCGACCTGTAACGGAACGCCTCCTAATCTGAACAGTGTGCCGCGCACGACAGGCGCGCTGCTGCTCAAACAGCACTTCCAGAGCGACTGGACGCTGCTGGGATTGTATGAACGCCCCGCTGGAACCTACTACTTCGGTTGGGACAGTGGCAATTGGGCTTCAGGCAACAGCGGCAGCGCGGTGCATCATCCGGGGGGCACCTTCAAGCGGGTGACCTTTTTCACCACCGACGGTACGGCGACGGGATGCAGTCGCAGTCTCTGGTCGTCGCAAGTAACACTCGGCAACGGTACCATAGAGGGCGGCTCGTCTGGGTCTGCGGGCATCGACAGTGCGGGGCGCATACGCGGCACTTGTGCCTGTGCTGAGGTCGACAGCAACAATAACTGGATCTGTCCCACCGCGAGCAACCCCCTCTGGGTCGGTTGGGGTCGTCTCGACCTTGCCTTTCCGATAGTGCGCTGGTACATCTTTGAGATGGCGAACCCGACCTATGTCAATCGCGCTGTGGCAGGCGACACCAACAACGCGGGCGACACCGAACGCGGCACTTCGGCGAACCCGTTCAACACGGTGTACGAAGGCACCTTCTGCGTGCCCAGCAACGGCACCGTGCGCATCGTGCCCGGCAACTACAACGAGCGGTTCCGCCTGTGGCGTCCGATGCGACTGGAACGCGAGGGCGCTTCAGGGATTGTGCGTATCGGCGCGCCCTAATGCCCTCACCCCTTGCCCCTCTCCCGCGGGCGGGAGAGGGGATAACAACAACAAAACGATGGAGGTCAACAACGATGAGAACACTGATGATGAGTGCGTTCCTTGCGATGCTGCTCGGCGTCGCGTGCGCCCAGTCGGGCGGCGGCTACGACCTCAGCTGGTGGACGATCGACGGCGGCGGGGTCACCTTCGCCACGGGAGGCAGCTTCAATCTCGGAGGCACAGTGGGTCAGCCCGACGCCAGCAGTGCGCTCACGGGGGGAACTTACAGCCTCACGGGCGGCTTCTGGTTCACGCCGTGTATCGTCTCCAACGGCGATGTGGACGGCAACAGTTGTGTGGACGACGCCGACCTGCTGACCGTGCTGTTCAACTTCGGCGCGACGGGGCTGAACCCCGCCGATGTGAACTGCGACGCGACGGTAGACGACGCCGACCTGCTGATTGTGCTGTTCAACTTCGGCAGCGGCTGTTGACGCAACACGCGGCGGGGGCGACCGCGCCCCCGCCGCCTTACACTGTGATAAATACGCTCTCGCTCTGTAATTCATTCAGGAGGTTATGGGCTATGCGATTCAGAATAGCGGGCATCTTTCTGGGCGCGCTGGCGGTGCTGGGCGTGCTGTTCGCCTTCCAGCGCGCGCGTGTGTTCATCAACGGCAAGGAGACGGTGGATGTGGTGGTCTCCAACAACAAGACCTATGTTTCCATCGCCGCGCTACGCGACGCGGGCGCGCTGGTTTCTCAATCGGGCGGGCGCATCGAGATCCAGTTCGAACCCGTGCGCGGGCGTATGCAGGGCGACATGATCGAGGGGCGCATCGGCGAATGGCTGAGCAACGGCACATGGCGCGTGCGCGTCACGAAAGTCGAGCCGATTGGCAACCCCTTCGGACGCGGACCGGGCTACGCGGCGACGGTGGAGTTCCGCAACCTGACCCAGAACACCATTTCGCTGTACGGGAGCGGGCTGGGCAGTATCCAGCTGCTGGACGACGCGGGGCGTCAGCTGAGTCTTGCATCGTCCAAGTTCAGCCAGCAATACAGCTCAATTGTGCGCGCGGACGGCTTCATAGCGCGCCTGGAGTTCGGCGACGCCAACAACCAGCTCACGGAGGTGGGGCAGCCCGACAAGCTGCTCATCCAGTTCCGTTCGACTGCTGGCAAGCCGCCGTTGAAAGGGTTCCGCATCTTCCTCAAAGAAGAGGGCGCGTCCAATTCGGGAGGCATGTGAGTATGCAGCGCCTGCCCCGCGTGCCTGAACTGGGGGAACAGCTCCCGCGTCTGGAGCGGCTCTTCGCGCCCGACCAGTCGCCGCTGACGACCTCGATGCACGATGCGCCGATGCCCCTGCGCTGTCTGGATACATTCCAGCCGAGCGTGTATCAGCCACTGCGCGCAGGCGACCGTCCGTCGGGCGGCGCGTGGCGTCTGGCGCCTGGACTGTATGAAATCACGGTTCATTCATTCTGCGGGCGGCATGCATCGTATGCACCCCATAAGGCGCTGGGGTATTTGCCCGCGCCGTACAAAGGGCGCATAGCGGGCATCGTGCAGAGTCTGGTGCGGCGCTACACCGAGCGCGAGGAGGTGGAGTGGAGCGACGCGCAGGCGCTGGTGTGGGGCTTGCTCTCGCGCGTGAAGCCCTCCGCGCTCAAGGGGCGCGCCCGCGCCGCTGCGGAACGACTGCTCACCCCGCAGGAAATCCGCGAGCTGGACGGGGTTGGAGTCGACGCACTGCGCGACGAGGTCGTGCGTCGGCTCCTGCCCCAGGTGCGCGAGGCGCTGCGCCCCCTGATTGAGCTGGAGAATCGCGTGCGACGCTACCTCACCGAAGGCACGCGCAGCTATCAGGAGCTGGAACAGCTCGTCATGCGCCCGCTCGACCCGAACGACAAAATCCTCGTGGAGCCAAAACACTGGTACTGGCATCCGCGCGGGGGGTGCTTCGTGCGCTACGAGCCGAACGGCTTCTCGCGTGTGCGCCTGCGCCTCTGGGTTCCGCAGCCAATCGCAGTGGAGTACGATTCGCGTGGGCGTATTGTCTCGATGGCGCGTGCGGGCGTCTGGCGGATTCGCGTACTCTACGACGACGGCGTCGAGCCGTGGCGCTGCCCGCGCGAGCCGCGCTGGCTGGCGTATCGGTTCCATACGGTGCAATTCGAGCGTCTCGACCAGTTGCTGGCGCATACGGAGTCGGTCAACGGCTGGCTGTTTGCGGTCGAGAAACGCGCGACGGCGGCTGGCGGCGTGCGTGTGGCGTCGGCGGGACGCATCGGGCTGTTCCAGCGCGCGCCCAGCTGGGTCGATCGCTGGCTGGATCGAGTGGACTCCGCCAATCAAACGCGCCGCGAGCTGCAATCGTATCCCGAACTGGCAGAGCGCGGGGCGCGCTGGGTGCGCGGCGAGCCGTCCGCCGACCCGCTGATGGATCGCGAGCATTATGTGAACGGCGTGCGCGACGCAATTCGCGGCACCTCAGCAGAACGCATCGAGTGGATTGCCGAGACGCACGCCAACAGCGCCGAGGCGCTTGCGAACGCCATCAACCTGCTGAATCAGCTGCCGACCGGGTCGGCGGACTACGACCCGACAGGCTCGCTGGCGGCGCCCGGTTCACAGGGCGGGCAGCGGCTGCTTGTGAGTGGACGCTCGTAGGTTAGCGCGTGCCCTGCACCACCACATCCGCCAGCGGACGCCCCTCCAGAAAGCGCAGCACATTCTGGATGACGCCCTGCGCGATGCGTTGCTGCGCTTCCTGTGTGACGCCCGCCCCGTGCGGGGTGAGAATCACATTCGGCAGGCGCAGCAGCGGGTGGTCGGGCGGCGGCGGCTCGGACGAAAACACATCGATTGCCGCGCCGCCCAGATGTCCCTGCAACGCCTCCGCGAGCGCGCCTTCGTCCACCAGCTCCGCCCGCGCCGTGTTGATCAGGAATGCGCCTGGCTTCATCGACAGCAACCGCTCGCGGTTGAACAGCCCGCGCGTTTCGGGGGTGAGCGGCATGTGCAGCGTAATCAGGTCGCATTCGGGCAACAGTGCGTCCAGCTCCAGATAGGTCGCCCCCAGCGCCGATTCCTGATCGGGGGGCAGGGGCTGCACATCGTAGTAGAAAATCGTCACGCCGAACGGCAACAGGCGCGCGGCGACCTCGCGTCCGATGCGCCCCATACCGACGATGCCGACCGTCTTGCCCTGAATGTCGCGGGCGTGCGCAATCCAGTAGGGCAGCGACCACTGCCCCTGCGCCAGCATGGTGTGCGCGGGGATTAAGCCGCGCATCAGCGCGAGCGCGACCATCACCACATGCTCGGCGACGCTGACCGTGTTCGCGCCCGTGACGGCGGCGACGGTGATACCCAGCTCCTGTGCGGCGTCGAGGTCTACATGGTCCACGCCGACGCCTGCGACCTGAATGAAACGCACGCGCGGCGCCGCCTGCAGCATCGTCCGGGTGAGCGGCGTAAACGCAGTGGAAATCAGCGCCTCCGCATCGGGCAGGTGCGGCTCCAGCTCGGCGGCGTTCGTCGCCAGCTCCACCGTGTGCCCCGAAAAGAGCGCACGCACCATCGCTACCTGCGCCTGTACCTGTTCAGATGGGGGTAAGATTGCGACAACCTTCATCGGCTTTCCTCCGCTATAGGGGTTCGACTCAGGCTATGGATTTCCTACTTCATGCAGGATACGAAGCGTGCGTTGAAGCGCAGTCTCCTGCGGTGTGCTGCTGGGTGTGATGGTTACCTTGACATGCTCCTGTAGCCAGTCCTGCTCCGTTTTCCCTTTCCACACGCCGTAGATTCGCACAACCGTGTCACCCTTAAGGTGTATATCCAGTCGCCCGTAGACCACCGCTAACTGATAGAGGAGCCAGCGCAACGATTCCCAATCTGTATTGTAAGCCGCGTCCAGCTCCAGCGGATAGGCGACCATCTGGGGAACGAGGTTGGGGCGCGCCTCACAGCGCAGGATGAACTCGTTGTCGGAACTTAGCACGACCACCTTGCGTCCTGCCGTGTTCGCGTACTCGGCGTATGAGTCGATAATCTGCCCGTCGGCGTCAGCGCTTTTAGCGGCGGGCAGCTCTTCGCAGTTGCGCGACAGCAGAACCTTTCGATACTCCGCCAGCGCCATCAAACGCAGGCGATCGACGAGGCGATTCTGATTGGCAAAAATCTGATGGATAGCCACGCCCTGATAGGCGCGATTGAATGCGTCCAGAAACTCGGATAGAATTTTGCCACCGCGTGTGTCCAGCTCCTCGCGCACGGCTCTCGACAGCAGCAGATTCGGCTCAGAGCGATCGCGTTTGGTGGACTTCAAGTAGAGGGAGTAGAGACGATTGCGCAGGGCGTTATTATCGAACGCGAAGTAGTAGATGTCGCCCCCGCGCGCAGGGTCTGACTGAGCAGCGGCGCGCAGATGTTCCTTCAGCACATCCAGATTCGTTGGGGGCGTGATGCCTGCCGCACGGAAGGCGTCGCGCAGACGGTTGTATTGGGGCAGTTCCGCGTCGATGCGGATAGAAGTATCCCCAGACAAATTGCCTATGATGTGCCGTTTCACTACATCACATTGGTTGTGATAGTCCTGCGCGGAGATAATCGTCTCGATACGCGCCTGTGAATCTGAAAGATCAACCGTGAACAATTGAGCGTCCTGCAACAGGGGCGCGTGCACAGATATCCAATCGCCCAGCTGGTTCAAAAGCGCGATCAGATACCGTTCGGGCAGGAGTATCATTTCAGAACCTCCAGCAGGTCGTAGAGCTGCTGATGATGGCGCGGAATCAGTGGATGCGGCTCGTCCTGATAGCGCTGATCCAGCAGCTGATTGTAGTAGAGCTTCTCCAGCCCGATGTCGGCGCGCAAGCCCAGCGACAGTCCAAACGCCGACATATACTTCCTGCCCGCCGTGATGTCCAGCACGACTTTCTCGCACTGCCGACGCGCCTCCAGAAGCGTCCGGTTAAGCTGCTGCCGAAACCCTCGCAGGTCGTCCTCGTCAATGGATTGAACCTCTATCTGGGGGTCAGCGACGCCGAATTCGGGCAGAAGCGCCTGCAGGTAGCGTTCGACCCTCTTCAGGCTCTGCTCTATCTGCGGCGTCTGCGGCGAGCGGAGCAGGTAGATGTGCGTGGGCACAATCCCCTGCTCGCACGCATGCCAGAGCGTGTTAATCACCGCCATCGGGCTCCAGCCGACGACCGTGACCCACGCGCGCGTTTCTTTCGATGGCGCATTCTGCATGGCTCAGCCTGCGACAATCGCCTGCGTCAGTTCGGCGGCTTCCGCTTCGGCTTCTTCCGCCTCGCGGTAGAGCTGCTCCATCGTCAGGCTGCGGGCGCGCGCCAGACGATTGTCCCGACGCATAAACTGGTTCATCGCGTAGTTCAGGAACTCCTCTTTGTCGAGTCCGAAGGGCATGTTCGGCTCATACGGCTCGAAGGTCTCCTGCACCACGCCCAGCGCGTAGGGCAGCAGCTCGTTCATTTGCTCCTGAATGGCATGCCACACGGGGTCGCCGTGTTCCGCAATCAGGCGCGAGAGCAGGTAGATGCCAAACGCGATATGGCGCGACTCGTCCTGCATCATCTTGCCGATGCCCTGCACCAGTCCGGGCATCTTCTGCTGGCGTTTGTACGCCTGGAAGAAGCCGTAGTAGCCCGTCTCCGCCAGCACGCCCTCCACAATCATGTTGTAGGTCACAGACGCCTCCGCCTGTGCAATCGGCGAGTCGTCGTGCGCGAGGCGGTGCATCGCCTGCGGCAGCGCCTCGTAGAAGATTTTGCGGTACGAGGGCGAATGGTAGCGCGAGAGGTCTTCGCCGCGCACGCCCGCCACCTCCGTCAGGAAGCGGCTCATGAACTCCACATGCTTGGCTTCCTCGAACAGGAACGAGGTCAGGAACATCTCCTCTTCGAGGCGTCCCTCGCGGGCGATGACCTGAATCAGGGGCAGTAAATCCAGCGTCACGCTCTCCTCGCCCGCCTGAAACAGCGCGATCAGGCGCAGGGTCGCGTCTTTCTGCGCGTCGGTGAAGGTCTGCCAGTCGGCGCGGTCTTGTGTGAGGTCAATCGCGGCGGGGTCCCAGACGCCCAGCTTTTTGGCTTTCTGGAACATCTTCAGCGCAGGGTGTTCATGGTTCAAGCCCCGTGCGCTCGTAGTCAGGAACTGCGTATGCACCGTCATCATTTGACCACCTCGTCAGTTAAAGGATACCCTGCATGTTATCGAATCAGGTTCGGGTCGGTTGTGCGTTGTTCGCGGAGGCGCGCTTTCGGGCGGGACTGCGCCTTCAGCTCGGTAAGCAGCGCGTCGTAGGCGGCGCGGTCTACTGGGATGGACACGGGCTGCCCACGCTTGCCGGAGAGGATAAGCGCGTTGATGACCTCCACCGTGTGCAGCCCCTCCTCGCCGGGGGCGACGAGCGGCTCGTCGTAGAGGATGGCGCGGGCGAAGTTCTGTATCAGCGCAGGCTGTCCCTCCAGTGCGCCTTCGGTCGGCTTGGCAATCGGCGGCTCGATACGCTCGGCGGGGATGCCGTCCCACATGCCCTCGGCTTCATAGGTGAACGCGCGGATGGGATGCTTGAGTTGCCACACCTGCAGGTCAGCCCCTTCCATGCGTAGCTTGCCGCGATCGCCGCAAATCTCGATGAGGTTCTCGCCCGGCTCCTCGTTGGTGGTTGCGTAGAGGTAGCCGTGTGCGCCGTTGGGGTACTCCACCAGCGCGAACGCCTCGTCTTCGGTTTCAATCTCGTGCAGCACGGTGCGCGTCTGCCCGACGAGCTGGCTGGGCAGCCCGCCGAGCCATGTCCACAGGTCGATGAAGTGTGGCGCCTGATTGATCAGCACGCCGCCGCCCTCGCCCGCCCAGGTCGCCCGCCAGCCGCCCGAATCGTAGTACGCCTGCGTGCGGTACCATGCGGTAATCAGCAGCGTGCGGCGCACCTCGCCGATGATTCCCTGCTCAATCACCCGCCGCGCCGCCTGCACTTCAGGGCGGAAACGGTGTTGGTAGCCAATCGCGAATTTCGCGCCCGCTTGACGCGCGGCGGCAATCATCTGGTCGCCCTCCGACACGGCGACGCACAGGGGCTTCTCCACCAGCACATGCAGCCCGTGTTCGAACGCGCGGATGGCGATGGGCGCGTGCCCGTTGTGCGGCGTGGCAATCAGTACGGCGTCCAGCAGTCCGCTCTGGAACATCGCGTCGGGGTCGGTGAAGTGCGGCGCGCCGAACTGCTCGCCCGCCTGCTGCGCGCGGTCGGGATGCGTGTCGCACACGGCGGTCAGCGTCGTTTCGGGCACAGTCTCGCTCAGGAATCGACAGTGTCCCAACCCCATGCCGCCCAGTCCAACCACGCCAAACCGTACCGTTTGCATACGGCGACGATTCGCGCGACACGGCGCGAGTCCTGCATGTGCGAATATTTAGCCACGCTATACATTTGGGGTATCCTTATGCGCAGGTGAGACCCGTGAGAGAAGCAATTAAACTGCCGATTGCGCTGACGGAAGAGCTGCTGAATCACGCGGAGCTGGTGGCGGGGGTGTTCCTGCAGGCGATGTATACCTCCATCGGCGAGAAGTTGCTGGAGGAGCTGGCAGAGTCGGATTTGACCTACTCGCAGATGCAGGCGTTGCGCTATTTGCACACGCATCGGCGCGTCACGGTGGGCGATCTGGCGGAGGGGCTGAACATCTCGTACCCGTCGGCGACGAACATGGTGCATCGTCTGGAGAAGAAGTCGCTTATTCGGCGCGTGGCGAACCCGCGCGATCGGCGGCAGGTGGGGCTGACGCTGACCGATGCGGGGCATGAGATTATCCAGCGCCTCGATCAGGAGCGCCGCCAGCGGTTTGCGAGCGTGCTGGCGCAGATGGAGCCCTCCGAACGGAGCGCGTTTATCGAGGGCTTGAGCGCGTTCATCCGCGCGGGCGTCGAGGCGGGCATCCTCAAGCCGATGGAGGTGTGCCTGCAGTGCGGCGCAAGCGCGGACCCGAACTGCCCGCTGGTGGAGATGCACGCCGTTGAGGAGTGTCGGTAAGGAGGGATTCTATGCAACTCACGCCAAAGGCACAGGAACTGCTTGCCCGCGCGCCTGCACAGATTGAGCGCCATCGCAAGGCGGACGCGACCATCCGCCTGCTCGACTCGCGCGGGCGCGCACGGCGCAATCAACGCGTGCAGGTCGAGTTCATCCAGCACGCCTTCCTGTTCGGCGCGAACATCTTCCCGCTGTACGACTTTGAAGAGACGCAGCAGCACGAGACCTACGGGCGTCGCTTCCGCGAGCTGCTGAACTACGCGACGCTGGGCTTCTACTGGGGCGGCTACGAGCCAGAACAGGGGCGCACGCCCGGACGCGACGCGCAGCTGCGCATCGCCCGCTGGTGCCGCCAGCACGGGATTGCGACCAAAGGGCACCCACTGGTGTGGCACGAGGTTTTTCCCCGCTGGGCGCCCAACGAGCCCGACGCCGTAAAACCCCTGCTCAAAGCGCGCGTGCAAGCCATCATCCGCGAGTTTCAGGGGCTGATCGATCGCTGGGATGTGATTAACGAGGCGACCGTCTCGCACCAGTTCGAAAATGGGGTCGGCAACTGGGTCAAACGCGACGGCGCGGCGAATGTGGTCATCGAAGCTCTCCAGTGGGCGAAGGAGGCGAACCCGAAGGCGTTCCTGTTGTATAACGACTACAACCTCAGCCCGGAGTTCGAGCAGCTGGTGGAGACGCTGGTCAAGCGCAACGCGCCCGTGGACGCGATTGGCGTCCAGTCGCACATGCACCGAAGCGAGTGGACGCTGGAGCGCGTGTGGGAGGTGTGCGAGACCTACGCGCGGTTCGGCAAGCCGCTGCACTTCACGGAGATTACCATCCTGTCGGGGCAACACGGCTGGCAGCTGCCGCGCCCGTGGCAGTCTACCCCCGACGGCGAGCAGCGTCAGGCGGACTATGTGGAGCGGTTCTACACGCTGCTGTTCGCGCATCCAGCAGTGGACGCCATCACATGGTGGGACCTCAGCGATCGTTTCGCGTGGCAGGGCGCGCCTGCGGGCTTGCTGCGGGCAGACCTCAGTCCCAAGCCCGCCTACGAGCGCGTCAAACGGCTGATACGCGAGCAGTGGTGGACGCCGACGCAGACGCTGACGACCGACTCGCGCGGCAGGGCGCGCCTGCGCGGCTTTCTGGGCGCCTATCGCCTGACCGTCGACGGGAAAACGCAGACCTTCGAACTCCAGCGCGGCGGCAGCGAGTGGGTGATGCGCGTCTAAGCTTCCAGAAACGCGGTAGGAATCCCGAACGGCAACCGAAACCATCGCGCGTAGTCGAGGCGCAGGCGCACAGCGAGACCTCGATGGGGACGGCGTGTCTGCGTGAGTGGGCGCGCACGGCTTGCTAACGCAAGCGTCGGTACTCGGTGCGCAGGCGGGCTTGCACATCGCGCAGCGCCGCTTCGGGCGTCTTGTTGCCGCTGATTAAGTAATCCTGCGCAGTGTAAAGTTCGTGCAGGTACAGCGCAGCGATGGGCGTGATAGGGAAGTAGCGGGCGTTGGGGCTGTCCACCAGCTCCAGAAACCGCGCGTATCCCTGTTTCCAGCGTTCGTCGGGGCGGTTGACAGCGCGCAGGCTGGGGTGCTTCAGCACGCGCCGGATGTTGGGGATGCCGTGCATTGTCTCCGCAAAGAGTAGCTGCGCCGCCTCGCTCTGCATCCACACGAAGAAGTCCCATGCTTCGCGCGGATGGCGCGACTCGCGCGGGATGCAGAACATATTCTGCCCGATCCAGGTTGGTTGGCGCAGATGGGGCTTGCTCGCAGGGTACGGGATAGGCGCAATCGCATACGGCACATCAGGCGCGTACTTCTGGAACCAGTAGGTGTTCCACTGCCCGTTAATCATCATCGAGAGTTTGCCCAGAAAGAAGGGGTTGTTTGTGCCCTGTTCGTTGCCGAAGCTCATGGTGAACGCCTGAATCGCCTTGCCGTTGCCCATCGCCTCGATGAGGGCGCGGTAGTAGCGCGCCGCTTCGAGGTTGACAGGATGGTCGGCGGTCGGCTCGCCTGTGTGCGGGTCGATGAACTGTCCGCCGAACGCGCCGATGATGTAAATCAGGTCGGGCGGGCGCATCCCCAGTGTGCGAATCGTGCCGCTCGGCGTGCGCAGGGTCAGCCGCCGGGCGTACTCCAGCAGCCGCTCCAGCGTTTCGGGCGGGCGGTTGGGCGGGATTCCTGCGCGGCGGAAATGTTCGGGATTGTAGAAGAGGGCCATCGCGTCCAGCAGGTAGGGCATCGAGTAGAGCGCGCCGTTGTAGCGTCCCAGCGCGAGCGCGCCGGGCACGAAATCCGCCTCGCGGAAGCCCGCCGCATGGAACCACTCGTCCAGCGGCAGCAGCGCGTTGTTCGCCGCCAGCGGCGCGAGGTAGCCCGGCTCGCGCAGGGTGAAAAAGTCGGGCGGCGCGCCCGCCGTGACCGCCCGCAGAATCTTGTCGTCCGTGACCGCGCCTAAGTTCTGCAGATACACCCGATCCTGTGCGCGGTTGTAGGCGTCCACCACGCCTTGAAAGACCTTCTCCTCGTCGCCCGCCCACATGCTCCACACGCGCACGACGGTACGCCCGTCCGCCGTCGGCTCGCGCCGCGCGCCGCAGCCGCTCAGCACCGCCGCCGCGCCCAACCCCACACTGGCGATGGGAATCCGCATCGAAACGGGAGTATACCTGTGCGTCGTGAGTTCGGGTGCGGTACAATTCGGTATATGGACACAGTGCTGATTACGGGCGGCGCGGGGTTTCTGGGCTATCATCTGGCGCATCACTTCGCGCGTCAGGGCGTACGCCCTGCGCTGCTGGATATCGCTCCCTACGAGGAGTCGGAGTACCCCGAAGGCGCGCTGTTTTTCAGAGGCGATGTGCGCAACCGCGACGCGGTACGCGCTGCGCTGGAGGCGTCGCGCCCGCGCTGGGTCATTCACGGCGCGGCGGCGCTGCCCCTGTGGAAACGCGCCGACATCTTCAGCGTGAATGTGGACGGCACGCGCACAGTGCTGGAAGAGTCGTTCCGCGCAGGCGTCGAGCGCGTGGCGCATGTGTCTTCAACCGCCGTCTACGGCGTGCCCGAAAAACACCCGATTGAGGAGACCGACCCGCTGATTGGCGTCGGTCCCTACGGCGAAAGCAAGATTCTGGCGGAGCGCGTGTGTGAGGAGTTCCGCGCGAAGGGGCATATCGTGCCCGTGATTCGCCCGAAGACCTTTATCGGGCAGGCGCGGCTGGGCGTGTTCCAGATTCTGTACGACTGGGTGGAGTCGGGCGCGCGCATCCCGATGATCGGCAGCGGACGCAATCGCTATCAGTTGCTGGAGGTCACCGATCTCGCGCACGCCTACTGGCTCGCGTGTACGGTGGACGCGGCGCAGGCGAATGCGACCTTCAACATCGGCGCGACACGCTTTCAGACCGTTCGGGAGGATATTCAGGCGCTGTGTGACTTCGCGGGTTCGGGCGCGCGCCCGATGGGCACGCCCGCCGCGCTGGTCAAGTGGGTGTTGCGCGTGCTGGAGGCGCTCAAGCTCTCGCCCCTGTATAAGTGGGTCTACCTGACCGCCGACCGCGATTCGTTTGTCTCCACAGAGCGCGCACAGGCGCAGCTGGGCTGGCAGCCTGTGTATAGCAACGCGGAGGCGCTGATACGCTCCTATCAGTGGTACTTAGAGCATGCGTCGGGGCTGGAGGTCGGCACAGGCGTAACGCATCGCGTGGTGTGGGAGCAGGGCGCGCTGAAGGTGTTCAAGTGGCTGCTGGGCGGGCGCAAAAAGCCGCGCCGCGCATCGGCGCCGACGCGATAGCCCGCTACCCCAGAATCCGCTCCAGATAGCGCTGGGTTTCGGGGAAGGGGGGCACGCCGCCGTACTGTTGCACGCGCCCCGGACCCGCGTTGTACGCCGCCAGTGCAAGGCGCAGGTCGCCGAACCGCTGCAACAGGTGGCTCAGATACCGCACACCGCCCTCAATGTTCTGCATGGGGTCAAATGGGTCCGCCACGCCCAGCGCGCGCGCCGTTTCGGGCATCAGCTGCATCAGCCCCAGCGCGCCCCTGGGCGACACCGCGCGCGGATTACCCCCCGACTCGGCTTCTATAATCCGTAGCACCAGTTCCGTGTCCAGATTGTAGCGGGCGGCGATGGGAGCGACCACAGGTTCCCAGTCGCGCACGCGCAGCTGCATGCCGGGCGGGGGCGTCCCCCCAACAGGAAAGCCCACGGGCGCAACAAACGCCGACTCGAACGCCTGCGGCGCAGGGGAAGGCGGCTCGCCCCGCAGCGACTGTAGGCGCGTCTCAATCTCCTGTACCCGTTGCAGGGTCCTCTGAAAGGCGTCGCTGATACGCATAGACGGCAGCCTCGTCGATGGCGTTCTGGAACAGGCGGTTCATCTCCTGCTGATGCTGTTCATAGGCGCGGATTCGGAGCTGGGTGAGCGCCTCGCGCTCGCGCCGCGCCTGCAGGTAGACCTCGCGCGCGTGCGACTCCTGCTCGATCAGAAGGGGCAGCGTGTCCTGCAGGCGTTGCAGGCGGGTCTGGAGCGCTTCTAAGGTGCGTTCGCGGCGCGCCCATTCGCCAGGATTCAGGGTCGCGCCTGCCAGCTGGCGCATCTGCTCGGTCAGGGCGCGTATCTGCTCCTGCAGCTGGGCGCGCTGGCGCGCCGCCTCCTGCACCGCACGGTAGGCAATCTGCTCGCGCGTCTCACGGTAGCGTAGCACCCGCTCCAGACGAAATCGAAAACGTCGCATATCCACCAGTGAGTATCGGCAGGCAGCGCGATTCTCTGCACGGTGGGCTTTCCGAGTCCTTGCAGGCTACGCGGCGGCGAGCTGCTCGTGCAGGTACGCTTCCAGCGATTGCCAGTAGTCGCGCAATCGTTGCATGGCGTCGGGCGCGTCGGCGAGGTTGCCCTGCTTGCCCGCCTGCTCCAGTTCGAACGCAATCGCGGCGAATGCGTCCGCGCCGACGGCGCGCGCGCTGCCCTTGAGCGTGTGCGCCGCCTTGCCCACCGCCGCCGCGTCGCCCTGCGCCAGCGCATAGGCAATCTGCTCAATCAACTCAGGCGTCTGGCTTACAAAGTCGCCCAGAATCTCGGCGATAAACTCCGCATCGCCGCCCGTGATTTCGTTCAGATAGTCGTAGTTCAGCATGGTCGCCTCCGAGTCACGCTGCCTGCTGTTGCGGCGCGTTGCACAGCCAGTACGCCAGCGTCTGGCGCAGCTTGTCCGCCTGAATCGGCTTGGAGAGGTAGTCGTCCATCCCGCAGGCGAGGCATCTTTCGCGGTCGCCCTCCAGCGCGTTCGCCGTGAGCGCGACAATCGGTGTTTGCACCCCCTGCTGGCGCAGCGTGCGCGTCGCCTCGTAGCCGTCCATCTCTGGCATCTGGCAGTCCATCAGAATTAAATCATAGGCATTTTGAGTGGCTTTCTGCACCGCTTCCAGACCGTTGACTGCGATATCGACCTCGAGCTGGAGCTTGCTGAGCAGGCGTGTGGCGACCTTGCGGTTGACCTCATTATCTTCCACCAGCAGCACACGCCTGTCGGGGAACGCTTCAGGCAGAGCGTCCGTCGGCTCGTCGGGCGCGGTTTGCGGCGGCTGTGCGGCAGGCAAGGGCAGGTCGACATAAAACAGGCTCCCGACGCCGACCTCGCTCTCCACGCCGATGTGTCCCCCCATCAGTTCGGTAAGCTTTTTACTGATTGCCAGTCCCAGCCCTGTGCCACCATACTTGCGCGTGGTGGAGGCGTCCGCCTGCGTAAACGCCTCGAACAGCGTCTCGTGTTTTTCGGGCGGCACGCCAATTCCTGTATCCTGCACGCCTATCCACACGCCCTGCGCATGGGTCGGGCTGGGCAACACCATCAGCGTGATGCTGCCCTCGTGGGTGAACTTGATGGCGTTGCTGATAAAGTTCGCCACAATCTGCCGCAGGCGCACAGGGTCGCCCAGCACCCACTCGGAAGCGTTCGGGTCGATGTGCGCTTGCAGGATCAGTCCCTTCTCGCTCGCGCGCCCGCTGAACAAGTTCACCGCCTCCTGCGCCAGCGCATGCACATTCACGGGAATCTGTTCCAGCGTCATTTTGCCTGACTCGATTTTTGAGAGGTCTAAAATATCGTTGAGCAGTCCCAGCAGGAAGTTTGCGCTGTTTTTGAGCGTGTGTAGCCACTCTGCCTGTTCCCGATTCAGCGGCGTGTCTTCCAGCAGCTGTACCATGCCGAGAATGCCGTTCATCGGGGTGCGGATTTCGTGGCTCATGTTCGCCAGGAACTCCGACTTGGCGTGATTGGCGGCTTCGGCGCGCACCGCCATCTCGTTTGCCTCCAGCAGCGCCTCTTCCAGCCGCTGGTTCGTCTCCTCCAGCAGTTTCTGGGCGACCTTGCGCTCTTGCACATCACGCGCCAGAATAATCACCGCGTCGTCGGTGTAAGGCACAAACCGCGCCTCGTAGTAATGCTCCTCGCCGTTCATGGGCAGGCTGTATTCCAGCAGGAACAGCTCGCGGGTCGCCAGCACCAGTCGGATGGCTTGCAGCGCCTGGTCGGCGAGCGTGGGCGGCAGAAAGTCGTGCATCGTCTTGCCGATCACCTCCGCACGCGGCGCAATCAGCAGATTTTCATCGTGGGTGTATACCTCACGATAGACACCGTCACGATCAATCACGAACAGCAAATCGGGCAGCGCGCTTAGCAGCGAGTTTAGGTACAGCTCCCGCTGGCGGGACTCCGCAAGTAAATGCTGAAGCTCCGTCTCATCGATGGACACACCCAGCAGCATGCGCATTTGTCCCTTCTCGTCAAAGATGCGCGAGTAGTAGGTGCGGTAGTAGCGTCCCATCCATTGGCGCTGGGTGGTCGTGACCTCGCCCTGCATGGCGCGTTTCAGGTCGTCGATGATTTCGGGCGCATCCTGCATCATCACAAAAACATTCCGACTGGGCGGCGTGTTTTCGGGCGGCGGAGGCAGGTGCTTGAGCGCAGCGCCTGCGCTGAATATCAGATTCCCCTCCGGATCGCACGCGAACACAATCAGCGGCGTGTGTTCGAGAATCTGCTGGCGCACATGGTTGTCAAACTCCAGCTGCTGCTGGTACCCCTGTTGCGCGGCGTGAACACGCGCCTGATATCGCAGGAAGCCGACAACGCCCAGCCCGACCATCCCAGCGCACGCTGCCAGCACGAGAAGCACCCGATATAACACCCCTTGGAGGGCGCCCAGCTCCTGCAGGTAGGCTTCCGCCATAATATCGACTCCCAGCGCACCGATGACCGCACCGCTGCGGTCGCGCAGGGGCACATACGCGCTCACCAGATTCCCCCAGCGCTCTGTTACGATAGGCGTGATTTGCGCGTCGCCCGTGTCAAGAACGGCGTGCGTGTGGGGATTGGCTTCCGGGTACTCGTCGCCAATGTAGGATTTGTCCTCGACGCCGTCGTTGTCGCTGTCGCCGGGGGGCGTCGCGTCCAGCACGAAGTAAATCTTGCCGTCTTTGCGCGTGAAAGTGTAGATAAACTTGATTTTGGGATTGGTCGCCTGAATTTTCGCGAGCGGCTCGATGGCGCGCTGGTACTTTTCGGTGGTCTCTTCGCCAGGCTGGAATGTTTTATGCAGCTCGGGGTCCACTGTAGCGGCGGCGGCAAGCGCAGTCTGGAGCATCATGGAGTGGAACTCCTGCTCCAGCAGTTTCTGCGCGTTCCGATAGAAGTAGACCGCCAGCAGCGCGCCTACCGCAAAGGTCACCAGCGCCACGCCCAGCCCCGTCAGCCAGTGTGTCCACTCGCGTCGCCACGCCTGTCGCATCGCAGGGGGGTTATTCCACATCCCCTGCGCGTTTTTCGCTACGCTTGCGGCGTGAGGGCGACCAGCGTGCGCCGTTCAGGGGCGAAGAGCTGTGTTGCCAGCATGTGCAGCGTTTCGGGCGTCACGGCGTCGATGCGCTCGATAATCTCCTCCATCGGGGTGACCTGCCCGCGCATGAGCGTCTCGCTGCCGATGAGCTCCGTGCGGTTCTGTGTCGATTCGAGCGCCAGCACGCGATTGCCCTTCAGCAGGTTGCGCGCGCTTTCGACCTCCGCTTCGTCGGGCGGCGCGGCGAGCAGATTCTCCAGCTCAGTCTCAATCACCTGCACGGCTTGCTCGAACGCGCTGGGGGCGACCCCGCCGTAAATCACGAACAGACCGCCGTCGGACATCGGCAGCGCGTAGCTGCCAATCTCGTAGGCAAGCCCGCGCTTCTCGCGCACCTCCTGCCAGAGGCGACTGAACATGCTCCCACCCAGCAGGGTGTTCAGCACCGCCTGCGCGTAGCGTCGCTCATCGAAAAACGACACGCCGTCCATCACCAGCGCGAAGTGGGTCTGCTCGACCTCGCGCGGTTCCAGCAGGCGCGGCGGGGCGTCGGGGGCGCGCGTGGGGAGGGGCTGCGCTGCAGGGACTGCCCCTACAGGCGCAGGGTTCCAGCTGCCCAGCCAGCGGTCCACCTCGCGAAACAGCGCGTCGGGGTCGAGGTTGCCCGCAGCGGCGACCACTACGCGCTCCGGGCGGTAGTGCATGCGGATGAACTCCAGAATGTCCTCGCGGGTGAACGCGCTGACCGTTTCGGGCGCGCCGATAATGCGCCGCGCCAGCGGGTGATTGCCCCAGTGCACCTCCGCCGCGCGGTCATGCAGGATTTCGTCGGGCGTGTCCTCAATCATGCGCATCTCCTCCAGCACAACGCCCTTCTCCAGCTCAATGTCCTGCGGGTCTAAGCGGGCGTTCAGAAAGAGGTCGCTCAGCACCTCGACGGCGATGGGCATATGCTCGGCGAGCATGCGGGCATAGTAGAAGGTCAGCTCCTTGCCCGTGGAGGCGTTCAGGATGCCGCCGCGCCCCTCAATCTCCTGGGCGATTTGCACCGCGCTGCGCGTCTGCGTGCCCTTGAACAGCATATGCTCCAGAAAGTGGGCAATCCCGTGCTGGCGCGGCAGCTCGTCGCGGGAGCCTGCCCGAATCCAGAGGCTTACCGTGAGCGATTGCACGGTCGGGATCGGCTCGGCGACGATGCGCACGCCGTTGCTCAAAGTGGTCTGATGCAGGTTCATCGGGGAGAGAGTATACCTGCAGGCGCGCATGGGACGGTAGGTCAGGTACACTTGCCGCGATGCGCGTGGGAATACTGGACATCCTGCCCGTGCCGTAAAATAGCCAGACCGCCATCAGCACGTCCACTATCGCGATAGAGACCAGAATCCCAACAAGCCGTATAACACGCGAATTGTACCTGCTCTGTAAAGGCGCAAAATCGTCCAGTTCTTGCCCTATCATAGCAGGAATCGTTGACGCAGGCGTGAATCTATAGCCCACGGGGGTTCAAGGTGAAAAACCGTGAGCGATGGGTTGAGTGGCTATCCCGGCGCTATGCGCTCGATCGTGCGGACGCAGAAGACCTGCTACAGGCAAGCTTGATGCGCCTGCTTCGGCATTTTCTACACGACTGCCCGAACGCCAGTGAAGCCGAGCAAGAAGCGTATCTGGAAGGTTTATCAGACGCCTGCCTGTGCCGCACATTTCACTGGCACTATTGCGACTGGCGTCGTTCTCGCGTGCGCGAACAACAGGCACTCCTGCACTGGGCGGAGCTTCAGGCAATCTGTGAACCGCCAGAGGTTGTTGTGCTGGAACGGCTGGAGTGTCAGTGTTTGCTGGCGCTGATGCCAGAACCAGCGCGAGATGTGGCACTGCTATGGTTGGAGGGCTACACCTGGCGAGAGATTGCCGAGCGGTTGGGTATCAGCGTCAGTGCAGCAAAGATGCGCTTTTCACGCGGAGTAGAGGCAGTGCGGGTTGATTTGGGTACTCGATGTGACGATCGAGCCGTTTGCGTCGTTAATTTGAGTGGAGAGTGCAGTGCGATTGCCTCTCCACATGGAACACAGATGGAGGTGTACGATGAGACGACGCACATTGATGGGTATTGTAGCGACGACGCTGTTAGCAGCGAACCTTTTGGCGCTTCCGACCACCCTTGCCGCAATCGACGAACTGCGGGGGGGGGGGGGGGGCACATCGCCTTGCGGTGATGACTAAGGACAGACCAGAGATCTTAGATGGGTACAGCTGCTGTGCGCCCACCCCTGCCGATGTTTCGGAAGAGCGGATGCGTGAACTACTCAAGCAAAATCAGTATCGTCCGATGGGTGGTGGCGTCCGTGACGGACTTGAGGGAGATCTACCAGTTGCTCCTTTACCCTTCCCGTTTCCCGGTGGTGGACTAGTCCCCAGTAACTGTTGTACTTTCGATAGAGATCAGTGTGAAGTGGAATATTTCTGTAGGACAACAAACAACTGTGGTCGGATCTTCCAGAGGCATCGTTGGTACTATCGATGGAAATGCACTCGAGTCTGCAACAATGCTCATTACCATGCGTGTACTGATTGGAACCGACACCTGAAGGTGTGGGTGAAGATTTGTGCTGTCAGTGGAGTGACGGAGCAAACCTTCCCCCCTGCACTTCAACTGAACCACAATCGACCCGATGCATAGCGTTCACTGTCGTGTTTTAGAGCATGAAGTTCCAGTTCAGGGGTTGAATCTCCATGAAGTATAAGCGCGAAGAGGGGCTATCGGACATGCCGAGTGTGTTTTTATTAGCGGCAATCTGTGGAATTTTTTGTCTGACCGCTATGCACTACATGGCTCGGATTACCCTTTGGCCCCTTTTCGACGCGATTAACGCTTGGATACTGGGGGATGATATGACAACAGCATGGCAACAAGCATTTCGTCAAGCAGGAATACCTTCGTTGCGCACTTGGATTCAGCACTGGTGGCTACTCTGGGCTCCGATAACTGCAGGTCTGGGGATTTTGCAAGTATGGGGTGCGCGAAATGAGAAGATACGTGATCAAAAATATAGGGCTGTTTGCTGGACAGTGGTTGGTGTTTGTGCGGTGTTACTTATCCTGGATATCGTTGTCAATGTTCCGAACGATATGAGGCAGGCTGCTACAATTTTGTCAGCATCTATTCGTGATTTAATCTGGGCTTTGGGAGGTGGCGTCGCAGCGACATACTTGTACCTGCCGATCCACAATTATCTGAGGAGGTGGTTTGAATGACCATGAACAGGAGAAATCGTGGTGTCAAGCTTGTGGAGCTGGTTATAACAGTCGCGATTATCGCGTTGTTGACAAGCATAGCAATCACGGTTGCTGCAGAAGTGCGAAGACGCGCCTATGAGCCTCCCTGCATGGCAAATTTGCGCCAGATAGCCGTTGCATTTCGCAACTATTGCGAAGATTACGAGGGGAATTATCCAATCCATTCGAGTGACATGAGATATTACTTGAAATCTGTTCAGGTGCTGAAGTGCCCACGAGATACACTGGGGGGCTTGAACCGCTATGACACGCGCTTCTGGGGCGCGCCCGTAAGTTACTTCTATCTGGTCAAAAGTTCCGAGTTCCGACGAGTTCTTTTGGAAAAGGATTCCAATCATGGCATATTCTACTGCCTTTTGCACGGTCAGTCGCGAATCACCTCTGCCGATTCTCTCCGTCACTTCACGCCTCAGTTGTTGACTTCGGGAGTCGTCTTGCGTCTACGGCTGGATGGCTCCATAGAGCGCGCCTATGTTCAATCTCTTTGCTACAAGCGTCCCGGAAATTCCGGTATATCGAGAATTCGACATGACTGGCATTTACTAACAAACGTGCGTCCTTGTCCCCCAGAGATATGTTTGGGTTTACGCGATGAGTGGCAAATTCCGTGCCCTTTTAGTTTCTTCTAATACTTTTTACTTTTTAGTTGCTTCCGAACGGGAGCCTGCCCGAATCCAGAGGCTTACCGTGAGCGATTGCACGGTCGGGATCGGCTCGGCGACGATGCGCACGCCGTTGCTCAAAGTGGTCTGATGCAGGTTCATCGGGGAGAGAGTATACCTGCAGGCGCGCATGGGACGACAGTTCAGGTACACTTGCCGCGATGCGCGTGGGGATACTGGACATCGGCTCCAACTCGGTGCTGTTGCTCGTTGCGGAGCGGGACATAGAGGGCTGGCGCGTGCTGACCGATCAGGCGCGTATTACGCGACTGGGCGAAGGGTTCGGCGCGGCGCGACGCCTGCGCCCTGAAGCCATCCAGCGCACCCTGCAGGCGGTGGACGAGTACCTCGCCGTGTGCCGCGCGCAGGGGGTAGAGCGGCTGGTTGCGGCGGCGACGGCTGTCGTGCGCGAGGCGAGCAACCCCGACGCGATTCTGCAGCCCCTGCGCGAACGGTTGCCCGCCAACGCCGTGATTCGCGTGCTGTCGGAGCAGGAGGAGGCGTCGCTGAGCTATCTTTCGGTCGCGCGGGACGAGTCGCTCGGCGTGGGCGCGGGGCAACTGGCGGTGGTGGACATCGGCGGTGGGAGCGTGGAGGTCGCGCTGGGGCAGGGCGCGCGCATGGAGGCGTGGTATAGCTTCCCCGTCGGCGCGGGGCGCGTGCGCGAGCAGTATATGCCGAGCGACCCGCCCCATCCGCGCGAGGTACTGGCGGCGACGCGCGCCCTCGATGAGGCGTTCGAACCCCTGCGCGCGCGCCCGCAGCCGGAGCGTGTGGTCGCTATCGGCGGTACGGGCGTGAATCTGGCGATGCTCGCGCTGGGGCTGACCGTGTTTGACCCTGCGCAGGCGCATGGCGTCTGGTTCGGCGACGAGACGCCCGCCGCGCTGCTGGAACGGCTGCTGCGCCTGACGGACGCTGAGCGACGCGCCCTGCCCGGGATTGAGCCTGACCGCGCGCCCCTGCTGCATGTCGGCGCACTGATTTTAGAGCGCGTCCTCTTCGCCCTGCGCTGCGAGGAGGCGCAAATCAGCACGCGCGGGCTGCGCTACGGAATCCTGTGGAAACTACGGGAAAATGCGCCTTTCTCGCCCGATTAGCCCCATAGTTGCCCATGGGATAACACGATTTTAACGCCCATCGTGTATAATAGAGGGTGGAGGCATAAACCAGAGTGCGAAGTCGCAAGGCGACGGTCTCGTTTGTGCATCCCAGCGAAGAGGCGTTCGCGCGCCTGCTGGATTATTACCGCATTCGCTGGGAGTATGAGCCTCACACTTTCGTGCTGCGCACCGACGCAGATGGCAACCCCAAAGAGTGTTTCACCCCCGATTTTTACCTGCCCGACTACAAGCTCTATGTGGAGTTGACCGTGCGTCGTGCGAATCTGAATCGGCGCAAGCGTCGAAAGATTGCGCTGCTGCGCGCCCTGCGCCCCGACATTCACATCAAGCTGATGAGTCCGCGCGACTTCGAAAAGCTGATGCTCAAGTACGGGGTGGAGCGCGCGCCGCTGGATGCAGACGAGGAGTGAGGCGTTGATTCGGTACGCTCTGTGCAACGAGGCGCTTCGGCACATGCGGTGGTCAGACGCATGTGCGCTCCTCGCAGATGCGGGCTACGCCGGCGTTGAACTCGCGCCGTTCACCTTCGCGGAGCGCGTGGAGTTGTTGGACTCGCACGCCCGCGCCGAAATCCGCCAGACTGCCCATCAGCATGGACTCCAGATTGTGGGGCTGCATATGCTGCTCTGGTCGCCCGCAGGGTTGCACGCGACGCACCCAGACCCCGAAGTGCGCGCGGCGACCGCCGACTATCTGGTCGAGCTGGCGCGTTTCTGTGCGGCGGTGGGCGGGGGGGTGATGGTGTTCGGCTCGCCGCGCCAGCGCGAGGCGATTCCGCCCCTCACGCCCGACGCCGCGGCGCAACTCTGGCTGGAGACGCTCCAGCCCGCCCTGCAGGTGTGCGCCCAGGAAGGCATCACGCTGCTGCTGGAGCCGCTGCCCGAAACGAATGTCGTCCAGCGGCTGGGCGAGGCGGTTGCTTTAGTGCAGCAGGCGAACCATCCGAACCTGCGCACGATGCTCGATGTCAAAAGCGCGCTCGCCGAGACCGACGATGTGCCCGCGCTCATTCGCCAGTACGCGCCCTACCTTGCGCATGTGCATCTCAACGATTCAAACCTGCGCGCGCCGGGCTACGGGGCGACCGACTTCGCGCCGATTCTGGACGCGCTGCGCACGATCGGCTACACCGGCTGGGCGTCGCTGGAGCCGTTCGATTACTTCCCCGACCCCGAAACGATGGCGCGGGAGTCGCTACGCTACTTGAGCCGTCTGTGACCAGTCAGCGAACCCAATTTCGTAAATCCAAGCGGTTTCGCCTCGATTGTCTGCCTCCTCCTGCAGGTTCTTTTACCAACCTGCTGGTCATAGTTCGTAAAGCGGCGGTTTATGGAGTGCGGACGCGGAGCTTCCGCGCAGGCTAAAGCTGCGCTTCAGCACTCCATAGTAACGGGGCGCGGGCAACAGTATGTCTCTGCAGGTACGCACGAGGCAATTAGCGAACCTGACCGCGAAGTCGTGCGAGCCTCACGCGGCACGCTATCCCCCTCTCCCAACGGGTTGGGAGAGGGGGATACAGGAGGTGGGGGCTACTCCTCGCTCTGCTTTTTGCGGGCGCGCTTCGGTTTGGCTGCGCCGTCCGCCTCGGGAGCTTCGGCGGTCGCCTCCGGCGCGTCTGGCTCCACTTCGGCAAGGCTCAGCGTCTCCTCGGCAGGCGGGGCGCTTGCTTCCGCCAGCTCCTCTTCGAAGAGCGTGCCCAGCGTCGGCTCGCGCGTTTCGACGACCGCCGCCGCCTCTTCAGCGCGCGCGCCCCATTCGAACTTCGGCTCGAAGCGCGGCTTCACATAGCCTGTACCAGCAGGAATCAGCCGCCCGATAATCACATTCTCCTTCAAGCCGACGAGTTCGTCGACCTTGCCGCGCACCGCCGCCTCAGTGAGCGCCTTGACCGTGCGCTGGAACGACGCCGCCGAGAGGAACGACTCGGTCTGCTGCGCCGATTCGGAGACGCCCAGCAGCACCCACTCGGCGGTGGCAGGTCGCCCGCCCTCGGCGAGAATCTTGCGGTTGGTGTCCTCGAACACGAAGCGATCCACCATCTGTCCGGGCAGGAAGTAGGTGTCGCCGGGGTCAATCACGCGCCGCTTGCGCAGCATCTGGCGGATGATGACCTCCAGGTGCTTGTCGTCGATGTCGACGCCCTGCGCCTTGTAGACCGCCTGAATCTCCTGAATGAGGTATTCCTGCACGCCGCGCACGCCGCGCAGGCGCAGCAGTTCGTGCGGGTTCAGCGGTCCGGGCGTGAGGCGGTCGCCTGCCAGCACGGTATCGCCCTTGACCACCTCCAGTGAGCCCAGCGGCGGCACCAGCACGGCGTCCAGCACCGTGACCTGCGCGACGCCCGCCTCCATCAGGCGGTTGACATGGGCGGCGCGAATCTCGTCCATCGCCTCCAGCAGCACCGCGCCCGTGCTGGGGTCTTCGATGGTCTCCAGGCTCATCTTGCCCACGAGCATCTCGCCGACGGGCAGTGTCGCTTTGATGACCACCCAGCGTCCAATGGAGCGGATGATGTCCACCACTTCGCCCTGATAGTCGACGGTGATGGCTTCCCCCTTGGGCTTGCGCGCTTCGAACAGCTCCTCCACGCGGTTGATGCCCGTGTTGGGCGGCTCCTGCAGTTTGGCGAGTCGGCGCAGGGAGTCGCGCGTGCGCTTTTCGAGCTTCTCTTCGCCTTCGCTGAAGTCGTCTCCGGCGATCAGCGGCACGGGCTTGTTCAGCAGGTTCGAGGCGACCTTGAGCAGCACATTTTTCTGGTCCTTGCTGAGGTCGATGGCTTCCTGGGTGGCGCCGCGCTCTTCCAGTTCGGTCGCGGAGAGGGCGCGTGCGCCGCCGATTTTGAAGCCTGCGATTTGCTGTCCTGCGCCCGCGACGCCGCCCGTGTGGAACACGCGCATGGTCAGCTGCGTGCCCGGCTCGCCAATCGACTCGGCGGCGATGATGCCGACCGCCGTACCCAGCTCCACAGGGCGCAGCGTGCCCATGTCCTGTCCGTAGCACTTCGCGCACACACCCTGCCGCGTGTTGCAGGTCAGCGGCGAGCGGATGGGCACGCCCACGCGGTCGTGTTCCACCCATTCATAGCCCGCCTGCTGCCACAGATCGCGCAGCTCGTTGCGTCGGGCGTGCAGTCGCTCCAGCGTGGACGCCTCGAGCATATCATACGGCCCCAGCAGCGATTCGCCCGTAATGGGGTCGCGCAGGGGCTGGTCGTCGGTGGGCGTGTAGAGTTCGCCCTCCTCTTTGCCTGCCAGCTCGCGCAGGGTTTGCGTGAAGCGTTCGGTCGCCTGCGCCAGCGCGTCGAGTTCGGTCGCAACCGATTCGGGGATAATCTCGTTCTCGGCGACGAGGATTTCGCCCGTGATGGGGTGGCGCAGGTCGCGTCGCGCGGTGCGTCCGCGGATGCGCTGGAACAGCGTCTCGATGAGGTCGCCCTCACGCTCGATACGGCTGACGACAATCCCTTCGGGGGTGTTGCAGTCGGGTTCGCGGACGACCACATCCTGCGCGACATCGCACATGCGGCGGGTGAGATAGCCCGCGTTGGCGGTCAGCAGCGCGGTGCTTGCCAGCCCGCGCCGCGCGCCGTAGCCCGAGACGAAGTATTCCAGCGTGGTCAGCCCCTCCTGGAAGTTGTGTTGCACGGGCAGCTCCTCCACGAGTCGCTCACCGCCCGAGCGAAAGTCGAAGCCGCCCATCATCAAGCCGCGCATGCCGACCAGCTGCGCCAGCTGCTTGGTGGAGCCGCGCGCGCCCGAATCGGTGATGATAAACAGCGGGTTGTCGTCGCGCAGCTCCTGCAGCATCACGCGGGAGACCTCATCGTACACACGCTGCCAGAGTTCGATTTTGCGCTGGCGTTTCTCGTCCTGGGTCAGCTCGCCGCGATCGTACAGCTCGTCGATGAGGCGCGCTTCCTCAGCAGCTTTTTGCAGGATGGCGTCGCGCTGCGCGGGAACCGCCATATCGGTCAGCGCGAAGGTGACGCCGCCGCGCAAGCCCCACTCGAAGCCAAGCGCCTTGAGGTCGTCCAGGAAGCGCACGGTGCGCGCGTGCCCGCAGGTCTGGTACACCGCGCGAATGACCGCCGAGAGCATCTTCTTGTTGTAGACCTTGTTCAGCCATTCGGGGTCGTAGCGCAGCTCGTCGGGCATGATTTCCTGGAAGATCAGGCGTCCGATGGTGGTCTGCGTCAGCTCAGGCTCCTGCGCGTTGGGGCGCACGAGTCGCACATGGATGGGTTCGTGCAGGCGCGCGTCGCCGCGTTCGAACGCCAGCCGCGCCTCTTCGGGGTTGGCGAAGTAGTGGCGCGCCTCCTGCTGGTGCTGCGGGTCGTTCATCGTCAGGTAGTACGCGCCCAGCACGATGTCCTGCAGCGGCGAGACCACGGGCGAGCCGTCCGCGGGCTTGAACAGGTTGTGCGTGGAGAGCATCAGCGTGCGCGCCTCTGCCTGCGCGGGGTACGACAGCGGCACATGCACCGCCATCTGGTCGCCGTCGAAGTCCGCGTTGTAGGCATGGCACACCAGCGGGTGTAGCTGAATCGCCTTGCCCTCCACCAGAATCGGCTCGAACGCCTGAATGCCCAGTCGGTGGAGCGTCGGCGCGCGGTTCAGCAGCACGGGATGCTCCTTAATCACCGACTCCAGCGCCTTCCACACTTCGGGCAGCTGGCGGTCGATGGCGTTTTTGGCGTTCTTGACATTGTTGGCGAGCTGGTCGCGGATGAGCCGCTGCATCACGAACGGCTTGAACAGCTCCAGCGCCATCTCTTTGGGCAGCCCGCACTGGTGCAGTTGCAGCGTCGGTCCGACCACAATCACCGAGCGTCCCGAATAGTCCACACGCTTGCCGAGCAGGTTCTTGCGGAAGCGTCCCTCCTTGCCCTTGAGCATATCGGAGAGCGACTTGAGCGGGCGTCCACCAGAGCCGGTGACGGGCTTGGAGCGCTTGGTGTTGTCAATCAGGGCGTCCACCGCCTCCTGCAGGAGCCGCTTCTCGGAGTTGAGAATGCTCTTGGGCGCGCGGATTTCCATAATCTTGCGCAGGCGGTTGTTGCGGTTGACGATGCGCCGATAGAGGTCGTTGAGGTCGGAGGTCGCGAATCGTCCGCCGTCGAGTTGCACCATCGGGCGCAGTTCGGGCGGCAGCACGGGCACGGCGTCGAGAATCATCCATTCGGGGCGCGTTTTGCTGTTTTTGAACGCTTCGACGATTTCGAGCCGCTTGATGGCGCGTGCGCGGCGCGTACCCTGCGTCTTGCTGATTTCCTCGCGCAGTTCGCGATCGAGCTTTTCGAGGTCGATGTTTTTGAGCAGTTCGCGGATGGCTTCCGCGCCCTGTCCGACGCGCACCAGCGGGCGCAGGTCGCGCTGCAGTTTGCGCGCGCCCGTGAGCAGGAGCTGTTCAATCGCCTGCCAGCTGCTCTCGTCCAGCAGTTCGTATTGCTGGAGTTTGGCGAGCCGCTCGATGGCTTTCTCCATCTCTTCGAGCAGGCGGGCGCGTTCGCGGCGTTCGCTGTCTTTGCGGCTCTCGTACATGCGCACGCGCTCGGCAATCTGTTGTTCGGTGAGTGTGTCGCGCCCCTCCTCCAGCTCGCGCTCCAGGCGGGCGTCCAGCTCCATGAACACGCGCTCGATCTCCTCTTCGAAGGTGCGCTTGGCTTCGTCCACCATGCGGTTCAGGTCGCCGAGGTTCTGTTCGATGCCCGCGCGGTCGATGTCGATGACCATGTAGTTAGTGAAGTAGATGACCTTTTCGAGCTGGCGCGGGGAGATGTCGAGCAGCAGTCCGAGCGGGCTGGGCGGCTGCCCCTTGAGGTACCACAGGTGACACACGGGCGCGGCGAGTTCGATGTGTCCCATGCGTTCGCGGCGCACGCGGGCGCGCGTAACTTCTACGCCGCACCGCTCGCAGCGGATGCCCTTGTTTTTGACGCGCTTATAGCGTCCGCAGGAGCATTCCCAGTCGCGCGTGGGACCGAAAATGCGCTCGCAGAACAGCCCGTCGCGTTCGGGCTTGAAGGTGCGATAGTTAATCGTTTCGGGCTTTTTGACTTCGCCAAACGACCACGCCCGAATATCGTCGGGCGCGGCGAGACCGATTTTGAGCGCCTTGATACGCGAGATGTCCGCCATAGAATCTTCACCTCACAGATTGCCGTCTGTTAGCGCGCTGGGCTGCAGGTCGCTCAGCACGGGCTTGGGCTTCGGTTCGTCGATCGTGTCGAGGTCTTCGAGGCTGCGCAGGTCGTGGGCGTTATCGTTCTCGTCGATGATTTGCACCTTGAGACCGAGCGCGCGCAGCTCGTTGACCAGAATCTTGAACGATTCGGGCACGGAGGGCTGAATCACGGGCGCGCCCTTGATAATCGCTTCGAAGGTATGGATACGCCCGTTCACATCGTCCGATTTGATGGTCAGCATCTCCTGCAGGGTATGCGCCGCGCCGTAGGCTTCGAGCGCCCAGACCTCCATCTCGCCCAGCCGCTGCCCGCCGAACTGCGCCTTGCCGCCCAGCGGCTGCTGCGTGACCAGCGAGTAGGGTCCGATCGAGCGGGCGTGGATTTTTTCCTCCGCCAGGTGTTCCAGCTTGAGGATGTAGAGGTAGCCGACGGCGACGGGGTTGCCGAACGGCTCGCCCGTGCGCCCGTCGCGCAGGATGACCTTGCCCGTTTCGGGGTCGAAGCCCGCGCGGTCGATGGCGCGCTGGCGGATGGCGGCGGTGAGCGCCTCGGCGCTGGGCGTCTTCTTATCGGCGATGGCGAGCCGCTGCGCGAGATGTGCGCGCGCCTCGTCGGACGCCGCCTCAATCGCGCGGCGCACCGCCTCCAGCGCGTCGTCAAAGGTCGCGCGATAGCCCCACTCGATGGGGTTGCCCGCCTCGTCGAGCAGGTGCAACTCGTGATCCAGCAGGATGCGCAGCGCCTTCCGTCGCAGGCGGTCGGCGAGATGGTGCATCTCCTGCTTAATCTCATCAGGCGTCGAACTCTGGAACACAGGCGTGCGGAAGCGGACGCCCAGCTCTTTTGCGACCAGCCCGAGGTGGAACTCCAGAATCTGCCCGATGTTCATGCGCGAGGGCACGCCGAGCGGGTTCAGCACGATGTCGATGGGCGTGCCGTCCATCAAAAACGGCATATCCTCTACGGGCTGGATTTTGGAGATGACGCCCTTGTTGCCGTGGCGTCCTGCCATCTTGTCGCCTTCGGTGAGCGGGCGGCGCGTGGCGACCGTGACGCGCACGCGGTGGTTCACGCTCGGCGGCAGTTCGTCCTCCTCCAGCTGCTTGAGCGCGCCGTTGCAGCGCGGGCAGCTTTTGGCTTCCATCGGTTTCGCACGGTAAAACAGGCTCTTGCAGCTGGCGCATTCGTATTTGAATCGCGCGAACTGCGTCACGCGCACCACATAGCCGCGCTCGCCGTGCGGCAGGCGCAACGACACATCGCGCATCTCTTCCGCCTTGCCGCCGAAGATGATGCGCACCAGCTTCTGCTCGGTGGACGCTTCGGTCTGTCCCTTCGGCTGGATTTTACCCACCAGCAGGTCGTCGGGCTTGACCTCCGCGCCGAGCCGAATGATGCCGTTCTCGTCGAGGTCGCGCCGCGCCTCCTCGCCCACATTCGGGATGTCGCTGGTAATCTCTTCCGGACCCAGCTTGGTCTCGGTGGCGTCGGTCTGATGGCTTTCGAGGTGGATGCTGGTGTAGGTATCGTCGTAGAGCAGCCGCTGCGAGACGAACACGGCGTCTTCGTAGTTGTAGCCGCCTGCGGGCAGGAACGCGACTAGGATGTTGCGTCCCAGCGCGAGTTCACCGTTCTCGGTGGACGCGCCGTCGGCAATCACATCGTCCGCGCGCACGCGCTGCCCCAGCTTCACCTTGGGCAGGAAGCTGAAGCATGTGCCCTTGTTCGACTGCACGAGGTGCGGCAGTTTATAGATGTCCAGTTCGCCGTTGTCTTCGCGCTGGATGCGGATTTCGGTCGCCGAGACATATTTGACGCGCCCGTCCGCGCGCGCGGTGATGAGGCTCTGCGCGTATTTGGCGGCGACGCGCTCGATGCCCGTATGCACCAGCGGCGCTTCGGGGTTAATCAGCGGCACGCCCTGACGCTGCATGTTGGAGCCCATCAGCGCGCGTCCCGCGTCGTCGTGTTCGAGGAAGGCAATCATCGTCGCCGAGACGGAGAACACCTGCGCGGGGTCGACATCCATATATTGCACCTGCTCGCGCGGCACGATGGGGTACTCGTCGCGCCAGCGCACCTGCACCGTTTCGGGCAGCGAGCCGTCCTCGCCCAGCGGGGTGTCGGCAGGCGCGATATATGCGCTCTCGTCCTCGTCGGCGGGCAGGTAGACCACATCGTCGGTCACCTTGCCATCCACCACCTTGCGGTAGGGCGTGCGCAGGAAGCCGAACTCGTCGACATAGGCGTACAGCGTCATCTGGTTGACCAGCCCGATGTTCTGTCCTTCAGGCGTCTCGATGGGGCAGATGCGCCCGTACTGCGAGGGCGTGATGTTGCGCACCTGCGGCGGGATGCTCTGACGGTTGAGTCCGCCCGGTCCCAGCACCGACAGGCGTCGTTTGTTCGCCAGCTCCGCCAGCGGGTTCGTCTGATCCATGAAGGTGCTGAGCGGGTTCGTGGCGAAAAATGACTGGAGTGCGCTTGCGACGGGCTTGACGCTCAGCACCGCGTTCGCCAGCAGCTGGCTCACATCGTCCGCGTTGGTCATCTTTTCGCGGGCGGTCTTTTCGAGTTTGATGAACGCCGCGCGCAGATGCGCCTGCAGCAGCTCGCCGACGGAGCGCACGCGCTTGTTGGCGAGGTGGTCGGTGTCTTCGTACTCGTGCTTGTCTTCTGCCATTTCGAGCAGGTGGCGCAGCGCGAGCAGCAGGTCAGGTACGGTCAGGCGGCGCACCTCGGTCGGGATGCCGTGGCGCAGCTTGCGTGTAATCTGATAGCGTCCGACGCGCCCCAGATCGTAGCGGCGGGGATCCAGCACCAGCCCGTAGAACAGGTTGCGCACGCTCTCCTCGGTCGCCGGGTCGCCCGGGCGCATCCGTCGGAAGAAGTCCAGCACCGCCTCGCGCGAGTCGCTGGTCGGGTCGGCGTCGAAGGTCGCCTTAAGCAGGGGCGGGATGTCCATGTCGCCGCCCTGCACCTCGACAAAGCGCACGCGCACTTCGGGCAGTTTGAGTTTCTCGATGGCTTTCGCGGCTTTCTCATCGATGACGGCGTCCGCTTCCACGAGTACTTTGCCGCGCGTGTTTTTGATGGTTTCGGCGGCGGTTTTGCCCACCAGGTCGGCGGCGCGGGGCGCGTGCAGCGTGAGTTCATGCTGGATTTCACGCCGCTCGCGGGGGCGTCCAAACATCGCCGCGATGGCGTCGTTGGTCAAGCCCAGCTGGGGGTCGTAGGGCGGTTCGCACTTCACGCGCAACGCGCGCGCCCCCTCTGGCAGATTCTCCAGCAAATCGAAGGTCAGCACATCGCCCGGCTCCAGCAGCGTGCGCCCCTCGAACACCACAGGCGCCAGCATGCGCCAGCCGACGGCGCGCTCCAGCTCCAGCTCGGCGGGCACGCGCGCCTCGTCGTAGGCGGCGAACGCCTTGATGATTTGCGTAATCGGCAGGTGCTTCGACTGGTGTACCTTCAGGCGAATCACATTCTGCGGGTCGGTGCCGCCGTCCAGCCACGGACCCTCGGCGGGAATGATTTGCATCTGCAGCACCTTGCTGAAGGCGCGCGACATCATCTCGCGTCCCGTGCTGGAGAGAAACGGCGAGGGAAAGTGAATACCCGCCGTGCGGTTCAGCTGGCTGATAATCACTCGCTCGCGTCCGTTCACGATAAAAGTACCGCCCTCGGTCATCAGCGGCAGGTCGCCCAGATAAATCTCGCTCTCCTGCACCTCGCCGTCCACCTTGCCGAATCGCACCTTCACGCGCAGCGGGATATCGAAAGTAATCTCGCGCTCGCGGCACTCCTCGACCGAGTATTTCGGCTCGCCCAGGCAGTAGTCGCCAAATTCGAGAAAGTAGTTCCCCGTCAGGTCGTAAATCGGTGAAAAGGTCTCAAACAGCTCTTTAAGTCCTTCCTCTAAAAACCAGCGATAGGAGTTATATTGAATCTCAATCAGGTTCGGCGGCTCCAGAACTTCGTGAATGCGCTTTCGGCTGTGTCGCACAATCCGCATACAATACCCTCCACAGGCGCAAATTTGCCCAGTCTAAAAGTATACCCTACAGGCTGGAGGGGTTGTCAAGGGGGTTCGCACGGACAATCACGCGCGGAACCCGCTGCGTAAACGCCCGTCCGCGCTAACAAGGTGTTGACCGCGTTATTACTTTAATTGGGCGGCGGCGGGAAGTCCAGCACCGAGATGGGCACTTCGAAAGTGACTCCCGTGCCTCCGTCGGTAATGACCAGCCGCGTCGCACCCTGACGGACGCCCGTGATGCGCACAGCGTTCGTGCTGAGTTTCTGCGCGGTCGCCAGATTCGGGTCGCGCACGGAGAAGACGAAATCCGCGCTCACGATACCGTTCGTCTGCAAATCGCGCAGGGTAGCAGCGACCTGAATCTGCTCGCCCGCCCACACTTCGATGGTTGCAGGGTTCGTTTCAATCTGGTAGCGGCTGAGGTCGTACTGAATCGAGCCGACCGACCCCGCCACCACCGTGAACTCCTGGGCGACCACCTGCCCGTTGCTGAGGGTGGTCTCCACGCGGATGCGGTGCGCGCCTGGGGGCAGAGTGATTCGCTGCGGGTCTTCCACCAGCTGCCCGTTGAGGTACACGCGCGCGCCTGTCGGGTTGCCCGTCACGGCGAGGGAGAAGGTCGTCGTCCCGCCGCCCCCGCCGCCCGAACACGCCAGCAGGCTCAGCGCGAACAACACGCCCAGCAGTCCCGTCGTCCATCGTATCGTGCGATTCCTCATGGCTCTTGCTTGCGTCGCCTACTCGGTTAGACGCCTCCTAAAACTCCGCGTTTCCCGGCGTGCGCGGGAAGGGAATCACATCCCGAATGTTTTTCATGCCCGTGAGGTACATCAGCATCCGCTCGAAGCCCAGTCCGAAGCCCGAATGAGGCGCGCTGCCGTAGCGACGCAGGTCGAGATACCACCAGTAGTCCTGCTCGTTCAGCCCCATCTCGCGGATGCGCTGCAGCAGCACCTCGTAGCGTTCCTCGCGCTGGCTGCCGCCGATAATCTCGCCCACGCGCGGCACGAGAACATCCATCGCCCGCACGGTGCGCTCGTCGTCGTTCAGGCGCATATAGAACGCCTTAATCTCGCGCGGGTAGTCCATCACGATAACGGGCTTTTTGAAATGCTCCTCCGTCAGGTAGCGCTCGTGCTCGGTCTGCAGGTCGCTGCCCCACACGGGCGGGAACTCCCAGTCGCGCGATGCGCCCTGCAGAATGCGAATCGCCTCCGTGTAGGTAATCCGCTCGAAGGGCGACTCGGCGACATGCTGCAGCGTCTCCAGCACGGTGTTGTCGATGCGCTGATGGAAAAACTCCAGATCCTCGCCGCAGTGGTTCAGCACATAGCGGATGATATATTTCAGGAATTCTTCCGCGAGGTCGGCGTTGTCGTTGAGGTCGTAGAACGCCATTTCGGGTTCGATCATCCAGAACTCGGCAAGGTGGCGCGGCGTGTTGCTGTTTTCGGCGCGGAAGGTCGGTCCGAAGGTGTAGACCTTGCCAAACGCGAGCGCGAAAATCTCGGCTTCCAGCTGTCCGCTCACGGTCATGTAGGCGGGCTTGCCGAAGAAGTCCTGCGTGAAGTCCACCCTGCCGTCGGGCGTGCGCGGGAGGTGTTCCAGATCCAGCGTCGTGACGCGGAACATTGCGCCCGCGCCCTCGCAGTCGGAGGTGGTGATGATGGGGCTATGCACATAGAGGAAGTCGCGCTCCTGAAAGAACTGGTGAATGGCGTGGGCGAGCGCGTTGCGCACGCGGAACACCGCGCCGAAGGTGTTGCCCCGCACGCGCATGTGGGCAATCTCGCGCAGGTACTCGAACGAGTGCCCTTTTTTCTGCATCGGGTAGGTTTCGGGGTCGGCGGCGCCGTACAGATGCAGCGACTGCAGTTTCAGCTCCACGGGCTGCTTGGGCGCGGGCGATTCGGTCAGCACGCCGATTGCCTCGATGCACGCCCCTGTCGTGATTTGTCGGAGCGTCTCTTCGGGAATCGCGCCCGCCTCCGCCACGATTTGCAGGCTCTTGAAGCGGGAGCCGTCGTTGAGTTCGATGAACGAGACGCCTTTCGAATCGCGTCGGGAGCGTACCCAACCGCGCACCTTCAGCAGGCTTCCCACCGGTTGCTCATACGCCTGCTTCACGGAGACCAGCTTCGGTTCCATAGGGGGTATTGTACCTGAGCGAAAGGAATACGAGACCTATGACGATTGCTTCACAGATGCCTAGAGATGGGATATAATTCTCTTGTGAACGGATGCGCGTCCCTTCCCCCAACAGCGGCGCGCTTCGATCCGGTCGCAGGTGATGGACATGTTGCTAACCAACTACATTCAGGGCGCTATGCGTCGAGCGACTTACGAGATTTTGCCGGACAATACTTACTACGGGGAGATTCCCGGCTTTCAGGGGGTTTACGCCAACGCGCCAACCCTTGAAGAATGCCGCGAGACGCTGCAAGAGGTTCTGGAAGGATGGATTATTCTGGGACTAAGGCTGGGACATACGCTGCCTGTTGTGGACGGCATCTCTTTGACTGTTGAGCAGGAGGCAGTCTGATGCCAGTGTTTGGTCCGATTAAGCGTTCGGACCTGATTCGCTATCTGAAGCAGTTGGGCTTCATCGGTCCCTATGCTGGCGCAAGCACCAGTACATGGTTTTAGGCGAGGTTAAGGTTGTGCTGCCGAATCCCCATCAGGGCGACATCAGTCGTGATTTGCTTGCTCGAATTCTTCGTCAGGCTGGAGTCTCGCGCGAGGAATGGGAAAAACTTTGAGAGCCTCGGTCCCGCGTGATTATCCAGCCCGCGTTTCGCTTCGCATCACCCACAAAAAGAGCGGCGCGCCCATCAGCGCGGTAATCACGCCGACGGGCAGTTCCACAGGGCGCGCCAGTGTACGCGCGAGCGTGTCCGCCCAGAGCAAAAGTATCGCGCCTCCCAGCGCAGAGAGGGGCATTAGCGCGCGATGGTCGCCCCCCACCACGCGCCGCAGCAGGTGCGGGGTCATCCAGCCCACGAAACCGATGATGCCCGCAATCGACACCGTCGCGGCGGTCGCCAGCGCGCCGCCCACCAGCACCACCCACTTGAGCCGCTCCACGGGCGCGCCCAGATGCTGCGCCGTTTCCTCGCCCGCCGTGTAGAGGTTAAGCGCGCGCGCCTGCGCCAGCAGCAGCGTACACCCGACCAGCGCAGGGACACTCGCCCCCCACAGGCGCGCCCAGTCGGCATTCAGCAGCCCCCCAAGCAGCCAGTAAATCACGCGCGAGAGGTCTTCGCCCGCCAGCGTTAGCAGCAGCGTAATCATGCCCCACAGGCTCGCGCTCAGCGACACGCCCACCAGCAGGAAGCTGGGAATGCGCAACTGCCCCGCCTGTCGGCTCAGCCCCAGCGCGAGCATAAGCGTCAGCAGCCCGCCGCCGAACGCCAGCAGCGCAATCGCCCAGCCCCAGCCGCGCATGTGCCAGCCGAGCAACACGCCGACCGCCGCGCCGACTGCCGCGCCCGACGAGACGCCCACAATATAGGGGTCCGCCAGCGGGTTGCGCAGTAGCCCCTGAAACGCGCAGCCGACACAGCCCAGCACGCCGCCCACCATCACCGCCGTCAACACGCGCGGCAGACGCAGCTCCCACAAAATAACCTGCGTTGTCTCGTCGCCCCGCCCGCGCACGGCGTCCCACAGCTCCGATAGGCTGAGCGGTACCGCGCCGATGAGCAGGCAGATAAGCCCGCTCGCGCCCAGCGCCCCCAGCAGCAGTGTCCCCGCCAGCCACGCGCGTCGCCCCCGCACAGTCGCCCTCAGATGCGCACATAGCGCAGGGTCGCCCACCACGCGCACAGCCCGCCCATCAGCGCGCCCAGCGCGGGCAACCCGATCAACACCGCCGACGGGGGCATCCCGGGCGGCAAATCGCGCAGGAACGCCCACTGGCTGGTCATATAGTCCGACAGGAACGCCGCCGTTAGCAGGGTCAGCGTCGCCGCCAGCGCGCCGCCCACCAGCCCCTGCGTCATCCCCTCCAGAACGAACGGCAGCCGTATCGAGCGCAGCGTCGCGCCGACCAGCGCCATCACACGCACCTCGCGCTGGCGCGAGAAAATCGTCAGGCGCACGGTGTTGTAAATCAGGATGAGCGACGCCAGCAGCAGCAGCCCGCCCGCGCCCAGCCCTACCCAGCGCACCAGCCGCGACAGGCTCAGCACCGTCTGCAGCTCGGCGCGGCTGTCGATCACCTCGTCCACCAGCGGCGACTGCTTGATGCGCTCGGCGACGGCGGGCAGCTGCTGCGGATCGCGCACGCGCACGGTGAGCTTGTCGGGCAGCGGGTTCGGGATGTCCGCGAGGTTCACATCCGCCGCGAGCGTTCGTTTCTGCTCTTCCCAGGCGACTTCGCGCGGGGTGAGCGTCACGCGCTCGATTTCGGGCGTCGCCTCCAGCGCGGCTTGCAGCTGAAGCGCCTGCTCGCGCGTCGCGCTCATCTTGAGGAACACTTCCGCCTCGAAGCGGCTGGGCAACGCCTGCGCGGCGGCGTCCAGTTTATACAGCGCCATGCCCGCGCCCCCAAGCAGAATCAGCGCGATGCACGCCGTGCTAATCGCCGCCGCCTGCATCGTCGCGTTGCGCAGCAGGCTCTCCCATGTCTCTTGCAACACGAAGCGGATGCGATCAATCATAGCAGCACCGAAGCGTACAGGCGGTCGAGTTCAATCGGGTAGCCCCCGCGCGGCACATCGCTGAGGATTTGTCCCCGATCCATCGCCACGACTCGCTGGCAGGCGCGGTCGACTATCGTGCGGTTGTGCGTCGAGACAATCACCGTCGCCCCGCGCAGGTTGATACGCATCAGCAGCTCGATAATCTCCCATGAGGTGTCGGGGTCGAGGTTGGCGGTCGGCTCATCGGCAATCAGCAGGGGCGGATTGTTGGCGATTGCGCGGGCGATGGCGGCGCGTTGCGCCTCGCCGCCCGACAGCTGGCTGGGCAGCTGGCGCGCCTGTTCGTTAAGCCCCACCAGCGCCAGCACCTGCGCCACCCGCTGACGCACTGCGCTCTCGTTGTAGCCGATTGCGCGCAAGCCGTAGGCGATGTTCTCCCATACCGTCTTGCGCGGCAAAAGCGGATAATCCTGCGGCACGATGCCCATCTGCCGCCGCAGAAAGGGTAGCTCGCGCGGCTTGAGCGCGTGTACGGGCGCGCCCAGCACCCAGACCTCGCCTTCCGTCGGGCGCAACTCGCCGTACAGCAGCTTGAACAGCGTCGACTTGCCCGCCCCTGTCGCGCCGACCACGAACACAAACTCGCCGCGCTCCACACGCAGGCTCACGCGCCGCAAAGCCCCTTGCTCGCCATACGCCACGCTTACCTGCTTCAACGCAACCGCCATCACGGACGCGATTCGCCCCCTCGAAGCCTATTCCTGCCGCTTTTTGACTTGCGTTGCATCAGCGGGTACAATACATCCTACGGTTCGCGTCCCAGACGGCTGGGCTTGACCAGGAGCAAGCGAATGGAGACAGTAGGCGTTGGGATTATTGGAGCAGGCGGAATTGCGGCAGCGCACGCGAAAGCCTATCAAATGCTGGGCGCAAAAGCGCACCTGATTGGTATCGCGGACATCGACGAGGAGCGCGCCCGCGCGTTCGCGCGCCGCTACGAGATTCCCATCTGGAGCAGTGAGGATGAGGAGCTACTCAAGCGCGACGACATCCAGATTATCAGCCTCTGCCTGCCGCATCATCTCCACGCGCCTGTCGCCATCGCTGCCCTGCAGGCGGGCAAACATGTGCTGGTCGAAAAACCGCTGGCAATCAGTCTGGAGGAAGCCGACGCGATGATTCGCGCGGCGCAGAAAGCAAGACGGCGTCTCAGCGTCGTGTTCCAGCTGCGCTTCGAGAGCGATGTGCAGCGCGCACGGCTGATTCTCGATCGCGGACTGATTGGGACGCCGTTTTATGCAGAGGCAAGCTGCCTCTGGTGGCGACGCCCGATGTATTACGAGAACACCTGGCGCGGCAAGTGGGCGACCGAAGGCGGCGGCGCGGTCATCAATCAAGCCATCCACCACCTCGACCTGTTGATTCACCTGCTGGGGACGCCCCAGCGCGTCTACGCCGAAATCGACACCGTCGCGCACCAGATAGAGGTGGAAGACTGGTGTCTGGCGACGCTCTACTGGGAGGGGCTTAAAGCGAGCTTCTGCGCCGCAACCTGCGCCGAGCTGGAGACCGATTCCAGCCGCTTGCTGATTCTGGGCGCGCACGGCTCGTTGCAGATGTTCCCGTTCCGTCCCCACTCCCGCCACGAGGAGCGCCATCTGCAAATCGGCGAAGCGTGCCGTGCCGTCCCAGAACAGGAAATCCCAGGGCATACCGCCGAGATTCACGACTTTGTGTCCAGTGTGCTGGAGAACCGCGAACCGCGCGTGTCGGCTATGGAGGGGCGACGCGCGCTGGAACTGATCACTGCCATCTACCAGTCCGCCTTCACAGGGGATGTTGTGCAATTGCCCATCACGCCCGACAGCCCCTGCTACTCTACAGCAGGTAAACTGGAGATGGCGCGCCGCTATACCGCAAGCCGAGCGAAGCGAAGCTAAGCGAGAGATGGAGGGAACTATGGAAACGCACAAATCGCCTATTCGTGTCATGGTCGCGGAAGATGAGGAACTGACCCGACTGATGGTGCGTACCCAGCTGGAGCAGCTGGGCTACGAGGTCGTTGGAGAGGCAGAAACAGGCGAGGATGCGGTCCGCGTCGCGCTCCAGGCACAGCCCGATGTGATTGTGATGGACATTCGAATGCCGCTGATGGACGGCATCGAAGCCGCGCGCCAGATCGTGATTCAGCACCCCTGCGCGATTGTGTTCCTCACTGCGTATGCTGAAGAGGAACTGGTCAACCAGGCGACCGCCGCCGGCGCGTATGCCTACCTGCTCAAACCATTCCGCAAACAGGAACTCGCGCCCGCCATCAATGTCGCCCTGACCCGATTCCGCGAAATGCAAACCAAAGACAACGAGGTGCGCGAGTTGCAGGAATCGCTCGAAACGCGCAAACTCATCGAACGCGCGAAAGGCATCCTGATGGATCGGCTGGGACTCAGCGAATCGGAAGCCTTCCGACGCATCCACTTCATGGCGCGCAATCAAAACAAAACGATGAAAGAGATTGCCCAAAGTATCATCACGGCGTCGGAAATCCTCTGACGCCCCCAATAATTAACAGTTTTGCCGTATACCCCTTGACAAAACTGCATTTGGGGTATAATAGGCTACTCCCAGGAGGGCAGCCCCGATTATCGGGACTGCCTTCGTCTTATTCTGAAGCCTGCCTCTCTGGGCAGGCAGAGTGGGGAGAACCATTACCAACAGGAGGTATGAGCAGACCTATGAATCGCAAGGGCTTTACGCTGATTGAGCTGCTGGTGGTGATTGCCATTATCGCAATCCTGGCAGCGATCCTGTTCCCCGTGTTTGCGCAGGCACGCGAGAGCGCGCGCCAGACCCAGTGTACCAACAACCAGAAGCAGATTGCCACCAGCGTGCTGATGTATGTGCAGGACTACGAGGAGACTTTCCCGATGAGCGCGTACTTCGGGCGCAACAACGCGGGACAGCTGGCGCTGGTCTCCATCTACGATGCGCTGGCGCCCTACATCAAGAATGTGGACATTTTCGTGTGCCCCAGCTACCGCCCCGGTATCGACTGGCCGCAGCGTGTGCAGGCGGCAGGCTCGCCCGCGCCCGCGCTGGGTACTTTCCGCTATGTCGGCTACATTCCCAACCTCGGACTGTTCGCTGAGAACTTCTGTCCTGTGGTGAACAAGCGCACGCAGGTCACCAAGATTGCGGCGGTGGAAGCGCCTGTCAACACGATTATGCTGTTCGACGGCTATCTGAAGAATCAGGCGGCGCTCGAGTACTTCAACTTCCTCGGCTACGCGCGCCACAAAGAGGGGCTCGTGATTAACTTCGCCGACGGACACGCGAAGTGGTATCGCTGGAACGGCGTTAAGAACATCGCTCCGCGCGAGCAGTTCCCCACGCCCGCCACGGCTTACAACGGGCAGACAACCCGCGTGGGCGCCAACAACTTCTACTACAACTGGCGCGAGACCGACGGCTTGATTGCCACTGAAGCTGGGCTGCAGGCAGTGCCCAGCACCGCCAGCGGACCCAACGGTCCTTACAACGACCTGCACGGCGTGCCCGGCACGGGCGTGACCGACTCGGAAGATATCGGCTGCTAAGCCTGAATCTTTCCCAACCGACATCCCATCGCGCCGGACCCGACAGGGGTTCGGCGCGATTTTTATCGCCTCACGAAACCGTTGGAACCTGCCGACAATTATCTGCGTTAATATCCATGACTGGGGGCATTTATGACGCAGGCTGAACGCGCCGAACTGGAACGCTGGATCGAGATGATTTACGAAAAAGCGCTGGAAATGGGCTTGGACCCGTTCCCGGTGCATTTCGAGGTCGCGCCCGCCCATGTGATTTACGAACTGGGGTCGTATGCCCTGCCTGCGCGCTTCTCGCACTGGACCTTCGGGCGCGACTACCATGTACAGAAAACCATGTATGAGTACGGCGTGAGCCGTATCTACGAGCTGGTCTTCAACTGCGACCCCTCGCAGGCGTTCCTGCTCGATGTGAACGACATGCTGGCGCACAAGCTGGTGATTGCCCATGTGTACGGACACTCCGACTTTTTCAAAAACAACATCTACTTTGAGCACACCGACCGCAAAATGATCGAGCGCGCCCGCCTGCACGCCGAACGCATCCGCCACTACGAAATGGTGCATGGTCCGCTGGTCGTGGAGCAGTTTCTGGACGCGGTGCTTTCCATCGAGGAGCATATCGACCCCGTGCTGCCCACCTACGGCGCGCCGCCCCGCACGCAGGAATCACGGGAACCCAGCCCGGTCGGCGACACTTATGAAGACCTCTTCTACATGGCGCAGCCCAAGCCCAAACCCGAACCCAAGCCGCGCAAAATCCCCGAAGAGCCGCAGAAAGACCTGCTGCTGTTTATTCGCGACCACTCGCGCGTGCTGGAAGACTGGCAACGCGACATCATCAGCATGATTCGCGAAGAGATGATTTATTTTTTACCACAAATTAAAACTAAGATAATCAACGAAGGTTGGGCTTCACTGTGGCATGAGAGAATACTGGAAGACCTCCCCCTCACCCCCGATGAACATGTGCAGTTCCGCAAGATGCACTCGTCGGTGATTCAGCCCGGCTCGCGCATGAATCTGAACCCCTACTATGTCGGCTACAAGGTGCTGCGCGACATCGAGCGACGCTGGAACGGCGAGATAGACCCGGACGAGCAGGAGACCGACTGGCTGGGCACGCGCATCGAGCGACCCGTCGGGCAGGGGATGCAGAAACTCTTCGAGGTGCGCACGCTGGAGTGCGACCAGACCTTCCTGCACAAGTACCTCACTGAGAAACTGGTGCGCGAGTTAGACCTCTACACCTACCGCGTGGAAGAGCGCAACGGCGAGCTGGTGTGGGTGGTGGACGAGACCGACTGGCGCGTGGTGCGCAATACGCTGGTGGACAACATGACCAACTTCGGCGCGCCTGTGATTACCGTCGAGGACGGCGATTGGGAGCATCGCGGCGAACTGTACCTGAAGCATCACTACGACGGCAAGCCGCTCGATATGCAACGCACGACGCGCTGCCTGCGCTATCTGGTGCGCCTCTGGGGACGCCCCGTGCATCTGGAGACGGTCATCGACGACGAGCAGGTGCTGCTCAGTTGCGACGGGAACGCGATCGCGCAGCGCGCGCTGTAGGGCGCGTTAGCCCCGCGTGAGTCTGCGGTAGAGGGGCGTCGTCTGCTCAACCGTATGGCGGATGTGGAACTGCTCGGCGGTCTGGAGGGCGTTCTGCGCCAGCTGTTTCGCGAGAGCGCGCTCGTTGAGCAGTCGCAGCGCGGCGTTCGCCAGCGCGGTCGGGTCCTCGGGCGGTACCAGCAGCCCGGTGCGCTCATGCTGAACAAGGCGACGCATCGCGGGGATGTCCGTCGCCACAACGGGCAGCCCGCAGGCGATGGCTTCCATCGTCGAGAGCCCCAGTCCCGCGTCGCGCGCAGGCGCCAGCAGCACATCGGCAGCGGCGTACAGCTCCTCCACCGCGCTCCAGTAGCCGAAAAAGCGCACATGGTGCGGGCGGCGACTGGCGGCGGTCAGCTTCACCAGGCGCGTGTTGTCGGGTCCGTCGCCCGCCAGCCACAGATCGGCGTCAGGGAGGCACTCCCAGACGCGCTCCATCGCCTGTATCGCGAGGTCGAACCCCTTATGGCGCACAAATCGCCCCACGCACAGCAGGATGGGGCGGTCGGCGGGCACGAAAAACTGCTCGCGCATCGCCTCGCGCCGGGGCAACTTCTCGAATCGCTCCAGGTCGATGCCTCCCGGTACCACTTCGATGCGTGCGTCTGGCACGCCGCCGCGCACAAGCCCTGCTTTTACCTGCTCCGAGACCGCCGTAATCACGCGCGGGTAGCGGGCGATCCAGCGCCACAGGGCGCGCACCAGCGTACTCCTGCTCAGCAGCAGGTGATGCACTGTCCACAGCCACGGGTAGCGGTCGCGGAACGCCAGCGCGCAAATCCAGCCCGCTCGCACACCGTGGCAGTGGATGAAGGGGAACTCTTCGGCATATTGGCGCAGCGTGCGAACCGCGCGTGTGTCGGCGAGGATACCGGCGCGATCGCGGATAAAGTCGGGTCCCGTCAGCGTCGGCGCATAGCCAAACTCAGGCAGGTACTTAATCAGCCCCTGCACATGGCGGAGCATGCCGCTGCTGCTGGGGCGCACAACGATTAACACAGGGGTTCGCTCGCGCCCATCGCCAGAGTCGTCAGGCGCATCGCGCAGTCGGGGCGGGCGTTCCAGAAGCAGGCTACTCATCGCGGCACAGGGATACTCTCCAGAATGCTGGACAGGATGCGGTCGGCGTTCAGCCCTTCGACTTCCGCTTCGGGCTTGAGAATCAGGCGATGGCGCAGCACGGGCGTCGCCATCTGCTTCACATCGTCGGGCGTGACGAAGGCGCGCCCCCGCATCGTCGCCAGCGCCTTGCTCACCAGCAGCAGCGCGACGCCCGCGCGCGGGCTTGCGCCCACCAACAGGTACTCGTTCTGGCGCGTGCGACGCACAATCTGCAGAATATAATCGCGCACCGCGTCGGCGACCTGAACCGCACGCACCACAGCGCGCAACTGCTCCAGCTCCTGTGCATCCATCACAGGCGCCAGTCCGACCTGCTCCAGCTGGTGCGTGCGGAAGCCCTCGTCGTGCAGGCGCAGGATGGCGCGCTCCTCCTCTTCCGCAGGATAGTCCATCACCACCTTCAGCAGGAATCGGTCTAACTGCGCTTCTGGAAGCGGGTAGGTTCCCTCGTACTCGATGGGGTTCTGCGTGGCGAACACCATGAACGGGCGCGGCAGCGCATGCGAGACGCCATCGATGGTGACCCTGCGCTCCTCCATCGCCTCTAACAGCGCGGACTGCGTTTTGGGTGGGGTGCGGTTCACTTCGTCCGCCAGCACGAGATTCGCGAAAATCGGTCCGTAGCGCACACGAAACTCGCCCGATTGGGCGTCGAAAATCGTCGTGCCAATCAGGTCGGAGGGCATCAGGTCAGGCGTGAACTGCACACGGCGGAACTCCAGCCCCAGCGTCTGGGCAATCACGCGCACCAACAGCGTTTTGGCGATGCCAGGCACGCCTTCGAGCAGGATATGTCCATCCGCCAGTAAAGCGCAGAGCGCCTGTTCAATGACGCTCCGCTGCCCGATAATCACGCGCCCGATTTGCGCCTCTACACGCTGCAGCGCGTCGCCCACAGAGTCGATAGTAATCACGCCTGACGCCTCATTCGGTGCGTGCGCCTCAGGCGCGCACGCGGAATCATTCTACCCCACACGCAGGCAAACGGCTCAGTAGCGCGGGTCATGATGGAAGTGATGGTGTGTCTCCAGCCAGCGGATGGTGCCGCTGCGCGAGCGCATCACGACCGAGTGCGTGATGGCGCCCCAGCCCGTGTAGCGCACGCCGCCCAGCAGGTTGCCGCCCGTGATGCCCGTCGCGGCGAACACCACATTGCCCCACGCGAGGTCTTCCATCGTCAGCACGCGATCGACATCCTCCGTGCCCAGCAGGTGCTTGGCGCGTTCGCGTTCCTGCTCGTTGCGGAACACCAGTCGCGCCTGAATCTCGCCGCCCATGCACAGCGCGGCGGCGGCGGACAGCACCCCCTCCGGCGCGCCGCCGATGCCCATCAGCACATCGATCTCGCCCTGCGGGTCTAACGCCTCCAGCGCGAGCGACAAATCGCCGTCGGACACCAGCCGAATGCGCGCCCCCGCCTGCCGAATCTCGCGAATCAGTTGCTCATGGCGCGGGCGATCGAGCATGCCAACGGTTAAATCCTGCACCTCTTTGCCGAGGCTCTTGGCGATGACCTTCAGGTTCATGCGCGGGGGCAGCGTGATGTCCACTGCGCCTTTAGCGGCGGGTCCGACGACCAGTTTGTCCATATAGATGTCGGGGGCGCGGAGCAGCTTGCCCTCGCCTTCCATCGCGGCGGCGACCACACTAATCGCGCCCGGTTGCCCGGTGGCGACGAGGTTGGTACCCTCCACCGGGTCGACGGCGATTTGCACCGCGTGCCCGTTGCCTGTGCCGAGTTCCTCGCCGATGTAGAGCATCGGCGCTTCGTCGCGTTCGCCCTCGCCGATAACCACGACGCCTTTCATGTCGATGTCGCCGAGCGTGCGGCGCATTGCTTCACACGCCGCCTGGTCTACTGCGTGTCGGTCGCCCTTGCCAACCCAACGCCCCGAACTGAGCGCCGCCGCCTCAGTCGCGCGTACAAAATCCATGCCCAGATTGCGATCCATAGCGATTCTCTCCTCGTGTGTGATGTCTGCGTCGACAGAGAAGATTTTCGGCACAGATGCGCCAGTTCCTGCCATCCTCCCCCGAAAAAACAAGCCCCGCCATCGGCGGGGCAGAGTTCGTTGCAGTTGCAGTCAGTTTTCTGTAGCCCTTCTGTCTGCGCATGCACACAGACGCATAATCTGGAGTGCTGAACCTGCCGCTTCCGCACTCCATACAGACGGAGTTCCGTCTGACAGCTGCAATTGTCGCCAATGGCGCTTAGTTGCAGTTGCCCGGATTGTTGCGGTTCGGACAGTTGCGGCAGGGCGTGCCATTCGCGCGTCGCGCCGCGACGCCCCACAGGTTATATTGCCCCTGGTAGGGACCGACCTCGCCGACATCGAAGACGCGCGCCTGCTTGCCGTCCCAGGTGGTCGCCGTGCTGCCTGTGCCCTCGCGCACGCGCCCTTTGACCGTGCGCGCGTGCCCATCCACAAAGTTCGCGCCCGCCAGGCCGTTATGACGCGCCTGCAGATACGACTGAATCGTGGGCGGCGGTCCCAGCGTGCCGTCGTACAGCATCGAGGTCTCCACAGGATACTCAATCTGCGCCAGCGAGACCACAGGATTGCCCGCCAGCAGTCCGGGCACAACCCCGTCTTCAAACACGCACCAGTTGAAGATATAGCCCGTGTAGCGGAAGTTGGGAATGGCGCACACGGGCACGCCGAACGAACCGAAGCTCCCTACAAGGTCGAACGCCTGACGATCCGATGGACAGGTCACCACATCAGCGTTCTTCACATACGGGTAGATGGCGTTGTACAGGGTGAAAATACATGCCTGGTTGTTCTGCGCGGTCAGGTAGATGCTCATCGGGAACCGCTCGTCGTAGTCCTGCACATATTGCAACACGGCGAGCGCGTTCTGCTTCATGTTGTTCGTACACTGGGTCTGTCGCGCCTTCTCACGCGCCTGCGCAAACACAGGGAACAGAATCGCCGCGAGAATCGCGATGATCGCAATCACGACCAGCAACTCGATCAGGGTGAAACCGCTTCGTCGCATAATACGCATTAGATTCGAAACGGACAATTTTGTTCCTGCCCGGTTTTATACGAGGTTTCGCACTGCGGTTCACCGCTGGATCTGTGCCGCCACGAGCTGCGGCGTTTGCGCCAGCGCGTCGGCGAGTTTTTCGGGATGCTTGCCGCCCGCCTGCGCGAAGTCGGGGCGCCCGCCGCCCGACCCGCCGACCGCCTGCGCAATCTGGCGTATCAGGTTGCCTGCGTGAACGCCCTGCTGCACCCACTGGGGGGCAACCTTGACCACCAGCACGACCTTGCCGTCCTGCGCCGTGCCCAGCGCGGCGACGCCGATCCCGCGCTGAATCAGCCGATCGGCGACCGCGCCGAGCGCTTTCGCGTCCACGCCCGACACCGCCTGCGCCACCACAGGCACGCCTGCAACCTCTACAGGCGTCAGGCTCGACGCCGCCTCGTTCGCCGCATGTTGCTTGAGTTGCTCCAGTTCAGTCGCAAGGGCGTCCACCTGGCGCTGCAGGCGTTCGACGGCTTGAGGCAGTTCGGGCACGGGAGTCTGCAGCCGTTCGGCGGCGGCGCGCACCGCCTGCTCGCGCTCGCGCAGCCACTGGTACAGCGCGCGCCCCGTCAGCGCTTCGATGCGCCGCACGCCCGCCGCGACGCTCCCCTCATGCACAATCTTAAAAAGCCCCGCCTCAATCGTGCTACGCAGGTGCGTGCCGCCGCACAGCTCCAGCGAAAAGCCCGGAATCTCCACCATGCGCACGCGCTCGCCGTACTTTTCGCCGAACAGCATCATCGCCCCGCGTCGACGCGCCTCGTCGATGGGCACATCGGTATAGACGCGCACCTCCAGCTCCTGCAGCAACTTTTCGTTCACCAGCGCCTCGATACGCTCCAGCTCATCGGGCGTCACGGCGCGCGGGTGCGTGAAGTCGAAGCGCAGGCGATCAGGCGCGACCAGCGAGCCTGCCTGCGCGACATGTGCGCCCAGCACCTGTCGTAGCGCGGCGTGCAGCAAGTGCGTCGCGGTGTGGTTGCGCTGAATGTCGAGCCTGCGTTCCGCGTCTACCTGCGCCTGCACCGTCTCGCCCAGCCGCAGCGCGCCCTCCGTAATTCGCGCGTGGTGGAAATAGTAGTTGTTCGCCTTTTGCGTGTCCAGCACCTGTGCGCGCCCGCCATGCCATTCCAGCACGCCCGTGTCGCCGACCTGCCCACCCGACTCGGCGTAGAACGGCGTGCGGTTCAGCACAATCTCGACGGTCTCGCCCGCGTGCGCTTCGGGGATGAGGTCGCCCCCGCGCACGAGTCCAACCACCTGCGCCTCGCAGGCAAGCGCGTCGTAGCCGACGAACTGGGTGGGCGGGGCATGTTGCGCCAGCTCCGCCAGCGCTGCGCCCGTCTGCACGAATAGCTTCTCGGAGATGCCGCTCGCCTCGCGCGCGCGCTGGCGCTGAGCGTCCATCGCCTGCTCGAAGCCCGCCATATCGACCGCGACGCCCCGCTCGGCGGCGATTTCCTGAGTCAGCTCCAGCGGGAAGCCGTAGGTGTCGTACAGCATGAACACGCGCTCGCCCGACAGCGTGCGCGCCTGCTGCGTCCCGGCGTCGGCAAGCATTTCCTCCAGCCGCGCCAGCCCCGCCTGCACCGTGTGGCGGAAGCGCTCCTCCTCGTAGCGTAAAGTGGTGGTCAGATACTCCTGTCGTTGCGCCAGTTCTGGGTACTGGTCGCCCAGCGCGTCGATGACGGCGGGCACAAGCTCGGCGAAAAACGGCTGCTCGATGCGCAGCACGCGCTGCCCGCGCAGGATGGCGCGCCGAATGAGACGCCGCAGCACATAGCCGCGCCCCTCGTTCTGGGGAATCACGCCGTCGGCAATCGTGAAGGTCGCCGCGCGGATGTGGTCGGCAATCAGGCGGATGGCGGTGTCAGTCGGCTCGCCCTGCTTGTAGCGCACGCCCGCAATCTGCTCGATGCGGCGCACAATCGGTTCGAACACATCGGTCTCGAACGGGCTTTCCAGCCCCATCAGCACGGCGGCGGTGCGCTCCAGCCCCATGCCCGTGTCGATGTTCTGCTTCGGCAGGGGCGTGAGTTTGGGCTTGCCGTTCTCCTCGCTCCGCTCGTACTGCATAAACACCAGGTTCCAGATTTCCAGCCAGCGCCCGCAGTCGCACGCGGGACCGCAGGCGGGATTCGTGCAGCCTGTCTCGCGGCGCGTGTCGTAGAAAATCTCGGAACAGGGACCGCAGGGTCCGTTGGGACCGTCGCTAATGGCGTTCGCGGGCCAGAAGTTGGTCTTCTCGCCCAGCCGCCAGATGCGGTTCTCGGCGATGCCCACCTCGCGATGCCAGATCGTGAACGCCTCGTCGTCGTCCTGAAACACGGTGAACTGCAGGCGGTCGGCGTCCACCTTCAGCCGTTCGGTCAGGAACTCCCACGCGAATAGAATCGCCTCGCGCTTGAAGTAGTCGCCGAAGCTGAAGTTGCCCAGCATCTCGAAAAAGGTCAGGTGCGACAGGTCGCCCACCTCGTCGATGTCGGTGGTGCGCAGGCATTTTTGCACGGTGGTCACGCGCGGGGCGGGGGGCTGCGCCGTGCCGAGAAAGTAGGGCTTGAACTGCACCATGCCCGCGCTGGTAAACAGCAGCGATGGGTCTTTCGGCACGAGGCTATCGGAAGGCAGCAGCAGGTGCCCCTTCTCCTGAAAGTAGCTCAGAAAGGCGTGTCGCAGCGCGCGCGCGTTCCAGTGCATCGTTCCCTCCGTGTCGGTTCCGTTGCGGGGGATAGTATACCTTCTGGTCGCCGGCGCAGGGGGTCGCTCCGTGCGCGGCGCGTTGGAGCATCGCGGCAAACAGCGCGGGGCAGCCCGTATGGGAGGCTGCCCCGTCAACACAACGCGACTTCAGGACGCGAATCAGTTCCTGTCTTCCTGCGGACCCCACTCGTAGCCCCAGCAGTACCATGTGTAGACCGCCATCGGATCGGGGTCGGAGCAGCTGGGTTCAGAGTAGTTCGCCTGTCCGCGATCGGTGGGATACAGCTTCTGGTATTGATACCACTTCGAGTGCCCATCGAGGTGCAGCACAACGGAACCCTCGCTGTGGCGTCCCTTGAAACTGTTTCCGATACGCGAACTCCAGAACTGGGGACCGGGCCACTGCATGCGGCTCGGCGGGAGGTCAATCAGGGCGACGGCGCGCGAGGGGCGAGTCACGCGCCCGGAGTCGACCGCCGACGGATTATACCCACAGTCGTAGATTCCATAGCCGCCCAACCCGTTATGCACCAGATAGTCCATCGGTGGGTAGATGTCGTCGAAGTAGTTCTGTCGCCCGCGCGTGGAGACGCCCAGATTGACCTGCGGGTGGTTTGGCGCGCGCATGTAGTCGCCGAAGCCGTTGTCGCGCTGCACCACCTGCGCCGCGCCCTGACGAAACGGCGACGAGGGGCAGCGCAGGATGTCGCGATTCTTCATGTAGGGCTGAATCCGCGCGCCGAACTGGTAATACTCCGCGAAGCAGAAAATCGGGACGCGGTTGTCATAGTCGCTGGCATACATCAACAGGGCTGTGCCCGTCTGGCGCAGGTTGCTGATGCACTGCGTCTGGCGCGCCTTTTCACGCGCTTGCGCGAACACAGGGAACAGTATCGCCGCAAGGATGGCGATAATCGCGATAACGACCAGTAGCTCGATCAGTGTGAAGCCACGATGCTGTGTAGCCTTCATGGTGTCTTACCTCCTGTGGATGAATTGCTGCTGGGAACCAGCACGGTTCCCGACAGAGGCGGCAGCTCTACAGTGATGCGCCCCTGTACGGCGGATAAAGTCGTTGCGTTGATTGGGTGCGTGCTGATGGCGGGCGTCCACTGCGGGACGCCGTTCCAAGCGGGCAGCTCGATGCGCCGGGGCTGGTCGCTGAGGTTTAGCAGCACGAGCGCGGCGTCGGCGGCGTGATGGCGTACAAAACCGTACAACTTGCGCGAATCGTCCACCAGCACGGTTGTCCACTCGCCGCGGCGCAGGGCGACCGACCGCTTGCGCAGGGCAATCAGGTCGCGCACATAGTCCAGCAGCGACTGTTCTTCGGGCGTGCGCTCGAATCGCATCGGGCGGCGGTTGTCGGGCGTGCCGCCGCCGTCCATGCCGATTTCGTCGCCGTAGTAAATCGCGGGCGCGCCGATGGCGGTGAACTGCAACAGGAAGCCCAGCCGCACACGGTTCAGGTCGCCCCCGCACTCGCGGCGGAAGCGCGGCGTGTCGTGGCTGCTGAGCATGTTATACATCGCGTAGAGGCTCTGGCGGGGGTACATCACCTGCAGCTGCGCCATGCGCTGGTCGAACTGCGACGGGGTGAGGCTCCCGTGCGCCACGAAGCCCAGCACCGCCCCGCGCCAGACATAGTTCATCACGCTGTCGAACATATCGCCCTGCAGCCAGCGTCCTGCGTCGTCCCAGATTTCGCCGATAATCACCGCGTCGGGGTTCGCGCGGCGCACCACCGGACGGAACTCGCGCCAGAACCCATCGGGCACTTCGTTAGGCACATCCAGCCGCCAGCCGTCCAGCCGAAGCGTGCGCGTCCACCGCTCAATCACGCCCAGCAAATACCGCCGCACGAGTGGGTTCTCATGGTTGAGCTTCGGCATGTAGGGAATGTTCCACCACGCCCAGTAGCCGGGGTTCCACTCCACCGCCACAGGGAACCGCTCCACGATGAACCAGTCGCGGAAAGGCGACGCCTGCTGATGGCGCAGCAGGTCCTGGAACGCGAAAAAGTAGACGCCGACATGATTGAAAACGCCGTCCAGCACGAGGCGCATGTTGTGCTGGTGGAGCGTTTGCGTTAGCAAGATGAGGTCTTCGTTCACGCCCAGCGCGGGGTCGACGCGCTCGTAGTCGTCGGTGTCGTAGTTATGGTGCGTCACGGAGGCGAACACGGGCGTGAGGTACAGCGCGTCCACGCCCAGCGCGCGCAGGTAGTCCAGCTGCTTCAGGATGCCCGGCAGGTCGCCGCCGTAAAAACCGTCGCCGTCGATGCGCCCCGTGAAGTCGATGGGCTGGCTGGGGTCGGGGTCGTTGGTCGGGTCGGCGTTGTAGAAGCGGTCGGGCATAATCTGGTAGAAGACGGCGTCCTGCACCCAGTTGGGCACATCGAGTCGGTTCTCGCCGCGGCGGTGGCGGAAGATGTTATTGCCTTCGGGCAGGCGCAGGCGCGTGCGCCCGTCGCGCAGCTCGAACCAGTAATCGAGATCGGCTTCGGGCAGGCGCACACGGAAGTAGGTATAGAGCGCATCGCTCACGAACGGCGTCATCGCGATACGGCGCGTGCGCCCGTTCTGGCGGTAGTGCAGCGTGATGTGCGCCACATCGTCCCTGCGCACGCGCAGACGCAGGTACAACACCTCCCCGATGGGGTTGCGGTCGCGCAGGTCGCCCGGCTCATGGCGAATCGCGCTGCGGGTGATGTGCCCGTCGCCGAGTCGCGCGGGGCGGTTGTAGCCGTCTGGCTCCACCCACACCACCGAGTTCAGGTTGCCGTTGCCGTCGTCAATCGTGGGCGCGTTCGGGTCGGTGCGCCAGTCCGCGCCGTTCACCACGAACTTATACTGGTGCGCGCCTGGAGCGAGGCGCAGTGTGAGCGTCCATACGCGCCTGTCGGCGCTGGGAGCCATAGGCATCGCACGCGGCTGCCACTGGTTGAAACTGCCCGCGAGATAGACCACTTCCGCGGGGGCGTCCAGTTCGAGGCGAAAGGCGACAGGGTAGGTCGGCTCGTCAGTCCAACCTGCGAGCATGAGAGTCAGCAACGCTCCTGCAATCGTCAGCCGTATCCGCATTGTGCGCCCCTGCGTTGGGGGGTACTCCCCAGAACGGCTCGCGCAGCGGCGACCGCGCCCCCACGCGAGAAATCGTATTCTGAACTATATTATAGCATGCTTTGCCCGCTGTGTCAAGGGGGCGCGCAAGACTGATTATGCGCCCTTAAGAGCAGGTACAATCCCTGCGTGGATTCGGTAGAGCGGCGATTCTGGCGGTATGTGGCGGCGCAGTGGAAGCCGCTGGTCGTCGCGCTTGTCTGCTCGGTCGGTGTGACCGCTATCACGGGCTACACTGCCTACCTGCTGGAGCAGGTCATCCGCTCGATGGACATGCGCGACTCGGCGATGCTCAACCGTGTGTCGCTGACCGTGCTGGGCGTGTTCGCGCTGAAGTGGTTCTTCTCCTACGGGCAGGTGTATTATCTCGCGCTGGCGGGTCAGCGGCTCACGGCGAAGCTGCGCGAGGATATTTTCGCGCACCTGCAGCGGCTCCCGCTTGGCTTTTTCCAGTCGCGGCAGGTGGGCGCGATTCAGTCCATCATCACGAACGATGTGCCCGTGCTGCAGAGCGCGGTGCTGCTGGTACGCGATACGCTGGACGCGCCGCTGCGCATCGTGGCGTTTCTGGCGTATATTTTCGTGCTGAACTGGCGGCTGGCGCTGCTGGCGCTGATTTTCCTGCCGCTGATTGCCGTGCTGATTCAGCGGCTGGGCAGGCAGGTGCATCGAATCACGCACCAGACGCAGGGCGCGTTGGCGAGCGTCTCCGCGCTGGTGCAGGAGGCGCTTTCGGGCGTGCGGGTCATCAAGACCTTCGCAGCGGAAGACCGCGAGATTGAGCGGTTCGTGGGACGCAATCGCGAGGTGCTGCGCCATTCGCTACGGGGCGAGCGTCGGCGTGCGCGTCTGCGCCCGACGGTGGAGTTCATCGGCGCGGCGAGTATCGCGCTCGTGCTGTGGTTCGGCGGGCAGGAGGTCGCGCGCGGGCAGATGACCACCGCCCAGCTGCTGAGTTTTTTGTTCCTACTGCACCAGATTGCGCAGGCGGCGTCGGGCGTGGGCGCAATTCAGCTCACGCGCAAGCAGGTACGCGCCGCCGCGCAGCGCATCTTCTCCGAGGCGCTCGATGTGGAGCCTGAAGCCTACGACGCGCCAGACGCGCAGCCCCTGCCCCCCCTACAGGGACACATCCAGTACGAGCGCGTCTCGTTCCGCTACCCCACAGGCGAGCAGGCGTTGCGCGAGGTCTCGTTCGAAATTCAGCCCGGCGAGGTGGTCGCGCTGGTGGGGCACTCCGGCGCGGGCAAAAGTACACTGGTTGATCTGCTGCTGCGCTTCTATCAGCCACAGGAGGGCGTGATTCGGGTGGACGGGCGCGACATCCGCACAGCGACGCTGGAGAGCCTGCGCTCACAGATTGGCGTCGTGCCGCAGCACACCGTGCTGTTCGTGGGCACAGTCGCCGAGAACATCGCCTACGGCAAGCCCAACGCGACGCGCGAGGAAATCGTCCGCGCCGCGCAACAGGCGCATGCGCACGAATTCATCGAGCGACTGCCCGACGGCTACGACACGCTGATTGGTGATCGGGGCGTGCGCCTGTCGGGCGGCGAGGCGCAGCGCATCGCGATAGCCCGCGCCCTGCTGCGTGAGCCCCGCATTCTGGCGCTGGACGAGGCAACCGCCTCGCTGGACCCCGTCTCGGAGCGCATCATCCAGCGCGTCATCGAAGAGGGGCGCGGCGTGCGCACAACGCTGATAATCGCCCACCGCTGGACGACCGTCCAGTGCGCCGACCGCGTGCTGGTGTTGGAACGCGGCAGGCTGGTGGAGCAAGGCGCGCACGCCGAGCTGCTCCAGCGCGATGGGGCGTATGCGCAACTCTACCGCGCCGCGCTGCTACAGGTATAATCCTGCCTGCAGGAGCGCGACTCTATGGAGGGATTGCGAAGCGACACGATACTCTGGGTTCTTGCGTTGCCGCTGGCAGGTAGCCTGTTTCACGCGCTGTTGGGCGGCTGGCTGGTACGCACGCTGGGCGAACGGGCAGGCAAATGGCTTATCGGCGCGGTGGGCACGGGCGTGGTGCTGGGCGCGTTCGTCTTCGGCTGGCAGCTCTTTCAGGCGATGCTCGCGCTTCCCGAAGAGGCGCGGCGCACGACCTACCTGCTCACCGACTGGATTAAGGTCGGCGATCTGCGCGTCCCTATAGAGTTTATTCTCGACCCGCTTTCGATCCTGATGACGCTCATCGTGACGGGCGTGGGCGGGCTGATTCATCTCTACGCGACGGGCTACATGGCGGAGGACGAGGACTATCCGCGCTTTTTCACCTATTTCAACCTGTTTATTTTTTTCATGCTCGTGCTGGTGCTGGCGGGCAACTTTCTGGTGATGTTTGTCGGCTGGGAGGGGGTTGGGCTGTGCAGCTACCTACTGATTGGCTTTTTCTATCGCAACGCGGAGTGGAAGTCGAACACGGACGCGGCGAACAAGGCGTTTATTGTGAACCGTATCGGTGACGCGGGCTACCTGCTGGCGATGTTTCTGGTGTTTGCGTTATTTGGCACGCTTTCGTTTGCGCAGGTGAACGCGCAGGCGTTGCCCGTGTTGCGCGAGGCGGGTCTGGCGGCGACGGCGATCGCGCTGCTGCTGTTTCTGGCGGCGGCGGGCAAGTCGGCGCAGCTGCCCCTCTATTTCTGGCTGCCCGACGCGATGGCGGGTCCGACGCCCGTGTCCGCGCTGATACACGCGGCGACGATGGTCACGGCGGGCGTCTACCTGCTGGTGCGGGTGCATCCGCTGCTGGAGATGGCGCCGATGGCGATGGGCATCGTGGCGGGCGTGGGCGCGCTGACCGCATTGTTCGCCGCGACGATTGCAATCGCGCAGACCGACCTCAAGCGCGTACTGGCGTACTCGACGGTGAGCCAGCTGGGCTACATGTTTCTGGCATGCGGGGTCGGCGCGTTCTGGGCGGGGATGTTCCATGTGGCGACGCATGCGTTTTTCAAGGCGCTGCTGTTTCTGGGCGCAGGCTCCGTGTTGATTGCGCTGCACCATCAGGGCGACATCCGCGCGATGGGCAGGCTGGCGAAGGCGTTGCCTATCACCGCCGCGACCATGCTGGTCGGCTGGCTGGCGATTGCAGGGATTCCGCCTCTGTCGGGCTTCTGGTCGAAAGAGGCGGTGCTGCTCAGCGTCTACAACGCGAAGCTGGTGACCTTTGCGCCTGTGCTGTTTGGCGTGGGCATTCTGACGGCGGGGCTGACGGCGGCGTATATGACGCGCATGGTGTGGCTGGTCTTTTTCGCGCCGCCCGCGCATAAGGAACCTCATGAGCCTGTGCGCGAGCGATACGCAACCGTGCTGAGCGTGCTGGGCTTGCTGGCGCTGGGGTCGGTAGTGTTCGGCTGGCTGCTGCCGAGCGAAAAGGCGTTCCATGAGTTTCTCAAGCCTGTCGCCGAGCCGAGCATCCTGACGCAGGAGCAGCTCTTCTTCAGCGAGGCGGCGGGCAAGGGGTTGGTGTTCGGGATTGCGCTGGGCGCGGCAGTGCTGGGGATTCTGTTCGGCGTGGCGCGGTATCGGCGCGGGGTCCCCGAGCCAGAGGCGCGTCTGGCGGGCGTATGGGGCGCGGCGCACAAGCAGTGGGGCTACGACGGCGTGATGCGCGCCGTTGGGGTCAATCTCGGCGGCGCGTTCGCGCTCGTGCTGTCGGTGATCGTGGAGAGCCTGATTGACCTCTTGGTGAATGCAGTGGGCGCGCTCGCACGGGTGATGGGCAACTGGCTCCGTCCGTTGCAGAGCGGCTATGTGCGTTCGTATGCGTTTGTGATGATGCTGGGCGCGTTGCTGCTGCTGGCGGCGGCGTTCGTGTATGGCTTGCGTTAGGAGGCGCGCAGGGCGTTGGAGAAAATCTGGCTGATTGTTCCGGGGCTGCTGCTACTGATTGGCGGCGGCGAGTGGCTGGTGCGGGGCGCATCGCGGCTCGCGTCGCTGCTGGGCGTGCCGCCCGTGGTGATTGGGCTGAGTGTGGTCGCGTTTGGCACAAGCGCGCCCGAGCTTGCCGTGTCGGTGCTCTCCGCCTATCGCGGTCAGCCCGATATTGCCGTCGGCAATGTGGTCGGCAGCAACATCGTGAACATTCTGCTGATTCTGGGCTTGTCGGCGGTGGTCGCGCCGCTGGCGGTGAGCGTGCGCCTTATCAAGATCGAAGTGCCGATGATGATTGGCACCGCGCTGCTCTTTTTCGCGCTGGCGTATGACGGCAAGCTGACGCGCCTGGACGGCGGGGTGCTGATAGGCGTTTTTACCGCGTATCTGGTCTGGATGGCGCGCACGGCGCGCTCGGAGACGCTGCTGGAGGAGGAGCTGGAAGAGGCGGGCGCGATTCCGCGCAACAGCTGGACCTATCTCAAGCTCGTGGGGCTGATTGTCGCGGGGCTGGCGGGGCTGGTGCTGGGGTCGGAATGGCTCATTCAGGGCGCGGTCGCGGCGGCGCGCGCGCTCGGCGTGAGCGAACTGGTGATTGGGCTGACGGTTGTGGCGGTCGGCACCTCCCTGCCCGAACTGGCGACCTCCGTGATTGCCAGCATGCGCGGCGAACGCGACATCTCGGTGGGCAATGTGGTCGGCAGCAACATCTTCAACATCCTGTCGGTGCTGGGCTTCAGCAGCCTCGTTGCGCCTGATGGGATGACGGTTGCGCCTGCTGTGCTGCGGTTCGACGCGCTGGTGATGATTGCCGTCTCGCTGGCGTGCTTCCCCGTCTTCTTCAACGGCTTCCAAATCAAGCGCTGGGAGGGCGCGCTGTTTGTGGGCTACTACCTCGCCTACACCATCTACCTGATTCTCTACTCCAGCCATCACGACGCGCTGGACGAGTATACGCTGGCAATGCAGTATTTCGTGCTGCCGCTGACGGGGATTGCGCTCACGCTGACGCTGATTTTCGCGTGGAACCGTCAGTACCTCAAGCCGCGCCGCCTGCGCCGCAAGCAACTGGAAGCGAATCGGAATCGTTAGTTTCTCAACGCATCACCACAGGCAGCACGAGATGGCTCGCCCGCGTTGGGTCGCAGTAGAGAGTGTTCTGTGCGGGGCGTGTGCGCGGGCTGGCGCGGAACGGTTCGCCCGTGTTCGGGTTCGGGTCGTAGCCCGGCGCGCTGCTGGAGGTAATATGCACGCGCAGCCGATGCCCCGCGTTGAACACCATCGCCGTCGTCCACAAATCCACCTCCACCCGATACACCTCGCCCGAACGCATCAGCCGTTCGCGCGTGAGCGACTCGCGGTAGCGCATGCGCAGCGCGCCCTCCGCGATGTTGTAGGAGCGCCCATCGGGGTACACATCGCACAGGCGCACAATGAAGTCGGTGTCGGGCGCGTCGCTGCGGACATACAGCACCGCCTTCACCCGCCCGACGATTTCGAGCGGCTGCTGGAGCGGCGCGCTGGTGAACACCAGCACATCAGGGCGCGATTCGAGCGCGCGCTGGTCGCGCGGTCCTGCGGGCAGGCTCAACTCGCGTCCGCCAATCGTCGGCGCGGGGTTCTGCGGGTCGTAGGTGTAGGTCAGCGGCGCGCCGCGCGCGGGCTTGCGGAACGCCAGCGTGCGGTCGTCGTGCAGGTAGAGTGCGGTCGGACGGGTGGGCAGCGGCGGCCAGCGGTCTGCTGTGCGCCACTCGTTGCCCGGCGCGTTCGGCTCGCCCACCGCGCCCATCACATAATACACCACCGTCGGCTCGCGGTCTACCCCGTTCTCGACGCCCTTCAGATAGCGTTCGAACCAGCGCCACGGGTCGTGGAAGGTGCATGGCGGCTGGTCGGCGTTGGGGAACTCCAGCGCGCCGACCCGTTTTTGCAGCACGCCGTGCGTCCAGGGTCCCATCAGCAGCTTCTGCTTGCCGCGCGCGTTCCGTCCGCCGCGCGTCTGGTAGCCGACGAAAGCGTCAATCGTACCCTGTGCGAAGATGTCGTAGTAGCCGCCGATATGCACGGCAGGCGCGTCGACCTGCCGATAGCGGCGGTTCACATCCCGCGCCTGCCAGAAGGCGTCGTAGGCGGGGTGGCGCGTCCAGTGCGTCAGCGCATCGGGCGCGTGCCGGGTGGCGCGCAGCCAGTCCTCCACCAGCGACTTTTTGAACACCCCGCCCGGAAACAGCGCCTGATGCAGGTTCGGCTCGGCGACAGTGATGTGCTGACAGGTCAGTGGTCGCGCTCCCGCGCCCGCAAGCATCAGCTGATTAATCCCCAGCGCGGAGCCGCCCCAAGTGCCGATTTTGCCGTTGCACCAGCGCTGGCGGGCAACCCACTGCACCGTGTCGACGCCGTCGGCGCGGTTCTCCCACCAGCCGTCGCCTTCAAACGGCAGGTTCGCGCCTTCGGAGGCAAATCGTCCGCGCGTGTCCTGAATCACGACGGCGTAGCCGCGCCGCGCGCCGTCCTCGCCGATGGGCTTGAGCGCGCTCTTGTCATAGGGCGTGCGGATGAGAATCACGGGGAACGGCGGCTGTCCCTGCGGCAGGTACACATCGGTCGCCAGGCGCACGCCGTCGCGCATAGGCAACAAGTGACTCTCGACGGCAATCGGCGCGGGTGGGCGAAGCGTCGCGCCCAGCAACAGCAACGCGGTAAGCCAGAGAGACGCAAAGCGCATACAACATGGATTCGCGCGAAAGTGCGGGGTTCCTGTTCAAGGCTTGTTTCATACCGATTGGCAGACTCCCACAAGCGGGCGCAACCGTTGGCGTGCGGATTGCGATGGACGGTGTGTCTGTTTCAATGCTTCACCCGTCCGTGAGGGCAGTAAACTTCAATCCTTACCACCCCCACGAACGGGTGCAACCAAGCGCGTCAGAGAGACTCTTTACTCTTTATGCGCGACGGCATCTATATAGATGGAAGCATAGGCGTTGGAGCCTTCCAGGTTGGCGTCAAGAGTCACACGGACGCGAGTGGGTTTCTGCAGCACCAAGGCATAAGAGCAGCCTCCAGGATTTCTCGCTGCCTCTTTGACTTCACCCCCCTCTGCAACCACCTCTGCCCGAATAGGGGACTTCATGTCGTCAACAAAGATGGAGACAGAATAGATGCCCGCAGGTACATCTATCGTCCAGGTGTGCGGCTTTCCCCGATGAACGACGCTCGCATATTGCGAGTGCAGAGTTATAGATATGTTTTCTTTAGACATAGTTTCTATTACCTGCGTGCGAGCCGCTGTAATCTCCCTGAAAAATTTGAGCATACTTTCAAAATCTTTCGGAGATTTCTTGTCGGGGGTGTATACAGAAATAAGCACTTTAGTGTCGCTTCTCTGCGCGTCTGTAGTACACTGGATGGTGTAGGTTCCGCTCTGCTCAGGGACAAGCTCGACTACAGTTGCGGGTTCCGCCTTAATAGCGCGAGCAACAACTTTCCCATCTGAATCGGACACAGTCGTCATGAGCGAAGCTTCGGATTCGCCGTCCGACACAACCAACAGCCAATATTTCTCGCCCTTGGCGAAATTCCGCTCAATCTTGAGCGAACGACTTTCCGGCATCGGCATATTGTAGAAATTGGGCGCGCCATCGTCAGCAAGATAGAGATTTTCAGTTTCCGATGTTTGCGCGTATGCGCCCATCAACAGCAGTCCCGCTAACAGCCATAGAATTCTCATAATGCTATTCTGCCTTGCGTCAATCGGTTGTATCACAGAAAAAATACCTGTTTTCACCGGTGCAACGGCGCGCCAACTGGGCTATAATAGCCCTGTGAACGGAGAGACCGCTATGCGACGCCTGACTTTCTGTGTGTGGAGCGCGCTGCTCGCGTGTGCGAGTGTGTACGCGCAGGGCTACTCGCTCCGATTTTACGGCAACGGCAGAGATGATATTGATCGCGTCAAAATCCGCATCGACGACCCAGCCAACAACCTGCCCGGACCGCCTGCGGACATCGGCGCGACGGATTTCACGATAGAGTTCTGGCTAAAAGGGACGCTCGCCGACAACCCGACCAGCCCCATCTCCTGCGGTGCGAATGTGGACTGGATTTACGGCAACATCATTATTGACCGCGACCGCTTCAATCAGGATCGTAAGTTCGGAATCTCGGTCGCGGGTGGGCGGATTGTGTTCGGGGTCAGCGGCAACGGCACGGGCGACTTCACGATTTGCGGAACCTCGAATGTGCTGGACGGCGCGTGGCATCACATCGCCGTGCAGCGCCGCCGCTTGGACGGCTACATGTGGCTCTATGTGGACGGCGTGCTGGAGGCGCAGGGTGACGGACCCAACGGCGACATCTCTTACCCCGACAGTGGCGTACCCTGCGGCGACTGCTGCGGCTATCAGGGCGGGCAGTCGTGCAACTTCAGCGACCCGTTTCTGGTGTTCGGCGCGGAGAAGCACGACTACGACCCCAGCAACTACCCCTCGTTCAGCGGCTATCTGGACGAGGTGCGCCTGTCGACGACCCTGCGCTACAGCGGCGCCTTCACGCCGCCGAGTCAGCCCTTCACGCCCGACGCACACACCGCCGCGCTCTATCACTTCGACGAGGGTAGCGGGACGCAGATTCTGGACAGCTCAGGCGCGGCGGGCGGTCCCAGCCACGGCGAACTGCGCTATGGGGGCGACCCCGCAGGACCCGTGTGGACGACCGACACGCCGTTCCGCAGGGCGGGCGATGTGGACGGCGACGGCTGCGTGGACGACGCCGACCTGTTGCAGGTGTTGTTTGCGTTCGGCGCGTCGGGGAGCAACCCCGCCGATGTGAACGGCGACAGCCTCGTGGACGACGCCGACCTGCTGATTGTGCTGTTCAACTTCGGCAGTGGCTGCGGCGGATAGGCGCATCGCGCTGGGTGTGGACGGCTGTCGGGCGGGCTGGCTGGCGGTGCGCCTGACCGACGATGGCGAACGCCTCACGCTGGAGTACGCACTCTACCCCAGCTTCGCAGCGGTGCTGGAGGCGCATCCCGACGCGAGGGCAATCGCCGTCGATATGCCCATTGGTCTGTACGAGTCGGGGCGCGCGCGGATGCGCCCCTGCGACCAGATTGCCCGTCAGAAGCTCGGTAGACGCGCCTGCTGTGTGTTCATTCCGCCGACGCGCGAAATGCTCCGCGCCGAATTGTACACGCCCCTGCGCGCGCTGGGCTTGAGCGTGCAGGCGTACCACCTGATTCCGCGCATCCGCGAGCTGGATGCGCTACTGACGCCTGACCTGCAAACGCGCGTGTGGGAATCGCACCCTGAGTTGAGCTTCATGGCGCTCACGGGCGCGCCGATTGGCGAACCCAAGCGCACGGCGGCAGGTCAAACAGCGCGGCGGGACGCCCTGTCGCACGCGCTGGGTGAGTCGGTCAACGAGCTGCTGACGACGTTCCGTGCGGCAGTCGCGCCCCGACAGGCGGGCGTGGACGATCTGCTCGACGCCTGCGTCCTCGCATGGAGCGCGCGCCGCCATCTGCAGGGCGAGTCGGAACTGTGCGTCGGCGACCCTGCATACGATGCGCGCGGACTGCGGATGGCTATTCGCTATTAGGCGCGCTGATGGAAAGCTGGAACCGCGCCGACAGGAGCTGATTGCCCAGCGGACCGCCCGTGACGCCTACAAGCCCCATGTCGATGTCCTCATAGTAGAAAAACGCGCCGGCGCTCATCCCTTCCGTGAGGAACCCCCCGTGCAGTAGCTTATGTTTGGGCACAGACAACACCAGCGGAGCAATCAGCGCAACCTGCCGCTTGCCCAACAGGAGCTGCAGATTGAGCAGCAGCACCGCGTGAATCGGTTTCAAGCGCTCCTCGTCTGTGATGGGCTGACTCATCTTAATAAACGCATGATGGTCGGCGAAGTGATCGAAAAAGTAGTACATCACATCGGCGTGGTTCGGCTCCTGCTGGAGTTTGGTCTTCAGCACGGCGAATTTCTGGTCTGTCATGGCGCACACCTCCCCGATGCGTCCTCAATTCGTGCGGAGGTATACTGTTCCTGCCGTTTCGCGCAGGGATTCGCGACGCAATCGGCAGGGAGGCGCAGGCATGGTACGCAACGGGATTGACCGACTGGAGTCGCATCTGGAGCCGCTCCGCCGCGCGCGGGTGGGCGTGATTACGAATCACACCGGGCTGACCGCGACGCGCGAGCCTTTGATAGACCTGTTGCGGCGGCTGGGCGTGTCGATTGGCGCGCTGTTCAGCCCCGAACACGGCATCCGCGGACAACTCGATGAGAATGTGCCCGACGGCGTCGACGAACGCACAGGCTTGCCGATTTACAGCCTCTACGGCGAGCGCAAAAAGCCTGCGCCGCAGCAGCTGGCGAACCTCGACGCGCTGGTGTTCGATATTCAGGACATCGGCGCGCGCTACTACACCTACATCTCGACGATGGGGCTGGCGATGGAAGCCGCCGCCGAGCGCGGAATCCCGTTCTATGTGCTGGATCGGGTGAACCCCATCGGTGGGCAGGTGGAGGGTCCCTTAGCTGACCCCGATCGCTTGTCGTTCACCGCCTACCATACGATTGCCCTGCGGCATGGGATGACCGTCGGGGAACTGGCGCAGATGTTCAACGCCGAGCGTGGGATTGGCGCGGCGCTGACGGTTGTGCCCTGCGAGGGCTGGAAACGCAGCATGACGCTCGACGCCTGCGGCTTCTACTGGACGAACCCATCCCCCAACATGCGCCGCCTGCAGCAGGCGTTCCTGTATATCGGCGTGGGCGTGTGGGAGGGCACGAACCTGTCGGTCGGGCGCGGCACGGACACCCCCTTCGAGCTGGTGGGCGCGCCGTGGATCGACGGACGCGCACTGGCGGGGATGCTGAACGAACTGCCGACGAGCGCAGGCGCACGCGCCGTGCCGATGGTCTTCACACCTACCAGCAGCGTCTACAGAGGCGTCGAGTGTCAGGGCGTCTCTATCTTCATCACGAACCGCGAGCAGTTGCGCCCCTTCGCCTTCGGGATTGGACTGGGCTACTGCCTGCGCAAACTTTACCCACGCGAGTGGGAAGCGCACAAATCGCTGGGCTTACTGGCGAACCGCGAGGTACACGCGATGGTGATGGACGGCGCGGAGCCAGAGCGAATCCTGCAACGCTGCGCCCGTGACGAGGACGCCTTTCGACGCCGACGCGAGCAATTTCTGCGCTACGGGTGAATTTTTCGCCCGATTTTCCGTATAATAATTATGGGAACCCCAACGGATGGGGTTTCAGCCTAACCTCATGATGGTTCCAGCCGTCTAAGGAGTAGCTTCCGAGATTTTTTACTTATGGGCAACAACTATCAAAAATTAACAGGAGGCGCCAAATGGCTAAGTTTACGATGATGGAGGTTGAGGCGATACTGAACCGCCTGGCAGGTGAGAAGGCGGAGAAGTTCCAGCACGAGGTGCTCTATCCGCAGATGGCGCGCGCGATGCGCATCCAGCTGCCCGATAGTCAGGCGGTGCGCGACGCGCTGGCGGACCCCTACTACGCCTTTCGCGTGATGCTGGGCTACTACGCCTTCGCGAAGCGGGGCAACGACCGCGCCGAGTATTCGGGCTTTGCCCTGCAGGCGCTGGACAAGGTATTGCACGGGAATAAGGCAAACTTCAGCAAGTTTCTGGCGTCGGGGAACGCGCCCCAGCAACTCTGGGACGCCTTTGTGGCGGTGTGCCAGGAAAATCAGCGCAAAATCAACGAGCAACTCAACCGCGGGCTGATTGAAGGGCTGGCGGGCTATGCCGCGCGCCTGTACGCCGAAGACGAAATCGGCAACATCTGGATGGACATCCAGCAGGCGATTGTGCAGTCGGGGCGCGTGGAGCCAATCTACCAGAAAATCACCGAAATCAAGGGCATCGGTCCCAAAGTGGGCGCGCTGGTGCTGCGCGATATGGTTGCCCTGTACGACCTGGAAAGCACGATTGACGCGGGCGACTACCACTACCTGCAGCCTGTGGACACCTGGATACGGCGCATCGGGCCGCTGTTGAGCGACGAAATCGACGAGAAGACCGCCGACTGGGTGATTGCGGGCAAGCTGGCGAAGCTGTGCCGTCGCAACCGTGTGAGCGGCGTGCGGTTCAATCAGGGCGTGCAGTATCTGGCGATTGTGGAGCTGCGCGACCTGGAGCGGCTGAAGGGCTACTTGCTGTCGCTGGCGCAGAGTGCGTTGCGCACGGGCGGCGCGTCGCGCCCTGCCGCCAGCACCGGGGCGCGTCCCGCGCCTCGATCGTTCAGCTGGAGACGGTAAGCGAAGGGGGCTTGCCAGCGCAAGCCCCCGTTCGGTTCTCCCTGCACAGGGTAGGGTTCACGCGCGACGCCGACGCCGTATCAGCGCCGCCAGCCCGACGCCCAGCGCGGTCAGACTCGCGGGTTCGGGCACAAGCGTCCCCTCCGCACGGAGATTGACATCCAGATCGACCTCGAAGCCAAGCTCCTCCAGCGTCAGGTCAAAAATCAGGTTCGCCGTACTGCCCGGCGGCAGGATAGTCGGCACGGGCAGCTCGAACGGCGGCAGATCCAGATTCGGGTTGAACGCCTGAGAGAAGTTCAGCTGCTGCAGCGAGGTAATCACCGCCGAGTTGCCCAGCACGACCACCTGCCCCTGCAGCGGCAGCACGAAGGGAATCGTCTGCGCGAAGGGATTGCCCAGCAGGTCTGCGGCAAGGGTGAGGTCAACCGCCACCGCCGCCGTGAAGTCGTAGGTATCGACGCCCACAGGGGTCAGCACGCCCGCGCCCACGCCCGTCTGTACCGCCGTGAACTGGCTCAGGTTCACCGCGCCGATGGGAAAAGTGATCCCCTGCGACGGAAGAATATAAGTGGAGGTGGGGTTGCGCGTGCGGAACGACTCCCCTGCCAGCGTCAGCGTCACGGGCAGCGACGCGGGACCGTTCGCCAGAAAGTTCAGCGACAGGTTCTCGAAGGTAATCGTGTTCGCGCCGCCGTCTACAGTTGCGCGGAAGGTTCCCCCTGCCTGACGGTTGATGGTCCCGCCAATCGCCGCGCCGAGACTTACATTTACGGGTACATTCTCCGTCGGACCGAACGGATCGAAAGGATTGATGCCCGGTTTCGTGCGTGTGCCTGTCGGGTTCGTGTCGGGATTGTAGTTGCCGACGAGCGTGCCCTGTGTGCGGGCGGAGATGGAGAGGTTCCCGCTAATCCCGCTGGGAGGCGCGACAACGCTGAAGTCATACAGCTGCGCGGGCGCGAGGCGCAACGCCCCCACCGCGCCCAGAATTGCCCAGAATAGCCTGCTCCTATGCATACCGCATGCATAAGACTCATGAATCGGGCAAAAGCGGACAGCGCAGGGGCTAAAAGAGGCGCAGCTGGTCGTCGCCTTCGGGCGTGAGGGGCTGGAGTTGCTCCTGCAGGCGGCGCAGTTCGCGGGCGCGTTCACGCGCGGCGGTCAGGTCGTCCACCAGCGACTGGTACGCCCGCTCATAGGCTTCACCCGCCTGACGCAGGATATACGCAGGGTGCAGCGAGGCAATCACAGCGGGCGCGTAGCGGTTGCTGAACCACAGCCCGCGCTCCTGCATGATTTTGAAGTTTTTGTGAATCAGCGTCGAGGCGGACGGCGACCCCAGGCAGACAATCACCAGCGGCTTGATAATCGTCAGTTGCTGATCGAGCCACGGGTAGCACGCCTGAATCTCATCCTGTGCGGGCGGGCGGTTGCGCGCGCGCCCGTTCTCGATAATGCACGCGCGACACTTGACGATGTTGCAGATATAGACATGGCGGCGGAGCATACCTGCATCGCGCAGCGCTTTGTCGAGCAGCGCGCCCGCCCTGCCCACGAAGGGGCGTCCTGTCGCGTCTTCTTGCTCGCCCGGTCCCTCGCCGACAATTACCAGCGGCGAGCGCGGGTTGCCCTCGCCGAACACGACATTCGTGCGCGTGCGCGCCAGCGGGCAGGCGACGCACTGCTTTGCACGCGCCTCCACCGCCGCGAGTTGCTCCTCAACGGGCTGCTCCGTCATCGGATGCGCTCACCTCCCGCAGGGCGTTCACCACGCGCGTGTAGGTCTGCTCGAGGCTTTCGGGCAGCACGCGCGTTTCGCCGATGGTCGCCATAAAGTTCGTGTCGCCGTGCCAGCGGGGTACGATGTGCAGGTGGAGGTGCGCCTCAATCCCTGCGCCTGCCGCCCGCCCCAGATTGAAGCCGACATTGAACCCGTCGGGGCGGTACTCGCGTTCCAGCGCGCGCAGGCACAGCCGCATCAGCGCGCCCATCTCGCTCCACTCGGCGTCGGTCAGGCTCGCCAGATCGTGCGTGTGGCGGTACGGCGCAATCATCAGATGCCCGCTGGTGTAGGGGAACAGGTTCAGAATCACGAAGCACGCGCGCCCACGCCAGACGATGAGGTTGCGTGCGTCGGCGTCTTCGGCGGGCTTGGCGCAGAAGATGCACTCTGCGCTGGGCTTGCCCGCCTCGCTCACATACGCCATCCGCCACGGCGCCCACAGACGCTCCTGCATAACGCTATTGTACCTTCAATAGACGCCTGCGAGGCTCAGGTACACGAACCCGCGCTTGCCGTAGGCGAGGTCGAGCCGTATCAGCCCGATGGGTGAGGCGAACCGCAGTCCCGCGCCGACGCCCGCCCGCACAGGCACATCCGCCAGCGCCGTGCCCTGACTCCACACCGCGCCGACATCCACGAACACCGCCGCCTGCACCGCCTCCAGTACGGGGAACAGATACTCCGCGCTGCCGACCACGAGGCGGTTGCCCCGAAACTCGTCCTGGGCGTAGCCGCGCAGCAGGTCGTAGCCGCCGATCCAGAACAGCTCGCTCAGGGGCGCGTCGTCGGAGGCGACGCCCGCGACCCCGCGCAGAGCAAGCGTCTGCTCACGGCGCAGCGGGATGTAGTAGCGCGCCTCGCCAATCGCGCGGGTGAATCGGAAATCGCCCGATAGGGCGCGCTCCGCCAGCAGACTCGCGTACAGCCCTGTGCGCGGGAAGCGCCCCTCGCGCGTGTCGTAAATCACCTGCACACCCAGCGCGTCGAACCGTCCGCGATTCGCCGCCCGCAGCGGGATTGGCAACAACGCGGCGGGCGCATCGTCGTAGTCCACCCGATCGGCTCGATAGCGCAGGCGCAGCTCGAACAGCTCGCGCCAGTCATAGCCCAGATAGGCGGTGAACCCGCGCCGTCGCTCGTAGCGGCGCACGGTGTCGATGTCCGCGTAGAACACGGGATAGAACGGCGCGCGGTCGTACAGCTCCACGCCGAAGTTGAACGCGCCGGGCAGCGCGCGCGGCGCTTCGTAGCTCAGCGCATAGGATGGGCGCAGCGCCTCGTACTCGCCTGTGAGGGGGTTGCGCGCCTGCTCCCGCTGCCACTGCACCCGTGCGCGATGCCCCAGTCCGCCGACATTCGTCTCCACCAGCTCCGCATAGCCCACGAAGCCCTGCTCGCTGTTGTAGCCCGCCGCAACCGCGAAATCGAACGACTGCTCTTCCTCAATTTGCAGCAGCAGGTTTGTCGAGCCGACCTGCTCGCCCGCTTCCGCGCCGAGCTTGGCGTCGCGCAGGAACGGGAACCGCCCGATGCGCTGGCGGATACGCTGCAACCGCTCCTCGTTGTAGACTTCGCCGGGGCGCACGCCAATCAGCCGACGCAGCACCTCCGTGCGCGTGCGCGTGTTGCCCCGCACCTCAATCCGCTCGATAACGCCCTCGGCAATCTGTACAGTCAGCGCGCCCGACTCGTCCAGCGTGTAGTCCACCACCCGCGCCAGCGTGTAGCCCCGCGCGCGATACCACGCCTCGACCTGCTGGATAGCGGCGCGCAGTTGCTCGTCAGACGGGGCGGTTCCTATCAGCGCGTAGAGCGATGCGCCCACCTGATCGGGCGGCGCGACCGACACGCCCTGTATCTGCACGGAGCGGATTGTCGTCTGCGCGAACAGACACCCCAGCCACACCATCGCTACGAAACACCCGAAGACCCGCATGCCTTTATTATAGCCCATGCGCTATAATTCTACAGGCGCGGCGATGGACTTTCAGGACGCGGTGCGGTATATCGAGAGCCTCTCGATTCAGGGCTGGCGGCTGGGCAACGCCCGTTTCGAGGCGCTCTTGAAGCAAATCGGCGACCCCCACCTGCGCTACCCCTGTGTTCACATCACGGGCACGAACGGCAAAGGCTCCACAACGGCGATGGTCAGCGCGATTCTGCGTGCGGCGGGCTATCGAGTCGGAGCCTACACCTCGCCCCATGTGTTCAATATTCGCGAGCGAATCGGGATAGATGGCGCGCCCATCAGCCGTGAACTATTCACGGAAGGAGTCGCCTACCTGCGCGATGTGATTCAGCGGCTGGCGGACACTGAATACGGACAAACCACCGAGTTCGAAATCAAGACCGCGCTCGCTTTCTGGGCGTTCGCGCAGGCGCAGGTCGATATCGCCGTGCTGGAGGTCGGGCTGGGCGGACGCATGGACGCCACGAATGTTATCACGCCCGAAGTGAGCGTGATTGTGGGCATCGGGTTAGACCATCAGGACCGCCTGGGACCGACGCATCGCGATATTGCCTACGAGAAGGCGGGCATCATCAAGTGGGGGCGTCCTGTGGTGAGCGGCGCGGCGCATCCTGATGCGGTGGACATGATTGCGCAGGTCGCCGCCGCCCAGAACGCCCCCCTCTATCGTGTGGTGCGCGCGGAGTCTTCTGATGCGCCCCGCGACTCAGACGACTGCTTCGTGTATACCCCGCTGCCCTCGCCGACCGATTCGGCGACTCGCGTGCGTCGGGGCGGCTGGGAGCTGGCGGTACAGCCCGCGCTGATTGGCGACTACCAGCGCCACAACGCGGCGTGCGCGGTCGCGGCGGCGACTCTCCTGCGAGAGCGGGGCTACGCGATTCCCGACACAGCGATTGAGCAGGGTATCCGCGAGGCGCGCATGCCCGGACGCCTGCAGGTGGTCGCCGAATCGCCGCGCGTGGTGCTGGACGGCGCGCACAATCCCGACGCCGCCGCCGTGCTGGCGCAGTCGCTGCCCCGTCTGTTCAAGTACCAGCGGCTGATTCTGGTGCTGGGCATGCTCACGCCGCACGAGCCAGCCGATACCCTGCGCCATCTGCTGCCCCTCGCCGACACGGTTGTGTTCACGCCGATTGAGCATCCGCGCTCGCACAAAGCGGAGACGCTGCTGGAGAGCGCGCAGGCGTGGATGGCGAGCAAGCCGACACGCGCCCCGCGCACGCTGCTCACCGCCGCCCACCCGCAGGAAGCGTTCCAGCGCGCCCTCAGCCTCGCCGACGCCGACGACCTTGTGTTGATTACCGGCTCGTTCTACCTCGTGGGCGCATGGCAAGACTAGGGACTGCAACAACGCTTTCCAGCACAGGCATGGACAACTTTCGAGATGGGGATGATTCAGTGAAATGTTGCGTCTTCTCAGCGTACTGGAGAATATCCTGCAGGTAATCTCGGATGTCGCGCGGCGGGCGTTTCATATCGGAATTGCTTCCTCACGAATTCGTCTGGCGATGTTCGGCTTGAGGGCATCTTTCAGGGCAAGGTCAACGCGCTTGCCCAGAAGTCGAGTCAACTCGTGTTGCAGGCGCGCCAGCTTTAGCAGAGACGGCGTCTCGCGGAACTCCACGAGTATGTCGATGTCGCTCCGGCGTCGTTGCTCGCCGCGAGCGTGCGACCCAAATAGCCACAGCGCACGCACATGGTAGCGCTGTTGCAGCGCAGGCAAATGTCGCTGAAGCATAGCAACGATATGCTCGCGTTCCTGTATCGCGTCTGCAAACTCGCGTGGTTCGGGTTCGCGCCGTTTCACGAACGCGAGTATACCCATTTTGCGAGAGACGGCTCAATTGTTCTTCCCGAATTGCCGCCCAGCCGCAGGAGGCGTTCCAGCGACGGAAGTGCGCGGATGTTCACGAGCTACGGAACCGAAATCTTCTTTACCTCCACCCCCTCGTCGGTGAAGTTCAGATAGTACAGGTTTCCCTTGCCATCTGTTGCGCACGAACCCGCTACAGGCGGTCCCTGCATCCAATCCTCATGCACAATCTTGCCCTCAGGGGTGATTACCAGCAATCGGTAATACGCTTGGAAAGGCAAGGGGATTTGGGCAGCGCGATTCGGCTTGTCTGGCGGCGTGCCCTCAAAGGACACAATCGCCAATCGGTCCCGACGAATCAATACAGGATCAAGTGTGATGAACGAGCGGCGACTCGCTCTGGGCGGCGCTTGAAAACGCGCTATCTGCTTCCCGTTTACATCCACAAAGGTATATGCTGATACCCACGCTTCGTCACGAGGATTTTCACGCCGTTCAAACTTCACATATGCCACACTTCCATCGTACGAGCGTACCAACCGTCCAGGTGGCTCCTCAACCCACTCCGCCGTACCCGTTAGCGATAGCTTTGCCAGTGGAGTCTTTGCATACTCCTCGCCCGCACGCGAAGCCAGGAGAACAGAAATATACACCGTTCCACGCCCGTCCACCACTGCATAGTCTCCGAACGACCAGAGGTCATCCCGTGCGCTAAGCAGGGAACGCAGCTGGTCGCGCAGAGTCTCAGTAAGCGTGGCATCCACCTTACCTTTCGCGCCGACGACTGTGAGCAACCGTGATATAGCGAGGGTCTTCTCCGAAAGAGGCTTTTCTTTCGTATCGGATGAGTCAGGGTGATTGTTCTCGGGGTCAGGCGCACTGGACGGACGCTCATAGAGATAGTCCACGAATACATTGCTCGCGATATAATAGACACTCCCGTCATGATGTAAAAGCACCGATGTTCTATCAAATGTGTACACACCAGGGTGGGGTACAAATCGTTTCAACTGTCCATCCTGTGCAAAGACCTGAACCGCTAATTCGTATGAAGAACTCGCAGGACGACCTCCCACAAGCGCAACACTGTCGTCTGCCAGCACACAGAATCCAACGGGGGCTAAACTGAGTCCAAACTCGCCTTCACCTGAACCCGATGTAGACTCAATGTAAATCTGGTTCTCGGCGCTGCCGTAGGGAATCGTGAACAAAACGGTGGACGCAGGCGTGGGCAGGGAACTCGCCACAGGCGTTTCGGAGGTCTGAGATTCAGCAAGCAGCCCCATGAACAGAATCGCCAAACATGCTATGATTCTCATTGTTGCCCTCCCGTCATTAGTTTGGATCGCTGCGAAAGCGGCACGGACTAAACGCCAGTATACCCATTTTGCAAGAGACGGCTCAATTGTTCTTCCCGAATGGGTATCCTCTCCCCTATGCCAGTGAAATGGGGTATTCTGGGCACGGGCAAGATTGCGAAGCGGTTTATGCAGGCGGCGTTCTATGCGCCCGATGCGCAGGTGGTCGCCGTCGGCTCGCGCGAGTTGCGCACCGCCGAGCAGTTCGGCGCGCAGTACGGCATCCCCAAACGCTACGGCAGCTACGACGCCGTGCTGAGCGACCCCGAAGTGGAAATCGTATATGTGGCGACGCCGCACACGCTGCACGCCGAGAACACCCTCGCCGCGCTTCAGGCGGGCAAGCATGTGCTGTGTGAAAAGCCCTTCACAATCAACGCGGCGCAAGCCGAGGGGGTGATTCAGGCGGCGCGCGCGGCGGGCAAGTTCGTGATGGAGGGGATGTGGACGCGCTGTTTCCCCGTCGTGCGCGAGATTGTGCGGCGCATCGAAGCGGGCGAGCTGGGCGAGATTCGATACCTGCAAGCGGACTTCGGTTTCCAGCCAGAGTTCAACCCCGCCAGCCGACTGTTTGCGCCCGAGCTGGGCGGCGGCGCGCTGCTCGATGTCGGCGTCTACCCTGTCGCGCTGGCGTTTATGGTGTTGGGAGAACCGCAGGAAATCCTCTCACAGGCGACGCTGGGCGCAACGGGCGTGGACGAGCTGTGCTGTATGCTGTTCCGCTACGCCAGCGGCGCGCAGGCGGTTTTGAGCGCGTCGCTGCAGGTGGAGATGCCCAAGCAGGCGAACATCTGCGGCGCGCAGGCGCGGGTTCACCTGCCCGCGCCGTGGTGGAAGCCCTCGGAAGCCTATCTTGTGCGCCGCGACGGGACAACCGAACATCTGCTGTACCCCTACGAAGGCGACGGGCTGCAGTTCGAGATTCGCCATGTGCATGACTGCCTGCGGCAGGGGCGGACTGAAAGCCCGTGGATGCCGCTGGACGAGACGCTGGCGATTATGCGCACGCTGGACGCGCTGCGGGCGCAGTGGGGCGTGCGCTATCCCGGCGAGTGAGCGCGCGCCCGCCGTCAGCGACGCCGCGCCCGCGACACGCGCGTGATGGCAAATACAATCATCACGCCTGCCAGCGCGAACGCGCCCACCATCCAGAGCCACCAGAGAGTGGGCAGGCGGCTGTCCCACGCCTCCAGTTGGCGCACATTCGCCCCCAGAAAGCTCACGAACAGGCTCGGCAACGCGAAAAAGACCGTCACGCCCGTGAGCCAGAGTACCACGCGGTTCAGCTGCTCCGACTGCTCCACGCGCCGCCGCTCCAGTTGCAGCTGCAGGTAGTCGTGCATCTCGCGCACCTCCTCGCTGACCTCCTGATAGAGCGTCTCCAGCTGGAGCGCCTCGCGCCAGCGGCAGTAGTAGCGATGGTGTTGCTCTAACTGCATCACCTGCGCGAAGTAGCCGCGCGCGGTGAACTCCAGTAGCGCGTCGCGTATGCGCGTGAAGGTCTGCATGCGCTCCGTTTCGTCGCCCCGCAGCCACGATTCGGAAACCTGGTCAGAAAAATGCATCAGCATGAACTTCTGGTGCAACACGAGCTGATAGAGCAGGAAGTAGCGGTTGCGCAGGCGTCGGGGCAGGTCGCCCCGAAAGAAGCCGTTGGGGCTGCCCGGCGCGTTGCAGGCGACGAAGCCTGCCGCCTGCTGTGCGAAGGTGAACCACATCTCCTGCGCGTACTCCAGCAGGCATGGATGATCGGGACGCAGCTCGGCGCACGGCGGGTGCAACTCGTGCCGACTGCCGAAGCACAGGCGCACGCGATACAGCAGCAGGCGCTTCTCCTGTTCGGTAAGCTCCCCATCCACATAGAGCGCGGTGAACGGCAGCATCAGGTTGCGCATAAATAGCTCTTCAGCGGCGTGGCTGTATGCAGGCTCAAGCAGGCAATCGATTAACGGCTGGATTCCCTGAATCGTTGCGTCGCCGTAGTGGAGGGTGGGCGCGCTGAGGTCCTGTGCATCGCCTGCTTGACCTGCGAAGGCGCGGAAGTGATACACGAAATCGAGCCAGTCGTCCAGCGCGTGCGATTGGGGGCGTGCATCGAGCGTGAGCAGGGCGACGCCGCCGCGAAAAATCGCCAGCTGCGCCCCGTCCAGCGCAAAGGGGAGTTGCCGATTGCCCAGCTGCATGCGCCACTGGGCGTTTGCGCCCTCTGCAGGATGTAGCGTCTGCTGGGCAAAGCGCGCCAGCGTCTCCGCCCCCATCTGCAGCATGTACGCCGTCGCCTCGCCGCCCTGCTGGGGGTTCAGATAGTCGCGCACATGCGGCAGCAGGTCGCCTTCTGGGAATGTGCCCTGCACCCAGCCCATCGGTCGCAGCCGACCCACACTTGCTGCCAGCGCGTTGGCGTCGGCGTCTTTGAACACAAAGGGATACACGAACCGCGCGAATGAGATGTCGGCGACCTGCACATGCATAGTTCGCCGATTCGCGCCCCCGCGCACGCTTCCTGCTCTGTGATACCAATCACGGAGCCGACTGCCCCACGCGAGGTACACTCCTGCCATGACTCGCACAGGTCGGCTGGTGGTGGGCGTCACGGGCGCGAGCGGCGGGATTTACGCGCATCGGTTCCTCAAGCAGGCGACGCGCTATTTTCAGGAGATTTACCTCATCTGCTCCGAGCAGGCAATCCAGGTGATGCAGACCGAGCTGGGGCTGAACATCACGCGCGAGACGCTTAGCGCCGAGACGCTGCTGGGCTATCCGTGGGCGGGGCTGAAGGTGCTGCACCCGCGCGACTACTTCTCACCGCCCGCCAGCGGCAGCTTCCGCCACGATGGGATGGTGCTGATTCCCTGCTCCATGGGCACGCTGGGGCGCGTGGCGCAGGGCGTCTCGGACGACCTGATGACCCGCGCCGCCGATGTGTGCCTCAAGGAGCGTCGCCCGCTGATACTGGTCGTGCGTGAGACGCCGTTCAACCTCATCCACCTGCGCAACATGGTGCAGGCGGCGGAGGCGGGGGCGGTGATTCTGCCCGCGAACCCCTCGTTTTACAACCGCCCGCAGACTCTGGAGGAGGCGGTAGACACCGTCGTCGCGCGCACGCTACAGGCGCTGGGCGTGGAGCAAAAACTCGTGCCCGAGTGGGGCGTCGAGACGCACGATTGAGCTGGAGCAGGCGCCGCCGTTCCCCGACGGCGCGTCGGTATACTTTAGGTATGCGATACCTGCGTTCGTGGAAGCGGCGGCGCGCCCCGCTGAACATCGAAGACCCCAACGCGCTCAAAATCGCGCTCCAGCAACGCGAGCTGGAACTGCAGGAGGCGCGACGCACGATTCACATTCTGGAGCATCGGCTCGCCGACCGCGAGGCGGAGGTAGAAGCCCTGCGCCGAATCAGCGAGGCGGCGGGCAGCGCGCTCGCCTCCGAAAGCATGCTGCAGTCCATCGCCGAAATCGCCACGCGCATCACGGAGACCGACATCTGCCACATCTTTCTGTACGATGAGACGCGGGTGGAACTCGTGCTGCGCGCCGCCACCGGCGACGACGCACGATTCGTGAACCAGATACGGCTCCAGCCCGGCGAGGGCATCGTCGGCTGGGTCGCGCAGGAGCGCAAGCCCATCGCCATCGCCCGCGAGGCGTATCGCCACCCGCGCTTCAAGCTCTATCCCGACCTGCGCGAGGAAGAGTACGAGAGTATGCTCGCCGTGCCCCTGCTCGCGCGCAGCGAGGTGTTCGGGGTTATCAGCGTGCGCACGCGCGCGCCCAAAGAGTACCAGCAGGACGAAATCCGCCTGCTTTCGGGGATTGCCAGCCACCTCGCAGGCGCGCTGAACCAGCTCAGCCGCATCGAGCAGCTGGAGCGCACGGCGACGCAAGCCGCGACGCTTTCCGAAATCAGCCGCACGCTCACGGGCAACCTCTATCTGGAAGAGGTGCTGCAACTACTGGTGCATATGACCGCCCGCACGATGGGCTACAAAATCGTGACGGTGATGCTGCTGGATGAGGAGCGCGGCGTGCTGGAGGTGAAGGCGACGCAGGCGGAGAGCGAGGAGTATCGCAAGAAGCCCCCGCTGCGCATCGGCGAGAGCATCGCGGGGCGCGCCGTCGCTGAAGACCGTATCGTCGTTGTGCCCGATGTGCGCGCCCATCCCGACTACCGATTCCCCGACCTCGCCCAGCGCGAGGGACTGCACTCGATGGTCTGCGTGCCCATGCGCGTGCGCGAGAAGGTGATTGGCGTGTTGAACTGCTACACCGACCGACCGCACCTGTTCAGCGACGAGGAGCTGCGCGCCCTCGAAGCCGTCGCCAGTCAAGCCGCGCTCGCCATCGATCACGCCAAACTGATGGTGCGCAGTGCGATCCTGCAGGAGATGCACCATCGCGTCAAAAACAACCTGCAGCAAATCGCCAGCCTGATGCGCCTGCAGATGCACTACTCGCGCTACAAGACCATCGAAGAGGTGATTCACGACAGCCTCAGCCGTATTCTGGCGATTGCGCAGGTGCATGAGCTGCTCTCGCGCGAAGACCTGGACATGGTGAGCCTGCGCAAGATTGCGTCGGGCATTCTGCACAACACGAAGCAGGCGCTGACGCCCCCGGGCAAGCAAATCCATTCGCGCGTCGAGGGCGACGATGTGCTGCTGCCGTTGCAACAGGCGACCGCCGTCGCGCTGATTCTCAACGAGCTGATTCAAAACGCCATCGAACACGGCTTTCGCGGGCAGGAATCGGGACAAATCGGCGTGCAAGTACAGGATAGTGACGGGCAGGTGACGCTGATTGTGTCCAACGACGGCGCGCCGTTGCCCCCCGACTTCGACCCCAGCAAGAGCAACACGCTGGGGCTGAAGATTATCGACAACCTGACGCGGGGCACACTGCGCGGCAGGTTCACGATGCGCAGCCAGGACGGGCAGACCATCGCGACGCTGAGTTTCCCGCGCCCCAGTTAGGTACACTCTACGCCGCGAGGAGGTAGGCAGATTTTGCGAGGCGTGATTATCGCTGGCGGATTTGGGACGCGCTTGAGACCGCTGACCCTGCGCCGCCCGAAGCCGCTGATGCCCGTGGCGAACCGCGCGTTTCTAGAGTACCAGGTCGCCCAGCTCAAGGCGGCGGGCGCGGACGAAATTGTGTTTGCAACGAACTATCTGGCGGAGCGTATCGAGGCGCACTTCGGCGACGGGAGCCGATTCGGCGTGCGCATGCGCTACGCCGTCGAGACCGAGCCGCTGGGCACGGCAGGCGCGATTCGAAACGCCGTTGAGGGGCTGCCGCCCGACCGCGCGATCGTGTTCAACGGCGACATCCTGACCGATTTCGACATCGGCGCGATTGTGCGCCAGCATCAGGAGCGTCGTGCGGAAGTCACGCTGACGCTGTACCGCGTGAACCGCCCGCACCCCTACGGCGTCATCCCGATTGCCGACGACGGGCGCGTGCAGGCGTTCATTGAGCCGACCGAAGAGCAGAAACGCGCCGCCGACCGCGGCGAGCCGATGGAAGGGAGCGATTTGATCAACGCGGGCATCTACATTCTGGAGCCAGAGGTGATTGCCCAGATTCCCCTGCGCCCCTGCTCGATTGAGCGCGAGTTCTACCCGCAGATTCTGGCGGCGGGCGCGCGCGTGTACGGCGTTGAGGGGCATGGCTTCTGGTTGGATATCGGTCGCCCCGCGCAGTACCTGCGTGCGACGCGCGCCCTGCTCAGCGGCGCGGTCAAGACCGCCCTGCCCCCTGCAGGACGCCGCACCGAGCAGGGCTACTGGGTCGGCGCGGAGGTAGCGATTGAACCCGACGCGGAAATCGAAGCGGGCTGCCAGATTGGCGACAACGCCTGCATCGAGGCGCGTGTGCAACTGAGTGGCTACACGGTCGTTGGCGCGGGGTGCGCGATTGGCGGCGGCAGTCAGCTGCACGGCTGCGTGCTGGGCGAGCGCGTGCAAATCGGCGACGGCTGCCAGCTGATTGACTGCATCCTCGACGACGAGGTGGTGATTGAGCCGCATGTGCGCCTGCGCAGCGCCGTGCTGGGCGCCGGCTCCATCGTCCGCGCCTACAGCACGGCCGAGTGAGCAAAACGCCGCCTGAGCCGTCGCCCGCTCATCTACGCAGAGAGAGCGCCTCAAGCGCGCCGTCCCGATAGACAACAATCAGCGCAGGTTGCCCGTTGCGCTGGACGGGGAAGGCGGCGACAATCGGCGCGCCTGTGAGCAACGGGGTCAGACGCCACTGCCCATCGCGCCACTGCGCTATCGCGCCTCCTGAGTCGTGGCTCACGATGCATTCCTCGTTGCCGTCGGAGTCGTGGTCGCCAAACCAGACGAGGCGTCCGTCCAACGCGAGAACCTTCCAGCGTGCAGGGTCTGCGGCGGCGTTTCCTTCGGGTACGCCCGCCAGCACGGTCGCTGCTTGTAAATACGGCGGCGCTTCCGCAAAAAACGACGAGTGCGTCTCCCCGCCTTGCGAAGCAATGGTATATCCCCTGCGGCGCAGGTGGGTGCTGCTGGCGGCGAGGGCGCGTTTGCCGCGCACAATCCAGCGCGCATCATCCAGCCGCTCCAGACGGGCGCGATGCTCGCCCGATTGCTCAGTCAGCGCGCCGTTTGCGTAGCGCCAGACGGTCCAGCGGATGTGATTGCCCGATTCGCTCGTGCTGGCAATCAGTTCCGCGCGCCCGTCGCCGTCCACATCCATCGCCGCAAGCGCCAGGTAGGGCGCTCCCGACAACTTCTGTTGCAGGAGGGGGCGCAGCTCGCCGTTCTGCAGGCGATAGACGCTCACCTCGAAGCCGAAGCGTGGGGGCGCGCCGCCGCAGGCATAGACAATCTCCTGTGGGGCGACTCCGTCCAGCTCCGCCACGAACCACTGCTCGCCCGCCGTGAATGGATGGGGGAACGGCGTTTGCTTGCCCGTCGAAAACCGCACGATGCGCTGTTCGACATCGAGCGTTTCAGGCGCGCCGTCGCCGTCCCCATCGGGCAGTGTGATGGTCGGGCGCGGACGCTGATAATCGAACACAGCGGGCGTGCTGGTCACTATGCCCCCAGACGGATTCGGCGTGAGCGTCGACACAGAGTGGCGGAGCCGATGAACCACCGTGTACGGGTCAGACACGGGCGCGTCCAGCGTCTGCCAGCGACCATCCGCGCCGAGTCGGAACGCGACAGCGTTCGGATTCAGGAACACCTGCAGCGTCTCCAGCGTCTCATCGCCGTCCGAGTCGACTATGCGTGCGCTGGGGAACCGCTCGGCGCGCCAGTCGCCTGCCGCTGTGGTCTGGAACGAATCGCCATGACGGGTGAGGCGCACCAGCCGCTGGCTGCTTGCTTCCCAGCCCAGCAGTTCGCGTTGCAACGGAAGCGTCCCACTGCGTTCGTCTTCAGAGAGGAGCGCGGGCGTGTAGAAATTCGGATGGAACACGGCGATGGGCAGCGCCTCAAATCTGCCGTTGAGGTCGCTCCAGAGGGCGGCGTCGCCCTGTCTGCGGCTGAACCGTTGGCGGACAGCGACCGCCTCGTGGTTGCCGTCGTTGTCCAGGTCAACAGGAAAGGCGTCGATCACTTCGCGTGCGCCGCGCGGGGTTGGGAACTGTCCCAGCGATTCGCGCACGATGTCCAGCGGCGGCTCCTGACTCACGCGCCGCGCCCGCCCCACAATCAACACGAGCGCGACTGCCAGCGCCAGAACCCCTACCGCCATCCACACCACCGGTCGATTGCGCATGGCATTCACCCCTGCCCATATGTTCACGCAGCGGGGGCGGGTTCCTGCCGATTTGCCGCGCGCGCACGCAAAGACCTATCTCAGCCTGTACAAAGGCGAACAGCCCGCTAACGCGCCAGCTCGCGCAGGAACGGCTCCAGCGCGCTCCGCCCGATGAACTGCGCCCCGCACTGCTCGGTCCACTGGTCGGCGAACGCGGGCGACGGCGCATCGGGCATCACCACCGCCGTGCGGAGCATCCCCCGATTCAGCAGCGACGCCATGCGCTTAATCTGGGCGAACTCATCGCCGTAAACCGCATTTGCGCTTTTGCACTCCAGCACGCCTATGTCGAGTTCGTTGCCCCGCTGCACCACGAATAGCACATCGACCTCGCACAGGATGCCTGAGGTGGTCTGCAGCTTCACATTCCGCAGCACAAGCGGCGCCTGGTCGTCCAGAATTTTGCGCACCGCCTGCGCCACATACCACTCGAACCACTCGCCCGACAGGTAGTTGTGCGCGTAGGGCTGGCGGCGCACCCGCATCACCAGCCGTTTCGAATGGCGCTGGTACTGGTAAGACTCCAGCATATGCAGATTGTGCAGGCGCGTGGCAATGTTGGTGAGTGTGCATAGCTCGCGCTCACCCAGCCCCTGCGTGCCGAGAATGATCGTGCGCGGACTCTGCAGCGTGGCGCGCAATTCGCCCAGCATCCCGCGCGCGAGGGCGTAGTGTTCCCCGATGAAATACGCCAGATGCATCCGCTCACGGATGGTCGGGTTGCTCGGCGTCAGGTCGTCCGCTTCGACCAGCGTCAGCTCGCGTCCCCGCAGGTATCGGCACAGAAACTGCTCCGCCACGAGCGACGACAGCTCCGTCGGCAGGGCGGCGCGTGTCTGCGGCGTCGAGCGCGTCTCGGACATCTCCGCAGGCGATGGCTCTTGAGGTGTTGCTCCCCCCTGTTCCAGCAGGCGTCGGATGGCGCGCAACTCGTCCAGAATCTGCTGCAGATAGCTCTGAAGATTCTCCTCTGTCATCACATGTACCACCGATAGACCATATACTGATATTCCCCAGTGAAAGTTCCCGCATTTTTGCGGAGTTTTCGTGTAGAGAACAGGCTGGCAGGAGGCGCACGCCGTGCGGGGAATCTCAGGCGCGAGGTGATGCGACGATGCAAACGGAGTTTCGTGTGAATCCGCCAGTGAATCGGCTGCAGGGCGCGCTGCCGAAGGTGGGTATCCGCCCCGTGATCGACGGGCGGCGTCAGGGGGTGCGCGAAAGCATGGAGTCGGCGACGCTGGCAATGGCGCGCGCCGCCGCGCAGCTGATTACCGAGCGCGTACGCCACGCCTGCGGGCTGCCTGTGGAGTGCGTGATTGCGGATACCTGCATCGGCGGGATTGCGGAAGCCGCCGCGTGTGAAGCGAAATTCGAACGCGAGGGCGTAGGGGTCAGCCTGACCGTGTCGCGCAGCTGGTGCTATGGCTACGAGGTGATGGATATGCACCCCACGCGCCCGAAAGCCATCTGGGGCTTCAACGGCACGGAGCGCCCCGGGGCGGTGTTCCTCGCGGCGGCGATGGCGGCGCACGCAAACAAAGGACTGCCCGCCTTCAGCATCTACGGGCGCGAAGTGCAGGACGCCGACGATTTCACCATCCCTGCCGATGTCGCCGAGCGAATCGTGCAGTTCGTGCAGGCGGGTATCGCCGTTGCCGCCATGCGCGAGAAAACCTATGTGTCGATGGGCAATGTCTCGATGGGCATCGTCGGCTCGCTGGTCGATCAGGGCTTCCTGCAACGCTATCTCGGCATGCGCACGATGACGGTCGACATGGTAGAGTTCGTGCGCCGCATGGAGCGCGGGATTTACGACCCCGACGAGTTCGAACGCGCCTACCAGTGGGTGAAGCGGTACTGCACGGAGGGCAAAGACTACAACCCGCCCGACAAACAGCTCACGCCCGAACAGAAAGAGCGCACCTGGCGACAGAGCATTCAGATGGCGCTGATTGCCCGCGACCTGATGGTGGGCAACCCGAAGCTCGCCGAGATGGGCTACGCGGAGGAGTCGCTCGGCTTCAACGGCATCGCGGGCGGCTTTCAGGGACAGCGCCAGTGGACAGACCACCTGCCCAACGGCGACTTTCTGGAGGCGATCCTGTGTTCCAGCTTCGACTGGAACGGCATCCGCCAGCCGTACATCGTGGCGACGGAGAACGACTACCTGAACGGGGTCTGCATGCTGTTCGGGCACTTGCTGACGGGCGCGGCGCAGATTTTCGCCGATGTGCGCACCTACTGGTCGCCCGAAGCGGTGCGGCGCGTGGCGGGCTGGGCGCCCACAGGCGCGGCGGAAGGCGGATTCCTGCACCTGATTAATTCGGGTCCCGCCGCGCTGGACGGTACAGGCGAGCAGACCGCGCCCGACGGCAGCCCCACCATCAAAGCGTGGTGGGAGGTGTCGCCCGACGAGGCGGCGCGCTGCCTGCAGGCGACCACATGGCACTGCGGGATGCTCGAATACTTCCGCGGCGGGGGCTGGAGTACGCGCTTCCGCACGCGCGGCGGCATGCCCGCGACCATGTTCCGCTTGAACCTGGTGGACGGGCTGGGTCCCGTGATGCAGATTGCGGAAGGCTACACGATTGAACTGCCCGACGCCGTGCATGCCGCGCTGGACGAGCGCACCAACCCCACATGGCCCACCACATGGTTTGCGCCCCGCACGACGGGACGCGGCGCGTTCCGCGATGTGTATACCGTGATGGCGCACTGGGGCGCGAACCACTGCGTGCTGAGCGCAGGACACACCGGCGACGCGCTGATCACGCTCTGCTCGATGCTGCGTATTCCCGTCGCGATGCACAATGTGCCCGCGGAGCGCGTCTTTCGCCCGCATCAGTGGGGCATGTTCGGCACGGAGGACATGGAGAGCGCGGACTATCGCGCCTGCGCCGCCTACGGCGCGCTCTATAGGTAGAACGGGGCGCTATTCCGTCGGGAACTGGGGATGCATGCGCATCAGCCAGATTTGCCCTGTGTGATACGCCGCGTGCTGGGCGGCGCGAATCAGCCCCTCGCGCCCGTCGATGGGGTCGCCAATCGGGCTGCGCACGGGCTTGGCAAGCTGTTCCGGCGTCGGCGACTCGATAATCGGGGCGAACTGCGCATACGCCAGTTGCAGCGCGCGCCCGACATCCGCCGCGGTGCATCGCGCCTGCGACAGGGGGAACGGTTGCGCGTTCAGAAACGAGTCGCAGGTACACTGCAGCACGCCCGCTTCGAAATCGTCCGCAGGTTGCCAGCCGCCCAGATGATGCGCCCAGTAGAGTTCCACCCCCGCCACATGGTACAGATATTCGGCGATGGAGTGCGCTCCGTCAAACATGCGCCAGTTGAGTTGCGCGTCGCTTAGTCCCTCAATCGCTTGCGCCAGCCGACGGCGCGTGAATTGCCAGACAGTTGCCAGCTCGCTCATCTCAGTCGTCCAGTTCGTAGGGTGCGCGACGCTCCAGCGCGCGCCGACGCCAGTTGCGGTACAGCCCGTACACCACGAAGCCCGCGCCCACCAGAATCAGCAGCGGGAACAGCGCCAGCACCACGCGCAGCCCCACCACAAAAATCGCCAGCCCCACCCGTAGCAGAATTGCCAGCAGCAGGATGGCGACGCCCAGCCGTACCCAGCGGTTCACCGTTTCTCCTCTGCGCCCACAGGCGTCTCGGTTTGCGCAGCGGCGGTCTCCGACGCGACAGGCTTCGGTTTGCGGCTCTTCTGCATCTCCACGAACAGCCCGATGAGAATCAGCGCCACTCCTGCGCCCGCCGCCCACGGCAGGAACCATTCGATCGTGCGGATAATCTGCCCGCCGATATACAGCAGCGCAGACGCCGCCACGACCAGCACCCCGATGTAGATTGCCCTATTGCGCGGCATGTTCAAATTATACCCCCTCTTCTGCCCCGCGCGCGCGCCGCGTGCGCCACGCCCAGAGCGCGAGGCGCACCCCACCCCAGCCATACAGCCCGCCCAGCAGCCAGCCCGCCAGCACATCCGACGGGTAATGCACGCCCACATAGATGCGCGACAGCCCCACCACCAGCGGCAGCCAGAGCAGATACAGCAGCGCGCGACGCCCCCACACGGCGGTCGCCGTGCCTACCAGCGCGCCCATGTTGGCGGCATGCGCCGACGGGAACGACCCCGAAGTGAGCTTGCCTGTGATGGCTTCAATCGGCAAGGCGACGCACGGACGCTCGCGCCCCACCCACGCCTTCAAAAAGTCGCAGGTCTCGTTCGTCAGAATCAATACGGGAACCAGCCACAGGGCGAACGCGCGCGATTTGCCCCCGCGCCACAGCAGGTAGCCCCAGAGCACCAACGCGCCGATGCGCCCGGGCAGAGTCTTCAGCGCGTCCGAGAAAAAAATCATCACGGGCGTGAGCCAGTCTGCCCGCCAGCCCTCGAAAATCCAGTAGAACAGGCGTGTATCCAGCTCCTGCATCAGATAATCTGCACCTCGCGCGAGCCGCGCTGCACCTCGCCAATCAGCCACGCCTGCTCGCCCGAAATCTGCAGGCTGGTCAGCACATCCTGCGCACGCTCCCGCGCCACAATCAGCACATAGCCAATGCCCATGTTGAACACGCGGAACATCTCGGCGTCGGGCACATTGCCCAGCTGCTGAATCAAGGCGAACAGCGGCGGCGTCTCCCAGCTGCGGCGGTCAATCACCACGCGCATGTCGCTGGGCAGCGCGCGGGGGATGTTGTCATAAAAGCCCCCGCCCGTGATATGCGCCATGCCGTGAATCACATCGGTCTCCAGCAACGGCAGAACCGCGTTCAGGTATGGGCGGTGAGGCAGCAGCAGCGCCTCGCCCAGCGTCATGCCCATCTCAGGCAGCGGTTCGTCCAGCCGCATATTCGCCATCTCGAAGAAGACGCGCCGCGCCAGCGTGTAGCCGTTCGTGTGCAGCCCGTTGGAGGCGATGCCAATCACCGCGTCGCCGACCTCCACACGGCTGGGCGTCGGGATTTGTTGAAATTCGGCAAGCCCCACGATGCACCCAGCGACATCCACCTCGCCGGGCAGGTACACATCGGGCATCTCCGCCGTCTCGCCGCCCAACAGCACAATCCCCAGCTGCAGGCACAACTCCGATGCGCCCTCCACCACCTCCTGCAGCACCTGCGGCTCCAGTTTGGACATCGCCAGGTAGTCCATGAAAAAAAGCGGTTTTGCTGCCTGCACCAGCAAATCGTTCACCCCATGCGCCACCAGGTCGTGCCCCAGCACACGATACTGGTTCATCATCCGCGCGACGCGCACCTTCGTGCCCACCCCATCAATGCTCGCCGTCAGCACGGGCTGACGGTAGCCGCTCACATCCAGGGCTATCATCCCCCCAAACGACCCCATCTGCGACAGCACGGCGGGGGTGAAAGTGCGATGGACACTCTCCTTGATCGACTCCAGCGCGCGGTTCATCGCATCGATGTCCACGCCCGCATCCCGATAGGTGAACGCTTCTGGCATAGCGCGAGTATACCCCAGTGGGTACAATTGGGATGGAGGTGTTCCTATGAGTGTTCTCGTTTCGACTGAATGGGTGCAAGAGCATATGAATGAGCCGAACATCCGCCTGATTGAGGTGGATGTGGACACAACCGCGTATGAACAGGGACATATTCCGGGCGCAATTGGACTGAACTGGCAGACGCAGCTACAGGACCCCATCCGACGCGACATCCCGTCCCGAGAGCGACTGGAGTCGATTCTGGGCGGGCTGGGCGTCAGCGACGCGCATACGATTGTGCTGTACGGCGACAACAACAACTGGTTCGCCGCCTATGCGTTCTGGGTGCTGAAGGTCTACGGACACGAGGATGTGCGCATTATGGACGGCGGGCGTAAGAAGTGGCTGGCGGAGGGACGCCCCATCACGACGGAGGTTCCCAGCTACCCGCCGACCCAGTACCGCGCGAAAGACCCCGACATGTCGCTGCGGGCGTTCTTCCCGCAGGTGCTGGAGAGCCTGCACAAGCCAGAGTTCGCGCTGGTCGATGTGCGTTCGCCGCAGGAGTATACGGGCGAGCTGATTGCGCCGCCGGGCATGATGGAGACCGCGCAGCGCGGCGGGCACATTCCGGGCGCACGCAACATCCCGTGGGCGCAAGCCGTGCGCGAAGACGGCACTTTCAAGTCGCCCGAGGAGCTGCGCGCGCTCTACGAGGCGCAGGGAATCACCCCCGACAAGCAGGTGGTTGCCTACTGCCGCATCGGCGAGCGGTCGTCGCACACATGGTTCGTGCTGAAGTACCTGCTGGGCTACCCGCATGTGCGCAACTACGACGGGAGCTGGACCGAGTGGGGCAATATGGTCGCCGCGCCGATTGAGCGCGACGCGCCCACCCAAACGCACGGCGGCGAGCAACTCGCGCCCTGCCCGCAGGGATAAAACAGGAACAGGAGGTGTCCCATCGCTAACGACAAGGTTATTCGCGAGATTCTGGTGAATGTCTCGCCCCGCGAGACGCGAATCGCCGTGCTGGAGAACGGGCAGCTGATGGAGCTGCGCTTCGAGCGGGGCGAGCGCGTGGTGGGCAATATCTACAAGGGGCTGGTGCAGAATGTGTTGCCCGGCATGGATGCGGCGTTCGTGAACATCGGGCTGGAGCGCAACGCCTTTCTGTATGTGGGCGACATCCTGCCTGAAGCAGGCGACGCCGACGAACCAGCCCCGACCCCGAAACGCTCCGAGCTGCGCAAACGCAACATCGGCGAGCTGCTCAAAGTCGGACAGGAGATACTGGTGCAGGTGGTCAAAGCGCCGCGCGGTACGAAAGGCGCGCGCGTCACGACCCGAATCACCCTGCCCGGACGCTATGTGGTGCTGATGCCCGATGGGGGCGCGCTCGGCGTCTCGCGCAAAATCGAAGACCGCGCTGAACGCGAACGCCTGCGCCAGATTGGACAGAAACTGCACCCTCCAGGCTTCGGGCTGATCCTGCGCACCGAATCGGAAGGCAAAACCGAGAAAGAGATTGGACAGGACATCGAGTACCTGACCCAGCTCTGGCAACAGATTCGCGAGAATATTGAGGGGGCGCACGCGCCTGCGCTGGTGCATCGCGACGCGACCCTGCTCTACCGCGTGCTGCGCGATGTGTTCTCCTCGGAAGTCGACCGCCTGTGGATCGACGACCCCGAAGAGTACGAAAAAGTGCATGAGGTACTGAAGGTGATTGCCCCCGCGCTGCGCACGCGCGTCATGCTCTACGACAAAACGACCCCGATGTTCGAACACTTCAACATCGAGAAGGAGATGGAGCGCCTGATGCGCCGCAAGGTGTGGCTCAAGTCGGGCGGCTACCTCACCATCGATGAGACGGAAGCCTTCACCGCCATCGATGTAAACACGGGCAAGTTCACGGGCAAGACCTCGCTGGCGGAGACGATTCTCAAAACGAACCTCGAGGCGGTGGAGGAGGTGTGTCGCCAGCTACGCCTGCGCGATATCGGCGGGATTATCGTGGTGGACTTCATCGATATGGGACGCAAGAGCGACCATCGGCTGGTGATGCAGGCGTTGCAGCGCACGCTCAAACGCGACCGCGCCCGCTTCCGAATCGGGCGTATCAGCTCGCTGGGGCTGGTGGAGCTGACGCGCAAGCGCACGGGCGAGTCGGTGACCGAGAGCCTCACGCGCCCGTGCCCGACCTGCCATGGCCGTGGGCGCATCCCCGCGCCCGACACCGTGAGCCTCTGGATCGAGCGCGACCTCGCCGCGCGCGCCCTCAAAGAGCAGGTGGAAGCCTACCTGATTGAGGCGCACCCCAGCGTGATTGAACACCTCGTCGGCGAGGACGGCGTGAACATCGACCTGCTGGAGCATCAGCTCGAGGTGGGACTGTTCGCGCGCGCGCGACCTGAGCTGCCCATCGACGAGTACCGCATTCAGGGCGGCGCGCTCGAAACGCTCAAGCGCCAGCACCTACCCTACAAGCTGCTGCAGGTGGTCGAGTGCCAGCTGACGCCCTCCGCCATCGACGAGGACGCCCGAGTCGCCTTCACAAAAGACGGCTATCTGATTCTGTGGGAGAACGAGCCGCCGACGCGCCCCATTACGAAAGTCAAAATCAGCGAGGCGCGCCGCTCGTTCGCTTTCGCCGAGCCTGTCTACGAAGGCAAACTGAAAAAATCGGAAGTCGTATAACACCTTTTTGGAGACGCCGACTATGAGCCTAATGGAGTTTCGACAGATTCAGCTGAACCTGAACGCGCCCGTCGGTCCGTTGAACGATGTGCGGCGCATGCGGATTATGGACGCGATCGGCGAAGGCTTCAACCCGCAGCCAGTGCCTATCGCGGGCGCGCTCGCGCTGGTAAACCCGATGACGCGCGAGGCGGTCTTCCTGAACGAGAACCAGATTCAATACACCAGCGACGGGATGCCTGCGCAGTTTTCGGCGTCGCGTGTGGAGACCTTGCTCGGCGCCGTGCGCGATACGCTGCTGCTGGAAGACCGCTTCCCGATGATTCTGCAGGTAATCGCGCATCAGGATGCGAACGGCTCGGCGTTCGAGCGCACGGTGGACGCCTTCACGCCCATCCCGCCGAACACCCTGCGCGGCTACTTCCCCGGCTTGCGCGGGCTGGGACTGCGCATCACCTTCGAAGAGCTGCCCTACATCTGCGATTTGCGCATCGAGCCGCTCTTCAGCGACCCTGCCTACTTTTTCATTCAGTTCAACGCAGGCTCGCAGCAGACCGTGCAGTCGCTGGACGCGATTGTGGGCGATGTGGCAGGCTGGCTGAACCGACTGCAGGGCGAGCTGAACGATGTTATTCAGGAGATTCTGGGCGCGTAGGCAGGAAAGCGACGCCGAACCGCGAACGCACACGCCCATGCAGGAGATTACCGCCGAGTTCAGCGCGGACGAATTGGGCGGCGCGCTCCCCGAAGAGCCGTTGCGCATCGTCCCACACATCAAATTCGTCGCCCGCTCCGAAATCGGGCACGCCCGCGAGAACAACGAGGACAAGTTCGACTTCTACGAGCCTGACGACGAGGCGTTGCTGGCGGCGCGCGGCAGCGTCTATCTGGTGTGCGACGGGATGGGCGGGCACAACGCGGGGCAAATCGCCAGCGAGCTGGCAGCCAAGCAGTTCCTGCACGCTTATTATCATATGGGGGGCGCGGCGCAGGAGGCGGCGCGCAACGCCGTGCTGCAGGCGCATCACTACATCGCCGAGATGGCGAGCAAAATCCCCTCCCGCTACGGCATGGGCACAACGCTCACTGCGCTCATCCTCAAGCAGGACGAGGGAATCCTCGCGCATGTGGGCGACAGCCGCTGCTACCGCCTGCGCGACGGCGTGTTCGAACCGCTCTCGCGCGACCATACGCTCGTCGCGCGCCTCATCGAACAGGGCATCCTGCCCCCGGAACAGGCGAGGTATCACCCGCAGCGGAATGTGATTCGCCAGGCGGTGGGCGTCGCCGACCCGACGGAGCCGCTGGAGCCAGACATCGAGACCTTCCCGCTGCAGGAAGGCGATTTGTACCTGCTCTGCTCCGACGGGCTGACCGATATGGTGGATGATTCGGAGATTGAAGCGATTCTGCGCGCCGAGCCGCCGACCCGCGCCGCGTGGCGGCTGATGGATCGCGCGCTCGCCAACGGCGGACGCGATAATATCACGGTTGTGTTGCTCCAGATACTCCAGCTCCAGCAGGTATAATCCCCCCGACAGGATGGAGCGGAGAACGGCATCCCCGACAGGCGACTGGGCGTCGCGGTTCCTGTGGCTGCTTGCAACGCTGGCGCTGGCGGCGCTCGCGCTCTATGTGGTCTGGTCCGTGCGCCATGTGATTAGCCTGATGTTCGTCTGCGGCGCGATTGCCTATCTGCTCATCCCGCTGGTGGACTGGCTGTCGAATCGTCGCCCGCGCTGGGTGAGCGCGCTTGCGTGGCGCGGGGTGGTGAGTCTGGGCGCGACGCTGGGCTTTCTGGCGCTGGTGATTGGGGCGACGGCGGCGTTCCTCACGCCGTTTGTGAACGAAGCGCGCGACTTCCTGCGCGATTTGCCCCGCTATCAGGAGCGCATCAGCGCAACCGCCGCCGACTGGCACGCCGCCTACAACGCCTGGTACGAGAGCCTGACCCCGCAGGCGCAACAGTGGCTGGACACCCAGCGCGAGTCGCTCCTGCGCTCGGTCAACCGCGCGACCGAAGACCTGCAGGCGACCTTGCAGGGCGCGCTCCAACAAACGGGGCATCTCATCAACCTGCTGGTGGAGCTGTTCCTGATTCCCGTGATTGTGTTCTATCTGTTGTTCGACTCGCATCGGCTCAAGCGGGAGACTCTGCGCTGGACGCCGCCGCGCTATGTGCGCCTGACGCTGACGCTGATGCAGGAGACCAATCGCGTGATGCGCGGCTACCTCGCGGCGCAACTGATTCTGGGCGTGATTGCGGGCGTGGCGACATGGATTGGACTGCAGCTGATGGGCGTGCGCTATGCGGCGACGCTCGCGATGTTCGCCGGGATTGCCCGCGCCATCCCCGTCATCGGACCCGTGATTGCGGGCGCGCCGATTGTGCTGATCGGGTTGATCCAGGGCGGCGTCGCGCTGGGGCTGAAGCTAACGCTGTTCATCACCGCGCTGTTCGTGGTAGAACACAAGATGATTATGCCCAAAATCATCGGCGACCGTGTGGATCTGCACCCCGTGCTGGTGATTGTGGTGCTGCTGATTAGCGGCAAGTTTTTCGGGCTGATGGGCATGTTTTTCGGCGTGCCTGTGGCAGTGATTATGCGGAATGTGTTGCTGATTCAATCGCGGCGCGCACGGACGCGCCCCAGAGTGCATCGGCTGATGGTGTCCGAAGCGGACGCCCCGCCGCGCACTGGGACAGGAGGTCAATAGATGGATCTTTTACAGGCAATCTGGTTGGGCATATTGCAGGGGCTGACCGAGTTCCTGCCGATTTCCAGCTCGGCGCACCTTATCTTAATGCGCTTCTGGTTCGGTTGGGAGATTGGCGACCCGCAGACCGAGCTGGTGTTCGATGTCGCGCTGCATGTGGGCACGCTGACGGCGATTGTGGTTTATTTCTGGCGCGATTTGACTCGCATCGCGGGCGCGGCGTTCAGCAACGATCCCGAACGCGCCATCGATAAGCGGCTCGCGTGGGGCATCGCCGTCGGCTGCATCCCCGCCGCGCTGGTGGGCGTGCTGTTCGAGGATGTGATCGAGGAGTCGTTCCGCGCGCAGTACGCGCTGATTGCGGGGCTGCTGATTGGCGTGGGGCTGCTGATGGCGGTGGTGGATCGGCTGGGGCGCAAGGAGCGCGCGCTGGAGTCGGTGGGGATAATCGACGCGCTGCTGATTGGCGTGGCGCAGTCGCTGGCGCTGATACCGGGCTTCTCGCGGTCGGGCATCACGATGATTGCGGGGCTGACGCTGGGCTTGCAGCGCGAGGCGGCGGCGCGCTTCTCCTTCCTGCTGGCGACGCCCATCACCTTCGGCGCGGCGGTCTGGTCGTTCCGCAATCTATTCAAGGGGGGCGTGCCTGCGGAGATGATTGCGCCGATGCTGGCGGGCGGCGCGGCGGCGATGGTGGTCGGCTGGCTCTGTATCGCGTTCCTGATTCGCTACCTGCGCACGCGCTCGCTGATGCCGTTTGTGGTCTATCGTGTAGTGATTGGGCTGGCGACGCTGGGCAAGGTGTTCTGGGGGTAGCTGATGCGGGCGCTGATTACGGGCGCAAGCGGCTTGCTGGGCGCGGAAGTTGTGCGACGGTTTCAGGAGGCAGGCTGGCAGACGCTGGGCGCGGCGCGCTCGTTTGCGCCCGACAACCAGCACGCCGCGCTGGACATCACTGACCCCGACCAGACGCGCGCGCTTTTTGACGCCTTCCGCCCTGATGTGGTGGTTCACTGCGCCGCGATGACGCATGTGGACGCCTGCGAACGCGACCCGCAAGAAGCGTACCGTGTGAACGCCTTCGGCGCGGAGATTGTCGCCGCCAACTGCCAGCGCGTCGGCGCGGCGTGCGTCTATATCTCGACCGACTATGTGTTCGACGGCGCCAAGCGCGCGCCTTATCACGAGTACGATACGCCCAACCCTATCAGCGTCTATGGGCGCTCCAAGTATCTGGGCGAACAGGCGGTGCAGGCGTTGTGTCCACGCCATTACATCGCTCGTGTCGCCTGGCTCTACGGGGTAGGACGCAAGACCTTCCCGCAGTTCGTGCTGGAGGGGGCGCGGCAGGGGCAGTCGCCGACGGTGATTGCCGACCAGATTGGCTCGCCGACCTATGTCGCCGATGTCGCCGAGTGGCTACGGATGCTGGTAGAAACCGAGTGCTACGGAGTCTATCACCTGACGAACCTGCCGCCCGTGTCGCGCTACGAGTTCGCCTGCGCGCTACTGGAGGCGGCGGGGCTGCCGGTTGCGCCGACGCCGCTGCCGATGGCGCGCTGGCAGACGCCTGCGCCGCGCCCCGCCTACTCCGCGCTTATCTCGTGGCGACTCAGCTGGGCAGGGCTGCCCCCGATGCCCCCCTGGCGCGACGCGATGCAGCGGTTTTTGCAGGCGATGAACCAACCGCAATAGGAAACGCAGGCGATGCCATCTCATCCCAATCGGCAGGTCAATGTTCGTCAAGCGGCGATATGTAGAGTGCGGACAACAGCACGCCTCTGCAGGTGTGCGTGAGGCAATTACTTGGTATTAGCCGCTCCCGGCAGGCTCCAGCACGCCGCCGAACTTGCGCTGCCGCTGCTGGTAGTCGAGAATCGCCTCTATCAGATGCTCCATCGTGAAGTCGGGCCACAGCACAGGCGTGATATACAGCTCGGTGTAGGCGGTCTGCCAGAGCAGGAAGTTGCTGGTGCGCCGTTCGCCAGCGGTGCGGATCAGCAGGTCGGGGTCGGGCAGGTCGGGCTGGTAGAGGAACGCCTGCACGGTCGCCTCGTCGATGGCGTCGGGGTCGAGGCGTCCCGCGCGCACTTCGCGAGCAATGGCGCGCATGGCGTCCACAATTTCGGCGCGCCCGCCGTAGTTGATGGCTAAGTGCAGGATGATGCGCCGATTGTGCGCCGTCAGCTGCTCCGCGCGGCGCAGGATGGTCTGCAGGTCAGGCGATAGCTCCTCGATGCGCCCGCTGAAGCGGATTTGCACGCCGTTGCGCATCATCACGGGCAGCTCCTCGCGTGCCGAGCGCTCCAGCAGGCGCATCAGTCCCTGCACCTCTTCTTGCGGGCGTCGCCAGTTTTCCGTGCTGAAGGTGTAGAGCGAGAGCGCCTCGATGCCCAGTTCGGCGCAGCCCAGCACCATGCGGCGCACAGTGCTGTGCCCGTTCGCGTGTCCGACGAGGCGGTGTAGCCCGCGCGCCCGCGCCCAGCGCCCGTTGCCGTCCATAATCATCGCGATATGGCGGGGCAGGCGCGCAAGGTCTACCCCCCGCTCCGCCGCCTCCGCGCGCCAATCGGTCAGTTGCATCCCTGCGCCTCAGACCTCCATCAACTCGGCGTCTTTCGCCTTCTGAATGCGGTCGACTTCCTCGATATACTTATGCGTGAGCTTCTCCATCTGCTGCTCGTAGCGTTTGAGGTCGTCCTCGGAGATTTGCTTATTTTTCTGCAGCTGGCGCAGGTGTTCGTGCAGGTCGCGTCGGATGTTGCGCACGGCGATGCGCCCTTCCTCAGCGCGTTTATGCACCTGCTTGATGAGGTCTTTGCGTCGCTCTTCGGTCAGCGGCGGCAGGGTGATACGCAGCGTGCGCCCGTCGCTCACAGGGTTCACGCCCAGCTCGGATCGCTGAATCGCCTTCTCGATGGCGGGCACTGCCGACTGGTCCCAGGGCTGGATCAGCAGCTGGCGCGGTTCGGGCACGGTGATCGACGCCAGATGTTGCAACTGCATCGGCGTGCCGTGATAGTCGACGGTGATGCGTTCGACCATCGCGGGGTTCGCGCGTCCCGTGCGGTAGCCCGCGAGGTCCTGCTGCAGGTGTTCAATCGCGTGTTTCATGCGCGTCTCTGCGTCTTTGAAGAGCGCGTCGGGGGTCATGGATGGGTTCGTTTCGTGTTTAGACATACTCATACCTCCTTCCACTCGGTGTGGCGAACGGTGGTGCCGATGGGTTCGCCCAAAGCGATTCGGCGCAGGCTGCCCGGCTCCCAGATGTTGAACACGACGATTTCCATCGTGCGCTCCATGCAGAGGGTGAAGGCGGTCAGGTCCATCACGCGCAGCTGGCGCTGGAGCGCCTCTTCGAACGAGAGCGTCTGGAACTTGACGGCGTCGGCGTGTTTGCGCGGGTCGCGGTCATAGATGCCGTCCACATTGGTCGCTTTGAGCAGCGCGTCGGCGTTGAGTTCGACGGCGCGCAGGGCAGCGGCGGTGTCGGTCGTGAAAAACGGGTTGCCCGTACCTGCCGCCAGTATCACGACGCGCCCTTTTTCAAGATGGCGGATGGCGCGCCGCCGAATGAACGGCTCGGCGACCGCCTGCATCGTGATTGCCGACTGCACGCGCGTGTCCACGCCGTGCCGCTCGATGGCGGCTTGCAACGCGAGCGCGTTAATTACCGTCGCCAGCATGCCCATGTAGTCGGCGGTCGCGTGTTCGATGCCAGTGGGGGCGATGGCGGAACCGCGCACGATGTTCCCGCCGCCCACCACCACCGCCGTCTGCACGCCCAGGTGGTGAACCGCAATCACCTCGCGCGCGAGGTAGTCGATGGCGTCGGGGTTCAAGCCAATCCCCTGCTCGCCTGCGAACGCCTCCCCGCTGAGTTTGATCAGCACCCGCCGCCAGCGCGGTGATGAGTCGGAGCCTATCATGGCAGCACAAGTATACCCGTCGGGACGCCTGCACGCCCAAATCCCGCAAGGCTACGGTACAGAATCGCCGCGCATGATGGCAGAATCTCTCATAGCCCAGACGGGGAGGTGGAAAGGAATGTTCTCGGCAATCGCAATTGCGCTCGCCGTTGCGTGCGTGGTAGGCGCGTACAGCCTGCTGCGCGACGCCTTAGACGAGGTCTGGTAGACGCTGGGTTCACAGCGGGGTGACCCAGATGAGTTGCGCCAGTTGTTTGTCCACCGCGACGGTGGACATGCCGACCCGCACGGCGTAGGTCGGGAAGCGCTGCTGCAAGGCGACGATTGCGCCGGGCGAGACGCCCAGCGCGCTGAGCTTGCGCCAGTGCCCATCGTGGTCATGGACGACCCGGACGATGCGCGCCTGGCGCCCTGTTGGGAGTTGGGTCAGGGGGACGGCGTTTTGTGCGTCGTCCCCGCTCGCTTCCGCTTTGCCCAGTTGACTAAGCTCTGGATCCATCGTGGCTCCTGTGGTTGTTCATAGCCGCAGCGCGGGCACTTGACCAGGCGACAGCCGCCGAACGCCGCGCACCCGCGACACGCCTTCTGAATGCCCTCGTCGGTCAACTCGTGCCCGCAAAAACTGCATCTCATCCGAGATTCACCCCCAGCATGCTCAGCGCGCGGCTCAGCAGGAATCCCGTCCCGAACGCAACCGTGACGGCAATCGCGAACATCGCCAGCGCGGTCTTCCAGCCGCGCTCCCGAATCGTCACCAGAAACTGCGCCACGCACGGCACAAACAGCGTCAGCACGACCGCCGTAATCAGCACCTCGTTGCCCGACAGCGCGCCCTTCTCGTGCAGGTCGTACAGCCCCGCCGCGCCGTAATCGCGCCGGAAGAAGCCGAACAGGAACGCAACGCTCGCCTCGGCGGGCAGGCTCAATGCGCGCGTGAGCGGCGTCAGCACGCGCAACGCGAGGTCAAACAGCCCCGTCAGCTGCCCCACCCAGATCAGCACGCTCGCAATCAGGAACAGGGGCAGCACCTCCAGAAAGTACCACTGCAAACGCGCCAGCGTCTTGAGCAGCACATTCGACAGGCTCGGCAGGCGCATGGGGGGAATCTCCATGTAGAACGGCGTCGCGCGTCCGGGCAACACCTGCGCTGCCAGCCAGCCCGCCAGCAGGAACACGCCGAGAATGACGCCGCCCCAGATGGCAAGCCCCAGCGGATACGCCGCCAGCAACGCCAGCACGACGCCCAGCTGCGCCGAGCAGGGAATGGTCAGCGTCAGCAGCAGGGTCGTAATCACTCGCTCGCGCCGCGTCTCCAGCACGCGCGTGACCACCGTCGCCATCGTGTCGCAGCCAAAACCCAGCACAATCGGGATCACCGCCCGCCCGTTCAGCCCCAGCGCCTTGAACGCGCGGTCAATCAGCATCGCCAGACGCGGCAAGTAGCCCGTGTCCTCCAGAATCGCGAATACAAGGAAGAAGAAAGTCACAATCGGCAGGATGAGCGCAATTGCGTAGGTAACGCCCAGCGTCCACACACCGTACTCGCCCACCAGCAGTTCCTGAATCGCCGCCCATGGGACAACCGCGCGCACCGCCTGCTCCACGAACGGATTGATATACTCGCCGAACAGGTTTTCCTCGATCAGCCCGACGACTGTGCCTGCGCCGAACACGCCCACGAACTGGTACAGCCCGAAGTAAAGCACCAGCGCGAGGATGGGGAATCCCGTCCACGGGTTCATGCAGAGCCAGCCGACCCACTCGGCGAGCGTGTTGGGGCGTGGGGGCGCAGTCGCCTGCGTCACCTGCGCGGCGAGCTGCTGGCTCCACTGCTGACGGTGCTGCTCGATTTGCCACGCCAGCGGAGTTTCGCCCGCGTGTTCCAGTTGCTCTTTGACAGTGCGGATGGCGTTCAGGGCGGCGGGCGTCTCCTGCGCCTCTACTTCGTCCCAGATTTCGGGGTCGTCCTGCAGCAGCAGCAGGGCGAGCGTGCGATGGCTGAGGGCGTAGTCGCCGCGCAGCTGTTCGCCAATCGCGGCGATGGCTTGCTCAATCGCGGCGGGGTAGGTCGGCGGCGGTGAGACGCTCATAAATCTGCTCCTTCAGTGCGTCGACGCCTGCGCCCGTCAGGCACACCGTCGGCAACACGGGCACGCCCAGCTGATGCGCCAGCGCGTCTACCTGAATGCTCAGCCCGGCGCGCTCCAGCTCGTCCATCATGTTCAGCACCAGCATCACGGGCGCGCCCGTCTCGATGAGCTGGGCGGTCAACGGCAGCATGCGGGCGAGGTTCTTGGCGTCCACCACATGCAGCACCAGGTCGGGGCGGTCGCGCAGCAGGATGCGCCGCGCCACGCGCTCCTCGTCCGTGATGGGCGTCAGCGAATACATGCCCGGCGAATCGATAATTGCAAACTCGCGCCCGCGATAGCGCATCACCCCCCGCGCCACCTCAACGGTCGTGCCCGGATAGTTGGAGACCGTCACATAGCGTCCTGTCAGTTTATGGAACAGTACGCTCTTGCCCACATTCGGGTTGCCCACAATCAACACTGTGGGCGTGCGGTTCGGATGCGCCTGCCTGCGCATAGGCTCTGCTACGGTTCCAGTCGCCATTTTCTACAAGTATACCCCTTAGCGTGGCTAAATATCAAGGGGGGCAGAGCGCCGTTGCAGTCATACCCATCTATGGTCATCTTTCGTGAAGCGGCGACTCATGGAGTGCAGCAGCGGAGCTTCAGCGCTCCCAATCCTACCAATTGCGCAGTCAGAGTTCGTTAATACCCCCCTCCGTAAGGTTCCCCCTGCGCGCAGGGGGAACCTAAAGGCTCAAAGGGGTAGGTTTCTTTGAGGCACGCGCCGTGTGCGTGTGTGTCGGCGCGTGCAGCGGCGCGCCTTAGCCCGACGGCTAAAGCCGTTCCTACGACACGA
>JBBIQK010000003.1:0-105962 GCA_037442365.1 Armatimonadota bacterium | reverse complement strand
CGAAGTCCACTCCCAGTGGAGGGTACTTGCCTGCGCCCGTCACGGATGCGTTTGGGGACTTGGTAAACGGCGCACGGGAGGCTTACGATTGGAACGGGGCGTGGGGGTATCGGAACGAGGCGCTCACGGGCGGGTTGCAGAAGGTGGGCGTGCGCTGGTATGACCCTGCGATGGGGCGGTTTTTGCAGCAGGACCCGTGGCTGGGGTCTCTTTATGCCCCGCTGACGCTGAATGCGTATGCGTACTGCGTGAACGACCCCGTGCAGGGCGTGGATCCGAGTGGAAGACGCCACAAATACGTGTATCGCTCTGCAGACGCAGCGGCGAAAGCAGCAATTCAGAAGGATGCTCCGAAAACCCAGGAAGACAGTTTAGAGCGGGGTGGTTGGATATATTATGATTATGAATTAAAAGGCTACGTTCTGGGAGCGACGGAGACAGGTGATAGTGATGGGCTAATTCCAAGTGACCCCGACACCAAGGGCGGTCGCAGGGATGTCGTAGGACACTGGCATACTCATCCACCTTATGCTGGTGAGGGGTTCAGTGATAAGGATAGAAGTGCCTTGCGATATTGTGCGAACCATTATCCACGGTTCGAAGCCATCTATGTCGCTTCACCTGCAGGTGTCATATATAAATTAGATGATCCGAGGGGGCAGCCAACAGCGATAGGTCGCTGGTGACGCACGATACGCAGGCTGGAAGACTTGATTCAGGAGACTCCTATGCAGGCGAACAGATACAAGGTGACACAGATTTGGGCAGGAGATAAGGGTATAGCGGATGATCAATTTCGGCTTCCGCCAGTTGTGCTGCGCTTTGACGGAGCGGGATACTCATTTGTGCGAAGTCCCGACGGTATTATATATCTTACAAATGAAAAATTTATTCTAAAAACTAATGAAAATACAAAATCATCAACTATATTGCAGTATTTGAAGGCTGGAGAATACTGGAAAGGAATAGGTCTCTCTAACGAAAGACTGTACGGTATTGCTTGGACACCCAACGGAGATGTACTGTTCATTATGGACAAACATGGGAATGTTCTTCACCAATATAACATAGAGAGTTCCGACAATCGCAAGCGACATCTGCACGGGACACCTCCTCTGTGGGTTGCTGCTTCACAACAGGGCACACTTTATGTAGCTGGGTTTGGAAGCGATACGGAGAAGTACATGGTGCGACCGGCAGTACTGCAGAGGCTAGATTCGCGAGGTCGCCTTCAGATGAGGTGGACAGGAATAACAGGAGCAGCTATGGACGATAAGGGGAGGGTTTATGTGAGCGGTTGGCAGAACAGAAACGGTGAACTGAGAGCCGCGCGCTTCCCTACTGAGCTTGACAAGCGGTACTGGCGCTTGATAGGCGTCGATCGTCGGGGATATTTCTACTGGCACAAAAACTCCAAGCTAAAAGCATCCGATTGCTTTGTGCTGAGCAGCAGTTGGATTGCACGAAGTGATATGAACGGGCGTTTAGACTGGCAGATTGAGTTGAACGGACCAACAGGTGTGCTTGCTAAATATGACCCTTGCCTGAGTGTATATCTGGGGTGGGGGGGGCAATGGATTGAAGTGGATTGGGAAGGGATTATACGCGTTTTCGGTATAAATCAGGACACGGTTAGTAGATCAGTGGGATTGTATCAGTTAGATATGGAACATTCTAAATGATTTGATAAAACTATGAAGGAACAGAGTGATTACTCAGCCGTATCACACGCGACCCGACCATCTGCCACGGCGAGCCTGTCATTCGCGGGCTGCGCTATCCTGTGGCGACTGTGTTGGAGTGGCTCGCCAACAAGTCGCAAAGATTGGGTATACTCCAGCTACGGGGCAGCGATGTACCAGCAGGTCAGCAGCGCGGGAACCGAGTATAAGCACTGGAGTGTGCGCGGCGACTTAGCCGCGAAGTCCACTCCCAGTGGAGGGTACTTGCCTGCGCCCGTCACGGATGCGTTTGGGGACTTGGTAAACGGCGCACGGGAGGCTTACGATTGGAACGGGGCGTGGGGGTATCGGAACGAGGCGCTCACAGGCGGTTTGCAGAAGGTGGGCGTGCGCTGGTATGACCCGTCGGTGGGTCGGTTCTTGCAGGTAGATCCGTGGCTGGGGTCTGTCTACGCGCCGAGAACGCTGAATGGGTATGGGTACTGCGTGAATGACCCACTGCAACTGGTGGATCCGAGTGGGTGTATCTTATCTGCTATACGCAATGGAATTAACGCCATAGGAGGCTTTGTCGCGAGGCTTGGAAGGTTTGGGAGTAGATTGATCAGTGGACTTGGTATAGGAGGTACCGTGGTATTGGGTGAAGTTCTACACGGCTGTCACGAGGCTAAGAACGCACAAGAGTTTCGTGATAAGATGAACGAAGACCGAAAAAGATACCAGGAAAACCCTGAAACCACTCCACCTACTTGGGGGAATCTCCGTCCTGATGACCAACGGAAGCATAATCAACCAGACTGGACACCAGGAACGACACTTCCTGATGTTCGGGAGGGGGATGCTGATGAATCCATTTGGCGCTACTGGTAAGAGGGCATGGGTTAATGCAATCGGCATTGGGGGCGTTTTACTACTCCTGTGTGCTTGCCAGCCAAGTAGCAAGCCCACAACACCCTCGCGAATGGAGCCGAGAGTCTTTATCGCTCCCCCATTAGATATCCGACCAATTATTGAAGAGAATACGGCTGCTACCTTAATCAGCCAATACCCCACCAGTGCAACCGCTCATTATGAAATGGGGCGAACGTTGCACGCACGCCGCCGTTTTGCCGACGCTGTTCCTTTTTTTAAAAAATGCGTAGAAAAAGACCCTCTGTTCGTTTCAGCATATTTTGGGTTAGCAGAATCATATAGATATTCTGAACCCCCTCAGTGGATGTTGGCTGAGCAAACTTATGAAACTCTGGTAAAACTCGCTTATACCCCTTCACAGCGTGCAGACGCTTTTATGGGACTTGGAAATCTGTATCTTGACTGGCACTCAATAGAAGGACGAAAAACCTCTCTTACACAAGCACTAAAGGCTTACCGTTTTGCCCTGAAAGCTGACAAGCAACTTAGTTCCGCTGCATATGGAATAGCAATCGTTTACTCGCGACAGCAGGAGTGGGGTAAAGCCGAGCGCTGGTTTCAGGAGGCTTTATCCTTGGCGAGCGAACCGCGAGATAAGGCAAAGGCTTTAGAAGCGTTGGCAAATATCGCCTTGATTCGTGGAAACATTAAAGAAGCCAACAACTTGATAGAAGAAGCGAAGCGGGCTCATCCCTCTTACCCGGCAACTCTATGGGAGCCAATTAGAGAAAAGTGATATATCGCTCAACTGGAGTGTAGTGTGTTGCTAAAGACCGCTTGTCGTTCCTAACTTGGCTGGTTGCCGAGCGCACTAACGGTAACTGGGTATACTCCAGCTACGGGGCAGCGATGTACCAGCAGGTCAGTAGCGCGGGAACGGAGTATACGCACTGGAGTCTGCGCGGCGACTTAGCCGCGAAGTCTACCTTCAGCGGCGCGTATCTGCCTGCGCCCCTCACCAACGCCTTTGGTGACACAGTGAGCGGCGTGCGGGCGACCTACGACTGGAACGGCGCGTGGGGGTATCGGAACGAGGCGCTCACGGGCGGATTGCAGAAGGTGGGCGTGTGCGGGTACGACCCTGCGGTAGGTACCGCTCCTGCTTGAGATACAGTCGCAACAGGTCTAGAGACATCCCTGAACCTATTGAGGAAAAGCTATGCCTGACAGCAAACTGATAGGTGCGCTGATTGCATGGGTAGGAAGCCTGGTGATGATGCTAACTTATCATTACCTGGTAAAGAGCAAAAGGGCAGTGGTTCGGGCGCGTCCCGTTTTTGTGGTGGGCTTTTTATCTGCAGCATCACTGCTGGCAGGTTTTTCACTAATCGTGATGGCAACTCTTTGGAGCAAACATGACTTTCTCGGTGAGATTGGCTTCTCGTTTCTTCTCGTCGGAGCTTTATTTTCAATAATTACATGGATATTATTCTTTATATATAAATAGAATGGAATCTAACATCACTGAAGAAAGGGCGATTGCCGCTGGCGGCGTTTGCAGCAGGTTGTCCGCCACGCACCCTTCCCCCCTTGAAAAAGTAGATCATCGTATCGGTGTCCAGCAGGAACCTAAGGCTGTTCACGCGGCGACTTAACCTCCAGCGAACGCCGAAGCGCGCGTAGCTAGCGATTGGATGCGTTCCCATCACGAGGCGACGCGAGAGGCGCCTCCCTCCAGCACAGGTATACTCTCCCTGATGGAAGCGAACAGTCTGCTGCGCCGAATCACGCGCGATTCGAACATCTGCCACGGCAAGCCTGTCATTCGTGGGCTGCGCTACCCTGTGGCGACCGTGCTGGAGTGGCTCGCCAGCGGGATGACGCCTGAAGAGATTCTGCGCGACTATCCCGACCTGGAGCGCGAAGACCTGCAGGCGGCGATGCTTTACGCCCCATCCCTACTGCAACCGCACCAGTGAACAGACCTCGCGCTTATAGATACGCCTGTGCCCTCTGAGGTATCCTACAAAGAAGGGATGACCATGATTACAACTGTGGAAGCACGCTACGAAGGGCAACACCTTGTGCTGGAGCAGCCCCTGGACCTGCCTGAAGGGCAGCGCGTGCGCGTGACCATCGAGCCGCTTGAGGCGCCTGCTGGGCAACAGGTAGTGGCGGCATGGCGCGCCGCAGGGGTGATTGGCGCGTGGGCGCACCGCAAGCCGAAAACCGCCAGCGCGCGCTGGGCGCGTCAGCTGCGGCGCAAAGCGAACCAGCGCATCCGATGAAGTGCGTATTGGATACCGATATTCTCATCGATATCCTGCGGGGCTATGCGCCTGCAGTTGAATGGCTCGCGACACTTGAAGAACAACCTGTGGTGGTCTCGCTGTCTGTGATGGAGCTGGTTCAGGGCTGTCGCAATCGTCAGGAGCTTGCCGTGGTCGAGCAGCTGATAGCGCCGCTGGGCGTCTGGTATCCAGGCGAGGAAGAGATGCAGCAGGCTCTGAGGCTTTTTCAAGCGAACTACCTGCGATGTCGGTTGAGCATCATCGATGCAATTATCGGGAGCGTCTGTGTGGTGCGTGATGGGGTTCTCTGCACTTTCAATACGCGCCACTATCGATGCATAGGCGACTTGCAGACCCTCCAGCCGTATTCAAAAAATCCTTGAGGTGGGTATACTTCTGTCATATCACGACAATGTACGTCCAATCGCTCGGCGCGAGAACGGAGTCTATGCACTGGAGCCTACGCAGCGACATGGCTACGCTGCTCACGGGGGGCATTCAGCGACTGGGCGGATAGTACACAACCTGCGATAGGAGGCGATTATGAGCAAAGCACAATACATACTCGCCATGACACTGTCAGCAATCATTATGATCGGCTCAATAGTGGCGGCTATCAGTTCGCTTGATACCTTCAGTAAAGCGGACGAAGAGGGCATGGTAGTGGCTCAGCACAAAGGCGGTGAAGCAGAATACCCGGCACACTTTGTGGCGTTTTCCGAGCCAGCGTTTTTGTTTTTTATGGGGTTGGGGTTTGCGTACCTGGCTTATCGCTCGTATAACGATGAATTTTGACGATGAGTTCAACAGCCGATATTGTTCGTCTTGATTATGAATGCATTCCGCGATACAGTGAATGGCGTGCGGGCGACCTACAACTGGAACGGTGCGTGGGGGTATCAGAACGGGGCGCTCACGGGCGGGTCGCAGAAGGTGGGCGTGCGCTGGTATTACCCCACGATTGGGCGGTTTTTACAGGGGAATGCGTTGTTGAGGTCGTATTAAACTCCCAGCCTGAAAACGCAACCAAAATGGCAGACTGCTTGAGGCAGCAACTATGTCCTGATGACTTGCAGAGATACATGTCGGAGGGAGACGCTCATCTCCTTCGGATTACGGTCTCTGACAACAAACTGAATATCTTAATTGCATTCCACCGAAACTCGGAGTTGACGACCACCCTGCGTATTCCGCCGTTTTATGCGCAATCAAGGTCTCCGCTCTACCTGATTGTGATTGAGATAATCGGGTTTCGTGATGTGATTGATCAGGTTCCCGCAGAAGCGTCCTATCCTGCGATAGCAGAGATCGAACTCAACGCGAATAGTTTGAGAGTCGCCACTTGCGAGGGGGATGGGTACATAGAGGTTCATCTGGGCGATAGCGCTCAGTTGAGCATAAACCTCTATGACAGGGAGATAGGCTCTCAGGTGGAGGAGCGAATTCTCTTTGTCCATACAGAGAACCTGACAGTCAACGAAGCTGCACTGCGCGAACTAATCTCGTGAGATGTGCTTTCCTTATCGAATTGAGCTGCTCTGTTGTAATACCAATTGCGCTGTCAGAGTTCGTTAATACCCCCCTCCGTAAGGTTCCCCCCGCAAGCGAGGGGAACCAAGACTCGGTTCCCCCTGCACGCAGGGGGAACCTTAAGGAGGGGGTTCGGTTCATCTACGCAATCCAGCCTCAATTAACGAACGCTGACCCGCCGATTGGTATAACGATGCTTGTTTCGTCTTCTGACACAGCCCACTTCGCCCCACAGGACGCGGCGACCACGCCCCTACTCATGCCGGTACGGACGCGGTTCCCGCGTCCTGTTGCCCAGCTCTCTTATTCTTTGCGACAGAGCAGCTTCAGCCGTCAGGGCACAGGCTCGAAGACAGCGCCTCTCTTAAAAAACCTACCCCTCTAAGCTCCCTACTCCTCGCTCAGGGGGCGCAGGTAGGCGATGGGCTGCCCGTACTGCACGGGCTGACCCGATTCGACCGCCCAGCCTTCCAGCACGGCGGGCAGCGGCGCAACCACTTCGTTGGGGATGCCCAGCACCTCGACGGTCGCCAGCGCCTGCCCGCGTTCGACCGCCGCGCCGATGGGCAGGGGCGCGAGCATGCAGTAGCCCACGAACTCGGAGCGCACCTCCAGCAGCGCGGGCGGCTGCCACAGGCTCTCTGGCTCGGCGTCGGGCGTCGCTTCGGACGCCGCGTAGTCGCTCAGAAAGAGTGGGGGCATCGCCTCGTCGTGGGCAGACGGCGCGCTCGCCCCAGAGGCGCGCGCCAGCGTAATCCGTTGCGTCGCGTCGCCCAGCTCCAGACGGGTCGCCCCGTGCTGCGCCATCAGCTGCGCCAGCTGCTCCACCTGCTCCAGTACCTCGTTCACCATTTCCATTTGAACACCACCGTCTCTACCGTGCGCAGCGCATAGCTCAGCACGACAATCACCAGCGCGATGTAAAGCACGAGCGCGGCGGCTTCGCTGGTCTGCGCAGCGGCTTTCAGCACGCCCTCACGCGCCTCGCTGGGCATCAGCGTGAAGCGCGCCAGCGCCGCGTCAATCGCGCCCAGCAGGTTCAGCACCTGCGCCTGCAACGACGCGCGGAAAAAGTAGGCGACGCCCAGCACTGTACCCACCGTCAGCGGCGCAAACAGCTGGTACTTCTGGCGCTGGTGTTCGTTGTAAATCACGCACTCGTTGCAGCGCTGCTTCAGCTCCCACTTGCTGAGCGTCGTGTTGTGGGGGATGTATTTGGCGTTCTTTTCGGGGTCGTCGCTGACGCGCACATCTTTGAGCGCGAGCGCGATGTTCTTCTCCTCGCACATGCAGCCGACACCCTCCCGCCAGCAGGTGCGCCGCGCGTGATAAATCGGGCAGCGCTCGCGCACATAGTCGCGGCAGTAGGGCAGTTGCCAGCACTTGCCCAGAAACCGCTGCGGCACCTGCTGCTTGCTCACCTCCGCGCCGAGCTTGAGCGACTGATCCATGCTCGCGCCGTAGCGCAGCCGTTTAATGGCGTGCGACAGGCTCACGAACACCGTCAGCACCAGCCCCGGCGGGAACAGTACCCACGCGGCGTTGCGCACACGCGAGAGCGCGAAATCGCCCAACCCGCCCGGCGTCGGCAGCGTCCCGAACTGCCCGATTAGAAAGGACAGCCCCCAGTAGAACAGCGCGGCGGCGACCAGCAGCGCAACGCCCACCAGCGGCTCCTCCAGATAGTTCCACGCCAGCCCAATCACGATGAAGCCCGCGCCCAGCAGCAGCGCATTCCCCGCCAGCCCCAGATTATCCCGAATGCGCGCCTGATCCTGCGCCGAGAAACTCTGCGAATCGAGATTGGCGAACACCAGCGCGTACAGCAGATAGACCAACCCCAGCACAAACAGGATCGCGCCCACGCTCATCAGCCACTGGGTGACGGTCGTAATCCAGCGGAGCATGAGCTGGCGCTGGTACTCTTGCTGTATCGACGGTCGCTTCGACATAGGCACTCCCCGCTTCTGAGTCTACCCGACGGTTCAGGGCTTCGAAAGTGTCGGCGTTCGCTGGGGCGCGCGGTCAAAAAACGCAAAGGCGTCGGGCATCGCCTCGCGCACAATCATCAGATGGTCGCACCCGTCGTACCGCTTGTAGTCCAGCGTCTTCAGGTTCTGCCCCTGCAGGCGGCGGTAGGCGTTCTCGATGTTGGTCTTGAGCATGCTCAGCTCCTGCTCGCCGACGGTCATCAGAATCGGCAGGTCGGGGGGAACCTGCGTCGGTTGCCCTGCGCCCGCGAAGATGGCGACGGCGCGGAATCGGTCGGGATACTGCGCAATCGCGGCGAAGCTGTGCGCGCCGCCCATCGAGTGTCCCATCAAGTAGACGCGCGTCGGGTCGATGGGCAGCAGTTTCTGCGCCGCCTCCAGCGCGCCACCAATATGCGCCAGCCCCATCTCGGCGCGCGGGGCAATCACCGCCCAGCCGCGCTTCTCCGCCTCCTTCAGCACAATCCCCAGCCCGTAGCCCTCGAAAAAGAGATGCTCGTTGCCGCCCGCGCCATGCAACGCGACCACCAGGGGCATCGGATGGTCTGGCTGGAACTTAGGAATATACAACCGAAAGGCGATCTTGCGCTCGCGGTGCAGCGTTGCCATCCAGTAGTCGCCTGCAGCTGCGCGCCAGCCCGAATTGCCCGTTTCCCACCCAGCGGCGAGCTGTTCCGCCAGTTGCAGCAGGCGCAGCAGCGGGTAGAAGGTTTCGGGGCTGTTGCCTTTGATCGCCTCGCGCAGCACATCCCGCGCGTTCAGCACGGTCATGCGCTCCACGGGCGCGGCGTCATCGTGCGACTCAGCCGCCTGGCTCAGCGCCTCCAGTCGGGATTCCAGCTGTGCAATCACGCTGAAGGTCTGCCGCCACTGGCGCAGGGTCTGCCCGCCGTGTCGGAGTTCGAATCGCGCTTCGTAGTCGCCTTCGGGCGCGCGGGCAAGCAGCGTCGCCGCCGCGCCGGGTTCGGGGGCGTCCAGCGTCCCTTCACTAATCGGGCGCGTCTCGCCGCGGCGCACGACCTGCCAGCGGAGCTGGAGGGGCGATTCGGGCTTCTCGGCGGTGTAGTAGGCAAACAGCTGGAAACGGAGGACGGTCTCGCCGCGCTCCAGCGAGTCTCTATCCACCACATGCGGCATGCGCACGCCCAGCGCGCCCGCGTAGAGCATTTCGGGCGTTGCGGGCGCGTCGGAGCGCAGCGCGGCGCAGGTCAGCGTCAGGTTGCGCGCCAGCGCGTCGAACCTGCCCGAAAAGAAGGCGGTCAGCCCCTCCGAGAGCGGGCGCGTCGCACGCATGCGCGCCTCCGCCGACTCGCGATGTGCCTCCCAGCACGATTCCATCTCAATCAGGCGCACCGCCAGATCCGCGCGCGACACGGGCGACTGGCTCCACGCCGCCGCCCAACACAGTAGCCCCACAACCAGCGCCGTCCGCATAGCGCGCACCGATTCGCCAGAATCGATACGGTTCCTGCTTCGGGTCGGTTAGTGGTGCATTGGGAGAGAGCGGCATGCTAGTTTGCGATTCATATTTGCGTTTTTCGCATCTGAGGTATAATAGATTGTAGAAGCAACTGAAGAGGTGAACGCGATGAGAATAGTCAGCAGAAAGTGCTTGCTACGGACATCTGCGGTCTGTATCTGTGTAGGGTATTGTGTGTCGACGGGCTGGACGCAGAGTTTGAGATGGCTTGGCGTGTTGCCTGGTCAGCGTTCCAGTCAGGCGATGGGGGTCTCCGCGGACGGCAGCGTTGTTGTCGGGATTGGACAGAGCGCTCAGGGGACGCTCCGCGCATTTCGGTGGAGCGACGAGACGGGCATACAAAGTCTCGGCACACTGGGCGGCAACGAAAGCGAGGCGTGGGATGTGTCGGCAGATGGGAACGTGATTGTGGGCGCGGCGCGGTACGCCAGCGGGCTATGGCGCGCCTACCGCTGGAACGCGGCGGACGGCATGATGCAAAACCTCGGCACTTTAGACGGTTCCCACAGCGCGGCCCTGGGCGTCTCAGCCGACGGGAATACTGTTGTCGGGTGGGCGATGGACGCCGAGCAGAACTACAACGCATTTCGCTGGACTGCCTCGAGTGGGATGCGCTCTCTGGGGATGCTTTCGGGACGCCAGTGGAGTGTCGCCTACGCCGTCGATGCCGCGGGCAATTCGGTAGTTGGGCACTCATGCTACACAGACTGGCAGGGATTCCGCGCGTTTCGATGGTCAGCCACGACAGGCAGTATGCGTGATTTGGGTGCGTTCAGTGGTGGGGAGGCGGTAGCGCTGGGCACGGCGGGAGACGGTAGCGTCGTTGTGGGATTTTCGCGCACCAGCTCCGGTGCGTGGCGCGCCTTCCGATGGATTCTCAGCACGGGTAGCCTGCAAACGCTCAGCACGCTGGGCGGCGCAGAGAGCCTCGCATGGAGCGCCTCCAGCGACGGGAACCTCATCGTCGGCTCAGCACAGCACCCTGCAGGAAACTGGCGCGCAGTCCGCTGGAGCTACCCAGCGGGACGCATAGAGGATCTGAATATGATGTTCTACCACCTGCTCAGCCCGGGTTCTGAGATGGTGGAGGCGTTTGATGTTTCGCCGAACGGTCGCTACATCGTGGGACGTGGCTACAACGCCGCCACGGGGCGCATGGAGGCGTTCCTGCTGGATACGGGATTCCCGCGCCCGGGCGATGTTACGCGCGATGGCTGCGTGAACGACGCCGACCTGGTGCGGGTGCTCAACCGCTTCGGCGCCGCAGGCTACCGCAACGAAGACCTGAACTGGGACGGTCGCGTCGATGATAGCGACCTCCTGCAGGTGCTGCTCCACTTCGGTAGCGGCTGTTGAGCGCGTACCTTCACACGCGCATCGGGATTTCGAAGCCTCTGGGCTGATTCTGGCGGCGCAGGATCGCGTTCGCCTCGCGGTCGTTCACAAACTGCTTGCGTGCGGGGTCGAACCGCAGCGCGCGCCCCAGTCGATACGAAATGTTCGCCAGATGCACCAGCTGCGCCGAGATGACGCCCTCTTCCACATCGCAGTGCAGGTCGCTCACGCGGCGGGAGCGCACCGCCTGAATGAAGTTGCGGTAGTGGCTCGGCTCGCCCGTGCCGCCGAGTTCAGGACGCTGCGGGTTCTCCCGTTCGGGCAGCGTCTCCTGCGGACCGCGACGCGGTTGATAGCCGTCGCCCGACGACATGTAGCCCGACGCGCCGTACACCAGATTGCCAATCTTCGCGCCCTGCTCGTCGTTGGTGAACAGCCCGCGCACCTCGAACACCAGCAGCGCGCCGTCTTCGTATTCGAAGGTCGCCACCTGCGTGTTGGGCGTCTCGCCCTGATCTTCGTAGCCGTAGCGCCCGCCCACCGAATGCACCTTGACGGGGTAGCGCTTGTTCAGAAACCACCGCGCCACATCCACCTGATGCACGCCCTGATTGCCAATATCGCCGTTGCCATAGTTCCAGAACCAGTGCCAGTTGTAATGCACATAGTTCGGATTGAAGGGGCGTCGGGTGGCGGGTCCCTGCCAGAGTTCCCAGTTCAGCCAGGGCGGCGGGTCGGCGTCTTGCCGAACGCCGATGGGTCCGCGCGGCTTATAGCACAGCCCACGCGACATGTAGACTCTGCCGATTTCGCCCGCCCACGCGCGCTGCACGGCAAGGCGCGTCACGGGGTCCGAGCGCGTCTGATGTCCGACCTGCACGATACGGTTGTATTTGCGCGCTGCTTGAATCATCGCCTCGCCCTCTTCGAAGCTCCAGCAGGCGGGCTTTTCGACATAGACATCCTTGCCCGCCTGACACGCCCAGATTGTGAGCAGCGCGTGCCAGTGGTTCGGCGTAGCCGTCGAGACGGCGTCCACCTCGCTATCTTCCAGCAGCTGGCGCAGGTCGGTGTAGAGTTTGGGGCGTGTGCCTGTGCGCTGCTCGACCATCGCGCCTGCCTGTTGCAGCACGCGCTCGTCGACATCGCACAGGGCGACGATGCGCACGCCCTCGATTTCGCTGAAGTGGCGCATATGCGTTTTGCCCTGCCCGTTCAGTCCGACGATAGCGACGCCGATGGTATCATTCGGGCTGTGACTCCAGCCGCGCAGCACCGTCAGCCCTGCTGCCGCGCCGATTGCCATCCGCCCGGACCGTTCCAGAAATGCGCGCCGTGTGATGGGTTCCATAAGTGTTCACCTGCCGCGTATTCGATTCGCGGGTTCGAATGAGATTCCTGTAGACGGAGCGCGCCGTGTGAACGCACGCAGGCGCCCCGTCAGCTTGCACATCACTCACTCATCCTCCGCTTCGGTGTTTAGTTTCTCAACCTTCCACTGGTTGCCCTCTTTGCGCATCACTGCCGTGATAGGCTCGTACTGATTCAAGCCGTCCACGCTGCGCGGGTGTACCGTCAGCGTTGCCCGATTGCCCTCGACCTTGAACGCCTTGACCAGAAGCACGGTCTGCTCCACAGGGATAGATTTGCGCAGCACGCGAAGAATCGCCTCGCGTTCCGGGTGTACGCTGGGGAATATTTCGCGCGGCGCCTCGCTCACCTTCGCCTGAAAGAGACGATACAGGTACGCCAGCACATCGAGGCTCGCGGTTTCGTCTGGGCAACGCACATAGGCAGGATTAACAATCCCTTTCACCTGCCATCGGTTGTCTTCTTTGTGCAACAGGGCGGCGAGTTCCGCCACATAGTTTTCTGCGGTGACCTCAACCCACGCCCAGTCCTCTCTCCACGCGAGGTGCGTCACGGCGAAGGCGAGTTCGATATCGGATGGGAACCGCACATCCTCTCGCAGATAACGGAACCCCATGCGCAGGGGGTCTTCGTCGGGAAAACGCTTGACCGATTCGCGCAACGCATGAAGAATCGCCTGGCGCTCATCTCGCTCGGAACGCACCGCACGGCTCGTCGGGGGAATCACTCGAACCGACGAAATCCTGTCCTCCCATCCTATCGCATGCAGGTCGAGAACACTGCTGGTGAACTGTCGTGATTGCCCGCCGAGATGGGGATGTTCATACACCTCCACGATGTAGCCGTCTGGTACCTCGAGCGAGGAGGCTTTGTCGTTGAAGTTGAACCGCGACAGATCAGTATAGAAGCCGCAGGCAGACGAATCGGGCAGCTCTGTGAAGAGTTGCAGGGCGGAGCCTTTATGGTTTCTATCCGTCCACAGCACGGGTCCGTAGCGCACACCTGAGGGGCGCTGCGTTACGCGCACTGAAGAGATTCGATCCTCCCACCCCTCGTCGTGCAGATTTTCCCGGCAGTGTGCCAGAGATAGCCGATTGCCACGATAGTCCGGGTGTTCATACACATCCAGCGCCCAGCCCACCGGAGGCAACCAGAAGGAAGAGGCGCGGTCGTTGAACCCGTTCACCGAAAGGTTGGCGCGATCATTCAGAACGGGCAAGCACAATCCATCGTATCGCCTGTCTGCGTACAGCAGCGGATAGCCCGGCACCTGCGGGAAGTCGTCCATCATCCACACCTTGACATAGACTCTGGCGCGGAGGTCTCCTTCTCCATCGCTCTGGATGAAGAACCCGCCCGGGATAGTCCAGACACGGCAACCAGAGGGGGCGCCATAACTGCCTGTGGTGGGGTCAAACTCAAAGGTGAGGGCTTTGCCCGCGCCGGGGCGGATGTCCATCTCCTCGTCTTTGTGGTCGGTGGGGTCGCTCTCGAACATCCGAACCTCCAGACGCACGGGGCGGCGATCCCACAGCGGTTTCATCACGCCCCATACAGTCAGGGGATTGCTGCTATCCACATATTCAGCTTCGGTGTAGGGATACTCTGTCTCGCCGTTTACGATGAACATCACCCAGTAGTCGCTGGTACCGCCCACCTCTTCGTTGTTGACATCAAATACACCCTCGCCGGTATCCAGATCCATCGCCTCGGGGATACGCACCCGAAGCCACCGAACCGAATCATAGTCTGGCAAGCACCCTGGCAGGAAATTGAACGCCTGTTGAATGACAGGGGTGTCCAGAGGGGGTATCGATGCCACATCCGCATGCCGTACCTCACGGCGCGCCGCATCCACCCGTTCCACCAAGAGGAAACCGCCACCCGATTTGGCTTCAAACATACCAGTCGCGATGGCGGCACAGTTGGCAAACCACTCGGTGCCCAGAAAGGGAAGACCATATAGCTGCTCCGTGACGCCGATACCAGGCACATTCGGCATATCGTCAGCTATGATATCTGTTTCGCTCCACCGTCGGGGCGTTTTCCATGCGCCGCCGTAGGTGCACAGCCAGCGTATCGTCCCTTCGTCGAAGCTGGTCAGCGTGTACAGATGCCCTCTATTGCCAGTGTATTGATAACTCAACAAACTGTTCCACAGATCCGCCCGGCGCAAATCGTCCACAATCCACTTGCGAATAAGACGCAACCACTGAAGCGATGCCCTGTATGCACAGCGATAGGCGGAATCGAAGTAGGGTCTCCCTGCATGGTCTTTATGCAGTGCGCCGTGTTCGAGTCCGCCTGCCCCGTGCGTAAATAGCCCACGCCGTCCGTATACCGTGCTTCCGCCAATCGCCCGGTCTAAAGCAGCAGGGGATAGGTCAAAGTAGGTGGCGTCCTTGATTCCCGCGCGTCGAGGGATGTCCAGTTCTGTCCAGTTCGAGTGAGCGTAGAAATCCTGCACGATATGCAGGGTGATACCCACCGTCATCAGAATGCCCATCCGATCGCCGGCGTTTGCCTTTTCCACAATTGACCGGTGGGTATTGTGGATCAGCTGACGCCAGTAGCGGTCAATTTGCTGACGGTCTTTTAAGGCATCGAAATGCAGGGCTTCTATCAGTCGGCTGGAGTCGCCACAGAAGTCATCGTCGATAATCAGTTTTACCGCTCCCAGCGCGTCTCGCTGAAAGATATCGGTGTACGAGTTCGCTGCCAGCGCCACGCAGTAGGCATCTCTGGAGAACCCTTCCCGTCGCATGGATTCCCGTATCAGGTCGTAGTGATAGCCCATCGAGAACCCCCAGGAGAGGCGAGGCAATGCCAGCAGAAGAATCGGCGCTACGAGACCCACCCCTCGGAGCGCAAATGGTTTCAGTAGCTTGTAGTTCATAAGAGCCCTCCCAACCACACATAATTATACCCGATCAACGATAAAAAATCTGAAACAGCTTCTGCTGTTTTTACCCCCGCTGGCATCCGAAGGGTGATTTTCCGGGCATTTTCGGTTTGCCCCCTTGACATCTGCGCCGAAAGTGTGCTATAATAGGGATGCTTGGAAACGCTTCCATAGCCAGAGAGGGTAGTTTCGAACTTGTGCAGGGACGCATTTTAGAAGCGTTTCCATAGCAGGCGATGGAGTCTGAAACGATGCGAGGCAAACCGACGCTACGCGATGTGGCAGAGCGCGCCGGATGTTCGATTACCACCGTCTCGAACATTCTGCAGGGACGCAGCCATCTGTACCGCGAGGATATGGTGCATCAGGTGATGCGCGCGGCGCAGGAGCTGGGCTACCGCCCGAACTCTATCGCGCGCAGTCTGGCGCGTCGTCGCACCGCGACGATTGGCGTCGTGCTGGACCCGCAGCATGCCCGCCTGACCCATAACCTCTACGCCCACGATGTGCTGGACGGCATCCTGGCGTTTCTGGAGCCGCGCGACTACGACATCCGTCTGATTACCCCGCGCACGAGCGACCCCGCCGCGGTCTGGCGACGGATTGACAACGGCTCCATCGATGGCGTGGTGCTGATTGCGCCTGTGATGGGGTCGCCGCTGCTGGAATGGCGCCACTATTCGAGCCTGCCTGCGGTTGCGGTCGGCAGCACACTGCCCGATGAGTACCGCCTGTCGCACATCGACATCGACAATACCAGCGCGATGACGATGCTGGTCGAGTGGGTCATCCAGCAGGGACATCGCGCGATTGGGTACATCAAGGGGCACCCGCTGCACTGGAGCGCGCATCAGCGCGAGCAGGCGTTTCGACGAGTCCTCGATCGCTATGGCGTCCCCATCCGCGAGGAGTGGGTGTTGCAGGGCGACTACGGTCCCGAATCGGGCGCGCGTGCGGCGGAACAACTCCTGCGCCAGTCCGAACTGCCGACGGTCGTGATGGCTGCAAACGACGACATGGCGATAGGCTTCCTGCAACAGTGTCGCACGCTGGAAATCGCCGTGCCCGAGCGCCTCTCCGTCACGGGCTTCGACGACTCGTCGTGGGCGGAGCGCATGGGCATCCCCCTCACGACCGTCCGCCATGACCGCTATCAGGTGGGCTACCTCGCGGCGCAGCAACTCCTGCACCAGATAGAAACGGGCGACACGCACCCGCAACGCATCCTCATCAACGGCGCGCTGGTGGTGCGCCACAGCGTGGCGCCTGCGTATGCCCTCGCATCCCCAGCGACTCTCCAGCCTGCATTCTCAACCGAAGGAGGTTCAAAACAATGAAGCGAACACTCGTATCCCTACTGGCGGCGATTACGCTGCTCAGCACGGCGTATGTGCAAACGCGCGATGAGTTCAACGGCGGCTTTAGCCTGCAGTGGAGCTGGAAACTCCCCAACAACGACCCGTTCTGTACCCTGTTCGATAACGCCGTTTCGTTCGGCGGCAGCTCGATGACCATCACCACGCGCGACGGCGGGATGTTTCAGGCGTTCAACTCGCACAAAAATGTGCCCACCCTGCGCGTCAGCGGCGACATCCCCAACGAGTGGTACATCGAGACCGTCTTCCGCACCGACTGGAGTACCGTACCAGTCAACAACTACACGCAGGTGGGCATTCTGATTACCACAGGCGCACAAAACTACTTCCAGGTGCTGATTACGCGCAACGCCACGGACCAGACCGACACCATCAATGGGTCTACGAACTCTGAGACGGACGACACATTTGCTTGGGGCGAGCGGGTGACCAATCCCTGGACGCCCGACGGCGGCTGGGTGGGTGTGCGCATCGCCCGCGTGGGCGGTGAAGACCCGCATATCGTCGTGCAGTTCCGCAACTCCAGCACCAGCGGCTGGATCGAGTACGATGGCTTCAACGGCGGGCGCTACTACCCCGATAGCGGCTTCTATCAGCACATCATGAACATGCTGTCGCAGGGCGCGCGGATTGGCGTCTACACAGACAACGCCTGCGGATGCGGGCTGGCGCAACCGTTCGAGTTCGATTACTTCGAAACGAACCTGCCCGTGCTGCCTGTGGGCGATGTCGACGCCAACGCGATTGTGGACGACGCCGACCTGCTGGCAGTATTGTTTGCATTTGGCAGCAGCGGCGACTGCCTCGATGAGGATGTGAACGGCGACGGCACGGTGGACGACGCCGACCTGCTGGCGGTGCTGTTCAACTTCGGCGCGGGCAGCTAATCATACACGGGGCGCGGCAACGCAACGCGCCCCGTTCTCATAACCGATGGAGGGTTCTATGATGAAGCGCAACGGTTTTACACTGATTGAACTGCTGGTGGTGATTGCGATTATCGCGATTCTGGCGGCGATTCTGTTCCCGGTATTTGCGCAGGCGCGTGAGAAGGCGCGCCAGACCCAGTGCGCCTCCAACGCGCGACAGGTCGGGCTGGCGACGAATATGTACCTGCAGGATTACGACGAGACCTTCCCGATTGGCTACCTGAACGCCTTCAGCACGCTGGGGCGCGAGATTATCTGGCACTTCCTGATTTCGCCGTACATGGGCGAGGGCAGGTTCGAAACCTACGCGGATGGCGCGAACGGGCAGCGTCCCGCGCCGCAGGTGCGCAGTTGCCCGTCGGCGACCTATCGCAACGCGCTGGCGTACAGCATGAGCGAGCGCGTCGGCGGCAACGGTACCGTGCTGAGCGCGAACAATGTCCGCTGGCAGTGTTCCAACAACCTGAACCCCTGCACGCCTGCGCCGCTGGCGTTGTTGACGCACCCGGCGGAGACCATCGTGTACGGCGACGGCACGCAGAATCAGGAGTGGTCGGGCAACTGCGGCGCGCTCTACTGGTGGACGCCCGGACTGATTAACGGCTGGGGCGGGCAACCCGCGCGCACCGACGCCGAGTGGGATCGCATCGACCGCGACTTCAACGGGCTGGGCGCGAATCTGAACGCCGCCTTCCAGGTGCGCTACCGACACGGCGGCAAGGTCGCCGTGCTGGTCTGGGCAGATGGACATGTGAAAGCCATGCGGCGCGGCGCCGTCAAAATCCCGTGGCACTGGCAACTCGGCGGCGACAACCCCGACGAGAACAACCCGAATATCCGATGAGCGCGATGCAATACTCTCGGACCATCAACTTCTCCGGCTACACCTGGCGCGTCAAGCGGCACACGACGCCCGTCGGACCGGGACCGAACTACTTCTCGGACGCGGAGTGCAATGTGTGGCTGGACGCGCGCGGGCGATTGCATATGAAAATCACGCGCACGGGCAGCCGCTGGGACTGCGCCGAGGTCATCTGCACACGCTCGCTGGGCTACGGAACCTATCGCTTCTACCTCGACAGCGAGGTGCATAACCTCGACCCGAAGATTGTGCTGGGGCTGTTCACCTGGAGCGACACGCGCGATTTCGGCTACCGCGAAATCGACATCGAGTTCGCGCGGTTTCAAGGACCTGCGGGACCGAACGGCTACTACACCATCCGCCCGCACGATGCGGGACATCCCCAGCACACCTTCCAGTGGCCCGCGAACATCCGCCAGTCGGTACACTGGTTCCGCTGGGAGCCGGGGCGTCTCTATTTCCGCAGTGTGCGGGGGCATCGCCCGCAGCCGTCCAGCGCGAGCGCCATCGTCGCCGAGTGGACTTATACGGGCAACTTCGTGCCGCCGCCCGGCGACGAAAACCCGCGCATCAACCTGTGGCTGCTGGGCGGCGAGCCGCCTACCAACGGACGCGAGGTAGAGGTGATTATCAGCCGCTTCGAGTACCAGCCTTTGTGAGCCATGCGAACCCTCTGGAGTCTGGCGCTGGTGATGCTGACGATTGGCGGGCGCGTGTGCGCCCAGCCCCTGATGGACGACTTTCTGGGCGGATTGGACCCCCAGAACCGCTGGAGCTGGGTCGTTGCAGGGAACGCGCCCGTCAACACGCTCGACTCGACGCGAGTGAGTTTCACTGCCGAGCATCTGCAAATCACTGCGCAGGCGGGCGCGCTGTATCAGAGTGTTAACAGCCTGCGCAATCTGCCGAGCGTGTCTGTGCCTGCGCTGCGCGGGGCATGGGTGATTGAAACGCGCGTGCGCCTGATGCGCAACGGCGCGTCGGACGGCTACCTGCAGGCAGGGCTTGTTGTGTTCCGCGACGCCGACCATTATTTCAACCTGCACATGGTCTACCTGCCCGACCAGAGCTACCAGCTTTCGGTCAGCGGCGGGCACGAGTGGAACGGCGTCTACCAGTGGGCGGGGCTGAGCGGCGCGGTGTGGAGCCCCAGCGCAGGCGATACAGCGCGCCTGATGATTCGCTACGAACCCGACACGGGGCTGGTACGCTTCTATTACGATCGCGAGGACGGCGCGCACTGGCGCGAGTGCGCAGGTTCGCCGCGCCCGCTGAGCGATTTCCCCGCCCTGCAGACCGTGGCGCAGCTGGGCGGGCAGGTCGGGCTGTATGTCGATCTGGGCGGCGGCGGGGGCAGCCCCGCGCCTGTCGCCAGCTTCGACTACCTCACGATTCTCAGCGACTATCACCCCGCCGATGCCACCTGCGACGGGATCGTGGACGACGCCGACCTGCTACAGGTACTCTTCAACTTCGGCGCGCAGGGTTGCAATCACCCTGCCGACATCACTCGTGACGGCGTGGCAGACGACGCCGACCTGTTGCAGGTACTCTTCAACTTCGGCGCGCGCTAATCAGGTACAATTCAACGCACAGGAGGCGTTTTGCATGCACGCGCTAACCGAGGCGTTGAGCTTTGACGATGTGTTGCTGCTGCCCAACCACTCAGAAACGCTTCCCCACGAGGTGGATGTAAGCACGACGCTGGTGGGGAACATTCGCTTACGAATCCCGATCGTCAGTTCCCCGATGGACACCGTGACCGAGTCGCGGATGGCGATTGCGCTGGCGCGAGAGGGGGGCGTCGGCGTGATTCACCGCAACATGCCCATCGAGAAACAGGCGCTGGAGGTCGATCGCGTCAAACGCAGCGAGCATGGAGTCATCTGGGACCCGATTTACCTGTCGCCGACCCACAGCGTGCGCGATGCGCTGGAGCTGATGGAGCGTTATCACATCTCGGGCGTGCCCATCACCGATGATGCGGGCTATCTGGTGGGCATCCTGACCAACCGCGACATCCGATTCGAGACCAACTTCGACCGCCCCATCCACGAGGTGATGACCCACGAGAACCTGATTACCGCGCCTGTGGGCACGAGCCTGGAGGCAGCCGAGAAAATCCTGCAGAAGCACAAAATCGAGAAGCTGCCCATCGTGGACGAGCAGGGCAAACTGCGCGGGCTGATTACCATCAAAGACCTGCTGAAGATTCGGCAGCATCCGAACGCGACGAAGGACGACAAGGGGCGACTGGTGGTCGGCGCAGCAGTGGGACCGATGCGGGAGCCTGTGGAGCGAGCGCGGGCGCTGGCGGACGCGGGGGTGGATTTCATCGTCATCGACTCGGCGCACGGGCACTCGCAGGGTGTGTTGCACGCGGTGCGCCTTGTCAAGCGCGCCTTGCCTGAGCTGCTGGTGATTGCGGGCAATGTCGCCACGCGGGAGGGCGTGCGGGCGCTGGCGGAGGCGGGCGCGGACGCCATTCGGGTCGGGCTGGGCGCAGGCTCCATCTGCACCACGCGTGTGGTGGCGGGCGTCGGCGTGCCGCAACTCTACGCGGTCATGGAGTGCGCCGCCGAAGCGCAGAAATGGAACCTGCCTATCATCGCCGACGGCGGCATCCGCTATTCGGGCGACATCGTGAAGGCGCTGGCGGCGGGCGCCAGCACTGTGATGCTGGGCAACCTGCTGGCAGGCTGCGAGGAGTCGCCCGGCGAGATAGAAATCTACCGCAATCGCGCCTACAAAGTCTATCGCGGGATGGGGTCGGTCGCCGCGATGCGTCAGGGCTCCAGCGACCGCTACTATCAGGTAGACCCGCGCAAAATCGTGCCCGAAGGCGTCGAGGGGCGCGTGCCCTACCGCGGACCGCTTGCCGAAACAATCCATCAACTGGTGGGCGGGCTGCGCTCCGGGATGGGCTATGTGGGCGCGCGCACCCTGCAGGAACTGCGCGAGAAGGCGCGCTTCGTGCGCATCACGAACTCCGGGCTGCGCGAGAGCCATCCGCACAGTGTCTCTATCACGCGCGAGCCGCCGAACTACTGGACGGGAGGCGAGGAGTGAGACGCATGCAGGGCTTCGAGGGCGTCTGGTCGGGCGTGCTGGAAGCGGGAGGGCAACGGCTGCGAATCGTGTTCCGCCTGCAACGCGACGCCGCGGGCAAGTGGCAGGGCGTTATCGACAGCCCCGATCAGGGCGCAACGGGCATCCCCATCAGCGAGATTACCGTCGAGGGCAACACGCTCCGCCTGCGCTCGGACGCGGTGCAGGGCGAGTTTGTGGGTGAGTTGTCGGCGGATGGCAGGCAACTCACGGGCGTCTGGAAACAGGGCGGACAGGAGCTGCGGCTTGTGCTGACGCGCGGCGAGCCGCCTGCCCCCAGACGCCCGCAGGAGCCGAAACCGCCGTTCCCCTACCGCACGGAAGAGGTGCGTGTCCCGCAGCGCAAGGGGCGGTTCGAACTGGCAGGCACGCTCACCCTGCCCGAAGGCAAGCCGCCGTTCCCCGCGGTTGTGTTTTTCACGGGGTCGGGCGCACAGAACCGCGACGAGGAGATTTTCGGGCACAAGCCGTTTCTGGTGCTGGCGGACTACCTGACCCGCGCGGGCTATGCGACCCTGCGGATGGATGACCGCGGCGTGGGCGGATCGGGCGGCGAGTTGCGCACGGCGACCACGCTCGACTTCGCGGAAGACTTGCTGGCGGGCGTGCGCTACCTGCAAACGCGGCGGGAGGTTGACCGTAAACGCATCGGCGTGTTGGGACACAGCGAGGGCGCGCTGGTGGGCGCCATCGCCGCTTCGAAAGCCCCGCGCGAGATTGCCTTCCTGATTATGCTGGCGGGCACAGGCGTGCCCGGCGAGCAGATTCTGTATCGTCAAGCGGAACTGATTGCTCGCAAATCGGGGGTTGCAGATTCGCTCATCGAGCGCAACCGCGCGCTCCAGCAGCGTGTGTTCGAGGTTCTCAAACGCGAGCGCGACGACACGAAAGCGCAGGAAGCCATCTACGAGGCGCTGGTGCAGTCGCTGGGGACAGGCGCGAACCTGCCCGAAAGCCAGAAGAGCGCGCTCCGCGCACAGGCGGCGAACTACGCCTCGCCATGGTTCCGCACCTTCGTGACGCTTGACCCTGCGCCCTATCTGCGCAAGGTGCGCTGTCCCGTGCTTGCGCTCAACGGCGAGCTGGATTTGCAGGTAGACCCTGAACAGAACCTGCCTGCGATTGAGCGCGCCCTGCGCGAGGGGGGCAACAAGCGGTTCACGGCGCGTCGGATGTCCGGGCTCAATCACCTCTTCCAGAAGGCGAAAACGGGACTGATTCCCGAATACGCCCAGATTGAAGAGACCTTCAATCCCGACGCGCTGGAGACGATTCGCAAGTGGCTGGACGAGACCGTGAAAGGCGCGAAATAGAGGAATGGTGACCCCAGGGGGATTCGAACCCCCGTCCTCCTGGCTGAAAACCAGGCGTCCTGGACCGCTAGACCATGGGGCCAGCCGCTCCAAGTATACCCCAGCGCGGAAGCGAAATGCAAGCCTTTGCGGGCATTAGCCACGCGGCGGTTGCCCCAGCTGCTGCGCGAAATTCTCGAGGCTCCCAGCGGCAACGGCGAGCGAATACAGCGCTTTCAGCGTCTCGGCGTCCCGAATGGCGCGCAGCTGAACCTCCAGCGATTCGGGAATCTCGCCGTACAGCGTCTGCAGGAGGCGGATCAAGCCGTCCTGTAAGCCCTGTTGCAAGCCCTGCTGCAAGCCCTGCTGCAAGCCCTGTTGCAAGCCCTGCTGCAAGCCCTGCTGCAAGCCCTGCTCGCGCCCTTCCTGCAAGCCTTTCTGGATGCCCTGTTCCCAGCCTTCGCGCAGCGCCTTGCGCTCCAGCACGGACAGGTACGGCGTGCCCTGCTCGCGCTTCACCTCTTCCAGCAGCTCCTCGTAGCGCTCTTCGAACACATCTGGCAGTACCATAACCCACTCCAGCAAGCGAATCAGGTGTCCGATCTGCTCTTCAGTATACCCTCGACCCAGTGCAAGGCGGACGAGTTCGAGACGGGACTGGAGCAGAAACTCGGCGTCGTCAGACGCTTGGGCGCGACGGAACGCCAGTAGCAGCAACGCGCACGGGTTCGGGTCGTTCAGGAGCTGCTGTTCATCCATCTCCAGTAGCTTCACAGTATAGAACTCGAACTCCACGCGGCAGCCGCCCAGCGACTGGCGGAAACTGCTGGGCTTCCAGTTCGGGTCGTCGTCCGCCAGAATCGCGATGCTCACAATCGGACGCCGATAGTAAATCCACAGCGTCGCGTAATAGGTGAACATCCGCGCCTCGAAGTTGGGGTCGGGGTAGGATTGCGCCTCGATATGGATGAGTATCCAGTATTCGTCGCCGTTGCGCAGGAAGACCTGCACCAGTTTGTCCACCGTCTGGCGTCCTGTGCGGCTGCGCGGCGCAATCTTGCGCAGCTCCGAGTCCAGAAACTGGTAGCCGCGCTCCCAGTCAATCATCGCATAGAACTGGGGATGGATGAGCTGAATCAGCTGCGGGAAGAAGAGCGTGATAATCTCCTTCCACGGACTGTCATGGTCGCGCCTGCGGGCAGTGCGCCTTCGTCTCTCACCACGCATAGTGATATAAAGATACCCGTTAAGGCGACAGGCGCAGGTTATCCGCCAGATACCAACCGCCCATCAGCGCAAGGAACAGCAGGTTGCCGCCGAACAGCATAGTGTAGAGCATGTCGTGTGGGTAGAGCAGCGCGAATCCCAGCGTGAGCGCGCCGCCGACGCCGAACACACGCGCCACCGACTGGCTCAGCCCGCCCTGCGTGAGCGCGAGCAGCGTATACAGCAGCACCGCCAGCGGGAAACAGAACGCGCTCAGCCCGACCAGCGCGCCTCCCGCCGAAATCTGTCCCCCACGCCGACGCCATGGAAACGCATCGCCAATCGGCGCGACCCAGCGACTGATCGCCATCAGGAACCCTGTCAGGAACCCTGCCAGCCCCAGATACACCAGCAGGTTCACGCTCCACCCCAGTATCAGCGGGTTGCCGGGTACGGTGTAAGCCAGCGCCAGCAAGAACAGTACCGCGCCCCAGCCCAGCGATTGCGCGGCGTAGAGTTTCCACTCAGGAGGCAACTTCAGCGCGGGCAGGTTGCGCAGCAGGGGTGACGGCGGCGATGCGGACGGCGTCTGTGTGCGCGCCAGTGTCGCGTCCAGCTTGCGTTGTAAATCGGGGTTGTTGGGGTCTAACTGGATGGCGTAGGTGTAGGCGTTCAGCGCGGCGTCGTAGTGTCCCTGCGTGCGGTACACATCGCCGATAATCTCGTGCCCTTTGGGATGGCGCGGGGCGAGGCGCGTCGCCTGCTTCGCCCAGTAGAGCGCGTCCTGCATACGCCCCTGCAGGAAGGCGCGCTCCGCCTGCAAAATCGCGCGACGCAGCTCATCGCTGACAGCGGCGCGCGGTTGGCTCGGCGCGGCGGGGCGTGAGGGTTGCGTGCGCGGCTGGCTGTAGCGTGCGCTCGGCGGCTCGCCCAGCTGCAGCCGCAGCAGCGCATCGTAGTGCCGCCGACGCTCCGGGTCCGACAGCACCTGATACGCCTCCTGAATGCGCAGGAATCGCTCCTTCGCCTGTGGCGACGGGTTCACATCAGGATGGTACTGGCGCACCAGCTCGCGATAGCGCCGCCGTACTGCCTCCTGCGTCGCGTGTATCGATAGCCCCAGCACCTCGTAGTGGTTCTGCATGGCTCAGCGTTCGCCCGCCGCGTTGAAAATCGCGCCAAAATAGCCTGAGTAAAACTGGATCAGAATGATTGCCACATAAATCGCCACGCCGATGTAGACCGCCACGCCCAGAATGTAGCCCGCCTGTCGCGAACGGAGTTTGCCTTCCTCCTCGTAATACTCGGCGACCTTGTCCATCATAAAACCCAGCTCGCCCGTGTTCTCGCCCGTGGCGACCATATCCATCACCATCGGCGGGAAGACGCCTGTGCTGAGAAAGGTCTGCGTGATGCTCTGCCCCGACTCCAGTTTCGAGCCTGCGGGCTGGATGCGGCTGCGCAGGTACTCGTTGCCGGTGGCGTCGGCGGCGTAGCGGATGGCTTGCGAGAGGGGCAGTCCCGCGCCATAGAGTGCGCTCAGCGCACGGGCGAACCGCGCCAGCGCGAGCTGACGCACGGTGAACCCGATCCACGGCAGGCTCACTGTGAACAGCCCCCAGCCCCAGCGGAACCCCTGCGCCTGCATCGCCAGCCGAAACACTGCCCAGACGACGAAAATCGCCAGCAGGATTTTCGCGAAGGTGAGCGCGATGCCCATCAACGCCTGACTCACAGGCGCGCCTCCCTGCGCCCCCACCAGCGTAATCAGCGCGGGAATGAGCTGCGGAATCACAATCGCGAAAAACAGCACAGTCTTGGGGTAGAAGGTCACGCGGCTCAGCAGGCGGCGCAGCTCCAGCTCGTTCTCCAGATACTCGGCGATTTTGCGCAGGATGGCTTCCAGCGCGCCGCTGGTCTCGCCCACGCGAATCATGGCGCGGATAATCGGCGAGAAGACGGCGGGGTGCTTGTCGAAGGCGTCGGCGAGCCGCTCGCCCGCGAGAATCGAGTCGCGAATCTCGTGGAGGGTACGGCGCAGGCGCGCGTTGCCCCCGCGCTGATTGCCCAGCGTCTCCAGCGATTGGTACATCGGCACGCCCGCCGCCAGCATCGTCGCGAACTGTCGGAAGAAGAGCGCCAGCGTCTTGAGGGGCACGCCGCCGAACAGGGGCTGCCAGACGCCCTGGCGTGCAGCGTGTATCGGCGTGGTCGGCTCTGGCTCGGCGTACAGCTCCAGCAGCCAGTAGCCCTGCTGGCGCACAGCGTCGGTCGCCTCCAGGCGCGTGCGCGCCTGTACCGTGCCGCGCACCTCACGCCCTTCGGGCGTCTGCGCAACATAGCGGAAGATGGGCATTGCGCAAATTATACCAAACTGCCTCAAAATAGCCCCTCCTGACAGGAATCGGCGTGTCTGGGTAGTATTTTAAGCAGCGGAGGTCTTGCGATGTATCGGCTTTCTGGGGTTCTTGGGTTCCTGTTGATGCTCGCATGCGCGTTCGGCGACGACGCCGCGACTCGCTTCGAACAGGCGATTCAGCGACACGGCGGCGACGCCTATCGCGCCCTCGCCGCGCGCGGCGTCAAAATCGACTACGACATCACCAGCGAGTACGGTGGGAAAAGCGCGGCGAAACGTACGCTGCACATCAAAAACACCAAACGGCTCACCGAAATCCGCTACGGCGACGACGAGTTCATCACGGGCTTCGACGGCGACAAAGGCTGGCGCAAAAACGAGTACCTCAGCTCCAGCATTGCGCAGGAAGACGAGTTCGCCATCAAGGACACGCTCTACACCCACTTTGTGCTGATTCCGCAGTGGCTGTCTGTGGGAACGCTGGTCGGCGGCGAGCAGAGCCAGCTGCCCGATGGACGCCCCGCCTACCGAATCACCGTGCAGCTGCCCGAACCCGACCACCAGCGGAGCCTGCCCAAAAAACCCGACAACAAACTGCACTGCTTCCTCAACGAGCAGAACCAGATTGTCGGCATGGAGTACCAGGAGGTGGACTACGAGACAGACAAAGTCAGCCGTGTGGGGGTGGTCTATCATGGGCAGCGCGCTGTGCCCACCCCGCAGGGCGAGGTGCAGATGCCCCTCGAGACGCGCATGTATGTGGACGGCAGGCATGTGGCGACCTATGTGATGACCGCCGTTGATGCGCAGACCGAGCTTGCCGACACACTCTTCCAGCGACCGCCGCATGGAACCTCACCCGCCGTGCGCGACAACCTGCCCGTCAAAGTGCCTTTCAAGTTCAGCACCAACTCGCTCTATGTGCAGGTCTGGCTGAACGGCAAGGGACCCTACTGGATTATCTACGACACGGGCGCGTCCAGCACATGGATCGACGACTCCATCGTTAAAGAGGCGGGGCTGGAGAAGATTCCCAACAGCGACTACTGGGCGACGATGGTGTACGGGGCGTTCCCGTCCTATCGCGTGCGGGTCAAGAGCCTCAAGGTGGGCGAGGCGGAAGTGCGCGATATTGTGATTAGCGGCGGCGCGGTGTGGCGCACGCCTCTGGGCGACGACGCCATCGAGGGCAAGCGCGTGATAGGACTGCTGGGGCGCGAGACCATCGCCGCGTTCCAGACGACTGTCAACTTCGCCGAGCGCACCATCACCTTCGAACCGCACGACGCCCCCATGCCCGACGGCGTGGTCATCCCCTTCGAGATGGCGGGCGACCACATCATGGTCACAATGACCGTCGGGCAAAAGGAGCAGCCCATCCGCATGATTGTGGACACGGGCGCGTCCACGAACCTGCTACCGCCCGCCTACAAGCACGACAAGAGCGACGGACCCGCGATGACCATCGAGCAGTGGTACAAGCGGCTGGGCGAGTTTTTTGAGGGTGACGAGTATAGCTTCTTCACGGGCGACCTGCGCGTGTACCGAATCAACCGCATGCGGCTGGGTCCGCTGCAGTTCAACTCGGTGTACGCCTACCACAAGCTCTCGGAGAATGCGCGTTCCGATTCGGTGACCGCGCTGATGACGCGCCACGGGCTGCTGGGCGTGCCGATTATGCGCCATTATAAGGTGACCTACAACTACTTCCGCGAGGCGATGGTGTGGCAGCCGAACACGGATTCGGAGCGCGCCGCCGACAACGCGGGCTACGGCATCTGGTGGCGCAAGCAGGGCAAGGACCTCATCGTGCGCTGGGTGATGCCCATGTCCGACGCGGACATGGCGGGCGTCAAAGCGGGCGACAAAATCGTGCTGATCGACGGGCAGTCGCCCGCCCGCTGGAGCGAGAAGCAGCTCGTGGAGCGGCTCTCCTACACGCGCGTGGGACGCCCGCTCAAACTCACCGTCGAGCGGGCGGGCAAACGGCTGGAGTTCACCCTCACGGCGAGCAACTACGAGCTGTAGGCGGTCTCAGACGCCATACCCCTGCGGGTGCGTTCGGAACCAGCGGTAGGCGTGTTCAATCATGGTCTCCAGCGCGGGGTAGCGCGGCTGCCAGCCAAGCTCGCGTTTCGCTTTCTCGGACGAGGCGACCAGCCGCGCGGGGTCGCCCGCCCGACGCGGCGCGTACACCGTCGGAATCGGCGCGCCGACCACCTGCTCCGCCGCCCGAATCACCTCCAGCACCGAGTAGCCCTGCCCGTTGCCGAGATTGTACACATTGCTCGGCGCGCCTGCCCGCAACTGCTGTAGCGCCAGATAGTGCGCCTCGCACAAATCCCACACATGCACATAGTCGCGAACGCAGGAGCCATCAGGCGTGTCGTAATCCGTGCCGAACACCGAAATGGATTCGCGTTTGCCCAGCGCCGCAAACAGCGTGAGCGGGATGAGATGCTCTTCGGGGCGGTGGTCTTCGCCCAGTTCACCCTCGGGGTCAGCGCCCGCCGCGTTGAAATAGCGAAGCGCAATCGAGCGAATCCCATACGCCTGCCCGTACCAGTGGAGCATGCCCTCCATCACGCGCTTCGTCTCACCGTAGGTGTTCGTGGGCGCGAGGCGGTGCGTCTCGGGGATGGGAACCTGTTCAGGCTCGCCGTACACCGCCGCCGTTGAGGAAAAGATTATCTGCGACACACCCGCGAGGCGCATCGCCTCCATCAGGCGCAGGCAACCCAGCACATTGTTGTCGTAATACTTCGCAGGGTCGCGCATCGACTCGCCCGCAAAGATATACGCGGCGAAATGCAGCACGCACTCAATCGGATACTTGCGGAACACGCCGAGCAGGGTCTCCATGTCGCGCAGGTCGCCCTGTTCGAGGAAGCCGCCCGTGAGCGCGCCGCGATGCCCCGTTGCGAAATTATCGAAGACAACGACTGACTCGCCTTTGTGGAGCAGGTACTTCACCATGTGCGAGCCGATGTAGCCCGCGCCGCCAATCACCAGGAGCATACACGCCAATTGTACCGCGCGGCAGGAATTTTTTCACAAAACGCATATATTCCCTCTGGAGGCGCAACGATGGTGTTCAGGAGTCCTTATGCGGATGTGGCGATACCCGAAGTGGGGGTCGCGCAGATGGTCTATCAGCATGCGTTGGACTATGGCGACAAGCCCGCGATGATTGACGGGCACACAGGGCGCACGCTCACCTACGCACAGCTCTATGGGGGTGTGCGGCGCGTGGCAGGCAATCTGGCGAAGCGCGGGCTACGCAAGGGCGAAGTGGTCGGAATTTACAGTCCAAACCTGCCCGAATACCCGCTGGCGTATCACGGCGTCGCGCTGGCAGGCGGCGTGGTCACGACAGCGAACCCGCTCTATACCGCCGACGAGCTGGCGTATCAGCTGCGCGATTCGGGCGCAAAGTTCCTGATTACGGTCGGACCCCTGCTGGAGAAGGCGATCCCTGCGGCGCAGCAGGCGGGCGTGCAGGAGGTGTTCGTGATGGGCGAGGGCGAAGGCGCGACGCCCTTCACCGAACTGCTCGCCGACGCCGAGCCGCCCGAAGTCGCGCTCAACCCCGCCGAAGACCTGGTGGTGCTGCCCTATTCCAGCGGCACAACCGGCTTGCCCAAGGGCGTCATGCTCACTCATCGTAACCTCGTCGCCAACATGGTACAGGTGCTGGCGTCGGGCGTGAACCTCCAGCGCGACGAGCGCGTGATTGGCGTGTTGCCCTTCTATCACATCTACGGGATGCTGGTGATTTTGAACCTGTGCCTGTATAAGGGGATGACCATCGTCACGATGGCGCGGTTCGATCTGGAGCAGTTCCTCAAGATTCTGCAGGACTACCAGATTACGCGGGCGAACCTCGTGCCGCCGATTATCCTCGCGCTGGCGAAGCACCCGCTTGTGGACCACTACGACCTCTCGCATCTGAAGATTATCATGTCGGGCGCGGCGCCGTTGAGCGCGGAGCTGGCGCAGGCGTGCGCCGAACGGCTCGGCTGTATCGTGCTGCAGGGCTATGGGCTGACCGAGACCAGCCCCGTGACGCATGTGAACCCCGAAGACCCCGCGCGTATCAAGCTCGGTTCGGCAGGCGTACCCATCGCCAGCACCGAATGCGCGATTGTGAGTCTGGAGACGGGCAACCCGCTCGGCGTGCGCGAGGAGGGCGAAATCTGGATCCGCGGACCGCAGGTGATGAAGGGCTACCTCAATAACCCCGACGCGACCGCGCAGACGCTTACGCCCGACGGCTGGCTGCGCACGGGCGATGTCGGCTATGTGGACGAAGACGGCTACTTCTACATCGTCGACCGCGTGAAAGAGATGATTAAGTACAAGGGGCTGCAGATAGCTCCTGCGGAGCTGGAGGCGGTGCTGTTGACGCATCCCGCGGTTGCGGACGCGGCGGTCATTCCCAGCCCCGACCCCGAAGCGGGCGAGGTTCCCAAAGCGTTCGTGGTGTTGAAGGGCGCGGCGACCGCCGAGGAGCTGATGGAGTATGTGAGCGCGCGCGTCGCCCCGTTCAAAAAACTCCGACGCCTCGAGTTCGTGGAGCAAATCCCCAAATCGCCGTCGGGTAAAATCTTGCGGCGCGTGCTGGTGCAGCAGGAGCGCGAACGCGCCTCATAGGGTATCATCGACATGCTGGGTGCTCCGCGTCGGCGCACCCAGCACGCTCTACCTCTGAGGTGTGCTATGTTTAGAAAGGCAGGCTTGCTGGCAGTGATTGGAGCGACCCTTGGTTGCGCACTGGCGCAAATTCAGATGACGCCCTACCAAGATCGGGAACCGAACAACAGCCTGACCACGCCACAGGTCATCGACACGCCGGTGAATGGTGCGAAGGGGTTTTTCGTCTGGGACGCGACCCTGCTGCCCGTCGGCGATCGCGATTTTTATCGGTTCCAGGTCGCACAGGCAGGAATCTACTCGCTACGGGTAGACACGAATCTCGATACCGTGCTGCGCCTCTACGACGCCAGCGGCGCGCTGATTGCCGAGAACGACAACGACGGCAACCCCGACATGCGCCTGAACCGACTCGCGTCGGGCGTCACAGTGACCCTCAGCGAGGGAACCTACACTGTGGAAGTCGCTTACTACTTCAATTTGGGACGCGCGCGCTATGCCCTGCGAGCCTTTCCTGGTACGACTGCGCCCGACTATGACCCCACCGAGCCGAACGACACCACCGAGCAAGCCATCAATCTGGGGCGACTCTCTGGCGGCGAACTGATCACGCAAGATTTCCGCTTCTTGAACTACGGCGGCGGCGATGTCGATGGGTACCGCTTCGAGCTGGACAACACGGGGCAGACGCTCACCATCCGCACCCAGACCTATGTGGACACGCTTATCCGCGTCGTCGCGCCCGATGGACAGGTCTACGAGAATGACGAGTCGGCATGGGATCCCATGAGTCCGGGCGCGTCGGAGGTGCAGATACCGCTCGCGCCGCGCGGAACCTACTATGTGTTTGTGCGTGGCTACGCCTTCTGGGGCGGCTACTATCGCCTGCGGGTGAGCGCGCCCTTGCCGACCGAGATAGTGTTGCAAAGCGCGAACGCCGAGTTCCGCCTGCGCGACCTCGCGGGCAGTCCCACACGGTTCCCCTTCAACAACGCCGACTGGCTCCACAACGGCGCCGACCACTTCTACACGATGGGCTGGTGGTATCGAGTGCAGGAGACCCATACACGCGAGCGAACCATCAGCAACTTTTATTACTACGACCAGGCAACCCCCGACCATGTGGTGATGGCGTACATGGAAGAGGGACTGATCCTCGCTGTGCAATACGAACTCCGTGCGACTGCCGACGGCGGGAGCGTTCTGTACGCCGATGTGCTGGCAATTAACTTCCAGTTTACCCCCCGAACAATCCATCTGTATCACTACGCAGACATCGATCTGAGCGGCGCGACGACCAACCAAGCCAACGGCAGCCCAGAGCAGATTCGGGTGGAGACGCAAAGCGACCTGTGTCGCCTTGTTCCGCTCGCCCCGTACACGCACTGGCAAGCGGCACCCTATCCGCAGGTTATCGACTTGTTGACAGACACGAACGCCGATAACCTTGCGGACGGCGAATTGCCGTTTGAGGGCGATTTCACGGGCGCGTATCAGTGGACGCTGGAGATGCAACCTTTTGCTTCTGCGACAGTGCGCGTCGCCTATGCGCTGAACACCGCGCAGTCGCTCCTGCGCGCCGATGTGGATCGTAACGGCTGTGTGGACGACACCGATCTGCTGCAGGTGCTGTTCGACTTCGGGCGAACTGCGTTCATGCTCAACTCGGATATCAACGGCGACGGCACGGTGGACGATTCAGACCTGCTGGAGGTGCTGTTCTATTTCGGCGCGGGATGCCAGTAGGGTATCCTATAGGCGCGACGCAGGCAATGTCGCCACAGAATCTGGAGGCAACGATGAGCGATAAAGAGATTATTCCCTATCGTCCGGGCTTGGAAGGCGTGACGGCGGGCATTAGCGCGATTTCGGATGTGATTGCCGCCGAGAACCGACTGATCTATCGCGGCTACGACATTCGCGACCTGGCGCAGCACTGCTCGTTCGAAGAGGTCGCCTATCTGGTGCTGATGGGTGCGCTGCCGACTCGCGCGCAACTGGAGGCGTTCCGGGCAGAGCTGGTTGCCCACCGCGAGCTGCCTGCCGAAGTCTACGCGGTACTACGCGCCCTGCCACGGGACGGCAATTTGATGGCGGCGTTGCAGGCGGGCGTCGCCGCGCTCGGCATGCTCGACCCCCACGCCGACGACCACTCGCACGACGCCAACCTCAAAAAGGCGATTCGGCTCACCGCCAGCATGGCGACGCTGGTCGCCAACGGCTATCGCATCCTGCAGGGGCAGGAGCCTGTGAAGCCGAACCCCAACCTGGGACATGCGGCGAACTTCCTGTATATGCTCTTTGACCGCGAGCCAGAGCCGCTGCACGCGCAGGTGATGAACCTCACCTTCATCCTCTACACCGAACACGGCTACAACGCATCCACCTTCACGGCGCGGGTGATTGCCTCCACGCTGGCGGATATGTATTCGGCAGTGACGGGGGCGATTGGCGCGCTGCGCGGGGCGTTGCATGGCGGCGCGAACGAAGCCGCGATGGAGGCGATGCTCGACATCGGCGCGCCTGAACGCGCCGAATCGTGGGTGATGGAGAAACTCGCCCAGAAAGCGCGCATCATGGGCTTCGGGCATCGGGAATATAAAACAGGCGACATCCGCGCGGTCATCCTCAAAGACTATGTGCGTCAGGTCGCCGAGCAGACGCGACGCGCCGACCTCTACCAGATTCAGGAGACGATGGAGCGCGTGATGCTGCGTGAGAAGAACCTGTACCCGAATGTGGACTTCCCCGCGGCGGCGATTTACTATATGATGGGCATCCCCATCCCGCTCTACACGCCCATTTTTGCGGCGGCGCGGATTGTGGGCTGGTCGGCGCACATCATCGAACAGCACGACAACAACCGTCTCATCCGTCCGCGCAGCGACTACAATGGTCCCCGCGACCTGCCCTTTACCCCTATCGACCAGCGCGGCTGAGTCGTCGGATGCAAAAAATCGGCGGGCAATCCACTCTGCCCGCCGATGCAATTGGGTTAGCTTGGTCGACGCCGTTCTCTAAATGCGTCGAATCGCGCGGTGCGAGAAATCGCTTGCGCCTGGGAGACGCCCGCGCACGGGTTCGCCCACTGGGTGGGATTGACCCGTTCGATGCGCCCGTTCGGATACCGCACCTCGATCACATCGCCGTTGAACACCACCTGCACCTGACCCTGCGGCGTGTCGAGGGTCATCTGCCCCTGGTTCGTGTCGTAATCGCACTCGACGCTGCCTGTGATGGTTTCGTCAATCGCGACCTCGCCCGACAGAACGCCCGTTGTGTAGTCCAGTGTGCAGGTAATCGATACCGTCGCGCCGCAGCCTTCGTAGGTAATCGTTCCCTCGAAACCAACCACCACGAAGTCGTCCACACTCTCGTAATTGTCGTTCTCCGCTTCGTCGGGGCAGTCGAAGTATTCTTCCTCGCCGAAAAATTCGTCCTCGCCGCCGAAGTAGTCGTCGCCGCAGTAGCCGTCATTCTCCCACCACTCGAACTCTTCGGTCCAGTCCTCTGCAGAATTCTCCTCTTCGTTGGTGGGACGATTGCTCGGCTCGACAATCAGGTCGCCCTCGATGCTCTGTCGTTCGCCGGTGCGTGGGTCTTCGTAGCGGGCGCGGAGCTTGAAGCGCTCGGGGTTGCTGGTCTCCACGATGCGGAAGTAGGCGCGCTGCTGCTGGGCGCCTTCGCCGACGCTGACGATGGTCTCGTAGGCGCTGTCGTCCTCTTTGCAGACAATCTCACCGGCAGGGCGTTGTCCCGCCGAGTCTTCGAACAGCTCAATCCACACGCCTGAGCTACCGACGCGATAGCGGTAGTAAAGCCCCAGCTCCGCGTCGAAGTCCAGTCCCTGTCGCCCACGCGAGCGGCTCAGGGGCGAACCCTGTGGGGGACGGATGCGGTTCAGCTGCTCCTGCAAGCTTCCGATGCTGGCGCGTCCGACGCGGGAGACAGCGGAGCTGCTGACCGCCGCTGAGCCTGTGAGCGTCCCGCCGGTAGCAGGAGTCGAGCCGCCGCCGCAGCCGCTGAGAATCCACGAGAGAGCGAACAAAACGCATGCGCTGAGCGCACTCAGAATCCGTTGACTGTGCATAACAATCCTCCTCTGAAAGTGAGCGACACCGATCGCCCGAGAGGATTATCGGCAGTCGCAGTGGTAAATGCAGGGCGTACCCTTCTTCGTGAAAGGAACCTGCGGAGTTCTATCACTTGCGCGCTCACAGGCGTAAATACCCTCTCCATAAGGTTCTCCTTGCCTGCGGAGGGAACCTTACGGAGGGGTGGAACGATCTATGAACGCACAGTTGGTACAATTCTGGGTGAATCGGAGGCATGCTGGCAGGAATCAGCAGGATGGGGTAGAATAAAAAGTACCATAGGGGGACGCTGACGATGCAGGTACAGAGTTTGCAGATGCCCGCGCATCAGGTCTATGGGTTTGCGTCGCTGGTGGCGCCGGGCTTGGGACACTTTTTGCAGCGGATGCCGTTCCGCGGCGCGCTGTGGCTGATGGGCGCGCTGACGCTGTGGTTCCTGCTCTACATGAGCCTGCTGGAGGGGATTCACGGGGGCGGGACGCCCTATTCCCTGGTGGCGATTCTCGTGGCGTTATATCACTGTGTGAGTATGTATGCGGCGATGGCGCGCTCGTATCAGGCGCAACGCGACCTGGCGCCTGCGATTGCCGCGCAGGAGATGATGCCTGTGTATCTATGGAAGCAGGTGCTGGGCGGCGCGCTGGCAGTGGTGGGCGCGATTGCCGTCATCATCTGGAGCGGCGTGCTGGCGGACTACGCCTCTGCATGGCTCACGCGCCAGGCGCACGGCGGCTGGTGGCCTCGCCCTGCGTGGGGGCAGTTCCTGAGCCAGACGGTTCTCCTGTGGGGCATGACCGCGCTCGGCGGGTGGCTGTTCTGGACGGGGCGCAAGGAGCGCGAAGGCGCGCTGCAGGCGATTCGTGAGCGCGCAGTAGTTGCACATGCCCTGCAGCATGGTGGGCGTATCACCGTCGCCGAAGCGAGTATGGTCGCCCAGATACCGCTCCACGAGGCGCGCACCCTGCTGGAACGCCTCGTGCTGGAACGGCATGCCAGCGAGAGCGAGCAGAGCGGGATTGTCTACTATCACCTGACGAACTGAGATAGGGCGGGACGGCTCCACTGTCGCGCGCCTGATACCAAAGATCAAGTCAGACTGCGCGGGCATCTGCCTCGCGTTGCAGGTTCACGATAATTACGAACTCTGTCCCGCCAATCGGGATTATTCCCCGCGCGGCAGCTGGAAGCCGTGAGGCAGCAGTTCCGCCAGTGTGTAGCGGGCAATCACACGGTCGGGCGAGACGACCCACACGGTGAACTGGTCGGGCGCGGCGGCGAACTCCAGCAGTACCTGTCGGCATGCGCCGCAGGGGGTTCCGCCGTCGGGAGTGCAGACCGCCGCGGCTACAAGCTGCTGTGCGCCTGCCGCCGCCGCGCCAAAGACCGCCACGCGCTCGGCGCACACGCTCAAACCGTAGCTCGCGTTCTCCACATTGCAGCCCGCGAACACGCGCCCGTCCTCCGTCAGCACCGCCGCGCCGACCGCATAGCCCGAATAGGGCGCATAGGCGTACGCCCGCGCCTCGCGCGCCGCACGTATCAACGCCTGCGTTTCAGGGGAAAGACTCATTCGTCGCCTCCAGCCGATTCGGCGGCAAGCTCCTCCTCGAAGAATTCCTCCATCTCGTGGGGGTCTTCGTCCATCGCCGCGCTCATCTCGCGCATGAAGCGGCGCATGGTCTGCGGGTCGTCGGGGTCGCCCGCGAACTCCATGCTGTCGGCGAGGTCGTCGAGCATCTGGTCTTCGGAGCGCAGGCGTGCGACGCGCGAGACGAGCCGCTTCGACTCTGTCGCGCCGCACGCGGGACACGGCTGGGGTTCATCGCGCTGGGCAATCGTCCGCAGGCGCGTGAACCGCTTCCGACACTTCAGGCAGCGATATTCGTACAGCGGCATCAGCCCATCACCTTCTGCAGCGTCTCCTTCAGAACGCTCGCAGAGGTCTGCAGGGCAGTGCGCTCCTCATCGGAGACGCCGATTTCGATCACCGCTTGCACGCCGTTGCGTCCGACGCGCGTGGGCAGCGAGAAGCACACATCGCTCACGCCCAGCGCGCCCGTCTGCAGGGTCGACACGGGCAGAATCTGGCGCGTGTCGAGCGCAATCGCGTTCACCACCTGCGCGATGGAGACGCCCACCGCGTAGCCCGCGCCGCCCTTGAGCCGAATCGCCTCCGCGCCTGAGTTGCGCGTGCGCTCGAACACGGCGTCCATCGCCTCTTTGCTGTAGCCGGGGTAGTCTTTGATAGGCACGCCTGCAATCGTCGCGCAACTCCACGCCGGCACCATCGAATCGCCGTGTTCGCCCAGAATCAGCGCGTCCACATCGGTCGCCGCCACGCCGAAATGCTCCGCAAGGAACGAGCGGAAGCGACAGGTGTCCAGCACCGTGCCCAGCCCAATCACGCGCTCGGCGGGCAGCCCCGACTCCTTGACCGCCAGATAGGTCAGAATGTCTACCGGGTTCGAAACCACCAGAATAATCGCGTCGTCGGCGAGCGAAACGCCCTTGATGTTGCCCAGAATCTCGCGGAACAGCCCGACATTGCGGTTAATCAGCTCCAGTCGGCTCTCATCGGGTCGGCGTCTCAAGCCTGCGGTGATAATCACCATGTGCGCGCCGTTCAGGTCGGCGTAGTCGCCCGCGCGAAATCGAACTGGCTGCGAATACGCCGCGCCGTGCCGCAGGTCTAACGCTTCGCCTTCCGCGGCGTCGCGGTTCACATCCAGCAATACCACTTCTGAAACCGCGCCAATGAGTTGCAAAGTGAACGCGGCGTTCGAGCCGACGCGCCCACCGCCGCCAACGATTCCTACCTTCATCGTAATTACCTCCCTGATTGTAATGTCTCGGTCGGGGGCATGCCCGACGCTTACAGCAGTGGAAACTGCTCCAGAAAGCGCAAATCGTTCTCCAGAAACAGGCGCAGGTCGTCCACGCCGTACTGCAGCATCGGAATGCGCTCGATGCCCAGCCCGAAGGCGAAGCCGCTATAGCGTTCCGTATCGATGCCGTAATGTTCCAGAATGTTGGGGTGAATCAGTCCCGCGCCGCCGAGTTCGAGCCAGCCGCCCTTCCACGAGATGGCGAAGTCGACGCCCGGCTCCACGAACGGGAAAAAGTCGGGTCGGAAGCGCACGCGCACCTCCGCGCCGAACATCAGCTGCGCAAACTGGGTCAGCACGCCTTTCAAGTGCGCCATGCTCACCCCCTCATCCACCATGAAGGCGTCCACCTGATGGAAGGTGTGCGAGTGGGTGGCGTCCACATTCTCGTAGCGGTAGCACCGCCCTATCGTCGCGATTCGAATCGGCAGGGCGCGCTCCCCGCGCTGGAGTTGCTCGAAGATGCGCCCCTGAATCGAGGTGGTCTGGGTGCGCATCAGGTAGCCCGGCGCGATGTGAAACGAGTTCTGCTCGTCCATTGCAGGGTGGTCGTCGGGATAGTTCAACGCGCCGAAGTTGTATTCGAATCGCTCCAGGTCGTATCCGTCCACAAATTCGAAGCCCAGCCCAATGAGCGCGCGCTTGACCCGCTGCATGGTCAGCGTCAGCGGGTGCAGGCGTGCGGGGCGCAGGGGCGCGCCGGGCAGGGTGATGTCTAATCGCTCGGCTTCGATGCGCTGGGCGAGTTCCGCCTGTTCCAACGCCGTGCGCCGCTCGGCGACGAGTCGCTCCAGCTGCTCACGGGCGGCGTTCACCTGCTGCCCGAACTGGGGGCGCTGTTCCGGCGGCAGCGCGCCCAGTTGTCGCAGCAGATTGCCAATCGCGCCTTTGCGTCCCAGATAGTGCGTCTCTACCACCTGCAGGTCGGTGGTGGACTGGGCGCTTGCGATTGCGCGCTCGGCTTCCTCCAGCAGCTGCTGTATCGTCTCCACAGCGGGGCTACGAGGTTGGGCGTACCGACTGCACGAGCATTTCGAACGCTTCGGGATCGCGCACTGCCATCTCCGCGAGTTGTTTGCGGTTCACTTCGATGCCGCGCTCGGTCAGCGCGTGAATGAACTCGTGGTAGCGCATGCCGTGCATGCGGCATGCGGCGTTGATGCGCGTAATCCACAGGCGTCGGAAATCGCGTTTGCGCTGGCGTCGGTCGCGATAGGCGTACTGCAGCGACTTCATCACCTGTTCGTTTGCTTTGCGGAACAGGCGGCTTTTCGCGCCGTAGTAGCCTTCCGCCAGTTTCAGAACCTTCTTATGGCGACGGCGGGTTGCCGCGCCGCCTTTCACACGCGCCATAGTTTCTTACCTCCTTAATTGCCTGCCAGCAGGCGATTGATTCGCCGATACTCGCCCTCGAAGAGTTCACCCTCCTGGTCGAGTCGGCGTTTGCGTGCGGGCGATTTACTCAGGAACAGATGGCTGTTCCCGGCTTTCTTGTGCATCAGTTTGCCCGTCGCTGTGCGCTTGAAGCGCTTGGCGGCTGTCTTGCTCGTCTTCATTTTTGGCATTGGCAGAACCTCCTTCTGCAGGCGGCGTTTTCGGTTTCGCCGCGGGCTTTCTGGTGGGCGTAATGACCATCGTCATTTGCCTGCCTTCCATCCCGGGCGGCTTGTCGATCGCGCCATACTCCTGTACGCTCTCGGCGATTTTCCGCAGAAGCGCCTCGCCCGCTTGCGGGCGCCCGAATTCGCGGCTGCGGAAAATGACCACGAATTTTACCTTATCGCCTTCCTGCAAAAACTCGATTGCGTTGCGAATCTTGGTCTCGATGTCGTGCGCGCCGATGGCAGGGCGCAGGCGGATGGTTTTGATATCGCCACCCTTCTGTTTCTTCTTGGCTTCCTTTGCCAGTTTTTCCTGCTCGTACCGGTATCGCCCGTAGTCCAGAATCTTACACACGGGCGGGTTCGCGGTCGGCGCGACTTCCACCAGGTCCAAGCCCTGCTCCTGGGCAATTTTCAGCGCGCGGCGCGTGGGCATCACGCCCAATTGCTTGCCGTCCGAATCGATGACCCGCACCTCACGGGCGCGGATTCGGTTGTTGATTCTCAGTTCCTTCTGAATGGCTTCCTCACCCTCGCTTTGATGGTCTACTCAATCAGCGTCTGACCGAGCACGCGGAGGATATCCTCCATCACCTCAGGGGCGAAGCCTTCCTCGGCGTAGCGGATAATCCCTTTCTTATCCACGATATACATCGTGGGGAAGGCTTTCACACGAGCGCGGCGCATGACTTCATCCTCGTTCGGCGGAGTCACAATCGGGTAGGTCATCTTGTTCTGTTCGACGAATGCGCGCACCTCGTCTGGCGTGCCCGAATCGAGCGCGACGCCCACCACCACCAGCCCGCGGCTGCTGTACTTATCGTGCAGTTCCTGCAAGTAGGGGATGGCGGCGCGGCACGGACCGCACCATGTCGCCCAGAAGTCCACCAGGTACACCTTGTCCTGCTTGCCGCCCAGTTTGACCTCCTTGCCGTTGAGGTCTTTGAAAGTCATCTCAGGCATCTTCTGCCCCACGCGCAGCTGCGCGCTGGACGGCATCGTCGCAAACAGGAACGCCGCGACTCCCAACAATGCCAGCGGTAATAGGTACCGTTTCATCATCGCCTCCACGCCCCTATTATACCATGCGTGCGTGCAATTCAAGGCGTCTGGCAGGAAACAGGCGCGACGCGGGGAAATTTCACTCTGGAGGTAATGCGACGATGGCGCGACCAGTGACCTTGTTCACGGGACAGTGGGCAGATTTGCCCCTTGAGACGATGGCGCAAAAGGCGAAAGAATTCGGTTACGATGGACTGGAGTTGGCGTGCTGGGGCGACCACTTCGATGTTGAGAAAGCCCTCACACAGGACGGCTACTGCGAATCGCGCTGGGAGATTCTGGGGCGATACGGTTTGAAGTGCTTCGCGATTAGCAACCACCTGGTGGGGCAAGCCGTCTGCGACCAGATTGACGAGCGGCACAAGGCGATTCTGCCGCCGCGGGTGTGGGGCGACGGCTCGCCTGAAGGTGTGCGCCAGCGCGCGGCGGAGGAGATGCAACACACCGCCCGCGCCGCCCGCAAGTTCTTCAACGCCGCGCCCGACGAGGTGAAACGCCAGCTGACGCGCGTGGTGGTCAACGGCTTCACGGGAAGCAGCATCTGGTACTATCTCTATTCGTTCCCGCCCAACCCGCCAGACCTTGTGGAGAAGGGCTTCGCTGACTTCGCCGCGCGCTGGAAGCCCATCTTGGATGTGTTCGCGCAGGAGGATGTCTACTTCGCACTGGAGGTTCACCCGACGGAGATTGCCTACGATATCGTGACGGCGGAGCGCGCCATCCAGGCAGTGAACGGGCATCCGCGCTTCGGCTTCAACTATGACCCCAGCCATCTGGGCTATCAGGGCGTGGACTATGTGGCGTTCATTCGCCACTTCCGCGACCGTATCTTCCATATGCATGTGAAGGATGTCTGGTGGTCGGACACGCCGCGTCTGTCGGGTGTGTTTGGCGGGCATCTGAACTTCGGAGACTCGCGCCGCTACTGGGACTTCCGCTCGCCCGGACGCGGCTCGATCGACTTCGAGGAGATTATCCGCGCCCTCAACGAGATTGGCTATCAGGGTCCGCTCTCGGTGGAGTGGGAAGATAGCGGCATGGATCGGGAACACGGCGCGCGCGAGGCGTGCCAGTTTGTGCGCCATCTCGACTTTGAGCCGTCGCGCGTGGCGTTCGACGCCGCCTTCGAACGCGGGTAAGGCGTTGCACAAGGGGCAAGGCGCTCTCTTGCCCCTCACGCCTGCTCTTCCAGAAGACGGATTCTCTGCTTGCGGGGCGCCCAGGAGACTGCCTGCGGCAAGCGCGATATCGTAGACTGAGTGCAGCTGCGCCTCCAGCCTGTCAGACGGATTGGCGCTACCCCTCCAGCGCGACATCGAGAAAGAGCATCACAATAAGACCCGCTATCAATCCGAAGGTCGCCCAGCGTTCGTGTCCCTTGCGGTGCGTTTCGGGCACGATTTCGTCGCTGATGATATAGAGCATCGCGCCTGCCGCAAAGCCCATCGCGTAGGGTACCAGCGGCGCGAGATAGTAGACCAGCGTCGCGCCCAGCGCCGCCATCGGCAACTCGACCAGCCCTGAGCGCACGCCCACGAACGCCGCGTAGAAGCGTCTGCCGAACCCCGCCGCCAGCGCGGCGAAGGCGACTGCCATCCCCTCGGGGATGTTCTGCGCGCCGATGGCAAGCATCAGCAGCACGCCCTCGCGGAAGTGCCCCCCGCCGAACGCCACGCCGACCGCCAGCCCCTCAGGCGCGTTATGCAGCGTAATCGCAATCACGAACAGCAGCACCGCGCGGATACGACGCCCATCCAGCCCCTCGCGCCCGATGAAGCGGTGCTTGTGCGGAATGAGATGATCCGCGGCGTCCATCGCCAGCGCGCCCAGCGCCACGCCCAGCAGCGCAGGTACGACGCCGCCCCGCTCGATCGCAGGCAGAATCAGGCTGGTGAAGCTGGCAGCGAGCATCACGCCTGCGGCAAACCCCAGCAGCGTATCCAGCACGCGCTCCGACGGCTGGCGCAACAACAGCACCAGCAGCGCGCCCGCCATGTTCAACGCCACAATAAACACGCCTGCGACCAGCCCCTGCGCGATGGGATGCGCAGGCATCCAGCTTTCGAGGAGTTCCACCATGCGAATTGTACCTACTGCACTCACGGGGTGAATTGGAGTATAATTCCCCCGTGAACCGCCTGATAGGCATAGAAACTGAATATGGGCTGTATGTGGAGGGGCGTGGCGTCGCAGACCAGGTGATGGAAGCCGTTGGCGTGCTGCGCAGCTGCCCGTTCCCCGCTGTGAAGGGCTGCTGGGACTATCGGCTCGAAGACCCCAGGCGCGACATGCGCGGCTTCCGTGTGGACCATTTAGCTGTTGACCCCAACGACGCGCAAATCGAGCGCGAACACCCGATTAGCCTCTCCGAGCGCGAGGTGCGCAGTGACCATGTGCTAACGAACGGCGCGCGCCTGTATAATGACCACGCGCACCCCGAATACGCCACGCCCGAGTGCCGACGCCTGTTAGACCTCATCGCGCACGACAAGGCGGGCGAACGGATTCTGCTGGCATGCGCGCAGGCGTACCAGAAGCGCGTCGGCGCGACGGTCAAGCTCTACAAAAACAACACCGACTATCACGGCAGCAGCTACGGCGCGCACGAGAGCTACGCGCTCCGCCGCGACATCCCGTTCGATACTCTGGCGTCCACGATGATGCCGTTTCTGACCACGCGCATGATTTACGCGGGGGCAGGCAAGGTCGGCGTGGAGGCGGCGCCGAACCCGCGCGTGCCCTATCAGATCAGCCAGCGCGCTGATTTCTACATGGACACGATGAATGTGGAGACGCTCTATCGCCGCCCGATTTTCAACACCCGCGATGAGCCGCATGCCCAGATGCGCGCCTATCGACGCCTGCATGTCATCTGCGGCGACGCGAACATGAGCGAGTACGCCGCCGCGCTCAAAATCGGCGCGACCGCGCTCGTGCTGGACCTGCTGGAGGCAGGCTGGGCGGCAAATCTGTTTCTCATAGACCCCGTCGCGGCGGCGCAACGCATCTCGCGCGACCCCGACGGCAAATGGCTTGTGGACACCAGCGAGGGCGTCTGGAGCGCGATTGATGTGCAACGCTATTACCTCAGCGCCGCCGCCCACCACTTCGCAGGGCGCGACGCCGAAACCGACTGGGTGTTGCGCGAGTGGGAGACCGCCCTGAACCTGCTGGAGACCGACCCCGACGCGCTGGGCGACCGACTGGACTGGGTCGCCAAACGCCAGTTGCTGAGCCTGTTCGCCGAATCGGAAGGCGTCCCCCTGGACGCCCCTGCGATGATTGCCCTCGATTTAGCGTATCATGATATAGACCCCGCGGAGGGACTGTATTACGCGCTGGTCGAGCAGGGGCGGATGCAGACGCTGGTCAGCCCCGAGGCGATCGCCCTGGCGATGCAGAATCCGCCGCGCGATACCCGCGCCGCCATTCGCGGGCTGTGCGTGCAGCGCTACGCCGCGCAGGTGGAAAGCATCAACTGGGAGCGCATCGTGCTGCGCACCGACGACCAGACCGTGCGCCTGGACATGAGCCAGCTGGTGGATGAGACAACCGATTTGAACCGTCGTCTGACGACGGCAGCGACGATTACGGAATTCGTGGAACTGTTGCGTGCGCCCCACAGGGCGAGCGAACCCAAACAGGAGGAACCGCAATGATGATACGAGCGGAGGAGCGTATTCGGCGCCCTGTGCCGACCGAGCCGCTGACCCGACCGGGCGGCGACGGGGACGGACCCAGCAAGCCCGATGTGAAGCGCCCCGACACGAACGAGCTGCTCAAGCGCATGCGCCGAATCGACCCGGAGCAGGCGCGCCGCTACCGACAGCGCAGCGGACAGTAAGCGACCAGCGCTTCACGCCAAACCCAGGGGGACGCCTGCATCGCCTGCGGGCGTCCGCAAGCAACCGAATCTGAGCGAACGACTATGATAACACAGACCTATTCGGGCGACTTTTATGAACTGCTTCAGCGGTATCAGGCGCAGTCGGGCGTGCGCGTGCCGTTGCTCAGTCCCATCGACGCGCCGAACCCCGCGCTCAACGCTGCGCTGGAAGTGCATGGCACGACCGTGATTGCGCTCAAGTTTCAGGGCGGCGTGCTGAATGTGGGCGACCGACGCGCCACCGCCGCCAACGCCGTGATGTATGACCGCGCCGACAAAATCATCCCCCTCGACGACTACACGCTGGTCGCCATCGCGGGCGCGTATGGGCGCGCGATGGAGGTCGTGCGCTACCTGCGCCACTCGTTCAAATACTACGCCCGCAGCCAGCTCCAGCCCATGAGCCTCGACGGCAAACTGCAGGAGGTCTCGCGCGCGCTGTCAGCGAACCTGCCCAACGCGCTGGGCGGAATCGGGCTGTTTATCCCTATCCTCAGCGTCTACGACCCCGATCGGGACAGTGGGCGCATCTTCTTCTACGATGTGAGCGGCGCGCGGTTCGAGACCCCCGAATACGGCGCGGCAGGCTCTGGCTCGGAGCGCATTCGCGGCGTGTTCGACTACATCACCAAAACGCACGGACCGTTCAGCCAGCGCCCGCTGGAAGAGGCGCTGCGCGAGGCGATTCTGCTGCTCGACATCGCCGCCGACCTGGACGCGGCGACGGGCGGCATCGATAAAGTGCTGCCGACCGCGCGCTATGTGAACCGCGAGGGCGTGTTCGAAGTGCCCGAAGCGACCATCCGCGACATCGTGCAGTCGATTCGCAATGGAGGCAACGGCTGATGCTGACCCCTTACGACTTTCAGGAGAATCTGCAGCAGCGGGCGCAGTATATCCGCAATCGCCTGCGCGCGGGCAGCCCCGTGATAGGAATCAGCTACGATAACGGCGTGCTGCTGCTTGCGCTCAAGCGGCGTGGGCGCAAGGTGTACGAAATCTATGACCGCCTGATGTTCTCCGCGATTGGCAATCAGGCGGATGTGGAGAACCTGCGTCTGGCGGCGATCGATTTCGCGCATCAGGAGGGCTTCGTGCGCAGCCCCGACGATGTGACCATCCAGCGCGTGGTGGGGTTTGCGCTCTCGCCCGCGCTCAAAAAGGCGTTCGGCGACCCGCTCACGACCCCGTTTGTGGCGCGCGCGCTGTTCGCCGAGCTGCACGACGCGCCCGAACGCGATCAGTTCTACACGCTCAACTACGACGGCGAGTTTTTGCCTTACGAGCGATTTGCCGTGATTGGCGGCGCGCCGCATGCCGAAGAGCAAACGACGCGCTACCTGGAGGCGCAGCTCACGCGCCCCCCAACACTGGAGACTGCCCTGCCGATTGCACTCACCGCGTGGGGCATCGCCTACGAAGCCGCCCAGCAGGAGGATGTCGACGCCGTCTCGGAAGACGCCGCGCGCAATCGCCTGCGTGAGATGCTCGGCGAGGCGCAGGTGGAGGTCGGCATCCTGGAACGCCAGACCCTGCGCGAGAACCGATTCCGCCTGCTCCCGCCAGACCAGCTGGAACCCTACCTGAAGCGGCTGTGAATCTCGAGCGCGCCCTGCAGCGATTGCGCGATGGATTAGCCGACACCCCCTACGAAGGCAAAGTCTACCTCGTGGGGGGGTATGTGCGCGATAAGTTGCTGGGACGCCCCCTGCCCAGCGATGTAGACCTCGTGCTGGAAGGCGACGCGCTGGCGCTCGCGCAGTTTTTATATGAGCGGGGCGTCGCCAGCCATCCGCCCGTGACCTTCCCCCGCTTCGGCACGACGATGGTGCATGTCGACGACCTCGCGGTAGAGCTGGTGACCGCCCGCGCAGAGTCGTATCACGATACCAGCCGCAAACCCGCGCAGGTACAGCCTGCCACCCTCTACGAAGACGCCCTGCGCCGCGACTTCACGGTCAACACCCTGCTGGAGAACCTGCACACAGGCGAGATTGTCGACCCGCTGGGCGTCGGGCTGCAGGACCTGCAGGCGAAACGCCTGCGCACCCCGCGCGACCCGCGCGAGACCTTCTACGAAGACCCGCTGCGGATGCTGCGCGCCGTGCGATTCGCCGTGCAACTCGGCTTCACGCTGGAGCCTGTTGCCGCAGACGCCATCCGCGAGCAAGCTGAACGACTCCGCATCGTGAGCATCGAGCGCATCCAGACCGAGTTCACGCGCCTGATGGACTCCCCTGCAGCAGCGGCAGGACTGCAGATGTTGCTGGAGATGGGGCTACTGGCGCAGTTCGCCGAGCCGCTCCTGCCGATGGTCGGCTGCACGCAGAACGACTATCACCTTTACGATGTGTGGGGGCACAGCCTGAAGACGGTGGAGGGCGTCGACCCGACAGGGCTGGCGATGCCCGCGTGGGAGCTGCGGCTCGCGGCGCTTTTGCACGATGTCGGTAAGCCCGCCACGCGCACGGTGGACGCCGACGGCGCGGTGCATTTTTACGAACATGACCGCGTGGGCGCGGAGATAGCCCGCAACTGGCTGCGCGCCCTGCGCTACCCGACGGCGACCCTCGAGCGCGTCCGCAAACTGGTGCGCATGCACATGCGTCCGGGCTTTTACACGCCCCAGTGGAGCGACGCGGCAGTGCGGCGTCTCATCCGCGACGCGGGCGAGCTGCTGGAGCCGCTGCTGCGCCTGGTGGAGGCGGACATCGGAGCGCAGCGACACGATGTGGTGCATGCCGACATCGCCGCATTGCGCACGCGTATCGCGCAGGTACAGGCGGCGCAATCGCCCACACGCTGGCGCAGTCCCCTCACAGGCGAGCAAATCATGCGCCACTTCGGGCTGAAACCCAGCCCGCTGGTGGGGCAGATCAAGCGCCATCTGGAAGAGCAGGTAATCGAGGGCGCGCTCCAGCCCGACGACGCCGAGCATGCCCTGCGTCTGGCGGAGGCGTACCTTCGGGAGGCGCGCGGGGCGTCTTCGTGAACGCCCTCGCCGCTGTGGTACAATACCTTCGCTATGACCTCGCGTGAGCGCATCGAGCAGGCAATCGTCGGCGGCGCAGTGGATCGGCTGCCCTACTGCTTCTGGTACCACTTCCGCACGGAAGCGTGGTTCCCGCAGGCGTTGCACGCCGAGTACCGCGCGCCCGTCAGCGAAGCCGTGCTGCAGCACTATATCGAGGGCATGAGCCACGCGACCTACGAGTTCTGGCGACGCTACCAGCCCGACCTGCTGAAGGTGATGCACGACATCCCCTACGAGACGCCCGACGGGTTGCCTTGCGTGCGCCATGCCGACGACTGGGCGAAACTCACCCCCCTGCCGCCCGATAGGGGACACTTCGGCGCACAGATTGAGATGCTGCGCCGCCTGCGAGCGATGGTTCCCCACGACACGCCGATTATCGAGACCGTGTTCAACGCTTTCTACTACGCGAACAAGCTCTGCGAGGGCAAGCTGCTGGAGCATCTCGCGCTCGCGCCCGACGCGGTGATGGCGGGCGTGCGCACGATTCAGGCGAACCTGCAGCTGTACGCGCGGTACGCGCTGACCGTGTGCGACGGGATTTACTACGCAGTGAACGGTGTGGGCGCAGACGCCGCCCCGCGCGCGGTTTACACGGAACACTTCGCGCCGCTCGACCACGCGCTGCTGGAGTCGATCGCTGAGGGGCGCTACAATGTGCTGCACCTGCACGGCTACGGCGAACTGTACGCGGATTTGCTGGTGGACGCGCCCGCGGCGATAGTCTGCTGGAGCGACCGCAGCACGACGCTGAGCCTCGCGGAGGGTAAGCGGCTGTTCGACCGCTGCGTGATGGGCGGGCTGAACGAGCGCGAGCTGCCCACGATGTGCCGCGAGCGAGTGTTCCAGCAGGCGCAGGACGCGCGGGATAGCGTTGGCAGGCAGGGGTTCATCCTCGCGCCCGGCTGCTCCGTGCCGACCGACATCAGCCCCGAAGTGCTGCTATCCATTCGGGAGTTCGCACTGAGCGCGTAGCGGGGCGTTTCTGTCTGACGCCGCTCACGGAGGCGTTGTTTGTGCGGTAGCGTTCGTATACCCCCCAGAAGCACCCAATCCACCCCCAAAACTCGCATTTTTACTGGCGTTAGTGCAACAATTTCCGTGTTATAATAGGAGCGAAAGGAGCCTGAAGCATTCTCTCGTGCCCTTGTCCGCTTTTGGGCGACTTTCGAGTCTAATTGTATGAAGCCGCTTGAGGCTTCGCAAAACCAATCATAGGAGGTCTATGCTGATGAAACGAGTGATGGCTCTTCTGGGCGTGCTGAGCGCGCTGACGCTGCAGGCGCAGGCGAACATCGTCGACTTCGATAACGATCCTGGCGGCGGGTACCAGTTCTATGTTCCTGTCGGCGTGAACCTGCAAGTCCTGGACGATGTGACCCGCGCGAATCCTGCTGGCGCACTCATCAAGCAGATTAACATCGCGTTTTTCAACGCCAACCAGTTCAATGTTGATGCGACGCTGTATGTGTACGACGCGACGGGCGCAGGCGGCGCGGTAGGCAACCTGCTCTTCACATCGACCATTCAGAACATCCCGAGCGGCCTGTTCCAGCTCCAGTTCGGCACGCCGAATATCGGCGGCGGGCTGCAGACTCTGTGGATTGGTCTGTCGGCGAACGCAGCGCAGGCGGGTATGGTTCTCTCGCCCAACCCGAACCCGACCGTTGGCTCCAGCCAGGATCTGTTCGCCTTTGATCAGAACAGCAGCGGCATCATCGATGCCAACGAGTACTTCTCCTTCGGCGGCAACCCTGTCGCGAACTTCGCGATTGAGGTGCTGGCAGTGCCGGAGCCTGCGAGCATGGTCGCGCTGGGCGCGGGTCTGGCAGGGCTGCTGGGGCTGCGCCGCCGCAAGAAGTAAGCGGACCGACTCTCATTCCCTTGTTCCCCTCTCTCGAAGCTTCGGGAGGGGGGTTCATTTTTATGCAGCAGCGCGCCCGGCGCTTGCCCTCGACGCACGCTTCGTCGCCTCAGGGATCGTTCGCGCCATGCCGCCACAGTCAGATACGCGCCGATTCATACAATCCGCCGTTCCACAATCGCGACAGGATCGAAAGTGCGCAAACGCCAGCCAATCGTGAACAGCGCGAACGCCAGCACCATCAACGGCACGGGCAGCGTGTATTGATACGCAATCGGGTCAAACGGCTCGATATACAGCCCGCGCGGCTCCATAATGTGCACCTTCGCCCAAAGCAGGATGCCCATCGCGCACAATACGCCCAGCGCCCACCCCAGCGCGACGACGGTGATGGTCTCCAGCGACACGCGCATCAGCAACCCGCGCCGTGTGAAGCCAATCGCCTGCAGCAGCCCGAACTCCACCAGCCGCTGCTGGAAGTAGATATTCGCCAGCAGTCCCGTCATCGTCGCCAGCATCACGGCGACCACCGTGACCACGATGCCCGTGATGAAGTAGAGATTGCGGAAGGCGCGGTGCGTCTCTTCCTGCAGTTCGGCGTAGGTCCACACGCGCGCCTGCTCGCCCTTGAGCGCGTCGCGAAGCCACGCATCGAGGCGGGGCTGATAGCGCGGCTGGGTTGCGAAAATCAGCAGGTTGCGCGTCGGCGGGAAAAAGTTGTCGCGAATGAACTCCAGCGAGCCAATCGCCAGCCATGTGTCGCCGTGCAGCACGCCCACCACGCGCACGGGCACAGGCGCGTACTGGTCGGGGATTAGCGGCGACAGCACCACATCGCCGAGTTTGAGGTTCTTGTTGCGCATCAGCGGCTCCGAGAGCGCGACGCCCGCCTCGCCGGGCAGGGGGTATCGCCCCTCGCGGAGCGAGAGCCTGCAGCGCGCCGCCAGCGGCGCCATCTGTTCCTGCGCCAGCCCGAATATCACGAACGGCATCTTGCCCACGATAGTCTCCGCGTTCATAAAGCACACGACCGTCTCATAGGAGGCGGCGTAGTAGGGCGCGCGTTCGATGCGCGCTGCCAGTTCAGGCTTGAGGCGATTAGAGCCACGCGGCGTGATGGCGGCAAAGTAGCGGTTGTAGTCATAAATCTTCAGAATCGTGCGGTCGATGGAGTTGAGCAGCGCGACCACGCTGGCAATGGTCAGCACCGCCAGCGCCAGCACCAGCGTCAGGGGTAGGCTGCGCCCCGGATTGCGCACCAGAAACAGTATCGGCGAGAGCGGGTGGCGTTTCGGCATGGCGTTTTTCCCTCAACTTCGCCCACAACTATCGAGAGGATACCCCAGAGAGCCGTGTTCGCAAAAACTTCGCAGGAATCTCTTGACAAATCGGGTATGGTTATCACAGGTGAGAGCGATGATGCGATGGAGCATAACGACTTTAGGTTTGAGTGGACTGGTGCTGTGGGCGGGCTGGCAGCATGAGATTGCGCCGACCCCGCTGCAGTGGCGGACGCTTGACGGCGCGACGGTGCGGCTGAGCGACCTGCGCGATTCGAAGGCGGTAGTGTTCATCACGCTGTCGACTCGCTGCCCGGCGGTGCCGCGCTACGCGCCCCGCCTGAACGCGCTGTATGCGACCTATCGCATGCGCGGCGTGGCGTTCTACGGCGTCTACCCCGAAGCGGACGAAACACTGGAGGGCGTTCGCGCCCATGCGCGGCAGCTGGGCTTCCAGTTCCCTGTCGTGCGTCAGGGGGCGGCGTCGATTGCGCGTGCGGTGGGCGCGACGCATGTGCCCCAGGCGTTCGTGCTGAACCGCCGGGGCGAGGTGGTCTACAGCGGCGCGATTGACAGTGTGACCAAGCGCGAGGTCGCCCAGCATCAGTACCTGCGCGACGCGCTGAACGCGGTGCTGGCGGGTAAGCAGGTCGCACGCGCCCGCACGCAGGTCGTCGGGTGCTTCCTGACCCTGCCCGAATCGGAGGAGGCGCTGGAAAAGGCGCCCGTCACCTTCGCGGAACACATCGCGCCCATCCTGTACGCGAAATGCACCAGCTGCCATCATCCGGGCGACATCGGTCCGTTCCCGCTGCAGACCTATAACGACGCGCGACGCTGGGCAAAGGAGATTAAGTATTACACCGAGAAGCGGCTGATGCCCCCGTGGAAGCCGACGCCGGGCTTCGCGAAGTTCAAAAACGAGTTTTACCTGACCGACGAGGAGATTGCGCTGATTGCCCGCTGGGTCGATTCGGGCGCGCCCGCGGGCGATTTGAGCAAAGCGCCCAAGCCGCCAACCTTCAGCAAGGGCTGGTTCTATGGCGAACCTGACCTCGTGGTGGAGATGCCCGAACCCTATGAGCTGGACGGCGTGGGCGGCGACGAGTACCGCTACTTTGTCATCCCCGTCGAGCTGCCCGAAAACAAAGTGATTGTGGGCATCGACATCCAGCCGGGCAACCGCGAGGTGGTGCATCACGCGAATATGTTTGTGGACACTTCGGGGCGGGCGCGCCAGCTGGACGCCGCCGACCCCAAACCGGGCTACGCCAACTTCGGCGGCACGGGCTTCGTGCCCGCGATGATGCTCGGCGGATGGGTGCCCGGCATGCGCCCCATCCGACTGGAAGACGGAGTCGCAGTCGTCCTGCCGCGCAAATTCGACCTCGTAATGCAGGTGCATTACTTCAAGCGCGGCAAACGCGAGACCGACCGCACGCGCATCGGGCTGTACCTCGCCGACCGCACGGAGCAGGTCAAGCCTGTGCAACTCGCGGTGATTGGCAACACGCGAATCACTATCCCCGCAGGCGAGAAGAACTACCGCGTCTATGCCCGATGGACGACGCCGAGCGACCGACCTGTGTACGCGCTGAGCATCATGGCGCACATGCACCTGATTGCGCGCGGCACGGAAGTGATTGCCAAAACACCCGACGGGCGCACCATCCCGCTGCTGCAAATCAAAGACTACGACTTCAACTGGCAGCAGGCGTACTTCTATGAGAAGCCCATCGAGCTGCCGCCCGGCACGGTGGTGGAGTGCGTCGGCTGGTATGACAACTCGTCGGACAACCCGAACAACCCCAGCAACCCGCCGCGCGAGGTACGCTACGGCGAGGGCACCTACGATGAGATGTTCTACATCTTCCTGGCAATCCACGATCCCAGAGCGAGGAGTTCGTACCTGATCCCCGCGAGCTTATGAGCGCAGGCGCGGCGTATGGGTTTACGCCGCGCCTCAGGTATATTAAACGATGCGCCCTGATCGTTTAATAAGCGGGCGCGTTATTCAACGATCGTTTAATAGCGGAATCTGACGATGAAACGCGGGCTGACCGGGTACTATCACACGACGCGTGTCGGTGGCGAGGAGGTACGCGCCTTTGTGCCTCACCCGCTGCCTCCAGAGCCGCCGCTGGAGCTTACGGGCGAGCGCATGCGCTTGCTGGAGCGGGCGACGCTCGCGCTGGGAAGGCTCGACAGCGTCGCGCTTCTGCTGCCTGACCCCGACATTTTTCTGTACGCCTATGTGCGGCGTGAGGCGGTGCTTTCGTCCCAAATCGAGGGCACGCAATCCTCGCTCTCTGACCTGCTGCTATTCGAGGTGGATGAAGCGCCTGGCGCCCCTGTAGAAGATGTGATTGAGGTTTCCAACTATGTCGCGGCGCTGAATCACGGTCTGGCACGGCTCAGTGAGGGGTTCCCGCTGAGCAATCGCCTGATTCGCGAGATGCATGCGATTTTGCTTTCGCGCGGGCGAGGCAGTGAGAAGCAACCGGGTGAGTTTCGACGCTCCCAGAATTGGATTGGCGGCACGCGACCGGGCAACGCGTACTTTGTCCAGCCGCCGCCCGAAGAGGTCAACCGATGCATGGCGGAACTGGAGCAATTCCTGCACGACCCGCAGATTCCATACCCTGCTCTTGTGCGCGCGGCGCTGGCGCATGTGCAGTTTGAGACCATTCACCCCTTTCTGGACGGAAACGGACGAATTGGGAGACTGTTGATAGCGTTCGTTTTGCATCACGAAGGGGTGCTGCAGCGCCCGTTGCTGTATCTCAGTCTCTACTTCAAGCGGTACCGGCAGGAGTATTATCGGCTGCTGAATCTGGTGCGCCTGGAGGGCGACTGGGAAGCCTGGCTCGATTTCTTCCTTGAGGGCGTCGTCTTAACGGCGCAAAACGCTGTGGAAACCGCCCAGCGGCTCGTTGCCCTGTTCACCACAGATGCCCAGAAGCTTCAACACGCAGGGCGGTCGGCAAGCACGGCGCTCCGGGTGTTCCACTGTCTCTGTCAGCGCCCGTTGCTGACTCTAAGCGGAGTGTCGCAGCAGACGGGGATCACCTTCCCTACAGTGGCGAAAGGTATGAAGACCCTGGTTTCGCTTGGGATTGCGCGCGAGATTACGGGGCGCAAGCGCGACCGAGTCTTCGCGTATGACGAGTACCTCAAGATCCTGAGTGAAGGCGCGGAGCCTCTATGAAGACGCTCCGCCAGCCACACTTGACCGTCAATGCGCCACATGGTGGGCGCGCACCTCGCGGATCACCGTGACCTTGACCTGCCCCGGGTACTCCAGCTCGGACTGGATTTTGTGCGCGATTTCGCGGGCGAGCTGGTGTGCGCGCAGGTCGTCCACCTCGTTCGGCTTGACCAGTACGCGCACTTCGCGCCCCGCCTGAATGGCGTACACCTTCTCCACGCCGTCGAAGCTCATGGCGATACGCTCCAGCTCCTGCAGACGACGCAGGTACTGCTGAAGCGACTCGCGCCGTGCGCCCGGGCGCGCCGCCGAGATAGAATCGGCGATAATCACCACATGCGCCTCAAGACTGGCGGGCATAATGTCGTGGTGGTGGGCGCCGACTGCGTGGCACACAATCTCGCTCTCCCCGCATCGGCGCAGGAACTCCATCCCGACAACCGCGTGCGGTCCTTCGGTGGTGTTCTCCAGCGCCTTGCCGATGTCGTGGAACAGTGCGGCGCGTTTGACCACCCGCGTGTCCAGCTTCAGCTCCGACGCCAGCAGCCCAGCTAAGGTCGCCACCTCGATGGAGTGATCCAGCACATTCTGGGCGTAGCTGGTGCGGTAGCGGAGCTTGCCGAGCGTGCGCACGATTTCGGGATGGACGCCCGTCAGCCCGACCTGAAGCACCGCCTCTCCGCCCGTCTGCCAGATGCGCCGCTCCACCTCGCCTTTGGCGCGTTCGTACTCCTCCTCGATGCGCGTCGGGTGAATGCGCCCGTCGTGAATCAGGTTCAGCAGCGTGATGCGGGCAATCTCGCGACGGATGGGTTCAAACGACGACAGCACCACCGCTTCGGGCGTGTCGTCGATAATCACATCGACGCCCGTAATGTGTTCGAAATGGCGGATGTTGCGTCCCTCGCGCCCGATGATACGCCCCTTGATGTCCTCGCTGGGCAGGTGGATGACCGTGATAGTGTTCTGCGAGACATGCTCGACCACGCATCGCTGTACGGTGTCCAGAATCACCTCGCGGGCGCGTCGTTCGGCGTCGCGTCGGGCGTCTTCTTCAATCTGGCGCGCCAGAATCGCCGCTTCGTGTTCGAGTTCGTCGCGCACCTCCTTGAGCAGGATTTCGCGCGCCTGTTCCGCGCTCATACCGCTGATGCGCTCCAGTTCGAATCGTCGCTGATGCATCAGCTCGCGCAGTTCGCCCTGCTTTTTGGTGAGTAGCGCCTCGCGCTCCATCAGCGTATGCTCCTTCTGTTCCAGTAGCTCGAATCGGTGTTCGAGCAGTTCCTCACGCTGGAGCAGGCGTTGTTCGAGTTTGAGGATTTCGGCGCGTTTTTCGCGGGCTTCTTGTTCGGCGAGTTCGAGGATTTTGTGCGCCTCTTCGCGCGCCTGCAGACTCGCCTCACGGCGCAGAGTCTCGCATTCGCGTTCCAGTTGCGTCCGTTGCTGGAGGAGCTGCTCGGTTTCGCGGCGCGCCGCCTCCAGCGCACGCTGCGCCTCCGCATTTGCCGCACTGGATTGTGTTGTAAGTGATTGCTGGGCGCGTCGCGTCGCAAGAAAGTACCCTGCGCTTGCGGCGACCAGCGCGAGAACGACCGTTAAAACCCAGTAGATAATTTCCATAGAAAACCTCCTTGAGCGTGATGATGGCTACAGTTCGTCGTTCAGGCGCGGGTTCCAGCGGCGCAGGGCGTTCTGGGCGACTTCGGGTTCGAAGCCGCGCTGGAGCAGGAATCGGAACCAGCGCGCGGTCTGGCGCGGCACCCAGACGGCAGGCGGCTCGCCAAAGCGCAGGCGCAGCGCCTGCACAGCGCGGCTCTCTTCATCGCCCTCCAGTGCAGGCGGGTTCAGTCCACGACGGACGAACTCCTGCTCGATCCGCAGGCGTCCCGAAGGCTGTTCCACAGTGAACCGTTCGGTCAGGCGTTGCTGCAACCGTTCATCCGACAGGTAGCCCTCCGCGCAAAGCCACTCGGTCGCTTCGCTGATTTCCGACTCGGCATATCCTCTGGCGGCTAATCGGCGCGCCAGCTCATATGTCGAAAGGTCGCGTACACGCAGCCATCCTAACGCCTGCGCGATTGCCTGCGAGAGACGCTCGGAACGCTCCTGCATCGCGTGCTGCCCTCCAGAACGACGAACGCTTCACGGCTCGTGTCGCCCCAGCAGGGAAGGCTCTGCATGATGATACCCGATTGATTAGCGTCTGGTTCCCTCAGGCGGGCGGATAAAGATTTGAGTCAGGTAATAACACCTGTCGCGCGGGCGATAGTAGATTCCCACCCCTGCGTGGGTGAACTCCCGATACAGGATGTTGGCGCGATGTCCCGGACTGTCCATCCACCCCTCGACGGCGACCTGCGCGGGGTTGCTGTAGCCCGAAAGCATAAAAATATTCTCGCCGCAGGCGCGCCATGCGATACGGAACCGATTCAATCGCCGATCCACATTGCCCATGCGTGGGTCGTGATGGTCAAAAAAGTTGCGCTCCGCCATGTTTTTGCTGTGGTCGCGCGCCGCCTGAGCGACCTGTTCGTGCCAGACCAGCGCGGGCAGTTTCGCGCGCGTGCGCTGCTCGTTAATCAGCCGATGGACGCGCTGTTCCAGCTGGCGCAGCTGTTGTGGCGTTGGCTCTCGACTTTCCCGGCGTATTTGTGGCATAATCGAAGTGTACCTGAGAGAGCCTTCTGCAGAAGTGTGTTATAATACTACTGGGGAGTACGCGCATGGGTCTGGCAGAGCATTTGCGTCGCCTGCGTGCGTCGAGGGGACTGTCGTTGCGCCAGCTGGCGCGCGCTTCGAGAGTGAGCGCCTCGACTCTGAGCCGCTGGGAGTCGGGCGCGACTCTGCCGCGCGTGTACGAGCTGGAGGCGGTGTTAAACGCCCTGCAGGCGCGGGGGCACGAGCGCGCCTGTGCGTGGCAGTTGCTGAACGCCCCACGCGCCGCGCCGCTGGCGGCGGGCGCTGTGAACGGCGGCTCCCTGCTGGACGGCACAGCGCCGATGGGGGGCGAACTGTTGCACGCGCTGCGGGAACGCCGCGGCTGGACTCAGGAGCGAGTCGCGCTGCATCTGGGCGTGACGGTCAGCACGGTGAGCCGCTGGGAGCGTTCCGAGAGCTGGCCCTCCACGGAGCAGCTGGCGCGGCTCTGCGAGGCGCTGGGCGCAAGCCCCGAAGAGCATCAGGCGCTGCAGGGCGGGCAGGGCGTGCTGGTGTGGCTGCCCATCGAAGCCTCGTCGCCTGCCGACATCGCCGAACTGCTGACGGCGCTCAGCCGCCACGAGGTCGTCATCGCCCCGGAGCTAACCGACCTGCTCTATCGCGGCATTCAGGGACGATTGTGGCAGATGGTGCGTTCGAACCGCGCACCGAAGCGCCTGCTCATCGACGCCTTCGCCTACCACTGCGGCTACCTGGTGGAGCAGGCGCGTGTGCAGGACGCGCAAGCGTCGGTCTACCGCGCCCTGCGACTGATGGACTCTACGGAGCCGATGCCGCCCCAGTGGTTCTACATCATCCACGCGCAGGCGAAAGGCGCGTCGGAATGCGGGACGCGCCTCGCGCCGCTGGAGGGCGTCGAGATTCTGCGCCGCTGGCTCCCCCACGCCGAGCGGTACGCCCCCGAACACGCCGCATGGTTCTGGCGCAACATCACGGAGTACCTGAGCTTCTCGCGCTATCGACGCGAGGCGCACGACGCCCACGCCACCGCCCAGCAACGCAGCCGCCCCTGGCTCGACGAAGACCCGAACATCCTCCTCTCCGACGCGCTGGTGCTGGCGAATCTCGGACATAGCGAGCAGGCGCTGCGCGTGCTGCAGGACAATCCCGTGCTGGCAGATCCCGAAGAGCAGCGCGTCCAGCAGTGCATTAATAAATCGCTGGTGTGGGTGCGCGTACTGTGCCAGTGTGGGCTGGAGTCGGAGGCGCAGGCGTGGCGGCTCCGACTCCAGCGGTTCAGCGCGTCGCGGGCGACTCACGCGGCGGTCTGGCGCCGGCGTGTGCTGGGGCGCTTTTCAACAGCCACTACCGAAGTTGAACAGCACAATCAGCAGGTCGGCGTCGTCGACAGAGGCGTCGCAGTTCACATCGGCGGGGTTGGCGCCTGTCGCGCCGAAGGCGAACAGCACCTGCAATAGGTCGGCGTCGTCCACGCAGCCGCTGCCGTCCACATCGCCGTTGGTAGGCACACACGCGGGCGCGAACCAGAAGCCCCCCGTGAGGCTGTAGCTGCCCCCCGTAAGCGCACTGCTCGCGTCGGGCTGACCGACCGTGCCGCCCATGTTGAAGCTGCCGCCTGTGGCGAAGGTGACCCCGCCGCCGTCAATCGTCCACCAGCTCAGGTCGTAGCCGCCGCCTGACTGGGCGCAGGCGACGCCTATCAGTGTCGCAAGAATCGCACACAGCATCAGGGTTCTCATGGATTCACCTCCTGTTGTCGGGCTTTGCGCGCTTCGATGGACTTCAGGCGCGCTTCCCACGCCTGCGCGGGGTCGTCGCCTGCAATCAGGACTTCATCCCACGGGCGGTACACGCGGAAGTCGCGATGGTCTTTGCGCACGGCTTTCACTTCCCAGTCAAACTCGTAGTTGCCCCGCCCGTTCAGCAGCTCCGCAACTTCAATCCCATCCAGCCCCTTGCGCACAACGCACAAGCCTTTAGACTCAGGCGAGAGAGGGGTCAGCTGCACGGTCATGCCCTGTTCGTCGGCGAGTTTGCGGAAGTGGTCGGGCAGTTCGACGCGGGCGCGCCCGTTGACGAGCCGCGCCGTGCCGCGCACATACATCGCGAGTTCGGGACCCTCGATACAGCCGTACCAGATGTCGCGCGTGGGGTCGTCAGGGTCTGGCTCACGGAAGAATTTATCCTCCGCAACGAGAGTGCCTCTCCCTCTGCTGGAAATATAGATTTTTGCCCTCTCGGTACCACTGCTATCATGAACCGTCACGGCACCATGATCGGGATAGTCGGTCAGATTTGAAAGCTTGGCGTTACCGTGCCCATTCGCTCCGAGTACTTCCAAAAATCCTACATAGGCACCGCCGCCTCTATCTGGTACGCTCATATAAACGCGTCTCCATGTTGGGTCAGTACCGCCTCCGAGCGTGAAGTAGTTGCCCCCGACATGCAGGTTGCCGTAGGCGCGCAGCGTGCCCGAAACGGTCATGTTATCCCACACACCAATCGTGCCATCGCCAGGGATCTCCAGCGTGGCAGCGCCCACCCGACTCTGCCCCAGCAGATTGCCAGGCAGCACCTGGAGCATGGTGTTGTTGTTCGTGAAAAAGGCGTCACCACCGTTCACATGCAAGCGCGCCTGTGGACTGATAATTCCAATCCCTACATTGCCACTGCCCTGAATGGTGAGGATTTCGTTGCCTGCAGGCGCGTCCAGAAACGAGAAGCGATTGCTGGGGCTGGGCAGGTGAATGCGAAACTGGGAGGGTCCCACGCCAAACCCCATCACGCCTGACGCGCCCCCGTCCCAGAGGGCGAGCTTCGTGTTGGTGGCGATGCCGCCTCCCAGCGACAGGCGCGCCGACGGGCTAGTTGTGCCAATCCCGACATTGCCGTTGGCAGCGATGTAGACATCGGGACCACCCATCGCATCGCCATACAGGCACAGGTCGTTGAAACCCACCAGCTGATCCAGCCCGAAGATGCTGCGGTCGTCCGCAAGGCGGATATTGCCGTTGACATGCAGGCGTTCGCTGGGACTACCTGTACCAATCCCTACATTGCCCGCGTTGTAGAAGATGTTGCTCCCTGCAGTCTGCCACGGACGCTGGGCGAAGAAAGCAGTCCCTGCATAACTGGCATACGGCGTCGGGTTGATTTTCACACGGGGCGAAAGCGTGGTGGAACCGACGCTAATCTCCAGGTAGCGATCCGAGCCGTCCCACACATTCCCAAAGTTCAGTTCTACGGTAAACAGCCCGTTCTGCACATTTACATTCTGGGTGAGGGTACTGCCCACCTGGGAGCCGTCTGTGGGCGCGGTGAAGAGTTTGAAGCTGATGCTGCGCGTGCCGTTCACGGGTTGCCCGTTTTGTCTGAGGACGCCCTGATAGGTGAACGGTTGCGCGACGACAGGGCTGACGCACAGAAGCGCCAGCGCAATCACAAACCCAAGCACAAAAGCGCGTTTCATCGGTCTGACCTCCATGCGTTTACTATACACCGCAATGGCGCGAATGCACAAAATTTGCGGAAAAATGCAACACCCCCCTTACGGTTCATGCGAGAGCAGGAGATTCATCGTCGCCGACGAAAACAAGCAGTATGGCAAAACGCGGCGTGATGGAGGTCTCGCTGGTGTTCCCCGAAGCGGAGACGATTCGCAAGTATTATCGCGGGCTGATCTATCTGGCGGCGCGCACCTGCTACAGCGAAAAAACGCCCCAGCAAATCTGGGACGAATTCGTCAGTGAGAAAACGCCCCCAGAACGGGTGATGCGCTTGATTGAGCATGTGGTCGATTCGGGGCATCACAGCACCATCGAGCATATCAGCTTCACCTTCGCGATTGCGGGGGTGAGCCGCGCGCTGAGCCACCAGCTGGTGCGCCATCGCATCGGTGTGGCGTTCGACCAGCAGAGCCAGCGCTATGTGAAATACAAAGAGCCGCAATATGTGACCCCGCCCAGCATCGAAGCGAACCCTGACGCCCTTCAGGAGTTTGAGCGGTTCCGAGATGTGAGCGAGGAGATTTACCACCGCTTCCTGGAGCAGGGCATTCCCGCCGAAGACGCGCGGTTCATCTTCCCCAACGCCGTGACCACGAACCTGATTATGACGGTGAACCTACGCCAACTGCTGCACATGGCGGGGCTACGCCTGTGTACCTTAGCGCAGTGGGAGATTCGGCAGCTGTTCAAGCTGATTCGCAAAGAGGTGATGGCGGCAGATCCGTACTTTGGCAGGCTGCTGGTACCCAAGTGCGTGCCGCTGGGCTACTGCGATGAGAAGCGCAACGAGGACGAACATTGCAAAATCCGCCCGCACAAAAACTCGGTGTTTCGCGTGTGGGAACTCTACAAGCGGGGCGCGCTGGTTGAGCGCGAGCCAGAATAACACCAAGGCGTCCGCGGGGCAGGCGGACGCCTTGAGTAAAGGAGGTCTGTAGATTATCGACGGTAGTCGGGACCGGTGGTTTCGGGGAAAGTGTAGATGCCGCGCGCCTGGTACTCGTAGGTAATCTCCAGTTGCGAGCGCGGCGCGCCATTGATCTCGAAGGCAGGGTCTTTGTAGAACTTGGCGTGTCCGTCGCAGAAGGTCCAGTTGCGTCCTTCCTGGTGGCGGCGTCCCTTGCGCCAGCGCGTGTCGCCCTGATTGTTGCCGTAGCCCGGCGCGATGTACCACGCGGCGAAGGCGTTGCCGTTCGAGGCGATGTTGCTGCCTACATCGGCAATAAAGAAGGTGTTCGAGGGGAAGTTGATGCCCGCCAGCGGGCGCATCTTTTCGCCGCGATAGTTGTTGCGGTCGAAACCGGGATCGTAGGTTCGGCTCAGGAAGTAGTTGCCCGCGTAGGAGAGCGGGAATACACTGCGCATTGCATTGACCACGCTGCGCATGCCCGCATACGCGCCCGGCATGCGCACCGCCAGCAGCTGCGCCTCGTAGCAGAACGAATTCAGCTTGTTGAACCCGCCTTTGTCGGGATCGCTGGGGCATTGGAAGATGTTCCAATTCTTAATGTAGGGTCCGCTAGCGATGGGGAACGAGAACACGCCGCTGAAGTAGTCGTCGCCGATGGCGTAAACACCGCTGGCGTTCGGCGTCGGGCTGCTGCAGGGACCGACCCAGCCCGTCTCTGGCAGGATCTCATCCCAATCCTGGGCGTACATCATTCCCGCCAACCCAATCTGACGCGCGTTGGACAGACAGGACGACTTGCGTGCGCTCTCGCGCGCCTGAGCGAACACAGGGAACAGAATCGCCGCAAGAATGGCGATAATCGCGATAACAACCAGCAGTTCAATCAGTGTAAAACCGTTTTTGCGCATGGCGTACCTCCGAGCAAAAGTCTACTTCGCGCAAGTTTAAGGGCAGGTAAAAACGCATTAACGGTCGGTTAAAGTCGTCCCTACACGCAGTTTTACGGGAATTTAACCCGAAATTCCCCGAAATTCTTGCAGGAATCGCATGGCGTAGGGAGTATAATTCCTCAGCATCTTGAAGGCATGACTCGCGAGGGTGAGGAATAGGTCGGCTTTCGGCGGTGGAGGAGAGAGTCATGCCGGATCGCAGACACAGCGCCACACAGATAGAGAGTGTGCTGAGGGAGTTGCGCGGCGTATGCGGCGCACGGGTTGTCGCGGACGAGAACGGTCTGATCCAGGAGATTCATTTGCTGGTGGAAGCCGAGCGCAATCCGAAGCAAGCCGTGCGCGATGTGGAGTCCGCGCTCCTGGCGCATTTCGGGATTCATGTCGATCATCGGAAGGTAAGTGTTGCTCAGAAGGGGAGCGCCTCGAAGCTTGCTGACCCCAATCGCCTGCGCTGGCTGGATGTTCAAATTACCCATGAGGGGACGCGCGCGGTCGTTGCGGTCTTGTTGGAGCGCAACGGCACGGTCTATCGCGGCGTAGCGTCTGGGGTGCGCGCCAGCACGCAAATTCCGCGTCTGGTCGCCTCAGCGACGCTGCGCGCCGTGGAAGCGGCGCACGGGCTGTGCGAGCGGTTCGGGCTGGAGGATGTGTCCACCACAGCGACCGTCGGCAGCTATCCCGTCGCGATTGTGCTGGTGAGCGCGGTGCGCGAACAGGGCGAGGACCTGCTGGTCGGGAGCGCGCTGATCCGCCAGGACACCCTGCGCGCTGTCGGGCTGGCGACGCTGGACGCTGTGAATCGGCGCGTGTCCGCGTTCCCGACCGATATGGAGGCGACCGCCGTGGCACAGCTCAGTGAACCCACGGCGGCAAGCACAGAAAACGATTTGGGGCGCGCCTGAAGCGCACCCCATGGGCAAGGCAAGCACGAGCGGAGCGACCACGAGCGGCTGACCATTCTCACTATAGGAGGGACAGTCGATGAAACGGTGGCTCATTCTGATGGCAATGGTCGTGGCGATGCTGTCTGTTGCCAGTGCGAAGCGGGTGTACTATCCGCATCGCTGGGACGACCCTGTGGAGCGCACGCCTGAGGTCGTGCAGGTTCCGTAATCCTTTGAGGCACTGGGTAGGGACGCTTGCCTTGCCCCTTCTGGAATTGTATGCGACGGAAGCGGATCGGAGTCTGGATGGTCATTTCAGGCGTGGCTGCCACGGGCGCACTGGCGCTGGCGGGCGCGCCGCTGATTCGGGAGCACCTGCTGGGTGCGCTTGGCACTGTGGCGTTGCTGGCAATAGCCGCCGAGTTGCTGTTGATACGCTACCCTCTTCGCCCTGAATACAACGATCGGGGCGTCTGGCTCAGTGTCAGCATGCCGATTGTGATTGCCGTCATGCTGGTGTATGGGGCACAGTTCGGTGTCTGGCTGGATGCATTGACGACCCTCGTTGCAGGCGCTGTGATGGTGTCGTCGCGCGCGACGCATCCGCGGTGGGTCGCGATCAATACTTTCCAGAGCGTCCTGAGCGCATCGGGCGCTGGCATAGCGACGGCGGCGGTGTTCAACCCCGAATCGGGGGTGTGGAGCCTCCAGGCGCTGGGCGCGTTAATGCTGGGGTTAGCGACCTACATGCTCATCAACGCCGTGTTGATGAGTATAACGGTGGCGCTGGCGGAAGGCGTGCGTGCGCGCTGGGTGCTGGCGCAGACGGTTCTGAGCCTGCCCCGTGATGTGGCGTTGATGACCCCGATTTCCTTTCTGGCAATGGCGGCGCTCCAGGCGTATGGGGCCGTCGGACTGCTCGGCGTGCTGGCGCCGTATCTGGCGTTGCGTCAGGCGTTCATCCTCGCGCGGCGCCAGCAGGAACTCTACCATCAGACGATCCGCAGTCTGGGCTTTCTGGTGCAACGGGCGCATCCCTATACTGGGGGGCATCTGCAGCGCGTCTCGTTGTGGGCGCGCCGCGTCGCGGAAAAGTTGGGACTGCCGCCTGACCGATGCGAGCTGGTCTATGAAGCCGCGCTGCTGCATGACCTCGGCAAAACTGTGCTGGATGAGCAGATACTCAACAAGCCTGCTCGGCTCGCCCCGGAGGAGTGGGCAGAGATTCGGAAACATCCCCAGCTCGGCGCGGAGATTCTCCGGGACACCCCCTTCCTCGCGCCGATTATCCCCTGGATTGCGATGCACCATGAGCGTCCAGACGGTACAGGGTATCCTTTCGGTCTAAAAGGCGAGCAGATTCCTGTGGAGGCGCGTGTGATTGCTGTGGTCGATGCGTTCGATGCGATGATTGGCGGCGAAGCGCCGAATCAGCGGCGCCCGCACAAGCGTCCCCTGACCCTCGATGAAGCGATTGCGGAGTTGGAGCGCGCGGCAGGGACGCAGTTCGATGCGCAGGTGGTTCAGGTGTTTACGAAAGTGGTGCAGGACTGGCGCAGAAAGCGCGAAGCGGGGGCAACTTTGTAGGATGCAAGGCGTCTGGTGGGCATTTGGGATAACAGTCGCATCGATCGCGGCGCTGGCGTACTATGCGTTCGTGGTGTTGCCTGCACGGATTCATCGCTGGCGCTGTGAGGGGCTGCGCGCCTTTGCTCGACTCATCGAGTTGCGCACGCAGGGACGCTACACGAGCGCCGAACCGCTGGCGGAACTGGCAAGCGCCGTCGCCCAGCGGCTTGGCGTCCCCCTACACGAACGCCGGCGGATGGAGCTGGCGGTCTACCTGCGCGACATCGGGATGGTCGCCATCCCCTACCCGGTGCTGAACAAGCAGACGCCGTTTACACAAGCGGAACTCGAGCTAATCGCCCGTCATGCCGAAATCAGCGCCTCCATCACAGAACAGATTCCGGGACTCTGGCAAGTCGCTCCGATTGTGCGTCTGCACCATGTGGTCTACAGCGAGCAGCCCGACGCGCCGCTCAGCGCCCATATTCTGAGCGCGCTCGACGATTGGACCCGCATCGCCGAGAGTGCCGACGCCGATACCGCCTCGTCGGTCCTCAAGCAGGGCGCCGGCGCGCGTTATCATCCGATGGTGGTGCAGGCGATTCTCGGCGAGATTCACCAGCGCGCACTGGGCAATCTGCAGGCGTTAACCCGCTCCGCTGCGCTGTGGCTGTAGCGCCACGCGCTGGAAAATCTGCCGCGCCTCCTCATAAAGCTCGTAGGGTACCAGTTTGGGCGCTTGCAAGGCGTCGTCCAGCGGCACGGCGACAATCTCGACGCCGCGCAGCGCCGCGAGCAAACCGAACTGTCCTGAGCTGACCAGCTCCGCCGCCTTAAGCCCCAGGCGCGTCGCCAGCACGCGGTCGTACACCGTGGGCGGACCGCCGCGCTGGATGTGCCCAATCACCGCGTCGCGCGTTTCGATGCCCGTGATTTCCTCAATATAGCGGGCGACTCGCGAGCCGACGGCGCGCTCCTTGAGCACCTTATGCCCGAAGTCGTCGGTTGCGGCAGGTTCATCCGTGCCCGCGAAAGGCAATTCCACGCCTTCCGAGACGACCACCAGCCCGTAGCGTTTGCCGCCGTGATAGACCTGTTTCAGGTAGTGGCACATCGCGTTGAGGTCAACGGGCGCTTCGGGGATGAGGATCCAGTCTGCGCCGCCGCCGATGCCCGCGTACAGCGCGACCCAGCCCGCATGGCGCCCCATCACCTCCAGCACGATAATCCGCGCGTGCGATTTGGCGGTGTCGCGCAGGCGATCCATCGCCTCCACCGCGACGGAGACCGCGCTATCAAAGCCGAAGGTGAAATCCGTGCCGCCCAGGTCGTTGTCCATCGTCTTGGGCACGCCGACCACGCGCACGCCATGCTCAGTATACAGGCGACGGGCGACACCGAGCGTGTCCTCGCCGCCTATCGCGATAATCGCGCCGAAGTTGAAGTCCTCGATATTGTCCAGCAGCCGCTGCACATCGGCAGGGTCTTTAAATGGGTTCGTGCGCGAAGTGCCCAGAATCGTGCCGCCTTCGCGAATAATCTCATCTACGCGCTCTTCGGTGAGCGGAACGGTCAAACCCTCAATCAGCCCCTTCCAGCCCTGTAGGACGCCGATGGGGGTGTGCCCGTCTCGGATCAGGCGCAGCGTCGCGCCCCGAATCGCAGGATTCAGTCCGGGGCAATCGCCCCCGCCCGTCAAAATACCGACACGCATAATTTGAACCTCCTATCATTCCCGTGCGATCGGGGCAATCTCAGCGAATGGTCGCTGGCGTGTTAATTATAGCGCATGGCGAGGCGGTATCCTATTGCGGTCTATGAAAACGAGCGTCCATCCGCCTGTGTTGTTCTGGCTCTGGTTGCCGCTGGCGCTGAGTTTTACGCTGATGATGCTGGAATCGCCCGTGACGAACGCGGCGCTGGCGCGATTTGCGGAGCCGTCGGTGCAGATTGCGGGCTTCGGCGTCGCGCTGGGGCTGTCGCTGCTGATTGAAAGTCCCGTGATCATGTTGCTGGCGACGGCGATTGCGCTGGTGCAGGGGCGCGAGTCGTTTTTCGCGGTGTTGCGTTTTGTGCTGACGCTGACAGCAAGCCTCACGCTGCTGACCGCGCTGATCGCCTTCACGCCGCTCTATGATTGGATTGCGCTGCTCGTGCTGGGTCTGCCCGAACGGGTAGCGGAGGCGGGGCGCGGCGCGATGCAGGCGATGCTTTTGTGGACGGCGGCGATTGGCTGGCGGCGATTCCTGCAGGGCGTGCTGGTGCGCTATGGCGCGGCGCGGCTGGTCACATGGGGCACGGCGATACGCCTGGCGACCATCACGGCGGTTGCGGTGGGGCTGCTCTGGTGGAATGGGCTGCCCGGCGCAGTCGCGGGCGCGTGGATTGTGATGGCGGGCGTGCTGGTGGAGGCGGTCGTGGCGACGCTGTTTGCCATGCCCGTGTTGCGCATGCGCGTGCTGCCCCATCACGAATCGGGCGCGCCGTTGCGTCAGCATGCCATCTGGCGGTTCCACTTGCCGCTGGCGGGCACGACGCTGCTGACGCTGCTGGTGCATCCGCTGACCGCCGCGGCGCTGGCGCGCTTGCCCCAGCCTGCGCTGGCAATCGCCGCGTGGCAGGTGGTGTTTGGGTCGTTGCTGGCGGTGCGCAGCTGGGGCTTCGCATTGCAGGAGACCAGCGTCGCCGCGCTGCAGCAGGGCGTTCCGACAGGCGCGCTGTTCGCGTTCACACACAGGGTCGCTCTGGGCACGACTCTCGCGCTCGTGCTGCTGGCGTTCACGCCACTGGCAGGCTTGTTCACCGAGCGGCTGCTCGCGTTGAAGGCGGAGCTGGCGTTGCCCGCGGTGTTCGGCTTTCAGGCGTGTTGGTTGTTGCCCGCGCTCACGGCGTATGGCTCCACGCTACGCGGCGTGCGTATCCACCAGAAGCAGCCCGCCGCTGTCTACTGGGGCATGGCGCTCAACCTGCTGGTGAACGCGCTGGGGCTTGCGGTCGGCGTCTGGCTCGCGCGTGCGCTGGGCGCGCAGTCGGTGCAGGCGTCGTTGCTGGTGGGCGTCGCCGCGTTCCAACTGGCGGCGATCGCGGAGGTTGCCTATCTCATGCGCGGGCGCGCTACTGCGTCGTGAACGCGGTGAAATAGACCTCCAGCACGCTCTCTTTCTCGTGCGTTTTGTGTTCCAGTACCTCGTTCACGCGCTCGCGGATTTCCTCTTTGACTTTGTGCTTGCCCTCCAGCGAGTTCAGTTGCGAGCGCGTTTTGCCTGCAAACGCCATCAGCGCGGCGTCGCGCAGGGGCGCGGTCTCCTCTTCCAGCTTTTTGGGGTCGATGCCCTCTTTAAGACCGAGCGCGACTCCTGCCTTCAGATAGCTCTCGTCGCCCAGATTGACGATGAACTCGCCGAGATCCAGCGTTTTGCCGACAGTAGGCGGCTTGGGGGGTGGGGGCGCTTTGGGCGCAAGGAAGTTCTTGCCCGCGAACACGCCGCCCGCCAGTCCCGCGACCAGCACCACAATCATCATCAGCATGGGGCTTTTGCCCTTGCCGCCCCCGCCGCCGTCGCCTTCGGATTTCTTCGCCTTACCAGCCATAACGATCCCCGACGGCGTTATTCCATAATTCGTGGGGCGGATATCCTGCTGAGATTCACAGCTGGTTCGGTGCAGGGTGTGCCAAGCGCTGGCGCGGAAAGTTTTCAGCCGCCCCTCTGGACGCACGCGCGCAGAGATGGTACGGGCGCGGTTGCCGCGCCCGTACCGACGCATGGGATTCAGCACCCCTGCCCGAAGGCGAACAGCACACTTAGCAGGTCGGCGTCATCGACGACGCCGTCGCCGTTGATGTCAGCGGCGAGGTCCGCGCTCTGCTGCCCGAACGCGAACAGCGCCTGCAGCAGGTCGGCGTCGTCCACGCAGCCGTTGCCGTCGAGGTCGCCGCTGGGCGCGTACTTGACTGCCGCCACCTGCTGGAAGCGATTGTAGTAGTCCACTTCAGTGATCAGCGTCCCTGCGACGAGCAGGCTGCCGTCTGGCTTAGCAAACAGCTCCTCGGGCGCAATCGCCGTCGGGAACTGCCACAGGGGCTGTCCGCTGGCGTTCACCCGCGCCAGGAAGCTGGGGGGTTGCGACGCGCCCGACACGGCGACATACCGCTGCCCCGCAGGGTTCACGCGTACTATTCCCGATAGGGAGGGCTGTCCCTCGTCCACCAGCTCGGTCTCCGAAAGCAGTCTACCGTTGTTGGAGAAGCGCGCCAGCCGCAGGGTGTAGCGTTCGAACGGCTCGCCGCGCCAGAGAACGGTCTTCACCAGCAGGTACACATTCTCCTGCACGTCCATTGCAAGGCTCTCGGCATAGTCGTCGTGCCACAGATGCGAGTAGCGGTAGCCCCAGAGCGTCGAACCATACAGATGGTAGATAAGTACCACATCTTCGCCCGTGTAGCCGCCCTCCGATTGAATCCCCACAACATCTTCCAGAAAGACGGGATTCTTCACACCTGCGGCGGGAATGTCCACACCGCGTGCAGCTCCCGAGTAGCGGAAGATGGCAGAGTCAGCCGCCAGGTATGCCGTGTCGACCGCAGTGCTGGAGGACGCCACGCTCCCATATAAAAAGTCGTACACAGGCGTCTGGTTCGTAATGACGCCCCACGGTCGGATGTTCACACGGTTGAACAGGATGTAGTTGGTAAAGTTGTCTTCGTAGAAGATGGCGCGGCTGACGCCTGAGGCGACTTCTTCGGCGGCGACGAAGAGCCCGTCAAAGTACAAAAACCGCAGCGGGCGCAGGTGTGCGTTCGGGGTGCGGGCAAGCGTGAAGACGGCGCTGGGCTGACCCGCAGGCGTGAGGTGATGCACCTGCGCGGTGAGGTAGCCATCGGCGTCTGTGAACTGTCCCAGCAGGCGCAGCTCGTTCGCACGCTCCACAGCGTCCACAAATGCGTCGTCGAAGCCCGCGCCATCGAGCTGGTAGACCCACGCCTGGGTTCCGTCGGGCAGCAGGCGGATAGCCAGCGCGTCGCGCCCATTCAGGGGCGTCTCCACCCAGCCCAGCAGCATCAGCCCGCCGTCCGACAGGCGCACCGCGCGCGTCATCTGCGCCGCAAAGTCATCCTGCGGCGGCGTATACACATAGCGCCACACTTCGCGCACCTGCGCCGAAGCCAGCGCCAGCAAGCTCAGTGCAATCCCGCATGCAATCGTTGTTCGCATGGTCGTTTCCTCCTTAGCGCGGCGCAAACAGCGGCAGGTAGCCACAGGCGTCGGTTCGAGCGACGCTGGGGACGCCTTGCGTGTTGTAGCCGTCGAACGGGTCTATTTGCGGGTCGGTGCTGTTGGGCGCAACGCGCGCGCCCAGCCGTCGGACTTGAAGCCTGAGTTCCATCGTGATGAAGTGCATCCCGCTCTTGTGAATCCAGACGGACTGCTGGGGCAGGCGCACTTCGCCGCGCGGATAGTGCGCGCTGGGGTTCGTACACGGCGCGAATCGGCACAGTTCATCGGCGCGGTCGCAGCGCAAAATCGGGTTCACAGGCGCGAAGCCCAGCCAGTGTTCGCGCCCCAGCCCCTCCCAGAACAGCGGCAGCGTGCTGGGGTCGTCCACGCCCGCCTCGAAGTAGTTGTGCAGGTAGCCGTTATAGGTGTAGCTCACGGGCACAGGCGACTGCACGCGCTGGCTATAGTCGACGCTGGGCAGTTTGTACGGCAGAGTCGCGGGGCAGCTGAGGAACGCATACGACTGCTTGTTGCTCCACAGGTACGGCTGGAGCGCGTTCGCCCATGTCCAGCCCCCGTGCGGGCTGCCCGTTTGCCAGTTGCGCGGCACGGCGACGGGGGCGTCCCAGCCCCACGGCTGCGTGTCCCGCGCACGCTCGTAAGCCAGCGGGAACTGCTCGTCGTAGTCCTGGCTATACATCAGCGCCGCCCGCCCCACCCGATAGAGGTTCTGGGCACAGCGTTTTTCCGCAGGGTCGAAGTTGTCGGCAATCGCGCGCATCAGGGAGACGCTCCCCAGCGCGCTCAGCAGCATTAATCCCCAAGAGACGAGTCTCCTTTGCATAGCGCGCCTCCGGCAGGATTATACACCAATTTGGACGCGCCATGCAAACGATTACAGTCCCAGCTCGTCCCAGATGGCGTCGATTTTCGCTTTCACTTCAGGCGACATCCGAATCACATCGGGCCACTCGCGCGTGAAGCCTTCCTCTTTCCACTTGGTCGTCGCGTCGAACCCGATTTTGCTGCCGTAGCCGACATAGGGGCTGGCGTGGTCCAGCACATCGACGGGACCCTTGACAATCAGCGTGTCGCGTTCGGGGTCGACATTCGCGCCCAGCCGCCAGATGACCTCGCCCAGGTCATGCACATTCACATCGGCGTCGAACACCACGATGAACTTGCTGAACATCAGCTGCCCCAGCCCCCAGATGGCGTTCATCACCTTGAACGCATGCCCGGGGTAGCGCTTGCGGATGCTCACGAAGCAGAAGTTATGGAACACGCCCTCGACAGGCAGGTTCATATCGACGATTTCGGGCACGGTCAGGCGCACCAGCGGCAGGAAGAGCCTCTCAACCGCCTTGCCCATCCAGCCGTCTTCCATCGGCGGAATGCCCACGATGGTGGCGGGGTAGACGGGCTTGGCGCGGTGGGTAATCGCCGTGACATGGAACACGGGGTAGTAGTCGGCGAGGCTGTAGTAGCCTGTGTGGTCGCCGAAGGGACCTTCCAGACAGCGTTCGCCGGGGTTGATGTAGCCCTCGATCACGATTTCGGCGTTGGCGGGCACTTTGATGTCCACCGTTTTGGCAGGAACCAGCTCGACGGGCTTCTTGCGCAGGAAGCCCGCGAACATCAGCTCGTCGATGGCGGGGGGCAGGGGCGCAATCGCGCTGAAGGTCAGCGCCGGGTCGTCCCCCAGCACGACCGCGACCTGAATCGGCTCGCCCTGCTTCTCGGCGTGCTGGTAATGCTCCGCGCCCACTTTGTGAATCTGCCAGTGCATGCCTGTGGTGCGCTTGTCCAGCACCTGAATGCGATACATGCCCACATTCCGCTTGCCCGTGTTGGGGTCGTGCGTGAACACCAGCGGCAGCGTGATGTACCGTCCGCCGTCCTGCGGCCAGCAATGCAGGATAGGGAACTCGAACAGGTCAATCTGGTCGCCTGTTTTGACCACTTCCTGTGAGACGCCCTCTTTGACAGTGGTCGGGGGAACGCTTCGGGCGACCTGCAGCAGCCTGCCGAGCTGGGGCATCACTTCGGGCAGGGCGCGCAGTTTGCCCAGCAGCCCGCCGCCCATCTGAGGCAGTTCTGGCTTGGTCAGCGCGTCAATCTCCTGCGCGATGGTCTCGTAGTCGTCCACGCCCAGCGCGAGGCTCATGCGCCGCTTCGAACCCATCGTGTTGATGGCGACGGCAATATCGTAGCCTTTAGGGCGCTCAATCAGCAGTCCCGGTCCGCCCGACTTCATCACGCGGTCGGCTACCTCGGTAATCTCCAGATAGGGGTCTAATGGGTAGCGGATGCGCTTCAGTTCGCCCTCTTGCTCCAGATGCAGCAGAAAGTCCTGAAAGTCGCGGTATGCCATAGGGTTGCCTCCATAGTCCGTAAAAACATCGTTAAAATACGCTCTCAGTATACCCGAAACGCCAAACCTCGCCGAATTCACAGGTAGGAAATCGCGCACACATGCGTATATAGGAGTAGGGGAGCGCCGCAACCACACGACGCCCCACACGGTCTAATCGGGTAGGTGAAATCTGGTGCGACTAACAATACTGCTTCTCAGCCTTCTGGGGTCGCTAATCTATCAGGGATGCTGGCATGAAACCGTTTTTTCTGCCCATGCCGCCGCGCCGTCCAAACAGGCGACAGGCAACTCCGTGCAACTGCTGTATCGCCGGGTGAACGGGATTCCCGTGCGCTATGTGGTCGCCGATTTGAATAATCCGCAGGTGCGGGTGGGGGTCGTCACAGCGCGGCGGCTCGGCAGGGACGAATCGATCTGGCAGCTGCTCGCGCGATCGAAGCCTACTGCCGCCGTCACGGGAACCTACTTCAGCACCACCAGCAAGCTGCCTGTAGGCGACATCGTAATCGAGGGCGAGCGCGTGCATTTCGGCGGGGTGGGCACCGCGCTGTGCATCACCTACGACAATCAGGCGCGCTTCATCCGCCAGAAGCTGCACCGCCAACACGACTGGCGCAACTACCAGCTGGTGCTGGGCGCGGGACCGCGCCTGCTGCAAAACGGGCAGGTCGCGCTCTACCCTCCGGGCGAGGGGTTCCGCGATAAGCGCGTGTACGCGCGGGGCAAGCGTGTGGCGGTCGGCGTCACGAAACACAACAAGCTGTTGCTGGTTGTAGTGGAGCGTCCGATTCGCCTGCGCCAGCTGGCGTGGGTGATGCGCGCGCTGGGCGCGACCGACGCGATTGCGCTCGATGGCGGCGGCTCCACAACCCTCTACTACCGCCGTCAGGTGAAAGTGCTGCCCAAACGCAGGCTCACGAACCTGCTGGTGGTCTATGAAGACCGCGCCGTCTACGAAAGCTGTCTGGCGCGGCTCAAACCCCAGAATCGGCTGGCGCTGCGGTAGTGTCCGTCTCCAGCAGGGCGCGCACCCGCAGCAGCAGGTCGGTCATCATCGGCATGGTGAGCAGTTTCGTGTAGGTGTTGCGCGCGCTGGGGTGATAGCTCGCCGCCAGAAAGCGCCCGTCCGCGAGCGGATAAAACGCACCGTGCCGAAATTCGAGGCGCACACTGTCGGGCAGTAGCCCCTCTTCACGCGCGAGGCGCACGCAGGCGTTGAACGCCAGCTGTCCGAGCGCGAGCAGCCCGCGCAGGTTCGGCATTCGCCGATAGGTCGCCTGCAGGTAGGGGAAACAGGCGCGCTGCTCGTCGGGCGTGGGTTTGTTGTCGGGCGGCGCACAGTGAACGGCGGCGGTAATGGCGACATCGTACAACTGCAGCCCATCGTCGCGACTCGTCGAGGTCGGCTGGTTGCAAAAGCCTGTACGATAGAGCGCGTCAAACAGGAAATCACCCGAAGCGTCGCCCGTGAAAATGCGTCCCGTGCGGTTGCCCCCGTGCGCAGCGGGCGCGAGTCCGACAATCAGCAGGCGTGCGGTCGACTCGCCGAAGTTCGGTACGGGTTTGCCCCAGTAGTCCCAGTCGCGGAAGCCCGCGCGTTTGCGCTGAGCAACCTGCATGCGGTACTCGACCAGCCGCGGGCACTGGGCGCAGGCGACAATCTGCGCGTTCAGGGTGTCCCAGTCAGAGGGGGGCGCGGCGACTGGCAGTTCGTGTGCTGTCTCATGCCTCATGCTCAGGCGAAAGAATACCTGAACCATGCGTGACTGTAGGGGGTAGGGATGCTCATCCGTCAGTTGTGGTTTGCAAATTGGCGATGGTTGGTATTCTGAGCCGTTCCCGTGCGTTTTCGCAGCGCCTCTATCCGCGCATGCGCGTCATACCAATCGACGAATCAGACTTCGTACTTGCCTCATGCACATCTGCAGGTGCATGCTGTTGCCCGCACCCTGCTACTTATCCCCAGAATTGTTTGAGCGCGGGGTAGAGCTGGCGATAGCGCGGGTAGAGCGCGTCGTATACACGCTGCGCTTCGGGATCAGGCGCGGTCGCGCCTGCCAGTTGCACGGTCGCGGCGCACGCTTCGGGCACAGAACCCCACACGCCGACGCCCACCCCTGCCAGCAGCGCGACGCCATAGGCGGGACCCTCTTCCGCCTGCAGGGTATGCACGGCTTGCCCGAACACGCTGGCGAGTATCCTGCGCCAGAGGGGGCTTTTCGCGCCGCCGCCCGTCAGGCGCAACTCTTGCAGCGGGACGCCCATCTCGCGCAGAATCTCCAGCGAGTCGCGCAGCCCGAACGCGACGTCCTCCAGCACGGCGCGCGTGCAGTGGGCGCGCGTGTGCGCCAGCGTCAGCCCGACGAACGCGCCGCGCGCCTGCGGGTCGGGGTACGGCGTGCGCTCGCCCGACAGATACGGCGCAAACAGCAGCCCCTCCGCGCCTGCGGGAACCGACTCGGCTTCGCCAACGAGCGCGTCGAACGCCACCTCGGGCGCGAAAGTCTCGCGATACCACTGCAACGCGCCGCCCGCCATCAGCATCACGCCCATCACATGCCACGCGCCCGGCACGGCATGGCAGAAGGTGTGCGTGCGGTACTGCGAATCCACCTGTGGCTGCTCCAGATGGGCGAACACGACGCCGCTGGTGCCGATGGAGACCGACGCGCGCCCCGCCTGCACGACGCCGACGCCGACCGCCCCCGCCGCCTGATCGCCCGCGCCGCCCACCACAGGCGTCCCCTCCGCCAGTCCTGTCGCCTGCGCCGCCTGCGCCGTGATGCGCCCCGTGATTTCAGGCGACTCGTACACCTTCGGGAACCATTCACGCGGCAGCTCCAGCGTGTCCATCATCGCATACGCCCAATCGCGATGGGGTACATCGAACAGCGCCGTGCCCGACGCATCCGAAACCTCCGTCGCCGACTCGCCCGTGAGACGATAGCGAATGAAATCCTTCGGCAGCAGCACCTGTCGCACGCGGGCATAGTTGGTGGGTTCGTGGCGGCGCAACCAGAGTATCTTGCCCGCCTGAAAGCCCGTCAGCACGGGGTTGAGCGTTGTCTGCAGCACTGCCTGCTCGCCGACGCGCTCGGTCATCCACGCGCACTCGTCCGCCGTGCGCTGGTCGCACCACAGCAGCGCGGGGCGTATCGATTCGCCTCGCTCGTCCAGAAAGACCGACCCGTGCATCTGTCCGCTCAGCCCCACGCCGCGCACCTGCGCCGCCGCGACGCCTGAATCGGCAAGCAGCCGCCGAATCGCCGTGCAGGTCGCCCGCCACCAGTCGTCGGGTTCCTGCTCTGCCCATAGCGGCTGCGGCGTATAGAGGGGGTACGACTCGCTCACGCTGGCGATCACCGCGCCCGATTCGTCCACCAGCAGCGCCTTCACGCCCGAAGTGCCGATGTCCACGCCCAGCAGGTACATAGCGCGAATCGATTCGCACGCGCGCCCGCCTCTCCTGCCCGATTCGGGTACACTCTACGGCGATATGGAAGGCGTAGAGAAGCTGATTATCGTCGGTTCGGGACCCGCGGGCTACACGGCGGCGATTTACGCCGCGCGCGCCAGCCTCCAACCGCTTCTGTTCGCAGGCGTCCAGCCCGGCGGGCAACTGATGATTACCACCGATGTCGAAAACTACCCTGGCTTCCCCGACGGTATTCAGGGTCCGGAGATGATGGAGCTGTTCCGCAAGCAGGCGGAGCGTTTCGACACGCGGATTGTGTACGAAACCATCACGCAGGTCGACTTCAGCGGGCATCCGTTCCGCCTCTGGAGCGACGCGGGCAAGGAGTACCGCGCGCTCGCCGTGATTGTCGCGACGGGCGCGTCTGCCAAATGGCTGGGGCTGGAAAGCGAGGTGAAGCTGCAGGGCAGAGGTGTGTCGGCGTGCGCCACCTGCGACGGGTTCTTCTTTCGGGGCAAGCGCGTGATTGTCGTCGGCGGCGGCGACACCGCGATGGAAGAGGCGACCTACCTCACCAATCACTGCGAAAAAGTGTATGTCGTGCATCGTCGTGACGAGCTGCGCGCCTCCAAAATCATGCAGGAGCGCGCCTTCCGCAACCCCAAAATTGAGTTTATCTGGAATACCGTCGTGCGCGACATCTACGATGTGAACGCGGGCAAGGTCACGGGCGTGCGCCTGCACAACCTTAAGACCGACGAAGAGTACGACTTCCCCATCGACGGCGTGTTCATCGCGATTGGACACACGCCCAACACCCAGATTTTTCAGGGCGTGCTGGAGATGGACGAGCAGGGCTACCTCCTCACACGCAACGGCACTTACACCAGCGTCGAGGGCGTGTTTGCCTGCGGCGATGTGATGGACAAGGTCTATCGGCAGGCGGTCACGGCGGCGGGCACGGGCTGTATGGCGGCGCTGGACGCCGAGCGCTGGCTGGCGGCGAAGTTTCACTGAGAAGACATGGCGGATTGGATACTGGTTTGCGGCGGAATACTCCTGATAGTGTTCGCGCCTTTCGCTGTGTGGCAGGTACGTCGTGTGTTTGGCAAAAGCGCCAATCTGAAGACAACTATCGGCGACCTGTCGTTGGGAGTTATACCAATTTACTGGTCATAGTTCGCAAGACGGCAACTTATGGAGTGCGGAAGCGGAGCTTCCGCGCATGCTGAAGCTGCGCTTCCGCACTCCATAGTAGCTGGGCGCAGGCAACAGCACGCCTCTGCAGGCACGTGCGAGGCAACCCTCCAGCGAGACTACACACGCGGACGCATAGCCTTTCGTGTTGCGTATCGCGCCAGAGCAAGGTATAACCCCACGCCGATAGCCACCACCACCGCAGCGACCAGATGCCCGTAGGTGAACACACCCAGCATCAGCGCGGAGGTCGCCCCCGCGCGGAAAAACTCGTTCACAAAGCGGTACAGCCCGTGCGCCATCAGAAACAGCGCGAACAGTTGCCCCTGAAAGCGTCGGCGCGGCTCGTACCATGCCAGCCCCGCGAAAATCAGCAGATTCATCGCCGTCGCATAGAGTTGCGTCGGGTGAACCGCGTGTTCGTGTCCCGGAAACATAACGCCCCACGGCAGGTCGGTCGGCGCGCCGTAGCAGCACCCCGCCGCGAAACAACCCAGTCGCGCAATCCCGTACCCCAGCGCGAGCGACGGCGCCGCCAGATCGCCCAGCTGCCAGATGGGGATACGCCGCGTGTGGATGAGATAAATCGCCGTCGCAATCGCCAGCCCGAACCCCCCGAAGTACGACATCCCGCCCTCCCACACGCGGAAGACGCTCAGCGGGTCAGGCGCGTACTGCGACCAGTTGGTCATCACGAACGCCACACGCCCGCCCACAATCCCCGTCAGCACGCTCCAGAAGGCGATATCCAGCACATTGTCGGCGGAGACGCCATAGCGTGGAGCATGGCGCAACGCACGCCACACCGCCAGCCAGATGCCCACCACCCACATCAACCCGTAGGTGTAGAGCGTGAACCCGCCGATTTTGATGAGTTCGGGCATCATCGCGGCGGCTCCTCGGGGACGCCCGCGGCGGTCGGCGTCTCAGGCGCGCGCGCCCCCCAGAACTGCAGCGCCATCAGCCCCAGAAGCGAGCAGGTAATCGCCATATCTGCCACATTGAACACGGGCCAGACCACGAAATCGAACATATCTACCACATACCCCAGCCGTATGCGGTCGGCGAAGTTGCCCAGCGCGCCGCCCAGCAGCAGCCCCGTCAGCAGTTGCACGCTCCGCGAGGGCTTGTGGCGCTGGTGATACCACACCAGCCCGCCCGCCACACACAGCGTGAGCGGAATCGTCAGCCAGCCGCGCCCCTCCAGCAAGCCGAACGCAATCCCGGTGTTGTGCGTCAGCGTCAGGTAAAAGTAGGGCGGCAGCACAGGCAGCGACTGATCCAGCATCAGACTGCGGATTGCCCAGAGCTTGACCACCTGATCGACCAGAAAGACGAATATCGCCGCGCGCCAGAACATCGTGCATGAGGATACCCGTTTTCCCCCACGCCCCACAGGTATACTTTGCGCTGATGGCGGCACGGATTGGCGTTCTGACCGTCGAACTGCATATTGGCGGTTGTCGCTCGCTGAAAGAGAAGCGGCAGGTCGTGCAGAGCCTGATTACGCGCCTGCGCAACGACTTCAACCTGTCGGTCGCCGAAGTCGACCACCACGACCTCCATCAGCGGGCGTGCCTCGCGATGGCGTGCGTCGGCAATCAGACCGAGTTCGTCAATCGCGTGCTGGACACCGTGCTGCAACGATTGGAGACCGAAGGGCGTATTATGCTTTTGGAGAGCCATTTAGAGCTCTTGTAAACCACTGGCGAGGCGCGCGTCTGCAGGGACGCAGACGCCACACACACCCGCCTGCAGAAGGAGGACGCCTATGGGCGGACGCATGGAACGATTGGAATCGCTCCTGACTGCAGAGATCAGTCAGGTGCTGTTGAGAGACCTTTCAGGACAGGATCTGGGACTGGCGACGGTTACGGGCGTGAAGGTCGCCCGCGACCTCTCGCAGGCGACGATTTATGTAAGCGTGCTGGGCGACGAGCGACGCCGCGCCCAGACGCTGGAGCGGCTCCAGCACTCCGCAGGGTATATCAAGGGACTGCTGGGCAAGCGGCTCCATCTCAAGCGCATCCCGAAATTGATTTTCGTGGACGACCCATCGCTGCGCGACGCCGACCGCATCAGCCGCCTGCTCAAAGATGGCTAAGCCGACGATTGGCTGGATGCCCGTGCGCTATATTCACCCCATCCTGCAGGGGCAGATGACCCTGTGGGAGTGGCTGCGTCAGGCGCCGGCGCTGGGCGTGCAGGCGGTGGAGATGTATCACGCCTTCCTGAGCGACGAGATTCTGCCTGCCCTTAAAGCCGAGCTGGGAGCGCTGGGACTGCGCGTGAGCCAGATTACCTGCGCCCCGGACTTCACCCATCCCGATCCCACCGTGCGCCGCGCGGAACTGGAGGCGATGCGCCGACGGGTGGACTGGGCCGCGGAACTCGGCGCAGACGCCGTGCGCACAACCGCAGGCATGGTACACGACGGGATTGACCCCGACGACGCCGCGCGCTACGCCGCCGAGTGCATGGTCGCGCTGGCAGAGTACGCCGTGCCCCGCGGCGTCTACCCCTGCTACGAGAATCACTACAAAGACCGCCTCTGGACGCGCGAGGACTTCTCGTTCCAGACCGAGCGGTTTCTGCAGGTATTTGCGCTCATCGAGCCGACGCCCGTGCGCGTGAACTTCGACTTCGCCAACCCGCTGATGACAGGCGCAGACCCCGTGGCGCTGCTGCAGCGCGTGATACACAAAGTGCACCATGTGCATGCAGGCGACCGCCTGCCCGGCGAGTACCAGCACAGCGTGCTGGGCGAGGGCGCGGTCCCGTTCCAGCCGCTGCTGAGGCTGCTCAAAGCGCACGGCTACACAGGCTACCTGAGCATCGAGGACGGACAGGCGCAGGGCGACGAGGGCTTCCGCAGGTCGCTGGCGTTCCTGCGTGCGCAGGTGGACGCAGTCTGGGACAGCGCGTAGGATTCCATCCCTGCACGGCGAACGACGGCGTCTATGCGAGGACGCCGCGCAACCGAACGGATGGACTACGACAGCCCATGGAAGGAGTTCATCACGGTCTTCTTCCGCGACCTGATTCGCTTCCTGTTGCCCGACCTCTACGCGATGATTGACTGGAGCAAGGAGCCGCAGTTCCTCGACACGGAGCTTCGGCGCATCACGCCCCGCAGCAAGGTGGGCAGGCGGCATGTGGATCGGCTGGTGCGCGTGTGGCTGCTCAACGGCGAGGCGTATTGCATACATGTTCTGATAGAGGCGCAATCCCAGTTTATCGTCGAGCTGGCGAAGCGCGTGTTCACTTACTTTGCGCGTGCGTGGCTCCAGCTGGACACCGACATCATCTGTATCGTGATACTGGCGGACAAAAATCCAGACTGGCAGCCCGACGCCTTCGTGCGCGCGCTGCCCGGCACGCGGCTGGAGTTCCGCTATCACACAGTGAAACTGCTCAAAATGGATGTCGCCCAGCTGGAAGAGCAAGCCCGCGAGCGCAACGCTGCTGCGCTGATGCTGCTGGCGTTCCGTCGCGCGATGGAGACCGAGCGTGATGTGGACGCACGCCTTGAAGCGCGAAAACAGCTCGTGCGCCTGCTGTGGGAATTTGGGTATAATGAGGACGACAGGGCGCAAATCCTGCGCCTGATGGAGTGGGTGCTGATGTTGCCAGAAACTTACGAGCAGCAGGTCGAGGAGTTCATCGAGCAGTATAAGCGTGAGCGCAAGACAACCTTCGTCTCGCGCATTGAGCGGCACGCCATCGAAAAAGGCATCCAGCAAGGCATCCAGCAGGGTATTCAGCAGGGTATCCAGCAGGGTATCCAGCAGGGTATCCAGCAAGGGCGCGTCGAATCGCTACGGCGAGCCGTGATGCGTGTGCTGACGCGCCGTTTTGGCGCAGACGCCGAGAGCGCACGCGCGCTGCTGGAGCAAATCGCAGTCCCGGAGGTTCTGGAACTGCTGCATGATGCGGCTCTGGACGCAGGGGACCTGCAGGCGTTTCTGGAGCAGGCGCGCGCGTCGCAGCCGACGCCATCTTAACCCGACGCGCCGTCCGTAATCAGGGGCAGCTTGCGGAGCCACTCCTGCATTGGTTCCAGCAGGTTGTACGCCGTGAAGTCCAGATGCACGGGCGTGATGGATACATACCCATGTGCAACGGCGTACACATCCGTACCCGGCTGGTCGCGCTCCTCCACCAGGCTGCCGCTGAGCCAGTAGTAGGGTCGTCCCGCCGGGTCAACGCGCGACTCGATTCGGTCGGCGTACTGGCGCCTGCCCAGCGCGGTAATCTGGTAGCCTCGAAGCGCGTGAATTGGCAGATTCGGCACATTCACATTCAGAAAAGTGTGCGGGGGCAGCGGGTGTTCCTGTAGCAAGCGTGCGATGTTCAGCGCGGCGACGGCGGCGGTCTCGTAGTGCATCGGGGGCAACTCGCTCTGGAACGGTTCGTTGGTCGATTCGGCGCGCGCCAGCGGCAGCACCTCCTCCGCCGCCAGCGACACCGCGAAGGCGTTAATCCCGTGAATCGCGCCCTCAATCGCCGCGGCAATCGTGCCTGAGTAGGTCAAATCCCAGCCGAGATTGGGACCAGCGTTAATCCCCGACGCCACCAGATCCACCTGATGGTTCAGCACAGCGTGCGCGCCCAGCGTCACGCAGTCGGTCGGCGTACCGTTGGTCGCGTAGGCAACCGAACCATCGGGCAGGTGAATCCGATGCAGGCGCAGGGGCTTGTGTAGCGTGATGGAGTGCCCTGTCGCGCTGCGCGGGCGGTCGGGCGCGACGATAAACACTTCGCCGAGGGGCTTCAGCCGCTGCGCCAGCGCCCGAATCCCCTCGGCGTACACGCCGTCGTCGTTGGTCACCAGAATCCGCATCACTCGGCGCCCTCGCCCACCAGCTTATCGGGGATGATGCCCAGCCACTTTTTCAGGCGGTAGATGGTCGTGTCGCGGTTCAGCTCGGCAATCGCGCGGGTGAGCGGGATGCCCTTCGGACACACCTTGACGCAGTTCTGTGCGTTGCCGCAGCCCGTGATGCCTTCGGGACCCGACAGCACTTCCAGTCGCTCGTTGGCTAAGGTCGCGCCCGCGTAGTGCAGGTTGAACAGGCGCGCCTGCGCAATCGGCGCGGGTCCGATGAACGCAGAATGCTCGCCGTACTGCGGGCACGCCTCCATGCAGCAGCCGCAGGTCATGCACCGTGCAAAGGCGTAGCGCAACTCACGAGTCGCGTCGTCCACGCGCGGTCCGGGCCCCAGATCGTGATAGCCGTCCATGGGAACCCATGCCTGCACCTTTTTGAGCGCCTCGAACATCCGCGAGCGATCCACAATCAGGTCGCGCACAACGGGGAACTTGCTCATCGGCTCCAGAGTCACCTCGATAGTATCCCCCTTGTGCACGCCCACCTGATCCACCAGCGCCGCGCACGACTGTTGCACCACGCCGTTGACAACCATCGTGCATGTGCCACAGACCTGCTCCAGACAGGCGGCTTCCCACGCGGGCGGCGAGACCGCCTGACCACTGCCATCGACGGGATTGCGCTGAATCTCCATCAGGCAGGAGATAACATTCATATTCGGTCGGTAGGGCAGCGTGAACTCCTGCCAGTACGGCTTCTGGTTCGGACCGTCCTGCCGACGGATTTTGAGACGAATGTTTCGGATAGAGCCGTTGCCATTATGCATAGGTGTCGCCTCCGAAGATATTATACCTGCACAAAGCGTGTTTTTCAGGGAGGCGACCGCCAATTCAAAGCTGCCACGACTGCTGTGTCCACCAGAACGGCGCGACGCTGAGTCCGACAAACCCCGCAAGCGCGCCCACCACGCAACACATGCCCACCACCGACAGCACGACGGAGAGAATCCCCATCACATAGCCCGCGACTGCCATCCCACGCTCGCTGGGGTTGCCGAACCCCGCATCAATAGTGTTCATCGCGCCTTTGCCCAGAATCCACGCCAGAATCCCGAGAATCAGTGGCAGCGGCAGGCAGCCGAACCACAGCCCCGCCGTAAGCAGCGTCGCCAACGCCACAATCCCCAGCACCAGGCTCGCCACTGCGCTGGTGTTTGTCGTCTGCTGCATTTCGTCCCCCTCTGTGCGCAGTATACCCTATTTCTCGAAAAATTCAAGTGCAACTTCGCTATGCCATAGCAAGCCCTCGTTGGTCAGACGAATGGTATCGCCGTCGCACTCCAGCCAGCCGCGCTGCGTAAGTCGCTCAATGACAGGCGCGTAGTGCGTGTGCAGGGGTAGCCCGAAACGCGCCTCCAGCGTCTGCAGGTCGACGCCCGCGCGCATGCGCAGTCCCAGCATCAGCGTCTCGGCGACCGCGTCCCAGCCCGTCAGCCGCTCCCACTCCAGCTCCAGCGGCTCGCCCACCATCACACGGCGGATATACTCGCGCGGATGCTTGATGTTCGTCCAGCGCCTGCCCCCCATGTACGACACCGCGCCCGGTCCCAAACCCAGATAGGGCATGTTGCGCCAGTAGACCAGGTTATGCTGGCATTCGTAGCCCGGCAGGGCGTAGTTGGAGATTTCGTACTGCCGATAGCCCGCCTCTGCCATGCGCTGCTGCGCCATGCGATACATCGCGACCTGCGTCTCGTCGTCGGGCAGGCGCAGCTTGCCCTTCTGGTAGAGGTGATAGAAGCGCGTGTTCGGCTCCAGCATCAGCGCGTACAGCGACAGGTGTTCGGGCTGGAGGGCAATCGCCTGCGCAAGGTTCGCCTCCCAGCGTTTCAGCGTCTGCTGGGGTAGCGCGAAGATTAAGTCCAGATTCAGGTTCGCAAAGCCCGCCTCCCGCGCCCACGCAACGCTCTGGATGACCTCCTCAGGCGTGTGAATTCGATCCATCCGCCGCAACTCGTCGGGATGGAACGACTGCACGCCGAAGCTGAGGCGGTTGAAACCCGCCCGCCGCATCGTGCGCAACTGTTCGGGCGAGACGCTGCCCGGGTTCGCCTCGCAGGTGATTTCGGCGTCGGCTGGGATGACGAAGCGGCGCGTCAGATGCTCCAGAATGCCTGTTAGAGTCGCGCCGTCCAGATAGGTCGGCGTGCCGCCCCCGAAAAAGACCGTCTCGAAACGCTCCCCCGCGTAGGGCGACTCCTCAATCTCCCGATAGAGGGCGTCCACAAACGGCGCGACCAGCGAATCCAGCCCTGCGTAGCTGTTGAAATCGCAGTAGCCGCACTTGCGATGGCAGAACGGGATATGGAGATAGAGACCTTGCATGGCAGCGTATCCCACCTGTAGAGTACCCGTTTATATTCTCAGCGCATCCAGATTCAGCGTCTTTCGCGGAAGTGTTAGCCCCTCCTGCGCCAGTCGGCGCGCTTGCGGACTGTTCGGGATGATATGAACGCCGTTCGTCGCAAGCCAGTGATAGGCTGACTTCGAAGGAGTTATCTCAAGCAACGCAGGCGCATGTGCGCCAAGCCAGTTTTTGAGCCAGCGTAGTTTCTTGAGAACCTCTTCTACATTTGAAGTTTGCGCGGGGTGAAACTCCACCCAGAGTGCAAGGGCTTTCCCATCCTTCTGAACGCCAATGCCATAGTCCCAGCGCGAATCGTTTGGATAATGAGATTCTAGGGTAGCGTCGAGGTCTACGCTCCCCAGAATTTGGGCTGTCACGAAAGTGATACGCTTCCCGTATTTACCGCGAATGGCTTTCAACCCAAAATGATAAGCAACCGCGCCTAGTTGAGGCGTCTGGGCAACCGCTCGCTGGTAAGCATTTGGAGTATTATGAGGCTTGCTTTTGTTCATATCGGTTCACAACGGTAGCAACAACCTCTCCAATCGTGCCCGAAAACTCGGTCAAGCCGCCCCAGCCGCTCTCGGCGATGCTCTCCGCGCCCGGATCCAGATTCGAGATATCTCGTACATGTCCGTCTCGCTGGAAGTAGTAGACACGCGACTGAATCTGCAACGCGCGTTCAGCGACGCCTTGCTCATCAGAACCCAGATTCAGCATCCGACATACATCGGCGGCAGTACCTTCGTGTTCACGAATCACACGCAACGCCCACAACACATCCAGAACGAGTGGGGAGTGCGAGGTCAGGCAGACCTTGTATCCCCGTCGTATCAGCTCCAGTGTTAGCGCCATCACATCCAGAATCGCCCGTGCGTGCAGTCCCATCTCTGGCTCCTCGATAACAACCCACCCCACATCCTCACGGCGAGAGACCCTGCCGCTGGGCATCAGCCAGTAGAAGCCCAGGAGCATCGGCGTGAACTCGCGCTGCCCCGCTGACCAGACCAGATAGGGCAACTCCCGTCCAGAGTCATCCTTGAGAACCAGTCGCTTCTGATACTGATGCACCTGAAGGCGAAGCTCCAGATGGGCGAAAACCGAATCGTTCAATCGGCGTCGCATTTCATCGCGCATGCGTCCAGAAAGAGGGAAAAGTTTTCTCTCTCTTCCGTGGGCCAACTCTGTCTGGATCATCTGATGGATAGCCTCGCTGAACCGACGCAACACGAACGGGTCTCCCGTCTGGAAGTCCACGAAGCGCAACGGCAGTCCCCTGCTCAGACACATCACGCGCTGGGCAGGGATATAGAAAACCTGTTCATCTTTGTTCGCCCGGCTGACGCCTCGCAGATGCGTTGCAAGCTTAATCGCCTTGCCGTTGTGGACTATCTTCGTGCGCTCTGAATCGTAAGCGCCGCCCATCCCTTCGCCCAGATACAGATCCAGAAAGGTCTCTGGCTGGTCGGTCCAGACCAGACCTGCGCTCTTGAACTGTTTCTGAATCGCGCCGCGATCGAGGAGCAGCTTGAACATTTGCAGGAACAGGCTCTTGCCAGTCGCCTGCGGTCCCACGAACACGGTCAGGTTGCCAAACTGCACTTCCGCCTCGGCAATCGGACCCAGATGCTCGATTCGCAGCCGCTCGGTGCTGTGTGCCATCACATAAAGTTTACCTACAACCCCCACGCCAGCTGTATGCCCTGCGCCTGCAGCAGGCTCTGGTACTCCGTTAGTAGCGACGGAGTTTCGTAGACCTGATGGGGCTCGACGCGGCGCAGGGTGCAGAACGCCGCCAGCAAGCCCGCCGACTCGCCGATGTTCCACTCCACAGGATGCAGGCGGTAGCAGCCGTTGGTGATGTGCGTCGCGCCGATGTTTTTGCACGCAGGCAGCAGGTTGCGCACGCGCACGGGAATCAGCGCGCCCAGCGGTATCTGGAACGGCAGCGTCGCGATGTCGATGTAGTTGTCGCCGCCTGTGCTGGGGTGCAGGTCAATCCGATAGTGCCCCACCCCCACGCTGTCGGGGAACGGCTCCGCCAGCATCTGGTTGGGGCGGCATTCCGCGCTGACATGCTGTTCCAGGATGGTGAACCGCGCTTTGATGCGCCGCGATTCGCGCACATAGACGCTCTGCGCGAAGCCGTCATCCGTGCCCGTGATGTGCGGGCACAGGTACAGCCCCCGATAGCCGACCCCGCCGTCGGGACGCGGCGCCTCCGTCTGCAGCCAGTAGAGCAGGCACTCGGAGAGTTCCTTCGCCGCATACGCCTGCTGCCAGTCAATCTCCTGATGCGCCGCGCCTGCGGGCGGGTAGAGATTGCCCAGAAAGTAGTCGTTCTGCGGCCAGTTCACAATCGTGATGGGGCGCGGCGCGATTTCAGGCGGGTACAGGTCGGGGTTCACAATCTGGCGGTAGCGGAACATCGCGGGCGCGCCGTCCTCGCCGAACAGGCTCAGGCGACGTGGTTCCAGCGTGATGGGGTTCACATCCGTCCAGCTGAAAAACGGCGCGTGCCAGAAGGGGGGCTGATATGCCTTCCAGAAGTCGTATCGGGGAGGCTTGCTGCCCACATAGTCGCCGTCGCGGTCGTAGCCCATCGCGAAGCACCATGTGAACGCCTGCATGTTGTGCGGCTCAGCTTCGGGCTTGGCGTGCGGCTCGCCCGTTTCGCGTTGCGATTCCGCGCCCGTGACATACTCCACGCCGCCCATCGGCAGCAGCTCGCCCGTCTCGGTCGCGTCCAGAATGTAGTCCGCCTCGACGAAGTAGGTCGCGGGCTGTTTGGGCAGCTGGAACAGCACGCCCCGAATGCGGTCGCCGTCGGCGTCGACAGCGACGGGGAACATTTGCATCACCCAGAGATCGCCGCGCATCTGGGGGTACGCCAGCATCGCCTGCAGCACCTCGTGCGCCACGCGCGGCTCATGGCACAGCCCGCTCACCCACCCGCCGCCGGGGTTCAGGTACGGCTCGGCGCGCGCCGATTCGGTCAGCGGGTAGTAGCGGCGATAGTAGTCGCGCACGGAGTCGCGGAACAGGCGGTAGCGACGCGTGCAACCCTGCTGCTCGATCCAGCGATGCTCGTCGGGGGGAACCGCCTGCGCTGTGAGCTGCCCGCCCAGCCACTCGTCGGGGTCAACCGCCAGCACGGTCTTCACGCCCATTGAGGCGCATGCCATCGCCGCCGCGCATCCCCCCACGCCGCCGCCGACAATCAGCACATGCGCCCGCCCGCGAAAGGTGGCGTCCATAGCGAGCTGAGTATACCCGCACGCGAAAAAACGCGCCGATACGGGGTACGCATCGGCGCGTTGACAATCAGGGCGCGCCCGCGCTACGCCGCTTGCGGATTGTCGACCACCTGCAGCGTTGGCGCGTCGTCGTCCACTTTGAACAGACGCAGCCGCGTCTCCAGCTCGCCCGACAGCGCATCCAGCTGCGCTATCATCTGCTGCACCTGCGTCAGCGTCTGCAACTGCGACCCAGCCGCCTGCGCCGACTCGGTTGCACGCTGCGTAATCGACGCCCCAGACTGCGCGACATCCTGCAGCGAATGCACAAGCCCGCTGCTCTCGCGCGTGAGCGTCTCCGACTGCTGCCCCAGCGCGTGCGCTATCGACGCCACCTGCGCCATATTCTGGCTTGCTGTGGACATCTCCGCGTTCATCTCCTGTGTCGCCGCGCTCGTCTGCTGTGCAATCGCCGCGATGCTCTCTATCCGCTCCAGCGTGGAACGGCTATCGCACGCCACCGACTGCATCGACTCGACCGCCGTCTGCACCTGCGCGTCAATCTGGTTCACGGCGTCCAGCACCTGCTGGAGTTGCTCCCGCACGGCTTCTGCCTGCTGCACGCCTGCCCCCACCGAGTGGGTGGTGGTCTGCAGCGCGTCCAACGAGCTTTGCGTGCGCGCCAGCACCTGCTGGATAATCTGCTGAATGTCACGCGTGGCGCTTGCGCTGCGTTCCGCGAGGCGGCGTACCTCTTCGGCGACCACCGCAAACCCGCGTCCCGCCTCGCCTGCACGCGCCGCCTCAATCGCCGCGTTCAGCGCGAGCAGGTTCGTCTGGCGCGCAATCTCCTCAATCGTGCGCACAATCTCGCCGATGGAGGTGGACATCGCCGCGAGCGCCTCCAGCTCCTGTCCGACCTGCTGCACATCGGTCTCGATGCGTCGCACGGCGTCGGTGGCTTGCGCCAGTGTCTGTGCGCCCTCTGCCGCCGCCTGCGCGACCTGCTGCGTGCGCGCACTGGCAGTGTGGAGCTGACTGGCGGCTTGCTGAACGCCCTGCTCCATCTGACGCACATACTCCAGCCCGTCGGAGGCGGTATGCGCGGTCTGCTCCGCGCCCTGCGAAACCTCCTGCACCACGCGCTGGAGTTCCTCGATAATCTTTGCGCCCTGCATTACCAGTTGCGCTGTCTCTTCCGACTGGCGCGCGAACGCCTCGATGGTGTTCTGGAACGTGCTTACCGATGCCACATTACTCTGGAGTTCGCCGACGAACTGCTGGCTGGTGCGTTCTGTCTCGCCTGCCACGCGGCTGACCTCCTGCGCCAGGTGCGCCAGCTCGTCCGTCGCCTGCTGGGTCTGTCGGCTCACGGAAATCAGTTGCGTGCTTGCCTGACGCACCTGCTGCACCATCTCCTGCAGGCGGTCCATAAATCGGTTGAAGTAGGTCGCGAACTCGCCCAGCTCGTCCTGGCGATGGATAGTTAATCGTTGTGTCAAGTCGCCCTGTCCCTCGCTGGCGCGCTTCGCCCAGGCGGTCATTTCGCGCAGGGGGCGCAGGGCGCGGTAGGTCAGCACGCCCGCAAGCAGACACATCAGGACAATCGCCACGAGGGTTGTGCCGATGGCGCGTGCGCGCAGTCCCGCTAATGGGGCGAGGATCGCGCCCTCTTCCACGCTCACAATCAGCCGCCAGTTGGACATGGGCACGGTATCCCAGAACAGGTAGCGTGGTTGTCCACTGATGACCGCGCGTTGCATGCCGCGTGCTGTGCTGCCCACGATGGCGCCTTCGGGGAGCTGGTCGAGTTTTGTGCCGTTGAAGCCCTTGCGCAGCAGTAGCTCTTTGTTGGGATGGGCAATCACAATCCCGCCCTCGCTCACCAGCATCGCAAACTCATGCTCATGGAACTCTTCGCGCAGGATGTGTACCTCAGAAGTTCGCTTCACCAACCCATCGAGCATGATGTCGACGCCCGCAACGCCGAAGAAGCGACTTTGCGAGGTATACATCGGCACGGTCACACTCACCATCGTCGTGTTGACCCCCCCGTCGTCGTAATAAGGCTCCGTGATGCTGAGCTTGCCCGTCTTCTTGGGCTTCTGATACCATTCCTGATGCGCGTCATGGTGATTGTAGTCATCGGCAACCTTCTCGGCGTTTGGGTAGGACGCGCGTGTGACCAGCGCAATTCGCCTGGGGTCAGGCGGAACCCGATGCTCATAGGCGTAGTACGCGCTCACAATATCATCAGACTGAGAGCGAAGCACACCCGCCAGAAAGGGGATAATCGCCGAGTCGGGGTCGATTCCAAGCTGGTACTGTCGCTGCGCCATGACTGTTGGCACATTCGCGACCTGTTTCAGGTAGAACTCCATCTCCTGCGCGGTTCTCGAAGTCAGCGCCATGCCCGAAGTCTGCGCTTCTTTAATCAGCGTATTTTTCGCGCTGTTGTAGATTAACCAGCTGTTAATCGCCAGCACCGCCGCGGTAGCCAGCCCGATTGACAAAACCAGCGTCCACACAATTGAGCGATTCCATTGGCGTCCAATCTTCATCACTTGCCTCCGGCTCTATGGGGTATTGTAGGGTAAAGCGCGAAATTCTTTAGGGGGTAGATGGGGCGCAGGCAGGAGTCGCCAGCAACGGATTGAACTTAATTCGGTATGCGCATCGGCGTGTTGTCGGACACGCATGACCATCTGGGCTACCTGCGCCGCGCGGTGGACGCTCTGAACGATTTACAGGTGGAGCTGGCGCTGCATGCGGGCGATTATGTCGCGCCGTTTGTGGTGAACGAATTGCAGCGTCTGCCCTGCCGCGTACTGGGCATTTTCGGCAACAACGACGGCGAGCGCGTCGGGCTGACGCGGCGACTGAGTGAAATCGGGCAGGTGCAGGTACAGCCGCTGTTTCTGGAGCTGGAGGGCTACCGAATCGCGATGGTGCATGAGCCGGAACCCGTGGAGGCGTTCGCGCAGAGCGGGCTATACGACCTCGTGATTTACGGGCACACGCACCAGCAGGAGCTGCGCACGGTGGGCGCGTGTCTTGTGCTGAACCCCGGGGAAGTATGCGGCTGGCTCACCGACAACCCCACCTGCGCCGTGATTACTTTGCCTGAGAAACAGGTGGAGATTGTGCCGTTGCGATAGCCACCCGCTAATCCATCATGCCTCTTCGGGCGGCACTAACGGTTCCAGCTTCTCAATCAGCTCCGGTACATCATTCTGCACGATGTTCCAGATTCGGAGCAAATCCAAGCGAACATAGTCGTGGGCGATTCGGTGTCGCAGAGCGATAATAGCCACCCATGGAATTTCGGGGTGAGCGTTTTTTGTCGCCTCAGAAACTTTCCGTGCTGCTTCACCTATGTTCTCCAGCGCTTTTGCAACAGCGTGTTGATGCAACGGACTTTGCTGAAATGCCTCCCAGGTCAATCCTTCACAAAAGCTGCGGGCGTCGCGTGCAGCCAACAGCATATCCAGCAATAACGCTGCATCACGCCACATAGAGACACTCCAGATTTCGCAGGATGTGATTCCGGCGAATATAGTTCCTGTCCTGCAGGAGTACGCGCTTCTCCACGAGGTCGACAGTACGCCCAAAGAGGCTCTCCAGTTCGCGGGTCATCTCAAGAAGATGCACGAAATCCCAGTGAACCTCAGGCTCGAAGTCCACCAGAACATCAACATCGCTGTCGGGGCGAAAATCATCGCGCAGCGCGGAGCCGAAAATCGACAGCTCACGAACGCGCCATCGCCTACAAAAGCTTTCCAACGATTCGCGCGGTACAGCGATAGACAGAGAGCGCATGTCTTGTGTGATTATACCCGTGTCGGCATAGTGTGCCTTACCGCTGCGCCTGGCGGCACAGGTCGGCAAACGCGCAGCGGCGACAGTGTTCGCCAGGGGTGGGCGCAATCGCCGCGTGGCGCAGCCCCGTAATCGCCTGCGTGAGCAGCGCGCGCAGGTTGCTCTCCGCCTGACGCCACTGCAGGTGCGGGATGGTTTGCAGGCAATCGCCGTCTTCCCACGCGCCCCTCCGAAATCGCTGCGTCAGAGTTCCCTCGTGAGGCACGAACCGCACGCGATTGCCTGCCTTGAGACGGTCATACGCCAGCGCGACCTGCGCGCGCGGCAGAAGCGTCCGCACGGCATGCACATAAAGCAGCCCCTGCACCACGCGCCCCTCTTTGAAGTCGGTTTTGGAAGGCGCGGCGCCCAGCTTGTAGTCGATAACAAGCGCGACCGATTGCTGCGGGTCCATGTCGATACGGTCAATCACGCCGCACAGGTCGATGGTTTGTCCGTCGTTCAGCCGATAGGTCACCCGACGGGGCTGCGGGTTGTGCAGCGGCTCCACGCGGGCGCGCTCCTCGTCGTCGTCCACCGCGCCGCCGAACGCCCATTCGCATACGCGCGGCTGTAGCCCGAACTGCTGCTGGTAGAGCGGCTCGCGCCAGCCGAAGCGTCGCATCAGCCGTTGCGCCAGCGCACGCAACACCTCCACCTGCCAGTCGGGCAGGTCGGGCGCGTGTTCCCCAAGCAGCGCGTGCAACTGCTCTGCAAGCGTCTGCACCCAGTCGCGCGGCGGGTCGCTGGCGGCTTGATCGCGCACGGTGCGACACAGCGTCGCGTGCGCCACGCTGCCCACCTCGCGCAGGCTCAGCTCCCGCAGTGGGGAACGCAGGCGCAAAATGTAGCGGGCGAAATGCTCGAACGGGCAACGCGCCAGCGTCTCCAGCTCCGTGACGCTGAACGGGCGGTCGGCTGCTGCTACGCGCGCACGATGCGCAGGCGCGCGCAGCACAGGCGCAGGCTCCTCGTAAGGCGTCGGTTCACACAGCGACTGATCGTAGGGGTGCGAAGCGTCCTCGCGGGCGGGCGTGATGTCCTCCAGTCGGTAAAAGCGCGTGTGAATCGCGTCGCCCACGCGCGTCTTGAGTTCCTCCAAGTAGAACGAAGGCAGCGCGTCGCTCTCGCTGCCCTGCGTGCGCGGGTAGCTGAAGTAGAGCCGCTCGTGCGCCGTGTGCAGGATGCGCTGGAACAGCATCGGCTCCGCGTCCTGCGCGTCGGCGCGGGTCGGTAGCCAGACGCCCTCCGCCTGTAGCGCACGGTTCAGCGCGTTGCGTTCGACGGCGCGCAGGAACGGGTCGTCGGGGCAGCGGCGGGGAAGCGTCCCTTCCAGCGTCTGCAGTACGAAGGCGACCCGCGCACCCACCAGATCGGCATGCTCCATCGGCAGCAGGCGCACGCCCACCTCGCCCAGCGGCTGGGTGTAGCGCGCGCCGCTCACCAGGCGCTCCAGTAATGCAACCGCCTGCGCGGGGGGCAGGCGTCGCCACTGGCGTGCGTAGGCGTCTATCAGTTGCAGCCACTCCGTGAGGTCACTTTGCGTGCGGGGCGCATCGAGTCGTTGCGCCAGTCGCCGCGCCGTCTGGGGCAGGCTTGCGGGCAGCCCCTCGCGCAGGTCGCGTAGCGTGCGCAACAGGCGGCTCAGCTCAGGCTCCGTTGCGCGTTGCAGGGCGGCGTCCAGCCACTGTCGCGCGGGCTGGTGTCGGCGCAGCGCGTGCAGGGGGCGCAGCGACGGATAGTCCAGCCGATGGGCAGGATGCTCCAGCCAGTGCAGCCAGTCCTCGCCCGCGCCGACGCCCATCAGCAGGCGCACGCCGTCCATCAGCCAGCGAATGCGCCATGACCGCTCCAGCGGCAGTCCCACCTCGCCCTGCAGCGGGATGCCGTAGCGGGCGAAGACCACCTCCAGCGCCTCAATCAGCGCGTCGGGCTGGCGCACCAGCAGCGCCATCTCGTCAAAGGCGACCCCTTCCGCCTGAAGCTTGAGTATCTCGCGGGCGACGGTCTCCACCTCGTACAGGGGGTTCGGGGTGTCCAGAATGGTCATTTGCGGCGGCGGGCTGGCGACGGCGGGCGCACGCGCCTCTTCCAGCGGAATGCCTGCCCCCTGAAGCATCCGTCGCAGGCGCGCCGTCGGGCGACAGGCGTCGGGCTGGCTGGGAGTGTCCACCCCGACCAGCGCAATCGGCGTGCGGGCGTCCAAAATCTTCAGCGCGGCGATGTCCATCACCGTCAGCTCGGTGAACCCCGCCAGCACGATTGGCGGCGCGCTACACCCTGCAAGCGCGGACAGCAACATCTGCCATCGGCGCAGCGGCTCTACCAGCCCGTTTTCGCTCAGAATCGCCTGCCATTCGCGCCAGAGTTGCGCCAACTCGCGGGTCTTGCGCGTCCACTCTTCCTGCAGGGCGTCGTCGTCCAGCTCGGCGTCGGCGGCGTGCTGCAGGAGGACTTTCTGTGCGCCCCCGTGTGAGGGGCGTCTGGGGGAAAATTGGTGGCATTCGGTCGCTTTTGAACTCAAAAGCTGTACCCTTACCAGCCCCTCCAGACGGTCGGGCGTCAAGCCGTCCATGCTCCAGCGGCAGAAACTGTGCGCCAGCGCGTTATGGAAGCGGGGAGAGAGGCGCACCTTGCCGAAATAGCTCTGCGGGGTCAACTCGCGTTCGCAGACCTCGCCCAGCAGGGCGACCATTTCGGGCGATGGCTGAACGGGCGACGCGATTCCCGTGAGGTCGTCCAGAAACCCGTGCCAGTCGCGCGTCGGCTGGCTCGCATCGGCGCACCCGCGCGCCGCGCCCGACGGCGTGAGTAGCCACGCCTCTGCGCCCAGTGCGTGAGCGGCTGCCGCAATTCCCTCGCGATACGATGCGCACAAAAAGAGCCTCATGGCGGTGGAGGCTTGATTCTACCCTGCTGGCGCTCTCTTGAGCGGGTTTTTGCGCCTGCCCGCAGAGGAGACGGCTGAAGCCGTTCCTATCACACAAAGCCGACCTGCGTCGGCTCCAGTAGCACGCGCATCCTGCGCGTGAACTTGGGCAGGATGCCCACGCTACGGGAAGCCCGCACGTGAACTTGGGCAGGATGCCCACGCTACGGGAAGCCCGCGCAGGCGGGCTTCGTTTTGTAGGAACGGCTTCAGCCGTCGGGGTGAGGCGCGCCGCTGCAATCGCGGAAATGCCCACAAACGGCGCACGCCCCCCCGAAGAAGCAGGTCTCTCCCCACGCTCGCCGTGGACATACACGCGCTCGCCGTGGACATACACGCAAACGCCGTGGACATACACGCGCTCGCCGTGGACTTATACGCGCTCGATGTAGAACTCTACGCGGACGCTGTATAACTCTACGCGCTCGATGTAGAACTCTACGCGGACGCGGGAGAACTACACGCGACGCGAACTTTCGGATTGCCCGCGCTCCGCTGGTCAGCCAATCTCGAACGCTTCGATCAGCGAATTGTCCACCCGATAGGCTTCCACGCGCAGCGCGCCGCGCACAGGCACGCGCACTTTGAGGTAGCAGTAGACCTTCTCGCGTTTCGCCGTCCACGGCGTCGGCTCTGGCGCAAGGTCGTACAGCGAGACGCCGCCGCCCCCGCAGGTCACATAGACCACGCCCGCGCCCTGCGCATACCGATTGCCCCGCTTGACCACCGCCTTGCCCCCGCGCATCGGGTACATCCGCTCGTACACATGGTCGTGCCCGTGAATCACCAGATCCACGCGATAGCGGTCGAACAGGGGCTGGAAGCGACGAATCATATTTTCGTTGTTGCCGCGTCGCTGGGTCGAGCCGTACAGCGGGTGATGGGTGAACACAATCAGCCATCGCACGGCGCGGTCGCGGCGGGCGTTCTGCAGCGTGCGCTCCAGCCACTGGTACTGCGCCTCGTTCTCGCGCTCGTTGCTGTTGAACGCCACGAAACGCGCGTTGCTGAGGGTGAAGTCGTAGTATTGTCCTTTGTTGGGCATCGCGAAGCGCGTCTCGGCGGCGATGTAGCCGATGCGCTGGTCGTCGATGCGCTCGTTCTCGTGATTGCCGAAGCTCACCATCACGGGCACGCGCGCCGCCAGCGCCTCCAGCTGCTCCAGATAGGTGTCCCAGATGGGCTGGCGTCCGTTCGCATAGGAGAGGTCGCCCGCGATGAAGTGAAAGGTCGGGTTGTGCGCGGCGACATTGCGCGAGTTCTGCACGCTGAAGCGCGTCGTGCCGTGATCGGCGAAGGCGGTGAAGGTGAAATCGTGCAGTCCCTGCCGCGGCGTGCGAAAGACATACGCCCGCGAGAAGCCGCCCTGCGCACTGCCCACACGGTAATAGTAGCGCCGTCCCGGTCTGAGGTTGCTCATTAACGCGCGATAAATAACGCCCGTCTCATACGGATAACTCACGCGCTCTGCAGGGGCGGTTCTGCCCAGCGCGGGCGTCTCTCCGAACTCCACCAGGGGATTTTGCACAGGCTGCTGCGTCTGCCAGGTGATGCTCATCTGCGTCTGCACATCCGCGCCGAACGCTAACCGCAACTGCTTCGGTTCCGTAGCCATAGCATGCGCTTCGATTCGCGCCCCCTGCGCCCCCTCCTGCCCGAACGCGCCTACGCCTCCTGAAACGCCCGGCTCAGCGTGAGCTTCCACACGCCGTAGGTCGCCAGCAGGGTAATCAGAAACAGCAGCCACGCCATCGCGCACGCATGCCCAAATCGGAAAAACTCGAAGGCGTTCTGGAACAGATAGAGCGCGTAAAACAGCGTGCTGTTTTCGGGACCGCCGCGCGTCGCGATGAAGGTCTGCGTGAAATACTGGAACGCGCCGATGACGCCGATAATCAGCATATATTGAATCACGGGCGCAATCTGGGGCAGCGTCACATGGCGCACCAGTTGCCACCCGCGTGCGCCGTCCAGTCGCGCCGCCTCGTACAGATGCACGGGCACGCCCTGCAACGCCGCCAGGTAAATCACCATCACGCCGCCAATCGCCCACAAATCCATCATGATAAAGCCCCACTTGGCGGTCGCGGGGTCGGTGAACCAGTTAATCGCGGGCGCGCCGATGCGGGTCAAGCCCTCGTTCAGCGGCATCGCCAGCCCGTTCTGCGGGTTCAGCACCCACACCCACAGAAACGCCGTCGCCACCGCCGGCACGACCGACGGCAGGTAAAACAGCGCGCGATACACCGCTTGCCCGCGCAACGGCAGGTTCAGCAGCAGCGCCAGCCCTATCCCCACCCCGATACTCAGCGGCACGCCAATCATGATAAACAGCGTGTTGCCGACGGATTTCCAGAAGTAGTCGCGGTCGGCGAGCAGGCTGGCGTAGTTTTGCAGCCCCACCCAGCGCGGCGCGCCCAGCACATTATAGTCGGTGAAGCTGAAGTAGAGCGTCGCCAGAATGGGATAGAGCGTAAACAGCAGGAACCCCGCCAGCCACGGCAGGATGAACAGATACCCGTACAGCATGCGCTGCTGCTCGCGATTCACAGGCGGGTAGATTCGCGTCGGGGGGCGTGTTTCCTCTCGCCCCGCCGTGCCGTGCGCCGTTGGGGTCGCGAACCCCAGGTTCCTTTTTGGGAGGTTCGACCCGCCTCGCGATTCGTTGCGTGCGCAACGCTGCCACTTGGCGAAGCCGTCGCTCCCTGCCAGAATAGGCGACGGTTCGATCCACCTCGGGCGTCACGCACACGGCAGGATGGCTGAATTATACCCGATGGCGGGTATAATTTTGTTATGCCGCACGCGCCTGTGATTGCAGGAGAGCCAATCGCGCCCGACGCTGAACTCCATTTCTCGGAACATTTCGCCTGCCCCGACTGCGGGGTGAGTCTGGGCGAGCTGGAGCCGCGCAATTTCTCGTTCAATAGCCCGTACGGCGCGTGTCCCGAATGCACCGGGCTGGGCACGAAGACCGAGTTTGACCCCGACCTGATTGCGCCCGACCGCAGCCTGTCGATTCGGCAGGGCGCGCTGCGCCCGTTCGTCAAGCGGGACGGCGAGATGACCGACTGGCGCACGGCGATGCTGGCGGGCGTCGCCAAGCGGCTCGGCTTCACGCTCGACACGCCCCTGCAGGACCTCGCGCCCGAACAGTTCCATGCGCTCATGTACGGCGCGGACGGCAATGTGACCGTCGCTTTCCGCAATCGCTGGGGACGCACCCGCTACATCGACACGGAGTTCGAGGGCATCATCAACATCCTTAAACGCCGCTACGAGGAGACGGAAAGCGAATACATCAAGCAGGAGCTGGAGCAATACATGGCGACGCGCCCGTGTCCCGTGTGTCAGGGGAAGCGTCTCAAGCCTGAGAGCCTCGCCGTGACAGTCGGCGGCAAAAACATCGCGGAGGTCACGGCGATGAGCATCGAGCAGGCGGCGCGCTGGTTCGCCGCGCTGGAGGCGCAACTCACCCCGCGCGAGCGCACCATCGCCGAACGAATCCTCAAGGAGGTGCGCGCGCGGCTGAACTTCCTGCTCGATGTCGGGCTGGGCTACCTCACGCTCGACCGCGCGGCGACCACCCTGTCGGGCGGCGAGGCGCAACGCATCCGACTCGCCACGCAAATCGGGTCGGGGCTGATGGGCGTCCTCTATGTGCTGGACGAACCGAGCATCGGACTGCATCAGCGCGACAACCAGAAGCTCATCCGCACCCTGCAACGCCTGCGCGATCTGGGCAACACCGTGCTGGTTGTTGAGCATGACGAGGAGACCATCCGCGCCGCCGACTATGTGATTGACCTCGGACCGGGCGCGGGCGAACATGGCGGCGAGGTAGTCGTCGCGGGCACAGTAGACGAGGTGATGCGCTGCCCGGAGAGCCTCACGGGGCAGTACCTGTCGGGCGCGCGGCAGATAGAGACGCCCCTGATGCGTCGCACGCCCCATCCTGAACGCTGGCTGACCATCCGCGGCGCGCGCGCCAACAACCTCAAGGACATCACCGTGCGCATCCCGCTGGGGCTGTTCGTGTGCATCACGGGCGTGTCGGGATCGGGCAAAAGCACCCTGATTCAGGAGACCCTCTACCCCCGCCTGATGTACCATGTGTACGGCGCGCGGCGCGTGTGGGGCGAACACGACGCTATTGAAGGGCTGGAGCGCGTAGACAAAGTGATTGACATCGACCAGTCGCCGATTGGACGCACGCCGCGCAGCAATCCCGCCACCTACACGGGCGTGTTTGACCCCATCCGCGAGCTGTTTGCGGGCACGCCCGAAGCGCGGGCGCGCGGCTATGCGCCCGGCAGGTTCAGCTTCAATGTCAAAGGCGGACGCTGCGAAGCCTGCCGCGGCGACGGGATGATTAAAATCGAGATGCAGTTCCTGCCCGATGTCTATGTGCCGTGCGAGGTGTGTCGCGGACAGCGCTACAACCGCGAGACGCTGGAGGTCAAGTTCAAGGACAAAACCATCGCCGATGTGCTGAACATGACAGTTGAGGAGGCGCTGGCGTTTTTCGCGCCCTTCCCCGCGATTGCCCGCAAGTTGCAGACGCTGTACGATGTCGGGCTGGACTACATTCGGCTGGGTCAGCCCGCACCCACCCTGTCGGGCGGCGAGGCGCAGCGGGTCAAACTTGCCACCGAACTGAGCAAACGCGCCACAGGCAACACGCTTTACATCCTCGATGAGCCGACCACCGGACTGCACTTTGAAGATGTGCGCAAGCTGCTGGGCGTGCTACACCGATTGGTAGACGCGGGCAACACGGTGCTGGTGATTGAGCATAACCTCGATGTGATTAAGACGGCGGACTGGATTATCGACCTCGGTCCCGAGGGGGGCGACGCAGGCGGCTGGGTCGTCGCGGAAGGACCCCCCGAACAGGTCGCCCAGTGCGAACGCAGCTACACGGGGCAATTTCTGAAGCCGATTCTGGGGTAGGCGTTCAGCGTGCGGCAGGCTCTCGACTCTCCACCACAGCGGCGCGGGTAGCGTCTATCCCGTTGCCGAGTATCGTTTCAGGCGGAGTGTAAGGCACGACTCGCGAGACGCCCCCCGTCATCGAGACGCCCAGCCACTGCCGCGCCACGGCGGTCGTGATGGGGTTGTGCGTCACAATCAGCACCTGCGACTGCTCCGCCATCTGCTGCAGGTAGTCCGCGAAACGCTGCACATTGCGCCCGTCGAGCGCGGCGTCCACCTCGTCCAGCACCATCAGCGGGCTGGGCTTGACCGTGCTGAAGGCGAACAGCAGCGCAATCGCCGTGAGCGCGCGCTCGCCGCCCGACAACAGTTCCAGCCGCTGGCGTCGTTTGCCCGGCGGCTGCGCTTCGATCAGCACCCCCGCCGATAGCGGGTCGTTCGCGTCGGTCAGAATCAGCTCCGCCTGACCGCCCTCGAAAAGCTGCTGGAATCGCGTCTGGAACGCCGCACGCACAGACTCGAAAGTGTTCAGGAACTGCTCGCGGGCGTGCGCATCGATCTCGCGCAGCTGCTGCAGGAGCTGGTTGCAGGTCTGTTCGAGGTCGCCGCGCTGGCGTTCGAGATGGCTGCATCGCTCGGTGAGGCGGGCGTACTCGTCGGCGGCGGCGAGGTTCACCTCACCCATCTCGGCGAGCGCGCGGCGCATCCGTTCCAGCTCGGCGCGTGCGACGGGCGGCTTGTCGGGCAGGGGGGCGTCGTCAGCGTCGGACAGGGGTTCATCGGGCGCGAGCTGGCGCCAGCGCTCCTGCAGCTCGGTCAGGCGCACCTCGGCGCGGGCGCAGTGCAGTTCGAGGGCGCGTTCACGCTCGGCGAGCTGGCTCAGCGCCGCACGCAGGGCGCGGATACGGTCGTTTACTGCGAAGCTCTGCTCCAGCAGGGCTTGCCGCTGCGCGCGCTGGGCGTCCAGCTCCGCCTGCGCGTGCTGAATCTGGGCGCGGATGCGCTCCAGTTCGCGCTCAAGCGCCGCGCGCTGGGTCAGAATCTGCGCCTGCTCCTGCTGCAGCGATTGCAGCCGTTCGGCGCGGCTCTGCTGGCGCTGGCGCATCTGCTCGATGGCGCGCGTCTCCGCCTCCAGCTGGCGGTGCAGTTCCCGCTGGCGGTGCTGCAGTTGCTGGAGCTGGGCGCGTCCTTCCGCAAGGGCGCGCAGCCCCTCATCGAGCGCACGCTGGAGCCGCTCCTGTTCGGCTTCCAGCACGGCGAGGTCGGCTTCGGGCGGCGCGTTCAGAATCGCCTCCAGCGCGGCGTGTTGTTCCTGTGCGCGCTGGAGCAGCGACTCATGGTGCTGGATTTCGCGCTGTTTCTGGCGCATCTCGTTTTCGAGGCGCATGCGCGTCTGGGTCGCCTCGCGGAGCTGCTGGCGCACGCGCTCCAGCGTCTGCTGGCGTTCGGCGTGCTGCGCGCGATGGCTCTCCAGCGCGGTCTCGGTGTGCTGCAGTTGCGCCTCCGCGTGCTGGAGTTCGGCGCGTGCGCGTTCCAGTTCCCCTTTGAGCGTGAGCAGGCTGCTGCGTTCGCCTGCGTGCGCGCCGCCCGTAATCGCGCCGCTGAGCTGCACGACGGAGCCATCCAGCGCGGCAATTCGCGTGAAGGCGTTCGCCTGTCGGTTGCGGCGCAGCGCGCGCACCAGTCGGGTCGCCGTCTCCAGCGTGTCGACAATCAGCACGCGCCCCAGCAGATGGCGGATGGCGGGCTCGAAACGGGGGTCGTACTGCACCAGCGCGGCGGCGATTCCCAGCACGCCTGCGTCGTTGGGGATGGCGTCGCGCGGGGGTTCGCTGGGGCGCACCAGATCGAGCGGCAGGAAGGTGAGCCGTCCGGCGCGGCGCGCCTTGAGCCACTCCACCGCCGCGCGCGCCTGCGCTTCGGTCGGGGTCAGGATGTCGTTCACCGCGCCGCCCAGCGCCGCGCCGATGGCGGCTTGATAGACTTCAGGGACGCTGATCGCCGCGCCGACGGGCATATAGTCGCCCTGCAGCTCCCCGCGCTGGACTGCCTGCAGCAGCGCGCGCACGGCAGGGCTTGCCCCTTCGCCCGCCTGCAGGCTGGCGTCCAGCGCATGCACACGCGCGCGCAGGGTCTCCACCGCCCGCTGATCGCGCTGCGCCGCGCGCAGGAGCGATTGAAACGTCTGCTCGCTCGCGCCCTGTTCGGCGTCGAGCGCGTTGTGTTGCGCGTGCAGGGCAGTCTCGTGCGCCTGCGCTTCGGTCAGAGCGTTCTGGAGTGCGTCCGCCTCCGTGTGTAGCGCGTCGAGCTGTGCGCGCGCCTGCGCCGCGTCCCGCTGGAGCCGTTCCGCCTGCTGACGCGCCTGCTCGCGTTCGGCGCGCTGGCGCAGGGCATGCTGATAGGCGCGCTCCGTGTCGCGCAGTTGCTGCCGCAGCTGTTCGGTTTCCGCTTCGGCGCGTCGTACCTTCGGCGCGAGCGACTCGGCGTCGGCGTCCACCTGCGTGCGTTCGCGCTGGAGCGATTCGAGGCTCGCGGCGCGCTCCGCTTGCTGGGCGTGCAGGTTCTCCGCCTCCTCCTGCAGCGTCTGGGCGAGTTCGTCGAGGGCGCGTTCGCGTTCGTGCAGGCGGTTCAGTTCGCCCAGCGCACGCTCCTCAGCGGTCAGCTGGCTCTGAAGCACCGTGCGGAGGGTGTCCATCGCGCTCTCCAGCTGGGCGATTTCGCGTCCGTAGGCGTCCGCATGGGTTTCCTGCTCGGCGATGGCTAATTCGGTCTGCACAATCTGTTCGTGCAGGGCGTCGCGCTCGGTCTGGGCGTCGTGCAGTCGCTGGCGCAGCAGGCGATACTCGTACTGCAGGGATTCGCGCTCCATTTGGGCGAGCTGGCGCTGCAGTTCGCGGTAGACCAGCGCGCGTTCGGCTTTCTGGCGCATCGGCTCGCGCTGGCGTTCCAGCTCGCGCAGCACATCCTCGACGCGCGTCAGGTGCATCCGCGCTGATTCCAGATCGCGCAGGGCGTCCTTGCGTCGGGCGCGGTAGAGGGCGACGCCTGCGACCTCTTCGAGCCAGCGGCGTCGCTCTTCGGGCGGGGCGGTCAGCAGCGCGTCGATGTCGCCCTGCCCAACGATGGAGTAGCCCCCGCGCCCCAGTCCCGTGCCTGCGAACAAATCCGCAAGGTCGCGCAGGCGGGCAGGCGTGCGGTTAATCCAGCACTCCCACTCGCCTGAACGGTACAGGCGGCGCGTGATTTGCACCTCGTCGGCGTCCAGCGGCAGCCAGCGCGATTCGTTGTTGAACCAGAGCGAGACCTCCGCCAACCCCAGCGGTTTGTGCGCGGCGGAGCCGCTGAACAGCACTTCGGTCGGCGTCTGCGCGCGCAGGGTGCGCACATTCGCCTCGCCCAGCGCCCACACCAGCGCGTCCACCAGATTGCTCTTACCGCACCCGTTTGGACCGACGACCGCCGTCAGCGACGCGCTGAGGTCAATCTCCGTCCGCTGCGCGAAGGTCTTGAACCCGTGCAGGCGGATGCGCGTGAGGGCAAGGCTCATCGGGCGCGCTCCCTGCGCCTGTCGAATCCTGAGTAATACACGAAAAGTACCTGTTCGGCGTCGGCGCGAGTGTTCCTGCTTACGCCGCCACAGGCGCGGGGTGCAGCACTTCGGCGCGGGCAATCTGTTCCACAATCTCGATGTTCGTGTTGGGCGCGATTTCGTGATAGGCGATTACATGCAGCTGGGGCAGCTCCGCGCCGAGCAGTTTGCGGATGGGCAGGCGCAGGTTGCCCGCGCACGCCAGCACGGGCAGGTAGCCCCGCGCGGTCATCTGCTGCGCGTGCTGTCCGATTGCCTGCAGCAGGGCGCGACTGGTCTCCATCTCCAGTCCCAGCGCGACGCCGTGCGGGGTCTGCTCCACGCGCTCGCGCAGGGCGGCTTCCAGCGCGGGTTCGAACGCCATCAGGCGCAGCTTGCCGTCGGGCGAGAGCAGGCGGTGCGTAATCGTGCGCGCCAGCGCCGCCCGCGCGTACTCGCCCAGCGCCTCTGTATCGCGCGTGCGCCCCGCATAGTCGCCCAGAGTCTCCAGAATCGTCTCCAGATCGCGAATGGGTACGCCCTCGCGCAGCAGGTGTTGCAACACTTTCTGCACCTCGCCCAGCGTAAGCAAATCGGGCACGACCTCCTGCACCACGACGGCGTTATGCTCCTTGAGGTTGTCCAGCAGTTGCTGGGTCTCGGCGCGCCCCAGCAGTTCGGCGGCATGGCGGCGCACAATCTCGGTCAGGTGCGTCGCCACAACAGCGGTCGGTTCGACCACCGTGTAGCCCAGCCGTTGCGCCTGCTCGCGCAGCGACGGCTCGATCCAGTAGGCGCGCATGCCGAACACAGGCTCGGTAGTCGCCATACCCTCAATCGGGGGCGAGTCGGCGCTGGGCGGCATCGCCAGCAGCAGGCGCGGCTGTGCCTCCGCCTGTGCGACCACCTCGCCGCGAATCTTAATCTGATACTGCAGCGGGCGCAGGCGCACATTATCCCGCACGCGCACCGACGGCATCACAAACCCCAGATCGCTCGCCAGCTGCCGACGGATGGCGGCAATCCGCTCCAGCAAATCGCCCTTCTGGTTCGGGTCGACCAGCGGCATCAGCCCGTAGCCAATCTCCAGCTCGATGGCGTCCACTTTGAGCATGGGCAGCACGGCTTCGGGACCCGTGGGGGGCGGCGCGGCAGGCTCTTCAGGCTGCTCTGGCTCTGGCGGGGGAGGCAGCAGGTTCATGCGAGTCGCCAGATAGCCCAGCCCGAACAGCGCCGCGCCAATCAGCACAAACTGCGGCTTGGGGAAGCCCGGCACCAGCGCCAGAAACGCCAGCGCGCCGCCCGCCGCCATCAACACGCGCGGGTACTGCAGCACCTGCCCGACCACATCCTGACCCATCGCCTGCTCGGTCGACGCGCGGGTCACAAGCAAGCCCGTCGCGGTCGAAATCAGCAGCGCGGGGATTTGCGCCACCAGTCCCTCGCCGACGGTCAGCAGCGTGTAGGTCTGCAGCACAGTCATCGCGTCGCCCTGCCCGCGCAGGAAGCCCACCGCGAACCCGCCGATGATGTTAATCAGGATAATCAGAATCGCGGCGATGGCGTCGCCCTTGACGAACTTGCTCGCGCCGTCCATCGCGCCGTAGAAATCGGCTTCCATCTCGATGGCGCGGCGGCGACGCTTCGCCTCCGCCTGGTCAATCAGCCCCGCGTTCAAATCGGCGTCAATCGCCATCTGCTTGCCGGGCATCGCGTCCAGCGTGAATCGGGCGGCGACCTCCGCCACGCGCCCCGCGCCGTTGGTAATCACCACAAACTGCACCACCACCAGAATCAGGAACGCGACCACGCCCACCACGAAGTCGCCCCCGACCACAAACTGCCCGAAGGTCTCGATGACCTTGCCCGCGCTGCCCGTGCCCAGAATCAGCTTCGTCGCCACGATGCTCAGCGCCAGCCGAAACAGCGTCGTCACCAGCAACAGCGCGGGGAACACTGAAAACTGGAGCGGGTTCGTGATGTTGACCGCCATCAGCGCAATCACGATGGAGGCGGCGAAGTTGAACACGATGAAGGTGTCCAGCATCCACTTGGGCATGGGCAGAATCAGCATCGTGACGACGACCAGAATCGCCAGCGCAATCATCAGGTCGGAGTTGCGCAACGCCCGCGTCAGCCAGTTTGCCCACGCCATTTCGGGGTCAATTGTCGGCGCACGCCAGCAAGATTTGCAGGGTATGCCCATATACACAGCAAAAGGTATCATTCTCAGGGTGGTGCAACGGCGATGGAACCCACGGCAACAGTCGACGAACTGTACGAGCAGCACATCCGCATGCTGACGCCTCAACAGAAGCGCCAGCTGATGGAGAAACTCGCACAGGAGCTGGAACCCCCAGTTGAAGAAGAGACGCGCAGCAGCCGCCTTCTCGAGCTGGCGGGGCTGGGCGCGGAACTCTGGCAGGGAACGGACGCCCAGCGCTATGTGAACCAGCAGCGCGATGAGTGGGAGCGGGGGCAGTTGTAATGAGCATCGACGACGCGCTTCGCGGCACAAATCGGCTGTTTATCGATACCGCTTAGCGACCTTGCGAATTGAACACAACCATCAGAGCAGCCTTCAGTCTAGGAAAACAAACAAGTCGGGAATCGTAGGGTGTCTACGCCCGACGGCTGAAGCCGTTCCTATAACACGAAGCCGACCTTCGTCGGCTAAAATAGCCAGCGCAGGCTGGCTTCGTTTAGTAGGAACGGGTTCACCCGTCTGGATCCAAGCAGAAACCTAGACAGTCTCTCCGCCGCGCCCAGACTGAATTCAGTCGCGTCGAAACTGAACTCAGTCGCGCCCAGACTGAATTCAGCCGCGTCGAGACTGAATTCAGTCGCGTCGAGACTGAACTTCGCTGTGAGGCGGCTTAGTTGGCGAACACGCCCTCGCGGGTCTCCTGCAGCACTGCGAGGAACGCCAGCGCGGCGCCCGCCGCCATCAGCGCAATCACGATGGAGGCGGCGAAGTTGACCACGATAAAAGTGTCCAGCAGCCACTTGGGCATGGGCAGAATCAGCATCGTGACGACGACCAGAATCGCCAGCGCAATCATCGGGTCGGAGTTCGCAACGCCCGCGTCAGCCAGTGTGCCCACGCCATTTCGGGGTCAATTGTCGGCGCACGCCAGCAAGATTTGCAGGGCGTGTGGTCCTTAATTACCCTTCTTCCTTCAGGGTTCCCCCCACGCAAGCGCAGGGAACCAAGCTCGGTTCCCCCTGCGTTCAGGCTGGTAAGGGTACATCACTTGAGTTCACTTGGGGGAAGGCACACCCCATTTTTGGAATGCCTTCCCCAATCAACCCCACAAACGCCCCCTATCCCCCGACACGCACACCCAGCAACTACCACA
>JBBIQK010000002.1:0-106733 GCA_037442365.1 Armatimonadota bacterium | reverse complement strand
CTTTAGGGCAAAAGTGTGCTATAATAGAGGCGCGGGAAAGGAGCCTGTGATGATGAGGAAAATAGCAAGCCTGTTCGGATGCCTGTTGGCAACGCTTGCGCTGGGCACAGCGCAACCGCTGGTGATCGACTTTTTCAATGAGACGGAAGGCAACGACACGATTGCAACAGCGAATGATCTCGGAATTGTGGGGGTTGACTCAACCAACACGCGGCGGATGAAGGTCGCGCGTGGGCTGATTAACCCTGACGGCGACAACGACTATTTCCGCGTCGAGCTGGCGCAAACGGGAACCTACTCGTTCCGCGTGGACTGCACCTTCGATTCGGTCATCACGCTCTACAGCTCCAGCGGTACGCTGATTGCCGAAAACGATGATGATGAGGGTACGAACAGCAATCGCGGCAATCGCGACACCTCCTTCACGAACGCCGACTCGGGAATCACCACTTCATTGAACGCGGGCGTGTACTATGTGCGCGTGCGGTCGATTACAACCGCGGGCGTGCTGGCGCGCTTCCGCTACACGCTGCGCGTGTTTGACGGCAGCACTGCCCGCGACTTTGACCCCTACGAAGTGGACGGAACCAACGAGACCTTCGGCACGGCGACCGATGTGGGCAACCTGGCGGACGACTTCACGCTTATCGAGAAAGCCTTCCTACGCTATCGCCAGAACGACCTGGATCACTACCGAATTGAGATTGGGGCAGGAAGCCTGAACGTGCGCACGATTGGCGCGACCGATACCATCATCACCGTCTACGACTCGGCGTTCAACCCGCTGATAACCAACGACGACGACCCCCACGATTCGTTCAATCCCTACACCTCGCGTGTGGCGCTGGGCAGCCTGCCCGCGGGCATCTACTACATCCGCGTCGAGGGATTCAGCTATTCTGGGGGACGTGCAGGCGGCTGGTACGATGTGCTGATTACCGACTACACGCCTGTGCGACGCCTCATTTCAGGACGGGTGGTGTTTGACCGTGCGAACCTGAGCCTCGTGCCGTTCGAGATGGAGATTTATCAGGCGGGCACAGGCAACCTGCAGTATCAGCGCACCTTCAATACGAACAACACAGGCGATTTCAGCACCTACACTTCCCTCATGAGCGGCTCGGTGGATATTGCTGTGCGTGCGCCCACCAGCCTCACGCGCATCGTGCGCGGCGTCTCGCTCAATAGTGATGTGTCGGGACTGGTGTTCAACCTCATCAATGGCGACCTCAACGGCGATAATGTGATTGACGACGCCGACCTGCTGATTGTGCTGTTCAACTTCGGCGCGAATGCGCCAGAGGCAGACCTCAACGGCGACGGCGTGGTGGATGACGCCGACCTGCTGATTGTGCTGTTCAACTTCGGCGCTGTGGGCGACAACTAAGGGGTGTTGCGTTGCAGGCGCTGCAGCTCGGAGCGGGCAAGATTGGGCGCGGATTCCTGGCGCACCTCTATGCCCACTCCGGCTTCGAGACTATCTTCGTCGAGGCGCGCCGCGAGTTAGTCGAAAGCCTCAATCGTCATCATAGCTGCTGGATTGAGTGGACCGACGGCGAGCGCGAGCGGATTGCTCCTGTGTCCGCAATAGACGCCTACGATATAGAAGCCGTTGCTGCAGCATTCGCGCACGCCGATGTCTCGTCCACCGCTGTGGGTGTCCATGCACTGCCCCAGCTGGCGCCCCTCATCGCCGCAGGCTTACGCCGCCGCGCCATTGAAAATCCCACCCCCCTCAACCTCCTGTTAGGCGAGAACGCCATAAACGCGCACACCCTCGTGCGCGACGCGCTTCTGCAGACGCTCGCGTCCGAGGAACACCACCTGCTGGAGCAGCTAGGGCTGGTACGATGCATCATCGGGCGTCAGGCAGTTGCGGAACTGCCCGGCGATCCTCCCGGCGTGCGCGTGGACCGCTACAGCAAGCTCCCGGTAGACGCGGACGCGCTGATTGGCGAGCCGCCGCCTATCGTCGGATTACAACCCGTCCGCCCCTTCGAAATTTACATGCAGCGCAAGCTTTACCTGCACAACGGCTTGCACGCGCTGATTGCTTACCTGGGCGCGCAACGCGGCTACCACACGATTCAACACGCGCTTCAGGACGCTGAAATCCACGCCCTGTTTGTACGGGGCGCCAAATCGCTCGCGCAGGCGTTTCTCAAGGCGCATCCCTTCGACCCAGAGGAGCATTACGAGACGGTGCAGGACATCCTCGCGCGGATTCAGGACCCTCACCTGGACGACCCGATTGCCCGTGTGGCGCGCGAGCCGTTGCGCAAGCTCCGCCCCGACGACCGACTCGTGGGCGCGTATCGCCTACTTGTGGAACAGGGCGAGGATCCGACCCCGTTCCGCAAAGCGATTCTGGCGGCGCTGGCGTACTACGACCCCAGCGACCCTGAATCCGTAGCCCTGCGTCAGCAGGTACAGGCACACGGCGCCGAGCAGGTGCTTCGCGAGTGGTGCCAGCTGGAACGATTGTAAGCCCCCGATCTCTACGAGGTGAGAAAAGGCTGCCGACCGCCGATAATCCCCTTCGGTGGACGGCATGGAAGCACGACGCCTGTTAGGGACGATAGGGCTACTTGTGGCGCTGGGGAAGGCGCACGCCGAAACGCGCGAATGGCTCGCGACGGCGCACGACTACGCCGTACAGGTCAACCTGCTCAGGCTTCAGCACAATCTCCCACCCCTTAAGCTCAACACGCAACTGTGCGCGGCGGCGCAAGCGCACGCAGAAACTCTGGCGCAGACAGGGGTGATTACACACGCGGACGAATACGGACGCCGCGCCGACTACCGCGCCAGCGAAGCGGGCTACTTCTATCATCGGCTCGGCGAGAACCTGGCGGCGGGACAGCCCAGCTGGGAGCGCGCGCTGCAGGCATGGCTGAACAGTCCCAGCCACCGCGCGAACCTGTTGACGCCTGAGTACCGCGAGCTGGGCGTTGGTTTCATGGCAGGCGCGGTACGCTACCGAACGGTGTGGGCGCAACTGCTGGGCGCACGGCGCGCGGTGTACCCAATCGTCATTAATCTCGACGCCTTCGCAACCGACCTCCCTGCGGTTGAGGTCTATGTGCATGGGGCGCGCGCGGCGCACTCGATGCGCTATCGTGTAAACAACGGCGACTGGAGCGCGTGGGGCGCGCCTGCCGAGTGGCTTGTCTGTGAACTGCCGAACGACGAAGGGTTCCATACGATCACCGTGCAATTGCAGATTGGCGAGCGCGTCTACGAGGCGTCCGACGAGATTTATTTACAGAGCCGCGTCTTCCTCGCGCAGGTCGCGGGCGACGGCGAGCGCAACGATGCGCAACGCGCCCGCCTCCTTGAGGGCGCGCGCACAGGCGTCGAGCGTGCTGCCCGTGGTGAACACATCGTCCAGCAGCCACAGCACGCGCCCACGCACGCATTCGGGATGCGCCACCTCGAACGCCTCGCGCACATTCTGCATGCGTTCGGCTTGCCCCAGCCCTACCTGCGGGCGACGATAGAGTCCCCTGCGGAGCCAGTCTGCCTGCACGGGGACGCCTGACAGGGCGCTGAGATGGTGGGCAATCTGCTCCGTCTGATTGAACCCCCGCATCGCCCGCCGCATCGGGTGGATGGGCACGGGTACAAGCGCATCGGCGGACTGCCACGCCGCGCGCTCAGGCGCGCGCAGCGCCTGCCAGAGCAGCTCGGCTAACGGCTGCGCCGCGCGCCGCCAGCGACGAAACTTCAGGTTCACAATCGCGCGACGAACGGCAGAGTCGTACACGGCGGCGCATACCGCCGCATCAAACGCAAAAACATGCCCCACGCACCGCCGACACTCCCCCAGAGTGCGCCGCGGCGCGCCACAGCGCTGGCACGCGGGTGGGCGTATCGGCGCAACAAGCGCGGCACACCGCACACACAGCGGCTGCTGATGGAACCGCCCGCACGCCACGCACCGCGATGGATACAGCCACGCACGAACCGCCCGCCACACACTCAGCGGAAAATCAGGTCAATCACCACATCGCGCACGCCCGGACGCTGACGCAAGACCCGACGGATAATCTCCATCTCGGCTTTGAGATCCACATCATGCCCACGCATCCCGCTTACCGTGCCGCGCAGATACACCACGCCATGAAACACCTGCACATCGAGTCGCGAGGTGTCGATATGACGCTTCCCAATCTCGCGTAGCACCATACGGCGCACTTCCACATCAGCTGCCATGATTTATGCCTCCTGCCCTATTATAGCATATCCCCCTAAAGAAGCCCCAACGCCCTGCCGATAATAGCCACAGCAAATTTGCGGATGAATCGCCCGCAAGGGGGTCAACGGAATGAGTCTGAGGATTAACACGAACATCCAGTCGCAGAATGCGCTGCGGAATGTGGGGCTCACATCAGATATGATGGGGCGCACGATTGAGCGTCTGGCATCGGGGCTGCGGGTGAATCGCGCCGCCGATGACCCAGCAGGGCTAATCATCTCGGAGAACCTGCGCTCCCAAATCACAGGGCTGCAGCAAGCGGTCAACAACGCCCAGGACGCGGTCAACATGATCAAAACCGCCGAAGCCGCGCTGGATGAAGTGCATAACGCCCTGCGTACGATGCGCCAGCTGGTGTTGCACGCCGCCAACACGGGCGTTAACGACTATGCGGCGCTCCAGGCAGACCAGACTCAAATCCGCGCCCTGATTGACAGCATCAACCGCATCGCCCAACAGACCTCGTTCGGTACAAAGCAGTTGCTTGACGGCACTTCGGGCATCAGTGCGGCGGTCACCAATCCAACGCGCATTTCGGGGATCTTTATCGGCGGCTTGTTCAACAACTTCCCCACCAGCAGCGGCGCCGTCACACTTCAGGTGACCACCGAGGCGACACGAGCAACGATTATCGGCACACGTACCTTCGCCGCTGGCACGACTCTGGCGAGCCTGATGGGCGCGCCTGCGGGCAATGTCGTGATTAACGGCTACACGATTACCGCCAACGCCAACGAAACGGTGGGCAGCTTCATCGACAAAATCAACGCCGTCAGCCATATCACGGGCGTCCTTGCTCAATACAACGACAGCACCCGACAGATCGAACTGCGCCACCGCGAGTACGGATCCCAATTTTCAATCAACCTGAACGATACCGCGGGGATTATCCTGAGCGCGGCTGGAACGCAATCGGCTACAGGTACGAACGCAGTCGCCACAGTAATTGCCAACACCGTCAACGGCATCCAGACCGTCACCTTCACGGGCGGGCAGGCGACGGGCGACTCCGGGCTGCGCTTGCGCGACAACTATGGCAATGTGATTATGCTCACAGAAGCAGGCAACGACGACGCGCTCGCCGCTGCGCAAGTCGCTACCGTCACAGCAGGGCTGCTTCAGTTCCAGGTCGGCGCGAACGCGGGGCAGTTCGTTCGGTTCTCCCTGATGGATGTAAACGCATCCAAACTCGGCACAACAGTTGTTTCGGGGCAAAACCTCGCGACCATCGACATTACCCAGCCGAACTCGACCGACAACGCGCTGCGTATTATCGACGCGGCAATCAACGAAATCTCCAAGATGCGCGGCGATATGGGCGCGTTCCAGCGCTATGTGCTGGAGAGCAACATTCGCTCGCTCAATGTCGCCAAAGAGAATGTGATGGCGAGCGAGTCGAGCATCCGCGACGCCGATTTCGCGCTGGAAATCTCGAACTTCACCAAGCAACAAATCCTGATGCAGTCGGGGATGTCGGTGCTGGCGCAGGCGAACTCGACGCCGCAGACGGTGCTGCAGCTCCTCCAGCGGCTCTAATCGCCCGATTCTCTGGCTTTCTGAAGCGCCGCTTGCATGATGGCATGCAGCGGCGCGTTCATGCGTTGGGCTAACTGGGCGCAGTCCTCGTACTCAGGCGCCATGTGTAGCACGCGCGTGCCGTCCAGCGCCCGTTTCACGCGCACCGCGCCGTACTCGGTCTGTACCGTGCGCACCTCGCGCTGCAGGCATCGGCGATTCATCAGGCTGTAGCGCACGCCCAGCGTCGGCGTCTCTTCCAGTAGCAGCCGCATCAGCGCGTCCGCGTGTTCAGGCGACGCCAGCAGCGTGATTAGCGCACCCGGACGGTTCTTTTTCATCTGGATTGGGGTGAAAAACACATCGAGTGCGCCCATCGCCAGCGCGCGTTCCATCACGAACCCCAGCTGTTGCGGTGTAGCGTCGTCGAGGTGCGTCTCGATCTGCACGATGCTTTCCCAGTCGCCTGCAGGCGTTTGCATCGCGTCGGCAGACTCTCCCACGAAGACGCGCAGCAGGTTGGGCAGGGGGCGGTCGGCGTGTCCTGCGCCGTAGCCGACGCTTTCCCAGCGCATCGGCGGCTGGTCGCCGAATCGATGGCTGAGCGCGACTGTCAGCGCCGCGCCCGTGGGCGTGACGGTCTCGCCCTGAATCGGGACGCCATAGGTTGGGACGCCACGCAGCAGTTCCACTACCGCAGGTGCAGGCAGGGGCAGTATGCCGTGCGCCGCCTGCACGAACCCGCGCCCCATCGGCAGCGCGGAGCAGACCACGCGCTCTACCCCCAGCCGCTCCAGTCCCCAGCACGCGCCCACGATGTCCAGAATCGCGTCCACTGCGCCCACTTCATGGAAATGCACGCGATCGGGCGTCGTGCCATGCACCGCCGCTTCCGCTTCCGCAAGGCGCGTGAATACCGCGCGGGCGTCTCGCTTCACGCGCTGGGAGAGGTCACCTTGCTCGATAATCTCCAGCACATCGCTCAGGTGGCGGTGGGGCTGGTCTTCGTTGTGCGTGAGGAAAACCCGTCGCGCGAAGATGGCTTCTATCTCCACGCGCTCACTGCGCCACTGCCAGCCCTGCAGGGGAAGTGTGCGCAGGGCGTCTACCAGCTCTGCTTCGGGAACGCCTGCCTCCATCAGCGCGGCGAGCATCATATCGCCCGCAATCCCGCCGATACAATCCAGATAGAGCAGCCTCATAGCCGTGAAAGAACCTCCTGTGCGGCGCGTTCACCCGATTCAATCGCGCCGTCAATATACCCCATCCAGCGTGTGGCGGTCTCCGTACCTGCCCAGAAGATGCGTCCGATGGGTTCGCGCAGGGCGCGCCCGAACTGTGTCCACACACCCGGCGGGAAGTGCGCCCCGTAGCACCCACGCGACCAGACCTCCGCGCTCCAGTCGTGGTCGATGTAGGCGTCGGGCTGGCGTGCGCGCGCCCCGAAGAGCTGTGCGAAGCACTCCAGAACGGCGGCGCGGCGCGTCTCGGCGTCCACCGCGCTCATCTGCCGTGCCGACGCGCCCTCGATAAACCCCAGCAAAATCCCGCACGAGGCGTCCGGGGGCGAGTTGTCAAACACCAGATGCACTGGCTCGCAGTCGCCCACAGCAAACCCGCTCAGCCCCTGCTCGCGCCAGAAGGGGCGGTCGTACACGGCGAAGCATTTGATGACCGCGCCGTTGGGCAGTCTTTGGGTGAGCTGGTCGCGCACGGCGGGCAGCGGTGGGTCGTACTCGATTCGCCCTGCCAGCGTTGGTGGGATGGCGACAATCACGGCGCGTGCGGCGTAGACCGCGCCCGATCGCCCTACGACGCGCACGCCCGCCGATGATTGCTCGATTCGAACCACAGGCTCACCCAACTTGACCCGCTCGCCCAACTGCGCCGCTAACTGGAGCGCGAGGCTCTGCGCGCCCGCCACGAACCGATCCTGCTGCGCGCCGCCGCGCGTATTGGTCAGCGATTCGAACCCGCCCCCAGAATGGATATAAAACAGCGCGTGCAACAGCGAAAACTCGCTCGGCTCGGCGGCGAACACTGCCTCCGAAAACAACCGTATCCCCCAGCGTCCCAGCCGTGTGCGCAGATGGCGCTGCGTCCAGCTGGCAAGCGTCTCGGAGTCCCATGCGGCGGCGTTCGGCGCGCACCAGGGCGATTCCAACGGCACGGTTTTCGCCATGCGATCCAGCGTCGCGACGGCGTTGCCGAAATCGAACAGCGGCAACAGCCCCAGGCGGGGCACGGGTCCCGAATAGCGTTGCAGGCGTCCTCCCAGCCACGCAAGGCTCTCGCCCTCAGTATGGGTGGGAAACAGCGCCAGTCCCAGCTCTTCCGCGAGCGCGTAGGCGCGTGTCTGCGTCGGTCCCAGCCACTGCCCACCCAAATCGATAATCACCGCGTCGCTCAGCGCGTGGCGCAGCAGGCGACCACCAACCCGTTCGCGCGCCTCCAGCACCAGTGGCGCAAGCCCCGCAGCTTGCAGGCGTCGCGCGGCGACCAACCCCGCTACACCCGCGCCAACAACGATTACATCCGCATCACGCGCCATCGCTAACGAAGCGTTCGCCGCAGCGGAGACGCTTCCTGCCACCACCCTGTCGAAACCCATGTTCCATGCCGACAATTCCCACAGGTGTATGGAGGGAACAATGAGTCAACAGATGAAATTTGGAATGGGCATAGCGCTGGCGCTCGGCGTCGCGCCACTGGCTTTTGCCCAGTGGAGCGTTAGCGGCAGCAACATTTTTTACAATAGCGGGAATGTAGGGATTGGAACAGCAACCCCCGCCTATCGGTTCATGGTTCAAAATGCTACGGGCGACCGTTCAATCTACGGTCTTCACAGCGCGATGAGTGGGTTCTCCGTAGGCGTCTGGGGCGAAGTGTGGAGCAACTCAGGGTTTGGCGTGTTGGGGTTCGCGCCGTCGGGCACGGGACTGACTTACGGCGTGTTTGGACAAAACAACAGCAGTTCCGGGCGCGGCGTCGGTGGGCTAAGCGTTAGCTCAACGGGATTCTGCTACGGCGTCTATGGCGAGGCGCGCAGCTCACAAGGAGCCGGAGTATTCGGGGTCATTACCGCACAAACGGGGTTCAATCAGGGCGTCTACGGGCAGGCGTCCAGCATCAACGGACGCGGCGTCTTCGGGCATGCTCTGGCGACCACAGGACTCAACTACGGCGTACTGGGACGCACGGAAAGCGTCTCGGGAATCGGCGTCAGTGGGTTTGCCGCTGCCACTTCAGGAACCACCTATGGCGTCTACGGCGCAGTCAGCAGTCCTGATGGTTTCGGAGTCTACTCGCAGGGCGATATGGGCGCGAGTGGACTCAAATCGTTCCGTATCGATCACCCCCTGCGCCCCGAAACGCACTACCTCTACCACTACTGCACTGAAGCGCCTGAGCCGCTGAACGCCTACAGTGGCGTTGCGACTCTGGACGCGCGCGGCGAGGCGTGGGTGCAGTTGCCCGATTACTTCGAAGCCATCAATCGCGACCCACGCTACACGCTGACTCCGCTCGGCGCGCCGATGCCCAACCTGCATGTGGCTTTCGAGATTCAGGGCAACCGCTTCAAGATTGCGGGCGGCGCGCCGGGCAGGCGCGTCTCGTGGCGCGTGGAAGCCATCCGCAACGACCCGTATGTGCAACGGCGCGGCTTTCAGACCGAGCGCGAGAAACCGCGCGAGCATCAGGGTAAATACCTGCATCCCGAACTCTACGGACAACCGAAGGAGCGCGCCATCCACCCTGAAACGCCCCTTCCAATCCCAAGCGAGCGCGTCAGCCCGCAGTAAAAACGCAGGGTGGGCGTACAGGAAACCTCTGCGCCCACCCGCTGACTCTCACGGCTCGCGCACCCAGCCCGCCCCACAGCAGGAGTTTCTCGCACGGGCGCGAACCTGTGGCTGTGATGATGCGCGGCTGGGTTTGGTTTGGTGTGCTGCTGAGCGTGTGCGCCTTCGCGTTTGGGCAGCAGAAACTGGATGTGGAGAAGGTGCAGGCGCGCTACCGCCAGTTAACGGGCGCCATCTCGGAGGCGCGTCTGGCGCAGACGGTGCGCTGGATGGCAGCGCAAGGCTCGCGCGTGGCAGGCTACCCGGGCGCAACCCGCGCCGCGGACTACATCGAGCAGCAGTTCCGCGCCTCCGGACTGCAGGAGGTGCGCCGTGAGGCGTTCCCCATCACTGTTCCCGTCGACGGAGAGGCGCACCTGCACTTGAACGGGCAACGGATTCGCGTCTACCCGCTCTGGCCCAATCAGGCGCGCACCTCTCAGCTGCCGCCAGAGGGTGTTCAGGGCAGCCTGATTTATGTGCGTGATGGACAGCTCCAGCAGTTTCGCGGCAAGCCTGTGGAAGGCAGCATCGTGCTGATGGACTTCAACAGCGGCAACAACTGGCTCAACGCCGCGCGACTGGGCGCACGCGCGATTGTGTTCCTCGAACCCGAATCGACCGATCGGGGCGAGGCAGAGGCGAAGTTCATCGGTATTCCGCTCGATGTGCCGCGCTTCTGGCTGCCCCGCCAGCACGCCGCGAAGTTGATTGCGCTTGCTGAAACCCAGCCCGACCTGCAGGCGAAACTCACCTGCCGCATGCCCTGGCAGGTGCGCGAGGGCTACAATATCGTCGGCGTGATTCCGGGCAGCGACCCCGCGCTCAAAGACCAGTGGATCGTCGTCACGGCGTACTACGATTCGATCTCCATCGTGCCCTCGCTGGCGCCCGGCGCGGACAGCGCGGCGGGGATTGCCAGCCTGCTGGAGCTGGCGCGCCTGTTCAAGCTGTACCCGCCCAAGCGCAGCGTGATGTTCGTCGCGCTCAGCGGGCACTTTCAAGCGCTGGAGGGCGTGCGCCAGTTCATCGAGGCGCGCCTGCCCGACTGGAGCCGCCCGAATGTGTTCGAATCGCTCGGCGGACGCCCCCCCGCTAAACAGGACATCTACCTGTTCGTGGGGCTGGACCTGGCGACGCGCTCCACAGGCGTCGGCGTGTTCTACAAAGGCTGGTTCTACGACATGCGCGAGGATATCCAGCGCTTTTTCACCGACATTGGGCGCGTGATGCGCGAACACGCCGAGCGGATTGCGCCCGTGCTGGGCGCCACGCCCGACAAACTCTTCGTCGACGGCATCAACGCCGTGCAGGGACGCTACTGGCGCACCTACATTCCGGGCAAGCCCGCTTTCGACGCGGAAGCGGCGACGCTCGCGGGCGCCTGGGGCGTCGCGTTCGCCACCATCGAAGACTCCCGCCCGCTGGTGGACACGCCGTTTGACGCCTTCGAAAACTGCAACCTCGCCAACCTCGCCATACAAACGCGCGTGATTGCCTGCCAGTTGGATCATGTGTTCAACGATCCCAATCAGCGGGGCGACTTCGCGCTGCGCTTCCCCATCGAAAAGCCCTCCGAGTGGCAGCGCATCCGCCTGCAGGGCGGCTTCGGACGCCTCTACGGGAATGTGTACCTGTTCGACCCCAATCGCAGCTTCTACCCCAACACGCCCGTGAACGGCTCCATCGTGGTGGTGCGCCACTGGATGAAGAACCTGATGGGCGTGCGGGGCAATATGTTCCAGATGGTGGACGACAGCAGTCCCGTGCCGCGTGAGCAGGCGCGCTTCAACTTCGTGGGCATCCCGCCGATTACCGCCTACAACTTCCGCCGCGAGTTCGAAATCAACGCCTATAAACTCAGCCCCGACACAGGCGCAATTGAGTACGCGCCCGATCAGGGCATTCAGGGCGCGCAAAACTATCCCATCAACATCCTGATGACCGTCGGCGAGAAGGAGACGCCGATTATCGTGTTCCGCTGTGTGGCGACCGCGCTGTACGATTTGATTGACCCGCAGACGCTTGCGCCGCTGACCACACTGGAGCTGTACGACGGAGACACGAACGCCACGCCCCGCATGTACGGGATGATTACCACGCCCAAAGATGTGCCGATGGTGAGCTATGTGGAGGATGTGGCGGTCATCTTCTCGCAGCCGGGCGCGCGCCTCAAAATCAAGATGGGCGCGGGACCGGGCGCGGATCGCATGCTGCTGCTGAACGCCACGCCCGACAATCCCGAAGGCACGGGCTACCTGGTGGGGGGCGACCCGCGCGAGGCGCAGGGCTTCACTGTGCCGACTTTTGACCCGAAAACGCTCACCGAGCGCGACCTGATTGCCCGCGGCGGCGCGATTGCCTATACCGCGCTGCGCGTCGCCGAGGATATGTTCACCCTCAACGACTCGCGCATCCGCACGCTCGCCAAGCACCGCATCGTGAACCCTGGCGTGAACGAACTGCACGCGCTGGCGAAAGACTCGCTGGAGAAAGCGCGGCAGGCGCTGCAGAACAAAGACTACGCCGCGCTCGATGTGTACGCCCGCATGTCGTGGGGCTACTCGGCGCGCGCCTACCCCGATGTGAAGGCGACCGCCAACGATGTGGTCAACGGCGTGATTTTCTACCTCGCGCTGCTGATGCCCTTCGCCTACTTCCTGGAGCGGCTGCTGTTCGGCGCACCCAACCTCAAGAGCCAGCTGATGTACGCCTCGCTGATTTTCGTCGCGGTGTTCCTGCTGTTCCGCTACATTCATCCCGCCTTCGACATCACGGGCAACCCCGTGATTGTGTTCATCGCCTTCACGATGGGCGCGCTGTCGGTGATTGTGGGCGTGTTCATCGCGGGCAAGTTCGAGGAGCAGCTCAAGCGTCTGCAGAAGCAGGTGGTCGGGGCGCATTCGGCGGATGTGGGGCGCATGAGCGTCGCGGCGGCGGCGTTCAATCTCGGCGTGTCGAACATGCGCCGACGCCCCCTGCGTACTTTCCTCACCAGCCTCTCGCTGGTGCTGGTGACTTTCATCGTGCTGTCGTTCACCTCCATCGTGAATGTGTTGCGCTTCAATGAGGCGCCCGCGCCCGGCGCGCCGCGCTACAACGGCATTATGATGCGCACAGTGGACTGGCAGCCTCTGCGCGAGTCGGCGTATCGGCTGATGAACGACGAGTTCGGCAGGGAGCGCGCCGTTGCCCCGCGCGCGTGGTTTTTTGGTACGCAGATAGGCGAGCAGGCGTTCATCACCCTGCAACGCGCCGATAGACGCTTCAGCGCGCGCGCCATCATCGGCATGACCCCCGCTGAAGCGAAGGTGACCCGCCCGCAGGAAGCGCTGGTCGCCGGCAGGTGGCTGCTGCCCGGCGAGCGCAACGCGATTATCCTGCCCCAGAACGCCGCCGACGCGCTCGGCGTCCGCCCTGAAGAGGTCGGACGCGCCCGCGTGCAGTTCGCAGGCGTCGACTACACCGTCGTCGGCGTGTGGGACAACCTCGCCTTCAAGCAAATCACCGACCTCGATACCGAGCCGCTGACCCCTGTGGACTTCATCCTGATGCAACGCCTGCAGTCGCAGGGGCGACAGGGCGGGCAGGGCGGCTTCCGCGAGTATGTGCATCTGGAACCAGACAGCGTGGTGATTATGCCCTACGAGACGGTCATCAATCTCGGTGGGAACATCTACTCGCTCGCGCTGGAGTTCGCCACGCAGGAGGAGGCGCTGCGAATCCTGCGCAGCGAGCTGATGCCGCGCCTGGGGCTGAACCTCTACGCAGGGCTGGGCGACCGCACCGTGCGCTATAGTACCATTCAGGCAGCCAGCGGGCAGGGGCTGGAGTATGTGATTCTGCCCATCATCATCGCCGCGCTGATTGTGCTGAACACCATGCTGGGGTCAGTCTATGAGCGCGTGCGCGAGATAGGCATCTTCAGCGCGATTGGACTGGCGCCCAACCATGTGGCGATGCTCTTTTTCGCCGAGTCGCTGGTGTACGCTGTGCTGGGGTCGGTCGCGGGCTACTTCGTGGCGCAGCTGGTCGCCAAGATTATCGTCGTCACGGGCTGGTTCCCGCAGCTGTATCTGAACTTCTCGTCGATGTCGGCGGTCTTCTCGACGGTGGTGGTCGTGGCGGTGGTGCTGCTGTCAACGATTTACCCCGCGCGCAAGGCGTCGGAGGTGGCGACCCCCGCCGAAGAGCGTACCTGGCGGCTGCCTGAACCTGAGGGCGACCTGTGGCGCATCCCGCTGCCGTTCTCCGTAACCAGCGTGCAGGCGCAGGGGCTGTCGGGCTTCATCGCCGAGTGGTTCCATGCCTACGAAGAGCATTCCGTCGGTGAGTTCATCACGCAGGGGGTCAAGACCGAGACCTTCACCGCCGCGCACGGCGTGGGCTATCGCGTGGAGTGCGACGCATGGATTGCGCCGTTCGACCTGGGCGTGAGCCAGCATGTGTGCATCGAGATACTCCCGACCGACTATGCGGGCGTGTACGACATCCAGCTGACCCTCACGCGCCTGAGCGGCGACATCGCCAACTGGAAGCGGGTCAATCGGCGGTTCCTGAACATTTTGCGCAAGCAGTTCTTAATCTGGCGCACTCTGCCGCAGGAACAGCGCGAACGCTACTTGCAGCGGGAGCTGGCAGAGGCGGGCGTGTAGCGGCGAGTTTGTCCGTACACCCGTACTGACAGGCACTGAAGGGCAGACTCGGTTGGGATCGCCGCCGCATGCCCTGAAGCAGGTACACTCCTGCTATGACGCCGCTTGCCTATTTGCAGCAACGCTTGGGCACGCCGCCGTGCGAAGACGCGCTGGCGGAATACCAGCAGTGGTGGGAGACAACGGGACGCGCGCTCTCGGAGACCATCGACCGCTGGGGCACGCCGACCCTGCGCCAGCACGACCGACACGGCGCGCGTGTGGACGAAATCATCCTGCCTGCAGGCTACAGTGCGCTGGTGCAGGAGGGCTACAGGCACGGCGTTGTGTGGCGCGTGATTGAGCAGGGGGATTGGGCAGGCAGCTTCGCGCTGGGGTATCTGACGGCGTACTACGATGCAGGACTCTATTGCCCGCACACGGTGAGCCTCTCGACGGCTGTGCCGCTTGCGAAGTACGGTTCGCCCGTTTTGAAGGAGCGCTATCTGCCGCTGATGGCGCGTCGGGACGGCGCGGCGTGGCAGGGCGCGACTTGGATGACCGAGGTGGGCGGCGGGTCGGACCTGGGCGCGCATGTGCAGACGGTCGCCGTGCCCGACGGCGACGCCTATCGGCTCACGGGCGCGAAGTATTTCTGCAGCAATGTGAACGCGGAGCTGGCGGTGGTCGCCGCGCGTCCGCAGGGCGCACCAGACGGTGTGCGCGGGCTGGCGCTGTTCTTTGTACCGCGCTTTCGCGAGGACGGCAGCCTGAACTACACCATCCGCCGCATCAAGGACAAAATCGGCACGCGCGCCGTCGTCACGGGCGAGGTGGACTTTCATGAGAGCGTCGCCTACCTGCTGGGCAGCGTGGAGGCGGGCGTGTACCTGATTCTGGAGGTGTTGAACATCTCGCGCGTCGCCAACAGCATCGGCAGCGCCGCCCTGATTCAGCGCGCGCTGGACGAGGCGACCGCGTTCGCGCAGCGGCGCATCGTGTTCGGCAAGCCGCTGAGCGAGCAGCCCCTGATGCGCACGCAGCTCCACCGCTGGCGCGACACGCTGGATGGCGCGTTCGCCCTCGCGTGGGAGTCAGCGCGCCTGCTCGCAGAGGTGTGGGCGCAGACCCCGCCCTACAGCCCGCGCTATCACCTGTTCCGCCTGCTCACGCACCTCGCCAAATACTGGACGGCGGAGCAGGCGGCGCAAGCGGCGAAATGGTGTATGGAGGTTCACGGCGGCGCGGGCGTGCTGGCGGAATACGGCGTCGAACGCCTGCTGCGCGAGGCGATGGTGCTGCCCATCTGGGAGGGCGGCAGCCACCGCCAGATGCTCGACGCGCTGGAGGCGATGCAACGGCGCGGCGCGCACGCCCTGCTGCTGGAACACCTCGCGCCGTATGCCGCCCCAGACGAAGTTCACGAGTGGCGCGCGCGAATCGACGCCTACCTGCAACAGCCCACCGAGGCGCAGGAGGCGGAACTGGAGACGCTCATCCCGCCACTGGCAGCATGGGTCGCCCACACGCTGAACCGGCGCGGGCGTCAGGTATAATCTGCCCGCCTATGTCGCGCAACTATCGGGACACACTCCATCTACCGAAGGACGAACAGACCATTCCGATGCGGGCGAACCTGCCTGAGCAGGAGCCTCGCTGGCAAGCCTTCTGGCGCGAGATCGACCTGTACGGCAAGATGCTCGCCAAGCCCGCCCCCAACGGCGATTTCATCCTGCACGACGGACCGCCCTACTCCAACGGCGATATTCACATTGGGCACGCACTGAACAAGACGCTCAAAGACATCGTGGTGCGCTCGTATTGCATGCGCGGCTACCGCACGCCCTATGTGCCCGGCTGGGACAATCACGGGATGCCCATCGAGAACGCTGTGAGCAAGGAGTTTCTGGCGCGGGGCGAGAAGCCTGACAAGGCGACCCTGCGCCGCGCCTGCCGCGAGTACGCACAACGATTCGTAAACATCCAGCGCGAACAGTTCGAGCGGCTGGGGCTGGTCGGCGAATGGGAGCGCCCCTACCTCACGATGGACTACGCTTTCGAGGCGGGCATTGTGCGCGTGTTCGGTGAGCTGGTCGCGCGCGGCTACATCTATCGCGGATTGCGCCCGACGCTCTGGTGCCCCACCTGCCAGACCGCGCTCGCCGACGCGGAGGTGGAGTACGAGCCGAAGGCCTCCGACTCGATTTATGTGGCGTTCCCCGTAATCAAGCCGCCCGCCGACGCGCCCGCGACAGACAACCTGCAGATTCTCATCTGGACGACGACCCCGTGGACGATTCCTGCCAATCTCGCGCTGGCGGTGCATCCCGAGTTGGAGTACGCCTATGTGCGGGCGGACGGCGCGGTGTACCTGCTGGCGCAGCCGCTCGTTGCGCCGACGATGGAGGTGGTCGGCGTCCGCGACTACACAGTGCTGGGGACGACGACAGGCGCGCGGCTGGAAGGCGCGATCGCCCGCCATCCGATTTTCGAGCGCGAGTCGCCCGTGGTGCTGGCGGACTATGTGTCGGCGGAGGACGGCACGGGCGTGGTGCATACTGCGCCCGGACACGGCGCGGAAGACTTCGCGACGGGCAAAAAGTACGGGCTGCCCGTGCTGTGCCCGGTGGACGCGGCGGGCGTGTTCACCGACGAGGCGGGCGAGTTCCGCGGGCTGCCGATTGCGCCCGACGGCAACCGCGCAGTCATCGAGCGGCTGAAAGCGGTCGGCGCGCTGCTGCACTACGAACCGTACCACCACAACTACCCGCACTGCTGGCGGTGCGACACGCCGCTGATTTTCCGCGCGACCGTGCAGTGGTTCATGAGCATCGACCATGCGGGGCATCGTGCGCGTGCGCTGGAGGCGATTCGGGGCGTGCGCTGGATCCCTGCAGAGGGTGAGGCGCGTATCACAGCGATGGTGCAGAACCGCCCCGACTGGACGCTGAGCCGCCAGCGGGCGTGGGGCGTGGGCATCCCTGCGTTTTACTGCGAGGCGTGCAACGAGGCGATTCTGCAGCCCGATCTGATCGAGCGCGTCGCGGCGATTATCGAGCGCGAAGGCTCCGATGTGTGGTTCACGCACCCCGCCGACTACTTCCTGCCCGATGGGTTTGCCTGCCCGCACTGCGGCGCGACGCGCTTCCGCAAAGAGACCGATGTGCTGGATGTGTGGTTCGATTCGGGCAGCACGCATCGCCTGGTGCTGGAGACGCGCCCGCACCTGCGCTGGCCCGCCGATTTGTATCTGGAAGGCTCCGACCAGCATCGCGGATGGTTCAACTCCAGCCTGATGATTGCGATTGGCACGCGCGACGCCGCGCCCTACCGCACCGTGCTGACGCACGGCTTCGTGCTGGACGGCGAAGGGCGCAAAATGAGCAAGAGCGAGGGCAATGTGGTCAGCCCGCTGGAGGTCATCCAGAAGATGGGCGCGGATGTGTTGCGCCTGTGGGTCGCCTCGTGCGAATACTTCGAGGATGTGCGCCTCTCGGACGAGATTCTCAAGTATGTCGCCGACGCCTACCGCCAGATTCGCAACACGCTGCGCTTTATGATTGGCAACCTCGCCGATTTCGACCCCGCACGCGACGCCGTGCCCCATGCGCAGCTGAACGAGTTAGACCGCTGGATGCTCGCGCGCCTGCAGGAGTACCTGCGCTACGCCCTGCACGCCTACGAATCGTTCGAGTATCACCGTTTCTATCACGAGACGCGGCGGTTCTGCAATGTGGAGCTGAGCGCGTTTTATCTGGATGTGATTAAAGACCGCCTGTACGCGGAGGCGCGCGAGTCGACGGCGCGGCGCGGGGCGCAGACGGTGCTTTATGAGCTTGCCAGCGCGCTCACGCGCCTGCTTGCGCCCATCATCCCGCACACGGCGGAGGAGGTGTGGCAGCGGCTGCCCGCGCCCGATAAGCCCGTCAGTGTGCATCTGGCAGACTTTCCAACCGTGCGCGAGGAGTATCGCAACGCCGTGCTGCTGGAACGCTGGGAGCAGATACTGGAGGTGCGCGAGGCGGTCAACCGTGCGGTGGAGGCGGCGAAAAACGAGAAGCGCATCCCTAACCCGCTGAGCGCGTATGTGCTGGTGCGTGCGCCTGAGCCACTGTATGGGGTGCTGGGGGCGTACCCGACGCCGCCCGCGCCCGACAATCTGCTCGCGCGTGTGTTTGGCGTCTCGCAGGCAGAGGTCGCTCCCGCCGACGGCGCATTGCAGGTGGAGGTGCGCCCTGCGCCGGGTCAGAAGTGCGCCCGTTGCTGGCTGGTGCTGCCCACCGTCGACGCCGACACTGAGCTGTGCGCCCGCTGCCAGGCGGTCATCGGCGTATAACGCAAACGCCCTCCCCCACTACACAGCAGGGGAGGGCGTCGGGATACAGGCGACTGGAAGCTACGCCGCTTCGATGTTGAACTGATTCAGAATGGTGCGCACCTGAGTAATGAACTCAGACGGGGTTGCGTTCGGATTCCAGATAACATAGCCCGATGCGCCCGTTTCGCGCTGCCACTGGGTCGCATAGGTCGCATACTGGCTCGGAATAATCAGGAAGAACGGGGTACGCGGGTTCGTCGAGGTAATCTGGTTCACGAAGGTCTGCGCGTTGAAGTTGTCCACTTGTCCCGTCGGGGTCGCCCAGAACACGAATACGGCGCTCCAGTTGCCTGTCTGGAACTCGTTCACCGTGCGATTGGTGTCGGGTACGGTGGAGACATACCAGTTCGTGGGCGTCGTGGCATCAAAGGAGCGTGTCAGCTCCGTACCGCCTGTAGCAAAGAACACTTGACTCATCGGTTCAGTCCTCCTTCAGTTGGTGTTTGGTTCTGCGCGCGAACCTGTGAAAATTATCGGCAGGGGCGATAAAAATCTTTAGGGCATTTGTGGGAATCCAGAGAGCGGCGATATACAATACCATTTGCGCAGTCAGAGTTCGTTGATTGCCTCGCGCCTACCTGCAGAGGCACACTGTTGCCCGCGATTTGCTACTTTGGAGTGCGGAAGCGGGAGCTTAGGGACTCCATAAAGCGCTGCTTTGCGAACTATGAACCGCAGTTTGGTATAAGAGACTGTCTAGGAAAACAAGCAAGTCGGGAATCATCGGGCGTTTGCGCCCGACGGCTGAAGCCGTTCCTACCCAACCAAGCCGACCTTCGTCGGCTATAGCCAGCGCAGGGTGGCTTCGTGTAGTAGGAACGGGTTCACCCGTCTGGATTCAAGCGAAAAACCTAGACAGTCTCTAATACCAATTGGCGATTCAAACTTCATATTAAGTTCCCCCCTGCGCGCAGGGGGAACCGTGTCTTGTTTCCCCTCGCTTGCAGGGAGGGGGGAACCTTACAGAGACAAGGATTACGCCCCAATCAGCCGTTTCAGCGTGAAATGCCCCTCTTCCGCGAGGTGGCGCGCCCCGTCGGGCGTGCGCGCCTCCGCGTAGATGCGCACCACAGGCTCCGTGCCCGACGCCCGCATCAGCACCCAGCTCCCGTCCTCCAGAATGTGCTTGATGCCGTCCAGCGTGTCGCGTCGCGCTACGGGCGTGTTCAGAATCTGCGTCAGCTCCAGCGTTTTGAGCTGCTCGCGCAGGGCGGGCATCTGCTCGCGCTCGAAATGCGCGTCGATTCGATGGTAGTGATACGGTCCCGTAATCGCGAACACCTCATCGACCAGCTCGGAGAGGGTCTTGCCAGAGGTCGCCATCGCTTCCAGCAGCAGCATGCCCATCATCACGCCGTCGCGCTCGACCATGTAGTCCGTAATGCCGATGCCGCCGCTCTCCTCGCCGCCCATCAGCACCCCGCCCGCGAGCATCTTTTCCACGATGAACTTGAAGCCGATGGGGGTGATGCTCAGCGGCAGGTTGTAGTGCGTGCAGAGGGCGTCGATCATCTGGCTCACGGAGAAGGTTTTGACCACCGCGCCCGTTTTGCCGCGTCGTTCAATCAGGTGGCGCAGGGTAATGGCGAAGATTCGATGGCTATCGACGAAGTTGCCGTGTTCGTCCACCGCGCCGATTCGGTCGCCGTCGCCGTCGATGGCGATGCCGATGTGCGCTTTGAGGTGCTTGACCGCCTGCAGCAAGGGCTGCAGGTTCTGCGGAATCGGTTCGGGGTTCACCCCGCCGAAGTAGGGATTGCGCTCCTCGCGGAGGGCGTGGACTTCCATGCCCAGGCGGGCAATCAGCGCCTTGAGGTAGCCTGCGCCTGAGCCGTGCATAGCGTCCGTAACCACGCGATAGGGCGCCTCATACAGCTCGTCCACGCGGATGAACTGATGCACATGTTCGAGGTAGTCGGGCACAGGATCCAGCGTATGCGGTTCGGGCGCGTCGCTGACGGGCTGGGTGTAGCGTTCGTAGTCGGGCAGCAGCGCGCCGAGCTGGCGCTCGATACTCTGCGTGATGTCGGTCAGCGCCGCGCCGCCGTAGTGGGGCTTGAACTTGACGCCGTGAAAGATGGGCGGGTTGTGGCTGGCGGTGAACATCACTGCGCCCTGCATGCCGCGCTTGATGACCGCGTGCGCCGCAGCGGGCGACGACACGGGGCGCGGCGCAAGGAACACAGGGAACCCGTAGCTGCCCAATACCTGCGCCGCCGCCTGCGCAAACACCTCCGACAGCGCGCGGCAATCATACGCGACCAGCACGCCATCACCCGGCGGCTGTGCCTCCTTCAAATGACGCGCCAGCGCGTGCGTCACCAACCGCACATTCGCCACCGTGAAATCGTCCGCAATCACACCGCGCCAGCCCTCTGTGCCGAACCGAATCTCTGGAACGCTCATCGTCCGAATCGTACCTCCTTGCAGGGTCAAAACACGTAAAATTATTCGGAACCGCCCTCTGCATTCCTGCAGTCCAATAGCCGATAATAGCCTTCGGTGGGCAACGCCTTCCGAAAAAATCACACGATGAGGTCGGGATGATGTCCAAGCGCGAATTGAAGGTCGTGCGCCTTCTGGAACCTGAGCTATGTACCCGCTGCCGCTTTGCGGATATAGCGGATGTAGAGATGGCGGATGGGCGGATTCAACGAATGCTGTATTGCCGCAGGCTCGATTGCGACAACTGGGATTACGGTTCTGCGGAACCTGCCAAGCGCGTGGAGCTGTCTAAAGGCAGTGAGGATTGGGATGACGCCGCGTGAACAGAGGTTACAGGAAGCCGCGCATGGGGGATTGGGAGTGGTTCGACTTCGCATGCCTGTACCTCCTCCTGCCGGGCGCGACTTGCGAAGCGGGGCGCAGGTCGCGCTCAGTGAGTCGCTGGCGCGAATCGACGAAGCGGGGCGTCGATTCGCCCAGCGTCTCCAGCAGGCGCACGAGTAGCTTTTCATCCCTCCCACGCACGCGCCCTACACCCACAGCGCCGGGAACGCCCACTTCCCGGCGCTGCCCCATTTAAGCCACCTTCGCTCGACGAATGAGCTTCGAGAACAGCCCCGGCGCGAACCGCTTCAGGTACAGGGCAATCTTCTCGTAGCGGGCGATGTAGACCTCCTCTTTGCGCCGGTGCAACGCATTCAGGATATGGCGGGCGCACACTTCGGCGGGCATGCCCTTCTGAATCGTGTCGTCCATGCGCCCGTGTGCCTGTCCGTCGCCGCGCAGCGCGTGCATCGAGACCTCTGTGCGCACAAATCCAGGGCAGATGAGTGTGATGCGGATGTTTTTGTCGTACACCTCCGACCGCAGCGCGTCGAAGTAGCCGTGCAGCGCGTGCTTGGAGGCGCAGTACGCCGAGCGCAGCGGCGTGCTGAACTTGCCCAGCAGGCTACTCACCACCGCAATCTGCCCCCCGCCGCGCTCGATCATGTAGGGCAAGACCGTCTTCGTGAGCGAGACGACGCTGAAGTAGTTAATCTCCATAATGCGCCGGTCAACGCTGAAGTCGGTCTCCAGCACGAGCGAGCGTTGCGAGACGCCTGCGTTGTTCACGAGGATGTCCACCTGCCCGAAGTGTTCAATCGCCGCGCCGACCATCGTCGGATGGCAGTCGATGTCGGTCAAGTCGAAAGGCAGCAGCAGGACTTTGCCCTGTCCAGCGCAGGCGTCGCGCACGGCTTCGAGTCGGTCGCGGCGGCGAGCGGTGAGAATCAGGTGCGCCCCCTCACGGTGGAACGCATACGCCAGCGCCTCGCCGATGCCCGACGACGCGCCTGTAATCCAGACGACCCGGTTGCGGAAGCGCATGGTCTACACTGCCTGTCGCGCCATCGCCGTTTCGGGCAGCTGCTCGCCCAACCGCGCCGCGATGTCTTCGGGGTTCTGCGCCACGCGGTACATCTCTTCGCGCGAGATCAGCTTGTGCTGGTACAGGAACATCAGGTGGTTGTCCAGCGAAATCATACCGAGCTGTTGCCCGGTCTGAATCGCCGACTCGATGCTGTGAATCTTGCGTTCGCGAATCATGTGCCCGATGGCGGGGGTCACATACATAATCTCGAACGCGGCGACGCGCCCCGGTCGGTCGGCGCGAGGCAGCAGCAGTTGCGAGATGATGGCGACGAGGTTCGTGCTGAGCTGCACGCGAATCTGTTCCTGTTGTTCGTGGGGGAACACATCGACGATTCGCTCCACCGTGCGCGCCGCGCCCGTGGTGTGGACGGTGGCGAACACCAGGTGTCCCGTCTCGGCGGCGGTAATCGCCGCTTGAATCGTCTTGAGGTCGCGCATCTCGCCCACCAGGATTACATCGGGGTCCATACGCATCGCGCGCACGACGCCCTCGTCGAAGCTGGGCACATCAACGCCCACCTCGCGCTGGCTGATGACCGACTTCTTCGCGTTGTGGAAATACTCGATGGGGTCCTCAACCGTCACGATATGCGTCTCACGGTTGGCGTTGATGTAGTCAATCATCGTCGCCAGCGTGGTGGTCTTGCCAGAACCCGTGGGACCCGTGACCAGCACCAGCCCGCGCGGCAGGTGCAGCAGCCGCTTGACCGTTTCGGGGAGCCCAATCTCCTCGAAGCTGCGCAGGCGGTAGGGGATCAAGCGGAAGTTAATCGCGATGGAGCCTTTTTCGTAGTAGGCGGCGACGCGGAATCGCGCTTTGGAGTGGGTGTAGCCGAAGTCGGCAGTGCGCACGCGCTCCAGCTCGTGAATCGCGCGCGGGGGCGCGACCTCACGGAATAATCGCTCCGTGTCGGACGGACTGAGTTCGCCGTACTCTTCCAGACGCACCAGTCGCCCATGCAGCCGCAGCGTCGCAGGCTCATTCGGCACGATGTGAATGTCGGACGCATCGCGCTCATAGCAAATATCCAGCAGCTGATCAGCCGACGCAAATTTCAGCATAAGAACGCCCTCCTGTGGGTAAAGAAAGATTCGCCCCCCGCCTGCACGATTCCTGCCTGACAGGTGGCTTTCTTTATAGAATCGCCTGTTGAATACGATTTCTCCGGCGAACCCTTAGCAGGAATCGATCGGAGTTTGCCAAAATATATTAAGAGGGGTCTTATGGAAAGACACCAGCTGGAGTGGCTGCAATCGGAGAATGAGCTGCTCAAGCGGCGCATCGCGGAGCTGGAACACACGCTCGAGGTGCAGGAGTGGGGCGCTCAGCTCTTCCATGAGAGCGAAATCCCGCAGCTACTTCTGGACCTGGAGACGGGCGCTGTGTTTGCAGCGAACGCCGCTGCCCGCCGATTCTACGGGGAACAGATTATCCAGCAGGGACATATCGATTGCATCTGTGCCGAGGGGATGCGCTGGCAGCGCGATCTTCGTGCGCTTGTGGAGAAAAACCAGTACGGGGTGCGTGTCTCCAGACAGAATGTCCACGCAAACGAGGTGCGCATCGTCGAGGCGCACTACACACTGGTTCGGTTGCGCCAGCGCCCTGTCGTGCATCTCATCTGTTTTGACATTACTGACCGTGTGCGGGCGCAACAGGAGCTGGAACTCAGCCACAGCCGCTATCAGGCGTTTATTCAGCTCTCCAGCGAAGCCATCTGGCGCAATATGATGACGGAGCCTATCCCTGTGCAGTTGCCTGTGGAAGAGCAGATTGACCTGATCTTTGAGCGCAGCTATCTGGCAGAGTGCAATCTGGCATATTGCCATGAATGGGGCGTGCATCGTCCGGATGAACTCACCGGGACCTTCATGCGCGAGCGTGTATCGCCAGAAAATCCGCTCAATCGTGAGATGATTCGTCGCTTTATCCTCGATGGCTATCGTTTGAGCAACTGGATTCGTACCGAAAACTTGCGTGGGAAAGACATCTGCCATCTTTGCAGTTATCAGGGAATTGTCAGCGACGGCTACCTGTATGGCACATGGGGCGTGTTCCGCGATATAACCGAATTGATACGCACGCAGCGCGCGCTGGAGGCGAGCGAAGCGCGCTATCGCCACTTTGTAGAACACGCGAACGAGGCAATCTGGCGGCTGGATCTGCGCGAGCCTATCGACATGCGCTTGCCTGTGGAACAGCAGGTTGAGCAACTCTTCGCGCGGGCGTACTTGGCAGAGTGTAATCGTGCTTATGCGCGCAAGTTCGGTCTGGAACCCCCAGAATCGCTTGTGGGTACTTCGCTATCGGCGCTGCTGGACGCCGCAGACGAGCAGATTCTTACACTGACCAGAACACTTGTGGAACACAACTATCGAATCGAGGGGCTGGTCTCCGTTGAGAAGCTGCCTGGCGGTGCAGAACGCGTGTTTTTGAACAGTATCACAGGGGCGATTGCGAATGAGAAGCTAATCCGTCTCTGGGGCGTGCAGACCGACATCACGGAGATGCGTCGCCTGCAACAGGAGCTGGAGCGCGCCTATCGGCTGGAGAGCATCGGCAGGCTGGCGGGCGGGATCGCGCACGATTTCAATAATGTGCTGACCGCGGTGATGGGGTATGCGGAGCTGGCGCGCGGGCGCGTGCAGGACGAGACGGTACAACGCTATCTCGAAGGCATTCAGACGGCGGCGGCGCGCGGCTGACCTGAACAAGCAGCTGCTGGCATACGCGCGGCGACAGGTGATCCAGCCTGCCCCGATGAACCTGAGCGAGTGGCTGGAGGGCACAAAAGACATTCTGAGCCGCGTGCTGCCTGAGAATATTCGTCTTCGAACGCACCCGACGCCGGATCTGTGGCATGTCTCTGCTGACCCGAACCTGCTGTTGCAGATTGTGTTGAATCTGGTGGTGAACGCGCGCGATGCGATGCCCGGCGGCGGGACCATCACCCTGCGCCTGAGCAACAAAACCCTGCGTCGTGCACGCGCCCATAGCGTTCCGAGCGGGCGCTATGTGCTGCTGGAGGTGGAAGATACAGGCGCTGGCATCCCGCCTGAGGTGTTGCCGCACATCTTCGAGCCGTTCTACACGACCAAGTCGATGGGGCATGGAACGGGCATGGGGCTGGCGGCGGTGCAGGGCGCGGTGCAACAACTGGGAGGGCATATCGAAGTGCGCACGGAGGTCGGCAAGGGCACATGTTTCAGCGTCTATTTCCCGCGTCTGGAGCCGCCGCGCCCGCCCCGCAGGACGCCGTAGTGGGTATCCTCATGCTATGCGTTGGGGCTGGATGGCAGTCGATGCGCTGGCGCTGAGCCTGTTTGTGCTGACTGGGCTGCGCAGTCATGGCACACTGGACGAGTTCGGACTGCAGCGCAACCTGTTGCCGTTTTTGCTGGGCTGGTACGCGGCGGCGCTGGTGACGGGGGTGTATCGTGCGCGTCCCGCGAAGTGGGCGCTGCCCGTTGCGTGGGCGCTGGGCGTGACGCTGGGGATTATGCTGCGCAACTGGTGGATAGGGCGTGGGCTGTTTGGCGCGATTAGCCCCGTGTTCTGGGTCATCTCGCTGGCGGGCGTCGCGCTGTATACGGGTTTCCCGCGCCTGATTGTCTACGGGCTGCGCCGCGCGCGCGGCGGGGCGCGTCCGACACAGGTTTAACAGCATGCGCAGGCGCTGGGTGTGGCTTGGGCTGCTCGCGACGCTGCTGCTTCTGGCGGCTGGCGCAGGCGGATGGTTGTATGTGCAGACGCGCCCTGTGAGCCGCGCCTTCCAGCCGCAGCTGGTGCGCCTGCGTGAACCGATGCACGCCGACGCCCTCGCGCAACGCCTCCAGCAGCGCCAGCTCATCCGCAACCCGCGTCTGCTCACACTGCTGCTGCGCTGGCGGGGCAAGCCGACCGCCGCCGCGGGCGACTACGAGTTCAGCCCCAACCAGAGCCTGTTCGAAATCGCCGACATCCTCGTGCATGAACGCTTCACGCGCAACTGGGTCACCATCCCCGAAGGCTGGACACTGGCGCGAATCGCCGAACGCCTGCACGAGCGCGGGGTTGCCGACCGCGAGGAGTTCCTAACGCTGTGCCGCACGCCCCAGCGATTTCGGGACATCGACATGCCGCTGCCAGAAACGCTGCATCTGGAGGGATATCTGTTCCCCAGCACCTACCGCCTGCCGCCGGGCACAGGCGCGGAGGGGGCGATTCGGACGATGCTGCGCGCGACGCGCCAGCAGGTCTACCTGCCGTACCGACAGGCGATGGAGCAGCGCGGCTTGAGCCTGCACGAACTGCTCACCATCGCCTCGATGATTGAGAAAGAGGTACTGCACGACGACGAACGCCCGCGCATGGCGTCGGTCATCTACAATCGGCTGCGGATCAACATGCCGTTGCAGATTGACGCGACGGTGCTGTACGGGATGGGCTACTGGAAGACGCGCGTGCTGTATAAAGACCTGCGCCACGAGTCGCCGTACAACACTTATCGCAATCGCGGATTGCCGCCCGGACCCATCGCCAATCCGGGACTGGCAAGCATTCGCGCCGCGCTCGCGCCGGAGCAGACCGACTACCTGTTCTATGTGGCGCAGGCGAACGGCTACCACCGCTTCTCGCGCACCTACGCGGAGCATCTGCAAGCGATTCGCGAGATTCGGGGGCGTTGAGGACAACTCACCGCCCACTCAACTGCTTCGAAAGATACGCCACCGCCTGTTGCAGTATGGGGTCGCGCGTGTTGCGGAACGCCTCGCGGGTGAGGTCTACCGGGAGGTCAGGTTGCACGCCTGCGCCCTCGATTCGCCGCTTGCCCGCCGTCTCGTAGTCCGCCAGCACGCACTGGAGGTAGCCGCCATGCGGCAGGGCGACAATCTTGGACGGGAGCGCCTTGCCGGGCGTGGGGCGTCCGATGATGACTGCGCGCTTGGTTTCCTGCAAGCCTGCGGCGAGTATCTCGGCGGTGCTGACCGAGAACTCGTCCACCAGCACGACCACCGGCTGGCTATATTGGGGCTGCTGAGGATAGGCGACGATGCCGAAAGTGCCGTCGCGCAGGCGCATAACGCCCAGCGGGGTCTCGCGCGGCAGCAGGTAGCCCGCGACTCCGCCCGCCATCAGCCCAATGCCGCCGATGTTCTCGCGCAGGTCGATAATCAGCCCGCGGGTGTCTTTCAGCTCGCGCAGGCGGGCGGGCAACTCGCGCATCACGGGCGGCATGAAGGCGTTGAACGCAAGGTAGCCGATATTGCCCGGCAGGATTCGGCTCTCGATGCGCACGCGCAGCTCGGGCAGCAGTCCAAACTGCACGCGCTCGCCCGACGCCGCCGCGCGTGTGAGTGTGGCAGTGCGCTCCATGCCGTCGAGGTCGCGGTAGCGCAGGACAACCGCGCTGCCCACGCGCCCGCTGAGATACGCGCGGAACGCCAGGTACGCCTCGAACCGCTCCTCCACTGCGGGCAGTTTGCGCGCGCGGATGCGTTCGAGAATCTGCGCGGTGGGCAGGTTGTCGATAGCGAGCAGCTCGGCGCCTGGGGGAATGCCTGCGCGTGCGGCGGGCGAGCCATCGCGCACACGCACAATCAGCGGCGCGCCCTCCACCAGCTGCACGGTCAGCCCCAGCTCGCCGTCGCCGATGCGCGTGCGCGCCTCCTCCTGCGCCACGAACGCGCCCGGCGGAATCACCCCGAAATGCGACTGCTTCAGCTCGCCGAGCATCGCGTTCAGCACGGCGTAGAAGGCATTGTCGTCCGCAGCGTCGCGCGCCTGAGGTTCGTACCTCGCGCGCACGGCGTCCCAGTCCACCCCGCCCAGCTTCGGGTCGTAGTGCGAGCGGCGCACCTCTTCCCATACAAACTGGAACACCTCGGCGCGCTGCTGCTCAGTGAGCCGCTGGCTCTGGGAGCAGGCAAGCAGCGCCGCCGTTAGCAGCAGCCCGACACAGAACACCCGCAGGCGCAAGCCGACTAATCGCATGGCTGTAGTGTACCTGCACGCCCTGTATCGCTGGGAGGCTACAGATCAAGCGTCCGCACATGATGGCGAGGTCTAACACCCGCCGCCAAAGTTGAACAATACCATTAACAGATCTGCATCGTCCACCACACCGTCGCAGTTGACATCCTCGCGCCCCAGGCCGCTATTGCCGAACGCAAACAGCACCGCCAGCAGGTCGGCGTCGTCCACACAGTTGTTGTTGTCCACATCGCCGTTGTGCGCGGTGCAGCGAGCCCCCGTATCCAGCAGGAATGCTTCGGTGCTCTGCGGTCTGAAGCCATACCCCACGATGTAGCGTCCGTCGGGGCTGATGGCGCGCGCTTCAATCAGCCTCGATCCATCGGTCAACAGGCTGGCGTAGGTCTGGTTCAAGTCCTCCATCCCTCCCGCCGGCGTCCAGCGAAAGGCGCACTGCTGAACGCTGGCGTCGAATGTCGATCCCACTACGACCGAGCCGTCTCCCGAAACGCCGTAGGCTTTGCTCGGAACACCATCCCCCAGCGATCCCAGGTCGTGCATCCCCGTTGTTTGCGTCCAGCGAAAGGCGCGACTACCTGACACACCGACGACCGTGCTGCCGTCCGCTGAGACGCCATAGGCGATGTTATAGTTGCCGCCTGGAAGCGATCCAAGGTCCTCCATCCCACCTGCAAGCGTCCAGCGAAACGCACGCATATTAAAGTTGGCGTTGTATGTATTGCCGACGACCACACTGCCGTCCGCCGAAACGCCATACGCGGTGCTGTTGTTGCCGCCGAGGTGTCCAAGGTCTTGCATTACCCCATTCTGCCAGCGAAACGCACGCCACTGTACGCTTCCGAACCTCGTCTCGCCGACGACCACACTGCCATCTGCCGAAACGCCATACGCGACGCCCTCAGTATCGCCAGGGAGCACACCGATGTCCTGCATGACCCCATTCTGCCAGCGAAACGCACGCCACTGTGACGCGGCGTCGACCGCCTTGCCGACGACCACGCTGCCGTCCGCCGAAACGCCATACGCTCCGCTGAAAGAACCGCCCAGCGTGCCAAGATCCTGCATTCCCGTTGCTCGAGTCCAGCGAAAGGCGTGATCTGGACCGCCATAGGTGAACGACCAACCGACGACCACGCTGCCGTCCGCCGAAACGCCATACGCCTGACTCGTGCCGCCTAATGAACCGAGCCAGGTGATGCTTTGCGACCAGCCGACGGTCGCCGCTATCGACAATACGCCTGCGCTTAAAACCACCCAGCTCGAACGAAAGGATGTCTGTCTCATCGTATGTCTCCATTTTCTCGTGCGTCGCAATCCCCTAACTCGTCGCAGAGCCGTGGGGGGCTGACGCCGATTGCATTCCCCCAGCAACTTTTGTGCCAGAGTGGAAAAACGCCAGACTGAATTCAGTCGCGCCCAGACGGATCTTGCGAGTCGCCTGCGGGTATCCTATTGCCGATGGAGACCCCGATTGGCGCGCACGAGCGCATCGTGATATTAGACTTCGGTGGGCAATACACGCAGCTGATTGCGCGGCGCGTGCGCGAGTGCAATGTGTTCTGCGAAATCGCGCCCTACGACACGCCGCTGGATGCCCTGCGCAAGCGCCCGCCCAAGGGCATCATTCTGTCGGGCGGTCCCGCCAGCGTGTACGAATCGAACGCGCCGCGCGTTGACCCCGCGCTGTTTACGCTGGGCGCGCCCGTGCTGGGCATCTGCTACGGACACCAGCTGATGGCGCACCTGCTGGGGGGCGTTGTGCAGCCTGCTCCGCAGCGCGAGTACGGGCGCACGCTGCTGACCGTTGTACACGCCGAGCCGCTGTTCGAACAGCTCGATTTTCACCTGACCTGCTGGATGAGCCACGGCGACATGGTGCAGACGCCCCCGCCGGGCTTTCAGGTGCTGGCGGAGACCGAGAACACCCCCGTCGCGGCGATGGGCGATTTGCAACGCAACCTGTTTGGCGTGCAGTTCCATCCCGAAGTCGCGCACACGCCGTTCGGCATGCACCTGTTGCGCCAGTTCCTGTACGCTGTGTGCGGCTGTAGGGGCGACTGGACGATGCGCAACTTCATTCAGGAGAGCATCGCCCATATCCGCGTGCAGGTCGGCGGCGAGCGCGTGCTGTGCGCCGTGAGTGGGGGCGTCGATTCCTGCACGGTCGCCGCGCTGGTGCAACGCGCCATCGGCGAGCAACTCACATGCATCTTCGTCGATCACGGGCTGATGCGCGCGGGCGAGGCGGAGCAGGTGCGCACGCTGTTCACGCAACACTTTCCCAGCCGCCTGATATTCGTGGACGCCCGCGAGCGGTTCCTGCAGCGACTGCAGGGCATTACCGACCCCGAACAGAAGCGCCGCGTCATCGGCGAGGAGTTCGTGCGCGTGTTCGAGGAGCATGCCGACGCGATTGGGCAGTGTCGCTATCTGGCGCAGGGCACGCTGTATCCTGATGTGATCGAAAGCGGCACGCGCCTGGCGGCGAAAATCAAGACCCATCACAATGTCGGCGGGCTGCCCGACTGGATGCGCATGGAGCTGATTGAGCCGTTGCGCTACCTGTTCAAGGACGAGGTGCGGCGCGTGGCGCAGGAGCTGGGATTGCCCCCTGAAATCGTATGGCGGCAGCCGTTTCCAGGACCAGGGCTGGCGGTGCGCGTGCTGGGCGCGATTACGGCGGAGAAGCTGGAGATTGTGCGCGCGGCAGACGCCATCCTCACGGAGGAACTGACGCGCACGGGCTGGTCGCAGCGGGTGTGGCAGGCGTTCGCCGTGTTGCCCGATGTGCGTTCGGTGGGCGTGATGGGCGACCAGCGCACCTATCAGCACCCGATTGTGCTGCGCGTGGTGCATAGCGAGGACGCGATGACCGCCGAGCCTGCCGAGCTGCCGTGGGACCTGCTGCTGCGCATCGCCAACCGCATCAGCAACGAAGTGCCCGGCGTGAACCGCGTGCTGTACGACCTGAGTTCCAAGCCCCCCGCGACGATTGAGTGGGAATAAGACGCCTTAATTGCCTGCTAATCCCAGCTGGCGCGCGGCTGTTAGTACCTCGTCCACCTGAATGGCGTGCATGCGCGCCTGTGCGGGTATGTCTGCGTCTGACTTGTCGATAATGATGTGTTTGTCGCCGATGGGGGCGTAGCGTCGGGCGGAGGTCGCGCCGTACAGCCCGACGACGGGCGTCCCCACCGCCGCAGCGAGGTGCGCGGGTCCCGTGTCGCCGCTAATCAGCGCATCCAGCCCACTGATGGCGACAATCAGCTCGTCCAGCGTGAGCTTGCCCGTAAGCGTAAGCGGCTCGGTGCGCATTGTTTGCAGGATGGCTTCCGTCAGTGGGATGTCGCCTGCGCCTCCCAAAAGCAACACGCGCGCGCCTCTCTGCTGCAGGGCGTCGGCGACCTGTGCGTAGCGTTCGGGGAGCCACTGGCGTTCAGGCGCGCTGGCGCCCGGATTAATCCCTACCAGCGGTCGCTCGCCGCGCCAGCCCGCATACGCCAGCTTTTGCGGCAGGCTCTGGTACGCCTTCGGATCAGGGAACAACTCCAGTTTCCAGTCGCTTGTGTCGCAGCCGAGCAGCTCCACCACCTTGCGGAAGTGGTCGTTCATATCGTGCGCGTTGGGGTCCCATGGGATACTGGCGGTCAGCAAGCTGCCAAAGAGCCTTTTCCGCACGCCGTAGCGTTCAGGGATACGCGCCAGGAAGGTGTGCAGTGTCTTCTCATCGCTGCGATCCAGAATCACCGCGCGGTCGAATCTGCCCCGCATCAGGTTCCAGATGCTGCCCAGTTTGCCGCGCAGCCCGCGCGGGCGCACGCGCACCCAGACCTCGTCCACATAGGGACAGTAGCGCAGGAGCGAGTGCCCGCGCTCGCCTGCCTCGATGGTGATATGGGCTTCTGGGAATCGGCGACGCAACGCGCGCAGGGCGGGGATGGTATACACGATATCGCCAATCCCTGTGCGTGCAAACACGAAAATCCGTTCGCGTGTTCCTCTCACGATTGCCCTCGCGCCAGAGTTATTATACCTGTCTGTGCGCGAGGGCGTTCGAACACAACCTTATCGCAGCAGGATACCTGCGACAGAGCCGCTACTCGACTCCGCACGGAACGAGGTAATCAAACAGTAGCTATTCTGCTGAACGCCCGTAAGTAGTATCCTCGAGTGGTAGCGCGAACCCGTGAGCATGGTCGACTCACTGAACTCGTGGCGGTTGAGCGGATTCTCCAGAGTCACGATGCGGAACAGCGCCTGCGGGTTTGTTTCTTCGCGCTCCAGCTGCCCCAGCACATAGACATACCCTACCTGTCGCCCGCCGCGACGCACAATCGCAATCGACGCGCTGGCGAGCGTCTGTTCCTCGCCGAAAATTCGCTGCGGATAGAGAGGCAGGTTGAACCCTGCGCGTGTGTGAAATACAAAAAGGCGTCCCAAACGATCGACCACCGCGCCCATCTCGCCTTGCGCGGACGCCACGACAGGCGACACGAGGTTTTCGGGGAAGGTGCGTCGCCACTGCACGCTGAGATTGTTCGGATGGAGCGCGTACACCTCTCGATCGCCTGCCCGCACGAGCAATCCGCGTCCCACGAACGCAGGCGCGAGGCTGTGAATGGGCTGCATGCTGACTCGCCGCGCCGTGCGAATCGCCCCTGTGAAGGCATCGAACTGCACCACCCAGCCCTGCTGAGTGCCGATGTAGAGGGCGCGTCCTATTTGCACCGGTCCTGTCGAGAAGTCACCATACTGTGCAGACAGTGGCGCACTTTGACCCAGGCGCACGCCGTCCTCGCGAATCGAATGCAGGCGTCGGTCGCTGCCTGCCACATAGAGCCGTCCATTCGCCGCCAGTGGCTCCAGATCCAGACGCGGTTGAACGCCTGGGGGGAACGCCAGCACCTGATAGGGGTCGCTACTGGCGTCGTTGTTCAGCACTCGAGGCAAGTTCACCCGCACGAGCTGGCTGCCCGCACCTACAAACCAGCCGTCACCCATCAATACGCTGAAGCCTGTCGGGAGAAAATTCCGCAGCACGCGGCTATAGACCACGCGCGTATTACCCAGCGTACTTCCCTGGGTCGCCTCCACAGCATCCTGCGTGAAGAAGATTCGTGTGTCGTTGTTGGTGGGGTTGGTGCCCATCCAGAACAATCGCCCTTGATAGAGGATGGGCGCAATAAAGTTGGTATGCTCTCCGTAGCTCGATGCGCGTGCGGACACACTGGCGCTTCGCACCACGCCTGCCACGAATTCGCCCAGCACCTGCGCCTGCGGCGCGCCGTTCGGCGTGGCAAGCAGTTGCGCCGATGCGCCGTCCGTCGGGAGGGAACTGCTCGGCGTGCGCATGCGCACCAGGTAGAGCATATCGCCGCCAGGGGGCAAGAGGCTACCTGCGCCGTTCACAATGGGACTACCCGATACATTTCCGTCGCCCGCGCTGTTCTCACGCAGCTCGATGGTCCAGTTCTGTTGCTGTTCCACCTCGTAGCGTGTTAGCCCGAAGTTCAGGTTATCCCAGCCGTTGCCGTCGTTGAGGACGCGCACACGGAAGATCGCTTCGCTACCCTGAGGAACGGAAGCTGCCGAGTCCGACTCCTGTTGCCACTGCCAGCGAATGACCTGTCCCACGCGCACCTGTGCAGCGCCCGATTGCGCCATGAGCAGGTTATTCACAGTTGCAGAGGCGCGCAATTGGAAAGTAGTGCCCGCCCACAGCATCCCGTTTGGCGTGCGCGGTGCGCCGCTGGATGAATCCGCACATGCGCTCCCCAAAATCACAACAACTCCCCACAAAACGCCCCACAGTCGTCCCATCGGTCGCATCCTCCCGATGGGAACCTTTCCACAGCGTGTGCCGTCCGAAGCAGGTAAGGTTCACGGAGTAGAAGAGGTAAGGGGGCGTCGATAGGCGACGCGAAACAGTCTCGTAGTGCCTGCCGAAACTGCCTGCGCAGTGAACGCTTCGCCTCGCAGCACGACGCCCCCGAAGGCATGCATTCATACTATCACCGTCTGTAGCAACTTTCGTGCCAAACGCATACGACCGCCATCAGGTACACTCATGCGGAGGTTGTGCGATGGCGACACGAATTGAACGAGACGCATTAGGTGAACGCGAACTGCCCGCCGATGTCTACTGGGGGCTACAGACCCTGCGGGCCCAGGAGAATTTCCCAATTAGCGGCATTCCCGAACCCCCAGTGATGGTTGAGGCGTATGTGCTACTCAAAAAGGCGGCGGCGCAGGCAAACACTGAGCTGGGGCTGCTGCCCGAACCCATCGGGCGCGCGCTGGTGCAAGCCGCCGACGAAATCCTGCAGGGCAACCTGCGCGACCAGTTCCCGACTGACATCTTCCATCAGGGCGCGGGCACCTCGTTCCATATGAATGTCAACGAGGTGCTGGCGAACCGCGCGATAGAGATTCTGGGCGGCGCGAAAGGCGACTACGCCCTCGTGAACCCGAACGACCACCCCAACTTCGGACAATCGACCAACGACACCTTTCCGACAGCGATGCGTATCGCGACGCGACTCGCCCTGCACGCGCTGTTCCCTGTGCTGGACGCGCTCGCCGACGCCTTCGCGCAGAAGGGCAGGGAATTTGACCATGTGCTGAAGTCAGGGCGCACGCATCTGCAGGACGCCGTGCCGATTCGGCTGGGGCAGGAGTTTGCGGCGTATGCGGCGACGCTGCGCAAGTGCCGCCGCGTGCTGGAGTTCGCCGCCGAAGCCGTCGAAGAGCTGGGCATCGGCGGGAGCGCGGTCGGTACCGGGTTGAACACGCACCCGCAGTACCGATTCCGCGTCGTTGAGTTGCTGCGCGAATGGACAGGGCTACCCTTCCGCCCTGCCGACGACCTGCGCGAGGCGATGCAGAGCCAGTTGCCGATGCAGCTGGTCGGCTCCGCCCTTCGCACGCTCGCGCTGGAACTGACCCGTATTGTGAACGACCTGCGCCTGCTCTCGTCGGGACCGCTCACGGGCTTTGCCGAAATCACCCTGCCCGCTGTGCAACCGGGCAGCAGCATTATGCCCGGCAAGGTGAACCCCAGCATCCCCGAAATGGCGAACATGGTCTGCTTCCAGACCATCGGCAACGCAACCGCCATCGATTACGCCGTGCAGGCAGGGCAGCTGGAGCTGAATGTGATGATGCCGCTCATGGCGTACAACGCGGTTCACTCCATCCAGATTATGACGAACATGATGCGCCAGCTGGACGAGCGGTGCGTGCGGGGCATCGTCGCCAACGAAGAAAAGTGCCGCTGGTACGCCGAGACCAGCCCCAGCCTCGCGACCGCGCTGAACGCCTATGTCGGCTACGCCGCCGCCGCCGAAGTGGTCAAGCAAGCCCTGCGTGAGGGACGCTCCATCCTCGACATCGTGCGCGAGCGCAACATGCTCACCGAAGAGCAAATCCGCGAGGTGTTCGACCCGTTCAAAATGACCGAACCGGGCATTCCGGGCAAGCAACTCTAAACGGAGGCGACAGACGATGCCGTCGGAAATGATTCATCTGGAGGGGCATGTCATCGACTCGCTGACCCTCTCCAAAGTGCTGGACATCCTCTCGTCGTACGAAGGCGTGCGCTACGAGGTGCGCCACGCGAAAATCGGACACACCCGCGAGGAGACCAGCAAGTTCGATATTCTGGTGGAGGCGGACACGGAGGAGCTGCTGGAGCGCGCGCTGGAAGAGGTGCAGCAACACGGCGCGTTTTTCTCGCACGCCGATGCGCAGCTGGAGCCTGCCCCCAAAGACGGTGTGTTCCCCGAAGATTTCTACTCCACCACGAATCTGGAGACCTCCGTGCGCGTGCATCACCGCTGGGTGTCCGTGGAAAACATCGAGATGGACTGCGGGGTGCGCGTGTGGCAGGAGGGTGGACGCTGGCGGGCGGCGACCATCCCGATGGCGCGGGTCAGGCATGGCGACCTGATTGTCGTCGGACACGAGGGCATCCGCGTCACGCCCCCAGAGCGGCGCGACCCAACCTCCGTGTTCGCCTTTATGGGCAGCGATGTCTCCTCCGAAAAACCCAAAGAGCGCGCCGTGCGCGGCGTCGCCGAAGAGGTGCGCAAAGCCAAAGCGCACGGCGAGAAGGTGCTGTTCGTGGGTGGTCCCGCGATTATCCACACGGGCGCGGGACCCTATCTCGAACAGCTCATCCGCAACGGCTGGATCGATGTGCTGTTCGCGGGCAACGCGCTCGCCGCGCACGACATCGAATCGGCGATGTACGGCACTTCACTCGGCGTGTCGCTTGACCTGGGTTCGCCCGTCACGCACGGACACCAGCACCACATCCGCGCGATTAACCGCATTCGCATGCTGGGCGGCATTCGTCAGGCGGTCGAGCAGGGCGTGCTGACTCGCGGCGTAATGTATACCTGCATTAAGCACGGCGCGCCGTTCGTGCTGGCAGGCAGCATCCGCGACGATGGACCGCTGCCCGAAGTGATTACCGATGTGCTGGACGCGCAGGATGCGATGCGCGCTCATGTGCCTGGCGTCGGCGTCGCCATCATGGTCGCCACCACGCTCCACTCCGTCGCTACGGGCAATATGCTGCCTGCGTCCGTGCGTGTATTCTGTGTGGATAGCGACGCCGACACGGTTATCAAGCTCACCGACCGCGGCACGCATCAGACCTTCCCCATCGTCACCGACTGCCACTTCTTCATGAAGGAGCTGGCGCTCCATCTGGTGGAGCCGTTTCGGAAGGGGTAAGGCTACGGCGACTGCTGCGGCGGCGGGCTGGACATGCGCCGTCGAATCTCGCTAATCGCCGCCTCCTTCGCCTGCGGCGGCATGTTCGGGTCGTTCTGAATCTGCTCGATGCGCTTTTGCAGTTCGTTGGGGTCAGGCTCCACGAACTGGGGCTGCGTGCTGCGGTAGGTGAAGAAGAAGATCGCTGCCGCCGCCAGAATCAGACCAATCGCCACAATTACCAGTTTATTCTCGCGCGTCATCCGCATTCCCTCCCGATAGAGAAATGGGGGCAGGCGTCGCCCACCCCCAGCGATGCATCAGTATGGATACCAGCCTTCCGCGGTCCACTGCGCGGGCAAGCCGTGCGGCACATAGATGTTGCGGAACCAGAGTACCTTGCCGCGCGCCATGCCCTTGGAGTGCCCGTCGCCGAACACGAAGTTCGCCACGCGATTGTGGCGATAGCGTGGAAGCATGCCACAGCCCGCCCAAGTACCGTTGCCACGCGGCGCATAGTCGCAGTCGCGCTCCAGCGCAATCCGCGCGTTATCTGTGGAGCCGCGCGGATTGCCCACCGAGTCTGCCCAGTCCCACTGCCATGTGCCAAAGAAGGGCCAGCCCCAGGTGGCGTCGTTCACGCCCGTCTCGGCAAGGATAATCTTGTCGGCGGGGTTTTCGAGAACCGCTAGCGACGCCACACGATGGCGTGCATCTAACTGCGATCCCGAAGTGCAGCAGTTCCAGAAGTCCGCAAAGAGGTCGTAATGCACTGCATATTGCCCATTCTGCTGGGGCGCAGGGTAGCTGGGGCAGCTGAAAATGCCTTCGATGCCCGGATACCACTTCTGGTTCGGGTCCATCCAGTGCGTCTCTACGCGCCCGCTCTTGACATACGGATAGATGGCGCCTGGCCAGATGACATGAGGAATGTTGGTACTGCCTCCGCCATACTGCGACATCGGCAGGAACTCGTCGTAGTCCTGCACATACTGCATAATCCCCAGTCCCAGCTGACGCACATTCGACAGACAGGTCGTTTTGCGCGCTTGCTCGCGCGCCTGCGCAAACACAGGAAACAGTATCGCCGCCAGAATGGCGATAATCGCGATAACTACAAGCAGCTCAATCAGCGTAAATCCACGCCTCATCGCTATGCCTCCTTCGCGCTTCGAGCGACCTCGCAGGTTGAAGCGCTTCAATACCCTTATTATACCATACTTTCGGGACGATTCCTGCTTAATTGTCGGTGCAAAAGGGCAAATTAGGAGCGTCAGGTATACTTGGATGTGTCGATGCGCAAGTCGGTGTCGGCAGGTGGGCAATCGCAGCCGCGCAAGCGCAAACGCCGCCGCTGGTGGAAACGGCTGCTGGCGTACCTGACGCTTCTGTTGCTGATTCTTCTGCTGGGCGGGATGACCTTCGCAGGCGTGCTGTATTATCAGGTGGCGCAGATGATGCCCGCCGTCAGCGCGATTGAGAACTACCAACCGCGCGAGGCGAGTTTTATCTACTCGGCGGATGGCGTGCAGCTGGCGCGCATCGCCGAAGAGTATCGTGAACCCGCTACCCTAGAAGAGATCCCCAAGCACCTGATCAACGCCACCATCGCGAAGGAAGACCGCCGCTTCTGGCAGCACAGCGGGGTGGACTGGCGCGGCACGGCGCGCGCGCTTTGGGTGAACCTGACCGAAGGCGACATCAAGCAAGGCGGCAGCACGCTCACCCAGCAGCTGGCGCGGAATGTGTACCTGACGCAACAGCGCACCTTCGCCCGCAAGCTTCAGGAGATTATCCTGGCGCAGGAGATGGAACGCCGCCTGACCAAAGAGCGCATTCTGGAGCTGTATTTGAATCAGGTCTATTATGGCAACGGCGCATATGGGGTCAAGGCGGCGGCGCGCGTCTACTTCAAAAAGCCCTTGGAGCGGCTGACCTTAGCCGAGTGCGCGCTGCTGGCGTCTCTACCGCAGCGTCCCTCCGCCTATGATCCATTCAGCAACCCCGACGAGGCGATTTTCCAGCGCAACTTGACGCTGAACCTAATGGCGCGCGAGGGGTATATCACGCCTGACCAGCGTGACGCCGCCAAAGCCGAGCCGCTGCGCCTGACGCGCAGCCGCCCTCAGTCGCGCTTCCTCGCGCCTTACTTCGTGATGGACGTGCTGCGGGAACTGGAACGGCTGTACGGGCGCGAGCTGTTGCTACAGGGCAACCTGCGGGTCAGCACCACCCTGCACTGGGGGATGCAGCGCGCGGCGGAGGCGGCGCTTCAGCGCGGCGTGCAGGCGTTCGCGGCGCAGGGCGTCACGCAGGGCGCTCTTGTGCTGATTGACCTGCGCACGAGCGAAATCCGCGCGCTGGTGGGCGGAGTCAACTTCCGCAGGTCGCAATACAACAACATCACGCAGGGACGCCGCCAGCCCGGCTCCGCGTTCAAACCCATCGTGTATGCAACGGCGTTTGAGCTGGGCAAACTCACGCCCGACGCCACGCTGTCGGACACGCCCATCAGCCTCCCCAGCGGTGTGCAGGGCAAATACTGGCGTCCCCAGAACGCCGACGCCAAGTTTCGGGGGAGTGTGAGCGTTACGCGCGCGCTGGCGGCGTCGATTAACATCCCTGCGGTGCGCGCGGCGCAGCTGGTCGGCGCGGATACGGTCGCTGAGTTCGCTCGCACGCGCTTTGGCATCGAATCGCCGCTGGACCCCGTGCTGCCGCTGGCGCTGGGCGCGTCCGCTGTGCGACCGATGGAACTGGCGCGCGCCTACAGCGTATTCGCGCTGGGCGGCAACCGCAGCGAGCCGTATATGCTGCGTCGAGTGGTGGATCGGAACGGCGTCACGCTGTTGGAGCAACAGGGACTCATCACGCCGAATGTGCTGTCGAAGCAGAGCGCGCAGTGGATGGACGAGATTTTGCGGCAGGCGGTGGTGAACGGTACAGGCAAAGCTGCGGCGCGAATCCCCAACGCGCGGGGCAAAACGGGCACCACCAGCGACTATCGCGACGCGTGGTTCGTGGGCTATACCGATAGATACCTGGCGGTCGTGTGGGTCGCCAGCGAGTATTACAATCCGCAGACGCAGCGCTGGGAGTATCGCCCGATGCGGCGCGTGTTCGGCGGCACGGTGTGCGCCCGTATCTGGGCGGACATGATGGAGCAGGTGAACCGCATCGACCAGCGTCTTCAGCAGCGGCAGTCGCTGCCCAGCGTCTCTGTGCCCGCGCCTGCGCCTGCCCCGCCGCCTGCAGAGATGCGCGAGCCTACCCTTGAAACGGATAGTGATACGCCGCCGCCAATCGCGCCCGCGCCCGACGCGCTGGAGACCCAACAGACCATGCCTGAGCCGCCCAGCGCATCCGCAGCGCCCATCACGCCTGTAGTGGATACTCCAGCCGCGCCGCGCACCGCTGATACTGCGCCCCCCGCGCCCAGCAGCGCGCCCCGCGAGTCGAAACCGCCTGCGCCGCCCCCTCCCACCGAATACATCACCGTCGCGGTCTGCGCCGATACGGGACTGGTCGCCACCGACTACTGTCCTGAAGTCGTGCGTAAACGCTTCGAGACGGGCAGGGAACCCAAACGCCGCTGCAACAGGCACGAGATTCGGGAACGATGATCGAGCGTCCGAAACGGTATCTGGGCATTCGTCGTGAGGAAAGGCGCATCATCACGGCGCGGGAGTACGGAATGCTGCTCGTCGTCGTGGTCGTGATTAGCATCTTAACCGCGCGGCTCTGGTACCTGCAGATTCTGCACGGCGAGGAGCTGAGCGCGCGCGCCGAGCTGGTGCGTACCCGCCTGCTGCGCACGCCGCCCCCGCGCGGCTTGATTGTCGATCGCAACCAGCGCGTGCTGGCGACCAATCGCGCGCAGATGGTGATTGGTGTGATTCCCGACATGCTACGCCGCAATCCCGAACGCATCCCGCTGGTCGCCCAGCGGCTGGGGCTTGCGCCCGACGAACTGCGCCAGCTCATCGAGAACCCGCGCGTCAACCCCTTCACGCCGCTGGTGGTGCAGCGCGGCGTGGCGTTCGATCAAGCCGTCGACCTGCTGGAGAGCCAGTATAACCTGCCTGAGGTGGAGGTCTCGCTGCAGGCGATGCGCCGCTACCCGCACGGCAAACTCTTCGCGCACCTGCTGGGCTATGTCGGGCAGATTTCGGAAGAGGAACTCCGGGACTATAGCGCCCGCGCGTCGGAGGAGGCGACCGACTGGCTGCAGATGCGCCTCTACGATGGCACAGACTTCGTGGGTAAAAACGGCGTGGAGCGTGCGTATGAGGCGCACCTGCACGGCAAGCCCGGCGGCGAGCAGGTGGAAGTCACCCCGCTGGGCAGGCGCGTGCGTACCTTGCAGGAGTTCGAACCGACGCCCGGCAACCGCGTCGTGCTGAGCGTCGACCTGCGCCTGCAGCAGAAAGCGTTTGAGCTGCTACAGGGGCACACAGGCGCACTGGTGGCGTTAGATCCGCGCACGGGCGAGATCCTGGCGATGGTGAGCCAGCCGTTGTTTGACCCGAACCTGTTTGTGCCGCGCATTCCCGAATCGGTGTGGCGCCCGCTGATGAACGACCTGCGCGCCCCGCTCAATAACCGCGCCATTCAATCCGCCTACGCGCCCGGCTCCATCTTCAAGCCTCTTGTCGCGTTGGAGGGGCTGAAGCGAGGGCTGATTACCACACGGACGGGCGTACGCTGCACGGGCGGCTACCGACTGGGGACGCGCACTTTCCGCTGCTGGAAGCGGCATGGGTATGTAGACTTTTATGACTCGATTTCCCATTCATGCGACATCTTCTATTACCAGCTGGCGCAGCGTCTGGGTCCCGACACGCTGGCGCAGCTCTCGCGCGCGTTCGGGCTGGGGCAGCGCACGGGGATTGACCTGCCGCATGAGCGCAGCGGGCTGGTTCCCGACACGCAGTGGAAGCGCGAGCGGTGGAATCAGCCGTGGTTCGGCGGCGAGACGCTCAACTACGGCATCGGGCAGGGCTACCTGACGATTACTCCCCTGCAGGGCGCGGTCATGACGATGGGACTGGCGAATCGGGGCGTGATGTACCGCCCGCACCTGCTGAAGGAGATTCGCAGTCCCGACGGCGCGCTGGTGCAGACTGTGGAACCTGAGATTATCCATCGCTATGAAGCGTCGCCGCAGCACTGGGACGCCGTGATTGAGGGGATGGTGCGCGTGGTGGAGCGGGGCACGGCGGGCGCGGCGCGTGTGCCCGGGGTGCGCGTCGCGGGCAAAACAGGCTCCGCCGAGTTCCGCAAGGGCGGCAAGACGCACGCATGGTTTATCGCCTTCGCCCCTGCCGAGAACCCGCGCGTCGCGATTTGCGTGATGGCGGAAGAAGCGGGCGGCGGCGGCGCAATCGCCGCGCCCATCGCTGGGCAGTGGCTGCGCTATTTCTTCGAGCTGGGCTACTGAGGCGCACGCCTGCAACCGCCTTTTAATATGGATTGGGCTATACTCTATAAGCGAGGGAAAGCCATGCGAGTCTTCACGATTGCGGCTGGATGGACGGCGCTGTCAGGACTGCTGTGGGCGCAGGGGGTGTGGCTCCCGCAAAGCATGCTCAACGACGCGAGCACGCTCAATCTGCAGGTGGTGCGCCAGTGGACGGAGACCGTCGGTCTGCAACAGGCGCGCGTGACAGAGATTCGCTACACCTCGTGGGAGGTCGTCGACGGCAACTTGGTTGCTATCCCAATCGAGGCGTACTATGCGATTCCGACTTCGGTTTCGGGGCGCGTGGGCGCAGTGGTGATGGCGCACGGGCTGGGCGGCGCAGCGGACGGCAGCACCGCGGCGCGATTCGCGCTTCAGCAGGGCGTCGCCGCGCTCTATTACAGCGGTCCCGGATGCGGGCAATCGGGCGGGCGACCGTTCACGACCCGCCTGCTGTTCGATACCATCCCCGACCCGCGCGGCTCGTGGTTCTGGGCGCACGCGGTGGCGGGCAGCCGCGCGATTACCGTGCTGTCCACGCTTCCCAACACGGACACGGCGCGAATCGGCATGACGGGCTACAGCGCGGGCGCGATGGCGACGCTGAATGTGAACGGCTTCGACAACCGCCTGCGGATGGCAATCGCTGTCAGCGGCACGGGCGGGCTGCGCCTATCCGCCGACAACAGCAGCTGGATCGTGCATCTGCTGCGCGCCAGCGGGCTGGGTCCCTCGTCGCCCCAGTTTCAACGCCTGTGCGATACGATAGACCCCATCCATCAGGCGGCTACCCAGCATGGCGCGACGCTACTTATCAACGGCGCACAGGACGAATTCTTCCCCATCGACAGCACGCTGAATACCTTCCGCGCGTTCCCGACCAATCAGCCGCACCGCCTGCTGATTATCCCCAACTGGGATCACGGGCTGTTCACGCTCAACCTGCCCGCGCCCTATGAGACCTTCAACAACAGCGAATTCGCGAACGCGCGCATCGACGCCGCCGTGCAGTTCTGGGTCGGACGATTCCTGACCAATAGCAGCAACTTCCCAAATGTGCCAAACATTCCGACGGCTTCCCTATATGAGTATTTCGGGCAGACGGCGATGGCGGCGGAGCTGGCGACGAGCTATCAGGTGGTGGAGGTGCATCTGTATTATTCGAATGATGGCTCGTGGCTCTACGGCGGGCAGCGGCTGCAGGATCGCTCGGGCAACCTCTGGTATCGCCTGCTGACGAACCTGCCATGGGGGAGCTTCAACCCCTCCAACACGGTGTTTTTCAGCGAGTTCCGCCTGCGAAACGGTCTGCTGGCGCCGCATTTCTGGGTGTCGAGCGTCCCGTCGTTGCCGTCGGGTTTCCGCCCGCGCATCCGCCCGATGCCCAATCCGCCGCGGCTGGAGGGCGATGTGGACGGCAACGGCTGCGTGGATGACGCCGACCTGCTGCAGGTATTGTTCGCGTTCGGGACAACAGGCTCGAACCCAGCTGATGTGAACAGCGACGGCGTCGTGGACGACGCCGATTTGCTGACGGTGTTGTTCAACTTCGGTGCTGGGTGTTAGCCAGTCTGGATTCCTTGGGTGAAGCAGGGGAGAGGCTCAAGGAAGGAGCAGGTCTTCGCACCCCGCCTGCAGGAAAGACGGCTGCAGCCGTTCCTACCCACGCAAAACCAGCCTGCGCTGGCTTCCGTAGCTTGGACATCCTGCCCAGGTTCACACGCAGGATGCGCGTGCTACGCGAGCCAGCGCAGGTAGCTCTGCAAACACGGCGTCAGCCGTCGGGCGTAGCCGCCTCAGTTCCGCAGCGGCTTGCCCGTTTCGAGCATATGGCGCATCCGATCCCAGGTCTTGGGCTGCTGCGCCAGGTAGCCGACGACCTGGATCTCCAGCTGGTAGAAGTAGCTCAGCGGCATCTCCGCCGGCTGGCTCAGGTCGCCGCCCGCCAGCACATAGGCAATCTGCGAGGCGACGGTGAAGTCATGCTCGGTGATGAAGTTGCCCCGCTTCAGGTTGTGCAGCTCGACCAGCAGGCGGGTCAGCACCTGATTGCCGTACGCCATTACTTTTGGCTCTTCGGGCGGGGTGTAGCCCTGCGCCGCAAGATGTTGTACCTCCTGCTTCGCCAGCCACAGGATGCGGTCGGGGTTCACGGAGATGGTGTCCACGCCCTGCCGCTGGAAGCCGTACTGCACGCCTTCCAGCGCGCTGGTCGCGACCTTGCCGAAGCCGAGCGTCTCCATCACGCGGCGGATGGCGGGGTACGGGTCGGCGTTCGGGGGCAGGCTGCTGAGCGCGCGGTAGAGCATCGTGCTGGTGCCGCCGCCTGCGGGGATAATCCCGACGCCCACTTCGGGCAGCCCGATGTAGGTCTCCGCGCTGGCGACCACGCGGTCGCAGTGCATCGCCAGCTCGCACGCGCCGCCCAGCGTGTAGCCGAAAGTCGCCGCCACAGTGGGCACTTTCGCATGGCGCAGGCGCAGCAGCGAGTCCTGAAACGCCTTGCCGCCCATCAGCAACTCGTCGAAGTCGCCCGCGCCAATCATCATCAGAAAGAGCTGCAGGTTGAACCCGACGGAGAAATGCTCGCCGATGCCCGTGACGACCAGCCCGACGCCCTCGCGCTCGGCGCGGTCGGCGCCCTTGTAGAGCATCTCCATCACCCCGGGACCCAGCACATTCATCTTGCTGTGAATACCGACGCAGAACACGCCGTCGCCCAGGTCATAGATGGAGGCGTCGGCGTTGCGCTCCACTTCGGGGCAATGGCGCGCCATGTTGTTAGGCGTGAGGAACTCAGGGTCGGGTCGGTAGGGCGCGACCTGCCCGGCGCCCAGCCACACATAGACGGTCGTGTCGCCCGTGTCGGCGGTCTCGTAGAAGCGCGTCCTGCCAAACCGCAGCAGGTTCTGCGCCAGTTCGGGAACCGCCATCCCCTCGCGCTCCATGCGCTCGACGGTCGCGCGCACGCCCAGCGCGTCCCATGTCTGGAACGGTCCCAGCTCGCGGTTGAAGCCCCACTTGATGGCATGGTCGATGGCGATGGGGTCATCGGCGAGGTTGGGCGCGTGCTGTGCGGCGTAGCTGAGCGTCTCCGCGTGCAACCGCCACAGGAAGCGTCCCTCGCGGCTGTCGTGGTTGACGAGCGCAGGCAGTCGCTCTTCCAGCGGCAGCTTCTCCAGCGCGTCCAGATGGGGGAACTTCGCCTTCTGGCGCGGGCGGTACTCGTAGGCGTTCAGGTCGAGCGCCTCGATCGTGCCGTCTTTCTGGCGGCGGTAGAAGCCCGCGCCTGTCTTCTCGCCTAGTCGTCCGTCGGCAATCAGCCGCTGCACGACTTCGGGCAGGGCGAACACCTGCTTCTCGGCGTCGGTCTCCAGCCGCTCGTGCAGATTGCCCGCCACGCTCGCCATCACATCGAGCCCCACGATATCCGCCAGTCGGAAGGTCGCGCTGCGCGGGTTGCCAATCAGTGGACCCGTGAGCGCATCGACCTCCTCGATGGTCATCCCGAACTCCTGCATCAGCGGGAACACGACCATCATCGAGTGGACGCCGAGTCGGTTGGCGATGAAGCCCGGCGTGTCGCGGGCAATCACGACGCGCTTGCCCAGCACGCGCTCGGCGAACCGCGCGACGCCCTCCACGATGTCGGGGTCGGTCTCGCGGCGGGGGATAATCTCCAGCAGTTTCAGGTAGCGCGGGGGGTTGAAAAAGTGCGTGCCCAGAAAGCGTCGTTTGATGTCGTCGCGGCAGGCGTCGCTCATCTCGTGGATGGAAAGCCCGCTCGTGTTGGTCGACAGCACGGCGTGCGGGGCGACATACTCCTGCACGCGCGTCCACAGCTCGCGCTTGATGTCGGGCTTCTCGACGACGGCTTCAATCACCCAGTCCGCCTCTTTCAGGCGGGGGAAATCGGTCTCGAAACTTCCTAACTCGATACGGCTTGCCAGTTCGGGCAGGTAGAACGGCGCGGGCTTGAGTTTGCTCACGCGCTCCAGCCCCTGTTTGGCATGTTCGTGGGTAAGGTCTAACAGCAGCACCTGCCAGCCGACATTGGCTAAGTGCGCGGCGATTTGCGCGCCCATCGTGCCTGCGCCCAGCACGGCGGCTCTGCCTGTGGTCGTGTGTTCGTTCAACATCGATAACGCCTCCTTCGTATCCGCTACGGTTTTCGACTCAGCGTTCGAAATCCCTGCAGGCGGGATTATACCTGCTACCCCGCCTTGAAGAAGTGGTACATCGTAATCATCAGGTAGACGCCGCTGAGGGTCGCCGCGCCGAAGATGACGGCGATCCACCATCCCGTGTCGCGCGCCAGCATCGAGAACATCGCAATCAGGTACAGCGTCGCGGTCATCAGCGCCATCCATGCGAATCGTCGCGCGTGCGGGTTCGGCGGACGCACGATGTTGTGGCACACGGGGCACTCCTGTTCGGGCGCGTCGGTGGGCAACTCCGCGCCGCAGTAGGGGCACTTGCGCGGCATGTATTAATTGTACCCAACGGCATTCAGGTACAATTCGGGCATGGCGCGTGACCCAAGACCACTGAAAGCGAAACTGGACGCGATTTGTGAACGCTTTCGCGGCGGGATGGGCTACAGTCTGTACCACACCCGCCACAACCATCGGATAGACCATCGCGGGGACGAGATTTTCCCCACCGCCAGCACCATCAAGGTCGCCGTGATGAGCAAGGCGATGGAGGAGATCGACGCGGGACGCCTGAACTACGCCGAGAAGCTGCCGATTACCCCAGACGACATCCGCGACGGGTCGGGACTGCTGCAGTTTTATAAGGAGAACCAGTCGGTGGAGGTCAAGCTGCTGCTGCACCTGATGATTACCGTCAGCGACAACACGGCGACGATAATGCTGGCGCGTCGGCTGGGCACGGTGGAGGTGAATCGTCATCTGGAGCGGCTGGGGCTGCGAAACACGAAACTGCTGGCGTTGCACCCGCCCGACGACGCCGAGCTGAAAGCGCTGCGCGACCGCTGGGGCATGGGCATGTGTACGCCGAACGAGATGGTGCAGCTGCTGGACGCCATCCGCACGCATAAAGCCGCGTCGCCCGCCGCCTGCGAGCGGATGCTGCGCATCATGAGCCACCAGTATTACGACGACCTGATTGGCGGCTCCGTGCCCCCGTGGGTGGTCGCCTGCACCAAGTCGGGGGCGATTAACCGCTCGCGCTCCGATGTGGGGATTGTGTACGCGCCGTCGGGGGCGTACCTGCTGGCGGTCTACACGAAAGAGGCGGAGGACACGCGCTGGACACCCGACAACGAGGGCGAGGTCGCCATCCGCGAGGTCGCGCGCGAGGTGTGGCGGTTCTATCACCCGCGCGATCCGTGGCGCGCGCCGAAAAACGCCGAGAAATACGCCGTCGGCTACGGAGGAGCCTGAGCGATGAGCGCCGCCGAGACTCTGGAACAACGACGCAACGCGCATATGACGCGCTCGCTTATACTGCTGACGCTGTTCGGGCTGCTCGCACTCTTTTTCGCGCTGAACTTCCGCGTGGTGGTGGTCAGCGGACCGTCGATGGAGCCGACCTACCAGAACGGCGACCGCCTGCTGATGACGACTGCCTACTGGCTCTTTGGCGAGATTCAGAAAGGCGATGTGGTGGTGATTGTGCGTCCGAACGGCGACCTGCTCATCAAGCGGGTGGTCGCGCTGGCGGGCGAGCGTGTGCCTGAGAAATACTGGACGCCGCTGGTGTATATGATGGGCGGGCGGGTGCCCGAAGGACATATTTTCGTGGTGGGCGACAACATGGAGCGCTCGGAGGACAGCCGTCAGCTGGGCGCAATCCCGCTCAGCTATGTGCAGGGCAAAATCGTTGGCGGGCGGGGGGAGCTGCCTTGACCGACTGGGCGACGCTGGAGGCAATCTGGGCAGGGCGACGGATGCGATTCGTGCCCGACGAGACGCCCGTGCAGTCGCCGCGCCCGTGCTATGTGGTCGCGCTGATCAGCGACGGCGCGGGACGCTACCTGCTGGCGCACATCCGCGAACGGGGCTACTGCGCCCCCAGCGGACGCATCGAGCCGAACGAGTCGCCTGAATCCGCCGCCCGACGCGAAGCCTACGAGGAATCGGGCGCAGTGCTGCAGTCCATTCATCTGATTGGGCATTACCTGCTGGAGCCATGCTCGCTGAGTGAGCCAGAGCCGTGCAGCGCGCCTGTGTTTCTGGCGCGGGCGGCGCGGCTGGAACCGCTCCGCGCCGACTCCGAGTCGCAGGGCGTCCGCTGGGCGACGCTCGACGAGATGCCCGCGCTCTATTACGACTGGTCGCCCCTGATTGAGGCGGTATTTCGCTATGCAGAGGAACGGCGTCAGGCATTCTGGGAACGGTAAGACGCGGGTGAAGCGCCGCGCGCCGCAATGGGTCTCGTGGGCGGCGGGGCTGACAGGCGCGGGGATTGCGCTCGTCCCGTGGCTGTCGGGCAGCGTGTATGTGGGCGCGCGTCCTGTGGCGCCCGATTCCCTGCTCGGCGCACTGCTCTGGAGCGCGGATATGCCCCTGATGGGCATGCTGCTGGTGAGCGCGCTGCTGCTAACGGGCTTTTTTGTCGCGGCGTGGAACGCCGAGATGTGGCGGCTGCCCGTGGGCAGGTTCCTGCTACCCCTGACGCTGCTGGTGGTGTGGATGGGTCTTTCGGCGGCGCTGATGCAGTCGGGCTGGGCGGGGCTGCTGCGCGCTGTGCAGTGGCTCAGTGGGCTGGTGGCTATCCTGACGCTAACGGCGGTGGTGCGACGGGGCGCAACGGGCTGGCTGGTCGTTGCGCCGATAATTGTGAGCGCGAGCCTGCTCGGACTGCGCGGCTGTACGGAGTACCTGATAAACGCCTTGGGCGGGGTTCCGAACTGGCGCATTTTCGCGAGCTTTTTCAATCCGAACCTGCTGGCGGGCTATCTGGCGATGAGCGCGCCGCTGACGCTGGGCATGCTGCTGATGCTGGGGCGCGAGCTGCCCGAGCCGCGCCGACGCGTCTACACCGCGTTGCTCACGGTCGGGCTGTGGCTGCAACTCAGCGCGCTTGCGCTGACCGCTTCGCGGCTGGGCATGCTGGCGTTTCTGGGCGCGGCGGTGGTCTTTCTCGCGCTGACGAGCGCGTGGCGACTGCTGGGACGCGACTTCATCCTGCGTCTTGGGGTAGTGGGCGTGCTGCTGATAGGCGTGTTCTGGCTGAGTACCCCCGCGACGCAACGGCTGACCCCGCAGGCGGCGACGCAGGATGTGCATTCGGGCGCGTTCCGCATCGAGACATGGAAGGGCGCGCTACGCACCGCGCTGGCGAACCCCGTGTTGGGCGTGGGCACAGGCGCGTTCGAGTGGCAGTACCCGCGCTACGCGAGCGTCGGCTACACCCGCGCGGCGCACAACACCTATCTGGAGCTTGCCGCCGAGTCGGGGCTGCCCGCGCTCCTGTTGCTGATTGCGACAGCCATCGGCTGGCTGGGGCGCGCCCTGCAGGGCGAGCAGCCGCCTGACCCGAATCGCCCCACGCCGCGCGTGATGGACTGGCGTCCCATGCGGGCAGGCGTGCTGGCGGCGGTTGTCGGCGCGGCGCTGCACAACGCCGTCGATTCCGACCTGCATGCGTTCGCGAACCTGCTGACGCTGTGCGCGCTGCTGGGGCTGGGGCTGGCGTTTGCAGTGGACGGCGTGTTCGCGCTGCCTGTCCGCGCGATTGAACGGCGCGGCACCGCGCTGGTGCTGACGCTGGTACTGATCACCGCGCTGACAGGCTTCGCGCTGGGCGAGTGGCACGCCAATCCGGGTAGGTACGAAATGCTCGTCTCGCACGCGCCGCAGGCGGCAGCGTATTACAGCACCGCGCGCCGTTTTGACCCGACCAACCCCGACTACCTGATGGATTCGGGCGAGCTGTATTACGCGCTGGGCAGGCGCGAGACCGCGCTGGAGCTGATGACCCGCGCCGTGCGCCTGAAGCCCTCGCCGCGCAATCACTATCGGCTGGGGCTGTATTACGAGCGCGAGAACGACCGCGAACGCGCCCGCGCCCAGTTCGAGGCGGCGCTGGCGCGCGACCCGCATAGCCTGCCCGCGCTGCTCAAACTGGCGCAATACGCCCAGCCCGACCGCGACGACCCCCGCCTGACCGACGAGGCGCGCCAGTATTACGAGCGCGTCATCGAAATCCAGAACAGCCCCTACGGGCGCATTCGCGCGATTCCCGAGATTGTGGAGACGGCGTATGGGTTTGCGCATCTCGCCCTCGCACGGCACTACCGCGCTCTGAACGAACTCGTCAGGGCGCAGGGGCACTACGAGCAGGCGCTGCAGGTGTTCCGCAACTATCGCGAGGTCACCTATCCGTTCAACCTTGCAGGGCGCGGGCTGGGGCTGTATAACCCCGAGCGCGAGCGGCAGATACTCAGCGCGCACCTGCAGGCGTTGCAGGACTTAGCCGCCCTCTACGACTCGCAGGGACGCGCCCAGGACGCCGACGCCCTCCGCCAGGAGTATGCACGCTTGAGCGCGGAGTGAGCTTGCCCTCTGGAGTTTCTCTACAAGGCGTGGGCGGTAGCGCACAGGGCGGTTTTTGATGAGCGTTTTCGGAGCAACAGGCTTGTGAAAGACCAGAATGTAGGAGTGGACATTCATCGCCTGATAGGGCTTCGCGCCAAACGGACGGAACCCCCCCGAACGGTAATACCGCCACACATACAGATCGAATAAATCAAAGCCGCGTCCCTGCATCAGGGCAATCACATCCGCGTGCAGGGGCAAAATCACGCGACTGCGCGCAATCCGATAATCCGCCACGAAGATAGCACAGTATCGATTCGGTTTGAGCGCGCGCACCATCTCGTCGAAAGCGCATCCCAGCGCGTCGAGAAAGGCATCATAGTCTCCAATTGTACTGATACCAATCTGCGGGTCATCGTTCGTAAATCAGCGATGCCTATTGCCCTCACCCCCTTTGTCCCCCTCTCCCAACGGGTTGGGAGAGGGGGATAGCGCGCCGCGCGCTGCACACACGGCTCCCCTCTCCCGCCGTGCGGGAGAGGGGCTGGGGGTGAGGGCTACAAAGCGCGCGGTTCTGGCTACAGGCGCATGGCAATTACGAAGTTTGACGCACGGATTGGTATGAGATCCGCAGGCAGGTCTGAGTATCGAATCATATCGGCATAGGGGATGTCTGTCACGATGGCGTCCACGCTGTCCGACTGGAGAGGAAGCGCACGTGCGTCGGCGCGCAGGCACAGTTGCGCCTCCACCAGAGGCGATTCGAACAGCGACCCTGTTCGCAGCGCGTCCAGCTTTTTCTGAGCCACCTCCAGCGCATAGGGATTGATGTCCACGCAGATGGAGCGACGCTGCCGAAGGGCGCATTCCACTGCGACTGTGCCGCCGCCCGCGAAGGGATCCAACACCACCTCGCCAACAGCGCTCAGCCGCTCTACAAACTCGCCCATCACCTGCGGCAGAATCTTCGTCGGGTAGTCGTACAGATTGTGCGGGAAGGACACGGTCGCTTCCCGTCCCATATCAATCACCGACTTGTAGCCGACCTTCTCGTGTGAAGACTCCGATTCGCGAGTCATACAGGCGTCTATTTCAGCAATTGCCGCTTATTTCCTGCCCGCGCCCAGCGAACGCTGCACCTCACCCAATACCCCACGCCACTGGAACCCAGACAGCGTGTAGTCAGACGCCAGCGTGCGCCCCAGATTGCCGTGCCCATCGTACAGCAACCACTTCACACGCGCCCGACTCGCCTGATCCGTCGCCTGCGCCACCGCCACCCCGTGCGTATCCCACCAGCCGAAACGACCACGCCCCTTTGAAAGGCTGTCATGACGATGAATTATGCTATAGCAGAGCAATAGAAACGCCGCCACAAAAATTATTATCGCTACTATCCTCACATTCCGCTGCCGCGTTCCGCCTCTCATCAAGGCATATACCGTGCAGAGCAGCGAAGCAAGGTAGGCGCCCAATCCCATGTACGAACGCAACCGCACATCGGCTTTTGACTGTTCATTGGAAGAGCGGAGGTTCCTGATCTGCTTGCGTTCAGCCTCAGAAAGTTCGTGATTGGCACTGAACGGGATAGGGCGCACTACGGTCTCGTCGTAAGGCTTCGGACTGAACATAAGAATCATCACGCCCGTCGGGCCGCGTGACCACAATAAAGACGCTAACAGCAAGGTACTGGCAAACAGGATCAGGTACGCGGCTTCCGTAGGACCTTTGGAAACCCAATTGGCGATATTCCCGCCAAATTCTGGTAAATCGCGAACGCGCGTCGAACGCCCATCAGATCGGACAAGCTTTGTATTCAGAGTGATGTCTCCTGAAGCCAGTAAGCGGCTCAGCGTCGCGACATCTACGGGACCCGACATTTTGCCCTGTCGGTCAATGTACCAGTATAACTTTCCAGATTGCATGCGCACCTCCTGAACCTGCAACGCGGGAGGCTCTACTGTCGCTGGCTCTGGGATTGCCTGCTGCTTGAGCAGGTTCACAGGTTCCAGCAGGCGGACGGTTCCCCCTCATAGACGTCCTTGACCGCTCGCATTGTATTTCACCCAGAAAGAGTATACCCGCTTGCTTGCATTACATACGGTTTGACCCACGCGCTGGGGTCTAAATAGACGGCTCTTATCGCTGTGCCCGCTGCCGCTTGATCAGTCGGCTCCCCCAGTTGGGAGGCAAGCCCTGAGTGAACCGCTCCCGCGCCTCAGGCAGAGGGAGGGAGGAAGGCTCGGACGCCTCAAGCCCCCAGAGTTCGGCCAGCTGCTGGAGCGCCGTGGTCGGAGGCTGCGGGACAAGCAGGGTATGGATCTGCTGCTTGATGATGCCCAGCTCCTGTTCGATGCGCGCCAATCGCTCTTGGAAGTCGCGTTTGGTTTGCACTGTTCAAAGCAGCCCTCATCGTAAGTGATTCGGTTTTACCATGGCGATGCGAATCGCCACACCAATCCAGGCGCCAACACATAAAATACCCATAGCAATTATTAAGTTGTTTTCTAAAAGCGATTCTCCTTGCCCAAAAACATAACCACTCAAAAAAGCAAGCAAAACTATGCTGAAGAATGTGGATGCAACAAATATTCTCTTAATGATTTTATCGGACAAATCTTCAGCTTTATAAAAAACTGTTATCGCTTGACATCCGACTGCCAATACGATGGCAACAATTAGCATCTCATTAGGTGCAACCTGCAAGCGCTGTCCAACAAGAAGCAAAGCCATCACAAAAATGAAAGCCTCAACGCCTCTCATACCTTTACCCTCCCTGATACGCATCTGAAACCAGATACTCAAAGATAGCTGTAGCTAACTCTGCACCTCGCCCCATACCCCACGCCACTGAAAACCAGACAGCGTGTAATCCGACGCCATCGTGCGCACCAGGTTGCCGTGCCCATCATACAGCAACCCGCTCAGCGTCGCCTGATTGCCCCGCGTATGGTCTATCGTCAACACTGCCTCTATCCCCCGTGTGTACAAAAAGTTTACTCGAAAGCGTCAGGAATCCAGAGCAGTCTCCTGTTCGTTGGCAGCCTATTCATGAGCAGAAGCACGCCGCCACGCCGCCCAGCCTCAGGCGCATGATAATGCAGCTCCCAGCTGCCATCGCGGCGCTCCAGCGCCAACCCGCTGAGCAGCCGCTCCACAGACAGCTGACCTGTCAGCAGGTCGTACCAGAGTTGTTCGTCCCTTCGGGAGACATAGAAGTCTTCGGCGGCGAGCTGCGTCGTTGCCCACAGGCGCAACACCTCCGCCAGGCGCGCGTTCGCAGGGGCAGGCAACGAACCCAGAGGCACGCGAATCACATCCGCCCACGCAGGCTCTTTCAGTAGCCTGTCGCGCTGTTCCGAGGGCAACTGCTCCAGCAGGTGCAGAATCAGCCACGCCTTGCCGTAGTTGTTCGCGCTTTGCGCGCCAAGAACCAGTGTTTCGCCTGCCTGAAGCCATTCAGGAATGTATCTGCCACTGGTCGCCAGTCGCGCCGCCTGCACAGGGCTGAGCGACCGATAGAAGTCCTTCCAGTCCGCCAGACTGCCGTCCGAGACGATGAGACGGCGGATGGGAGCGGCGGGGACGCGCTGCAAGCGGTTCCAGAACGCCGCGAAGTTGCGCAGCGTCCACACCGTCTCATAGCGGTCTAACAGCGCCTCGGCGTACTGCGTGTGCTCCCTGAGCGCCGTGTGCAACGGCACATCGTCTGCCACATACAGTCGCGGCGCTGTGCCCCATGTGATGATGCACACATCCCAGGTCATCGCCAGCTCTACAGCAATCTCCTGGTCCTGCTGTCCCGCCCATTCCGCAAGTCGCTCGTAGAGAGTGTGACTAAGGTCGCCCCCTCGCGGCGGGAACTGGCGCAGCGTGCGTTCCTGCAGAAGCGACTCGTGCCGTTGCAGCGCCTGCTCGAACTGACGCGATCGCGCGGGCGCGGCTTGACGGAACAGACGCGACAGCTCCTCGCGCGAAAGCGTAAAAATCGCCTCCTCAGCGAAGGTTCTCGCAATCCACGGGCGGTCTTCGTAGCCCAGCAGGAGATAGCGGCGCGCCACCCTGTAGCCATCGAGCGTCTCGTCCCACCATGCCGTCGCCAGCAGGGATAGGGGCGTCGTTGCGCGGGCGCTGGGCGCTACGTGCGCGCCTTCCGAATCGTTGAACAAGAGCGCCAGCGTCTCGGCGTCAACCAACAGCGTATACACTTGCGTGACGCCCCCCTGCTCAAACGCCTGCTGGAGGCTCGGCGGCGGGGTCAGTTGCTGGAGAAGGGTGTACTGCGCGTGTGTGCGTAGCACCTCAAGCGCGAGGGCGCACTGTTGGTCGAGCGCCCATACCGCGCGATGCTCGTGGGCGTCGAACCAGATGTTGTGGTAAATCGCCTCCCATTCCGTCTGGGACAGGCGCGCGTGTTGCTCTGCCATGCGCAGAAGCGACGGCGGAAGCCCAAAGTCGCCGAGCGAATATTTCGCAAGGAATCGCTCGATCGCGACGCGATGGCTCAGAGGCGCAGGCGGTTGGACACGGGGCAATGGGGATGTCTGTACCCCGGCGCGCGGAAACCCGTCCGCGAGCGCCTTGCGAAATCGGCTGATGGCGCGCCAGTGCGCGCGAAATTCCTGAAAGGGCGTGCTTTGCAACAGGGCGACCTGTTCTCTCAGATGCTGAAACTGATACCAACTGCGCGTTCAAAGTTCGTAAATTGCCCCCCTCCTTAAGGTTCCCCCCGCAAGCGTGGGGAACCAAGACTCGGTTCCCCCTGCGCGCAGGGGGAACCTTAAGGAGGGGGTTCGGTTCATCTTCGCGAGCATCCTGTATTTACGAAGTTTGACTGGCGCATCGGTATGATAGCCGCCAGGTCTGAATCGCTCGAGAATCGAACCCCGAACAGGCGCGCCGCCGACTCCATCGTGAGGGTTTCGGCGGGGGTATTCGACTGAATCATCTTCTGCAGAACGGCTCGTTGCACGAGGAGTTCCTGTTCAAGGGTGTGCGCAAGCGCTTCGAGGAGTCGCGCGTCCTGTTTCAGCGCTTCAGGCGGGCGCGCGAGAATCCAGCGGTTGTCGCCTGTTGGTCGGAACTGCACTTCGAGCGTGTTTTCCAGCACACGGCGCATTGCGCCCCACTCGCGGGGCTTGAGGCGCAGCAGTGTCATAGCATCGTTTAGCTCCGGGGCGCACACCACGCGCCTGCCACCGACCGACATGCGCTGCGCAATCTCGGCGTATGAGTAGTAGCCAATCGGGAACTCCACAGTCTGCCCGCGGGCGAGCGCGAGCGTCATCGCCAGCCCTATCAGCGCACAGTACCGCATACTGCCCTCCTGATGCGTTGGACGCATGGGGCTTGTGAGCAGTTTCGCCGCACGGAGTTGCGTTTCCTGGTTGCGACTTACTGCGGATTCGGCGGCGGCGACAAGCTCTCGCGGGGCAGCCCGATGGAGAGCAGCATAACGCTCTGCGGCTTCAGGTAGCCCGGCGGATTGTAGACCAGCTGAAGGCTGCTCAGCGAGTCGCCATAATCCGCGCGTGTCAGCGTCAGCCCGTCCAGCAGATGTTCAATCGGCAGCCTGCCGCTCAGCAAGTCGTACCACACTGCGCGACTCGCATCGGCGAAAGGGTTGTAATATTGTTCAGGTCCGAGTTCCAGCGTTGCATACGAAACGAGCAGTTCCCCCAGCCGTTTCTGGGCGTGTGCAGGGAGCTGGCGCAGCGAGACGGCAGGCGCAGGGTTCAGCGGGGAATCCACAGCGCGCTGCAACTGCTCCCATTCCGCAGGCGATAGCTGCTCCAGGATGTAAAGCATCATCCATTGCGCGGCATACACAGGCGCTATCACGAGCGCATTACGATTCGGTTGCCTGCCGAAAAGCCATAGGGAGTCCACCTCAAAGGTCGCAGTGCTGAGTCGAGCCGCCTGCCAGAAATCGACCGACTGATAGAAACGCTTGTAATCTGCCATTCGAAGCTCGGAGCGGTACAGGCGCAGTATCGCCGCTATCGGCACCCGCTGCCCGCGATGGATAAAAGCGGCAAAGTTGCGCAGGGTCCAGACAGTTTCGTAGCGATCAATCAGCGTCCATCCCATCTGCGCACCAGAACGCAGCACTTCGTGGAACGGAGCTTCGCCAAGGAACAAGCCTCGCCACGAGCCCCACTGACCGTTCCACCGCAGGATTAGCTCGACGGCAATCTCTTGATCGTGTCGCTTCGCCCACTGATAGAGCTTATCGTAGAACCTGCCGCTTCGAAGGTCCATGTTTTGCGCATGCTGGCTCCAGAGAGGATTGCTGAATAACACCTTGTGTTGCGGCAGCGCGTCCTGAAGCTTGCGCTCCTGTGCGGGCGCTTCGACGCGCAGCAGGCGCGCCAGCTGCTCGTGCGTGAGCCAGTCGCCTGTACTACCCCTGAGGATTTTGGGCGGGAAACTGTTCCGGTCGTGCTGGAGCAGGAGGAACTCGTAGTCCAGCCGGGTGTCAACCCACTGTGCGGTCGCCAGCACGCGAACGCGCGTGGTGTGCGGCGCGTTCAGCGGGAGGTACTGCCCATCGGGGTCGTCCAGCCAGAGCGCCAGCAGCTCGGTGTCCATCTCCAGCTCGCACATGCGGGCGACCGTTCCCTGCTCGATAACCTGCTGCAGGTCCAGCGACGGCAGCGTGCGCTCCAGAAGCGTCTCTGTGATATAGCCCAGCGCGACGCCGTAAACCAGCCCGCACAGGTTATACAGCGCCCAGACCTGACGCTCGGATGGCTCCTCGAACCATGTGCCTCGATAGCGCTCCGCCCACTCCTCGAGGCTCATCTGCGCCTGCTGCGCGGCTATCCGCAGCATTGCGGGAGGCAGTCGGAAAGTGCGCAGAAGGTCTTCAGCGGAGAACTCCTCAACCATCGGCTGCTGGGCAAAGCCAGGGAGTCGAGGCTGGCTGAAGGCGGGCGTCTCCGAATCGCGCTGGAAACCTGCAGGCGCCCGACACCACATCCCCGTACATGTCTGGGACGGGCTGAAGAGAGCGTTCGCGGGGATAATGATTGGAGGCAGCCTCGTCTCAAGCCGTTTCTGGAATCGCCTGAGCGTCCGCCACTCTGCGAGCAGCTCTTCCAGCGGCGCCTCGCGAAACAGATGGATGATATCGACCATCATCAGGCGCGCGGCGCGTTCCAATTCGGGGTGTTGCGGGACAGACTCGCGTCTGGAGCGAGTTTCCAGCGCCTCGAGGATTTTTTCGGTGGGCAATTCAGGACGCCATATCTGGCGCGCCAGCGCGTGATTCTGTCGGATTGCGTCTTCGAGAGCGCGCGCCAGGGCGCGACGCAGTCGCTGCTCCTGTTTCACAAGCGCGGGCGGGCGTTCGATAACCCATTGATTGTTCCCAACTGCTCGGAAGCGCACCTCAAGCGTGTTTTCGAGGATTTGACGCGCCTGACGCCACTCGCGGGGCTTGAGGCGCAGCAGCGTCATCGAGTCGTTCAGCTCCGGGGCGCACACCACGCGCCTGCCGCCGACAGACATCATCTGAGCGATTTCCTCATAGAAGTAGTAGCCGACGGGAAACTCTACTGTCTGCCCGCGGGCGAGCGCGAGCGTCATCGCCAGCCCTATCAGCACCCAGTACCGCATACCGCCCTCCTGGTGCGTTGGACGCATGGGGCTTTCAGGGCGTTTCCCATGCTGTGCGTCGATTTCGCCCTATGGCGTTGCGTTTCCTGCGATGGTGTATAATAGGCTGGGTGGCGCAGTGAGAAAATTGGGGCGCTTGGCGCCGTATCTGCTGATTCTGCTGGCGACTGTGGGAGTGCTCAGCTGGGCGCGTGTGGAGCAGCGACGCAGCGAGGACGCCATGCACGAGAGTGTTGTCTTCGGCGAGCCTGTCTGGAGCCGCTACCTGCCTGATATTCGTCACGAAACGCGACGCCAGCCAACCGACGAGGCGAAATTGGCCTCTTTAGCGGAGCAGCTGACCCGTCGGTATCGCGAGCAGGACGCGCCGCTGCGCTTCAAGGTGATTCGCACGGACGCGGGCGCGCTGGCGTTGCGCCTGAACGCCGCCGCTGCGCTACCCCGCTGGTACACCGCGCGCGCCGCGCGACTGGGCTACGAGGAGGCGACACGCGCGCTGGGACGCGAAGTGCGTGTGCATATCTACGAGACCTACATCGTCGGGAGCGCGCAGTTGATTGGCGTGTGCCGCGCCCGCGACGGCGTCGTGGAGGTCGCCCTGCGCTAACGCTATGCGAGTCGCGTTTTTCGATCTGGAGCCGTGGCAGCCCGACTACCTGCAGGCAGGTCTGCAGCGGCTGGGCATCGCCGGGCTGGTGCAGGCGGACTTCTTCCGCGACCACCTGACCCCCGACTCCGCCGCGCAGTACGCCGACCACGAGGCGATTGTGGTGTTCATCTGGACGAAGGTGAGCGGCTCGCTCATCGAAGCCATGCCGAACCTGCGCCTGATCCTCACGATGTCCACAGGCTACGACCACATCGACCTGCAGGCATGTCGGGCGCGCGGGATTACCGTGTGCAATGTGCCCCACTACGGCGAGAACACTGTCGCGGAACACACCTTCGCGCTGATTCTCTCGCTCTCGCGCAAGTTGCATGCGGCGTACTTTCAGGGACTGCGCGGCGAGTATCACATCCGCGCGCTGCGCGGGTTCGACCTGTACGGCAAGACGCTGGGCGTGATCGGCGCGGGCAATATCGGGCTGCATGTGATTCGTATCGCGCGCGGGTTCGGCATGCGCGTGCTGGCATACGACCTGCGTCCGCATCCCCTGCTGGCGGAGGTGCTGGGTTTTACCTACACCGACCTCGACGCGCTGCTTGCCGAGTCGGACATCGTGTCGCTCCATGTGCCCGCGCTGCCCGAAACGCGCCATCTGATGAACCGCGAGACGCTGAGCAAGATGAAGCGCGGCGCGCTGCTGATTAACACTGCGCGCGGTAGTGTGGTGGACACCGAGGCGCTGCTCTGGGCGTTGGAGGAGGGCATTCTGGCGGGCGCAGGGCTCGATGTGATTGAGGGCGAGGAGTTCATCACGGAAGAGAGCGCGCTGCTCAAGATGCCCCTCGCCGAGCAGACGCTCAAGCAGGTCGTGCAGGCGCACCTGCTGCTGCGACGCGAGAATGTCGTCTTCACGCCGCATATCGCCTTCAACAGTCAGGAAGCCGTGCAGCGCATTCTGGACACCACGCTGGAGAATCTGAAGGCATTTCTGGAAGGACGCCCGCAGAACACGGTCGGCTAATCCACTCTGGGCAACTCGCCCCGATTCGCGGGACCAATCCGATTGAGCGGCCAGAATACGAACAGCGCCTTACCCACCACGCGCCGGGCGTCCAGCAAGCCCCAGTGATGCCCGTCGCTGCTGTTGTTGCGGTTGTCGCCCAGCATCAAGTACTTGCTGGGCGGAATCGGCTGCGAGGGCGTGCGCAGCACCATCTGGCGTTCCTGCTCGTCGAAGACGGGCTGGCGCATGGTGTTCTCGCCGCCCTTCCAGATGTCGCCGAAGTCGTTGTATTCGTACACCCAGCCGTTGATAATCTTCATGGAATATTGCGGGACGCCGTTCAGGTACGGCTCCTTGAGCAGTTTTCCGTTCAGGTACAGCCCCTCGCCCGCCTTGACCTCGATGATGTCGCCCGGCATGCCGACCAGCCGCTTCACGAAGTCGGTTTTGCCCGGCGTCTGCCAGGGGTTCAACGCCCAGTCGGGAGCGCGGAACACCACAATATCGAACCGCTTCGGCTCGCTGAAGCGATAACTGTATTTGCCCACCATCACCACATCGCCGACCTTCAGCGTGGGCACCATCGACTCCGAAGGGATGTAGAAGGGCTGCGCGATGTAGGGGCGAATGATGAGGTAGACCAGAATCCCCGCATAGACGATGGCGTCCAGCAGGTTATTGAGGAATCGAGCAGGGCGGTTCTGCATCGGCGCGACAACCAATCGGATCACCGTGCAGACTGCCATCGCCAGCACGACCGTCACGATAGGCAGCCGCGCCAGCGTCTCAATCCATGTCAGCGGACCTGAAGGGGGCGCAAACGGCTCCATCAGCGGCTCATATCCTCTTTCAGGCGCGCCGCCTTGCCCGACAGGTTGCGCAGGTAATACAGCTTCGCCCGACGCACCTTACCCTTGCGCACGACTTCCAGCTTGGCGACCATCGGCGAGTGAATTGGGAAGGTACGCTCCACGCCAACGCCATACGAGACCTTGCGCACGGTAATCGTATCGGCGATGCCGCGATGCTTGCGGGCAATCACCACGCCCTCGAAAACCTGGATGCGTTCCTTGCCGCCCTCCACCACGCGCACATGCACGCGCACCGTGTCGCCCGGACGAAACTCCGGCACATCCTGCTTCAGATAGGGCTGCTCCACTTCCTGCAAAACGGTGTGATTCATCGTAGCACCTCGCTTTTTGCGTGTCTCAACCGCGCTATAGGATACCCCACGCGCGAACGCAAAGTATACCCCAATCATGCACGGCGCAGGTATACTCCTGCCATGCGAGGTGGACGAATGCGACAGGACATCTGCTGGTGGTGTTTTCAGGGGCGCGTCGATTCGAAGCGGCTGATTGCCGAAGCCAAACGCATCGGCTACGAAGGCTTCGAGCTGGTTCCAGAGCCGATGTGGGACGCCGTGAAGGAGGCGGGCATGCACATCGTCACGCACGGTGGGCACGGCACAATTGAAAACGGCATGAACGACCCGCGCAACCACAGCCGTATCGAGGACGAACTCAAAGCGACCATCGACAAGGCGGTCAAGTACGAAATCCCCGTACTGATTTGCTTTTCGGGCAATCGGCGCGGACGCCCCGACGAAGAGGGCATTGAACACACCGTCGCCTGCCTCAAGCGCGTCGCACCCTACGCGGAACAGAAGGGGATTACACTCGCGCTGGAAATTCTCAACAGCAAAGTCGACCACCGCGACTACCAGTTTGACCGCATGTCGTGGGGCGTGCGCGTGGTGGAGCTGGTCAACTCGCCGCGCGTCAAGATTCTGTACGACATTTACCATGCGCAGATTATGGAGGGCGACATCATCCGCACCATCCGCGCCCATCACGACAAGATTGCGCACTATCACACGGCGGGCAACCCCGGACGCAACGAAATCGACGACTCGCAGGAGCTGCACTATCCCGCGATTATGCGCGCCATCAAGGAGACGGGCTACGCGGGCTGGATAGGGCAGGAGTTCGTGCCGAAGGGCGATCCGATTGCCGCGCTGCGCGACGCTTTCGACCGCTGCCGTGTCGGGTGATGAATCCATCCGCCCCATAGATGCCTCTTACAGGATGGAAGAATTCCTGTGAAGCGCATCTGAGAAGACAACGATGACCATCATTCAAGAGAAGGATCGACTGGTGTTGCAGCAGCGACTGAGTGCGCTGCCGAACCCAGTGAAGCTGGTCGTGTTCACCACCAGTCAGCAGCCGGAGACCAGCGAGCTGGTTTCGCAACTGATGCAGGAGCTGGTGAGCGTGAGCGGCGGCAGGTTGACGCTGGAGCAGCATGCGCTGGAGGCGGAGCCGACCGTCGCGCAGGAATACGGTATCACGCTTGCGCCCGCGATTGTGGTGCGCACCGAAGAGAAGGACTACGGCATCCGCTATCTGGGCGTGCCTGCAGGCTTCGAGTTCGCGTCGCTGATTGGCGCGATTGAGGATGTCGGCAAGGGCGACCCTGCCCTCTCGCCCGACAGCCGCCTGCTGCTGGCCAACCTGCGCCACCCGGTGCATATTCGGGTGTTTGTCACCTACGGTTGCCCCTATTGCCCCGCGGCAGTGCGGATGGCGCATAAGCTGGCGATGGCGAGCGACATGATTACCGCTGAGGGCGTCAGCAGCGAGGAGTTCCCCGAGCTGGCGAACCAGTACGGCGTGATGGCAGTGCCGAAGACGGTGGTCAACGACCGCCACAGCTTCGAGGGCGCGCTGCCTGAGCCAGCGTTCGTGCAGCAGGTGCTACGCGGGGCGTCCAGCAGCGGGTTAATTATCGTCCCGTAGCGCCTCGTCGGTGGTGAGCAGGCGTGCGCCGTGCGTGTGCATCTCCTGCAGGGCGCGTGCGCTGTCGTCGGGCTGCAGGTTCACCCCGCGAATCGCGTCGGTCAGAACCACCACCTCGTAGCCGTGTTTGATTGCATCCAGCACAGACGCCCGCACGCAGTAGTCGGTCGCCAGTCCACCCACCAGCAGGCGACGCACGCCGCGCGCCCGCAGCGTCTCGTCCAGCGTGCTGCCGCCGTCCGTGCGCCCTTCGAACGCCGAGTAGCCGTCGTCTTCCGTGCCTGTGCCCTTCGAGACAATCACCGCACCGTCGGGCAGTCGCAAATCGGGGTGGAACGCCGCGCCGGGCGTGCCATGCACGCAATGCACGGGCCATTTGCCGCCGTATTGCTGGAAGTGGCGCGTGGTGGGCGGATGCCAGTCGCGCGAGGCGACCACCAGCCCGCCCCGCTGGGCGATTGTCTGCGCGGCGCGGTTCAGCGGGGCAACCACCTCATCGCCTTCCGACACCGCCAGCGCGCCCCCCGGACAGAAATCGTTCTGCACATCCACAATCAGCAGCGCAGTCGGGTACATATCCTGAGTGTACCCTGCCTGCGGTAGAATTGGGCTATGCCAGACTATGCGTCCGTCGCCCAGCAGGTATACGCGCTGTACCAGCCGATCCTGCACGATAACACGCATCCCGACCCCCGCGAGCTGTTGGGCTACTACCCGCGCCTGAACACGCTGGAAGGATGCAGGGAATACACGCGCTTCGTGTACGACCTGTGCGCGCTGGCGCGGTTTGACCCGACGGGCAAGCGCGTGCTGGATGTCGGCTGTGGGCTGGGGCTGCAACTGGCAATCCTGCAGCTGATGGGCGTCGCGGAAGCGCACGGATTCGACCCCTACGCCGACCGCCTGCAGGTGCTGCAGCGGCTCGTTGCCGAGCATGCGCTGAAAACCCTGCATGTGAGGCAGGCGGGACTTGAAGAGGTGGACTACCCGCAGGGCGCGTTCGATATGCTCCTCTCCAACGAGGCGATTTCACACTATCCCAGCGTCGAGCGGTTTCTGGAGCGCGCGGCGGAGTGGCTGCGGGTGGGCGGCGTGCTGATTATCGCGGACGGCAACAACGGCGCGAATCCGCAACTGGCGCATAAAACACGCCAGATTTGGGAGCGTTTTGAGAATGGACCCGCAGGGGATTACGAAGGGCATATCGTCAGGCAGTCGTACCGCGAAGCGCGCGAGGCAATTATTCGAGAGTGCGCCCCTGACCTGAGCCATGAGCAGGTTGCCGAGCTGGCGCGGCGTACCAGCGGGATGACCCAGACCGCCATTCGGGAAGCCGTGCGCCGCTACCGCGCTACAGGCGAGATGCCGAACGCTATCTACACGGGAGAATCGTGCCCTGTAAATCCATACTCTGGGGCGGTGATTGAGCGTCTGTTTGACCCGTTCGAGCTGGCGCGTCAGATTGAGGGCTACGGCTTTCGGGCGCGCGCCTACGCTTACTTCGGCGGCGCGCGGGGCAACCCGCTGGTGCGCCTTGCGAACCGCGCGCTGATGGCGTTGACCCCGCTCACTATCCGCTGGGCAAACTCGTTTCGGGTAATCGCTGTACGGATCTGAGGGATGAAAATCGCGTTGTTCACCGTGAGTTTAGAGGTCGGTGGGGCGGAGCGGGTGCTTGTGACGCTGGCGAACCGCTTCGCTGCGCTGGGACACACGGTGGAGGTGGTGTTGATGAAGCCCGAAGGCGAGCTGCGCAGCGAACTTTGCCCCGAAGCGCGGATTGTAGACCTGAACACCTACCGCGCCCTGCGCACCGTTGTGCCGCTTGCCCGCTATCTGCGCCGCGCACGCCCCGATGCGCTGCTCAGCACGCTGAGCCAGCCGAATCTGGTCGCGATTCTGGCGCGACGGCTGGCGCGAGTACCCACACGAATTGTTGTGCGCGAGGCAAGCACTCCCACCCGCGAATTCGAACAGGCAGTACAGTCGAAAGATCGCATCGTGCCCGCGCTGATTGCCCGCATGTACCGTCGGGCGGATGCGATTGTCGCCGTGTCGCACGGCGTGCAGCGCGATCTGCTCCGCCTGACGGGACTGCCAGCGAGTCGCATCGCATGTATCTATAACCCTGTGATTACCGCGCAGCTGCGCCAACTGTGTGAGGAACCGCTGCAGCACCCGTGGTTCGAGGCGGGCGCGCCGCCCGTCGTGCTAACAGTGGGGCGGTTGACCGCGGCGAAAGACTATCCCACCCTGCTACGCGCCTTTGCGCAGGCGCGCCAGAGCCATCCTGCGCGGCTGCTAATTCTGGGCGAGGGTGAACTGCGCGCCGAACTGTGGCGGCTGGTGGAAGCGCTGCGGCTCACCGACGCCGTCGCGATGCCCGGCTATGAGCCGAACCCATTCGCCTACATGCGTCGCGTCCGCGTGTTCGTGCTGTCGTCGCAGTACGAGGGGCTGCCGAATGCGCTTATTCAGGCGATGGCATGCGGCTGCCCAGTGGTCAGCACCGACTGCCCCAGCGGACCGCGCGAAATTCTCGACAACGGACGCTACGGCGCGCTGGTTCCTGTGGGCGATGTGGACGCGCTCTCGGCAGCCATCCTGCGTGGACTGGAAGGCGACATTCCCACCGCCCCTGACGAGTGGCTCCACCAGTTTGAAGAGGGGCATGTCGCGGCGCAGTACCTGCGCGTGCTGGAGGGCTGAATGGCAGTGCGCGTGCTGATTGGCGGCGACATTATTTTCGGCAGAGGCGTGTCGCAACTCGCGCGAGTGCACGGGCTGGGCTACTTTTTCGAGCTGATTGCGCCCCTGCTGCGTCAGGCGGACTGGTGCGTGTTAAACATGGAGGGCTGTATCAGCACGTGCGGCACGCCCCTCCCCAAAGAGTACACTTTCCGCGCGCCGCCCGAACTGGCGAAGCATCTGCGCCTTGCAGGCGTCTCGATGGTCTCGCTGGGCAACAACCACTCGATGGACTACGGCGCGCCTGCTTTGCTGGACACGATGGGGCATCTCTGGCGGGCGGGCGTGTGGTGGGCGGGCGCTGGCGCGAATCGCGCGCAGGCGGCGCAGGCGGTGCAGGTAGACTTCGGCGGGCTGCGCGTCACGTTTATGTGCTTCACGGCGGTTGTGCCGCGCGGGTTCCCTGCAGGCGCGCGCACGCCCGGCGTCGCCACGCTGGAGATGGTTCTACCGACGCTCCGCGAGGCGCGCGCCAACGCCGACGTACTCGTAGTCATCCCTCATTGGGGCGACGAAGGCACGACTGAGCCGAATGCGAAGCAACGCCGTCTCGCACGCCTGCTCGCCGACGCAGGCGCGACCCTCATCGTCGGGCATCATCCCCATGTGGTTCAGGGCTTCGAACGGGTAGGGCAGGCGCATGTGTTCTACAGCGTCGGCAACTTCATTCACACGCCTCGTTCGCGGCGGGTGCGCGAGGCGGTTCTGCTCGCGGCGACGCTGGACAAATCAGGGGTGCGCGCAATTCAGCCCATCCCGCTCTGGTTGGAGGGCGGACGCCCCCTGCCGCGTGCGAGGGGATTGGGAAACTTCGTCTGTAGTACGGAGAAAATCGGGGAGCCTGACCCCTGACCAACAGGCAGGAGTGATAGGGTGTTGAAGACCCACCGGGCACGGGCGATTAGAGGGGCGAAAACGGCTGAATTTGTGCGTGGTAGCGGCGGGCGGACTCGAACCGCCGACCTACCGGGTATGAGCCGGTCGCTCTCACCAACTGAGCTACGCCGCCAAGATGGTGCGGACGGGGAGACTCGAACTCCCACAGGCTTTCGCCCACTAGAACCTGAATCTAGCGTGTCTACCAATTCCACCACGTCCGCACGCCTCATTAATATACCCCAATCGCGCAGGGGTGTGTCAAGGGGTGTGCGCCTCAAAAGCCCCAGAATCGCGGTATCAGCACGGTCGCCAGAATCCAGAACAGCAGGTTCAACGGTAGCCCGACGCGCACGAAATCGCTGAACTGATATTGCCCGACGCCAAACACCATCGTGTTCGTCTGGTAGCCGATGGGGGTCATGAAGCTGGCGGAGGCGGCGTAGGCAACGGCGAACAAAAACGGTCGCGCATCCACCCCCAGCGCGGCAGCGACCTCTATCGCCAGCGCCGCCATTAGCACCGCCGTCGCGTTGTTGGACATGATCTCCGTTAGTAGTGAGGTGAGTAGATAAAAGCTCGCCAGCACAACCATCGGTCCCAGTGCGCCCAGCGAGCCGACCAGAGAGACCGTAAGCCAGCGCGCTGCGCCTGTCGCCTCCATCGCGATGCCCAGTCCCAGCATCGCGCCCAGCATGACCAGCAATCGCCAGTCAATCGCCTGAACCGCCTCGTCGGGCTTGAGGCAGCCCAGCAGCACCATCGCCAGCGCGCCCACCAGCGCCGCGACGCTCGTCGGATACCAGCCCATCGAGGCAATCAGTACGACGCCTACCATAATCAGCCCCGCCAGCGCCGCTTTCACAGGACGCGGACGCGCCGCCTCCACCTGGGAAACGAGGATGAAATCGGGCAGCCGCAGCAATTCCCCCAGCCGCTCGCGCTCAATCTGAATCACGATGGCGTCGCCTGCCTGCAGGGGGATGTCGGCGAACTGCTCCAGCGCCATCTCCTGACGATGACGCAACGCCAGCACCGTCGCGCCGAATCGGTTGCGGAATCGGCTCTCGCGCAGCGTCTGCCCGACCAGCGAGGAACTGGGCGTCAACACCAGCTCCACCAGCAACGGCGGCTCGTCGTTGGGGTGCGGAGAGCTGTCCACCAGCAATTGCAGCCCATACGCGCCCTCCAGCTGTTGCAGCCGCTGCAAGTTGCACCGCACACGCAGCAAATCGCCCGCCTGCAGAATACGGTCGGGCAGGGGCAGCAGGCGCACGCCGTCGCGCCAGATGTCCAGCACCTCCACGCCCAGCTCCTTCACAAAGTCAGCGTCCATCAGACGCTTGCCCGCCGCTTTCGACTGCTCGGTCAACACAACTTCGGTGATGTACGCGCTTAACCGATAGGCGTCCGCCGGGTCGGCGGCAGGGCGACGGTCAGGAATCACGCGCATGCCAATTGCCAGCAGGTACACAAACCCCACCCCCGTGAAAATCAGTCCCAGCGGGGTGAACTCGAACATGCCCAGCGGCTCGATCCCGCGCTGTACCGCGACTCCGTTCACGATGAGGTTCGTAGAGGTACCAATCAGTGTGCAGATTCCGCCCAGCATCGAGGCATACGAGAGGGGAAGCAGCAGGCGCGAGGGGCTTTGTCGTGCCGTCTCGGAGACCGCGAGCGCCAGCGGAATAAACAGCGCCACGACCGCCGTGTTGTTCACAAACGCGGACAGAAACGCCGTCAGCAACAGCAGCGTGATAATAGCCAGCCATGGCGCACGCCGCGCCAATCGTTCCAATCCGCGCGCGACCCATCCGATGAGCCCCGTGCGCTGCAACCCCTCGCTCAGCACGAACATCGCGGCAATCGTAATCACGGCGTCGTTGCTGAACCCCCGCAGCCCCTTCTCCACAGGCACCAGCCCACTCACCAGAAGCGTCGCCAGCAGAATCAATGCGACCACTTCGGGCGGAAAGCGGTTGCTGATGAACAGCGCAATCGCCGCCACGAGCAAGCCCAGCGTGAGCGCAATCTCAAGGGTCATAGGGAAGTAGCCTCAGCGGTCATGGGGTTGCCTCGTCCCCTCCTCAAGGCTCGCCATACCTGCAGGAATCGCCTCAAGGAGGGGAATCGGCGCACGAAGCATTCTCGTGAACAGGGCTATACCTGTTCGCCAATCGCGCGCAGGCGCGCTTTGGCGCGTTCGACGGCGAGGCGCGCCTCCGCCAGCTCTTCTTCGGAGAGCGGCTGGCTCAGCACCTCCAGCGCTTTGCGCAGAGCGACGCGGGCGCGGTCGGGGTCAATCTCGTCCGCCAGCTCCGCGCCGTCCGCCAGCACAATCGTGCGGTCGGGCAGCACCTCCGCGAAGCCGCCCAGCACGGTGAACTTGCGCGTGACGCCGTCCGCGCGGCGGTACTCGCCCACGCCGTACTGCAACTGCGCGAAGAAGGGCATGTGCCCCGCCATCACGCCGAAGTAGCCTTCGCTGCCCGGCAGGCGCACATGCACCACGCGCTCCTCCAGCACGGTGCGCTCGGGGTTCACAATCGACAGCAGGAACTCGCGCATCGCTTACGCCCCCTGCAGCTGCTTCGCCTTCTCGAACACATCCTCGATCGCGCCGCACATGTAGAACGCCTGCTCCGGCAGGTCGTCCACCTCGCCGTTGACAATCATCTTGAAGCTGCGCACGGTGTCCGCCACGCGCACATAGCGCCCGGGATTGCCCGTGAACTTCTCGGCGAGGAAGAACGGCTGCGACATGAAGCGCTCAATCTTGCGGGCGCGGGCAACCAGCAGTTTGTCCTCGTCCGACAGCTCGTCGATGCCCAGAATCGCGATGATGTCCTGCAGGTCGCGGTAGCGCTGCAGAATCTGCTGCACGCTGCGCGCCACCTGATAGTGTTCCTCGCCGACGATTGCGGGGTCGAGGTTTTTGGAAGTGGACGCCAGCGGGTCGACGGCGGGGTAGATGCCCTTCTCGGCAATGCGCCGCTCGAGGTACACATAGGCGTCGAGGTGCGAGAAGGTGGTCGCAGGGGCGGGGTCGGTCGGGTCGTCGGCAGGCACATAGATGGCTTGCACGGAGGTAATCGAGCCGCGCGTGGTGGAGGTGATGCGCTCCTGCAACGCGCCCATCTCGGTCGCGAGCGTCGGCTGGTAGCCTACGGCGGAGGGCATGCGCCCCAGCAGTGCGGACACCTCCGCACCTGCCTGCACGAAGCGGAAGATGTTGTCGATGAACACCAGCACATCCTGCCCCTCCTCATCGCGGAAATACTCCGCCATCGTGAGGGCGGTCAGTCCGACACGCAGGCGCGCGCCAGGCGGCTCGTTCATCTGCCCGAACACCAGCACCGTCTGGCTGATGACGCCCGTCTCGTTCATTTCGAGGTAGAGGTCGTTGCCCTCGCGCGTGCGCTCGCCCACGCCGGCAAACACCGACACGCCCTGGTGTTCCGTCGCGATATTGCGAATCAGCTCCTGAATCAGCACTGTTTTGCCCAGCCCTGCGCCGCCGAACAGCCCAATCTTGCCTCCCTTGTTGAACGGACACAACAGGTCGATGACCTTCAGCCCCGTTTCGAGGATTTCGGTCTTCACATTCTGCTCTTCGAGGGACGGCGCGGGTTTGTGAATGGGCGCGTAGGTGTCGGTCTCGACCGCGCCGCGCTCGTCGATGGGTTCACCCAGCAGGTTGAACAGCCTGCCCAGCGTGGCGCGTCCGACGGGCACTTTGATGGGCGCGCCCGTGTCGATGGCGTCCATCCCGCGCACGAGACCGTCGGTGGACGAGAGGGCGACCGTGCGCACGATGTCATCGCCCAGATGTTGCGCCGCCTCGCAGGTCAAATCGATGCCGCGCGCCTCGTCCTTGATTTTGATGGCGTTGTTGATGGCGGGCAGCTCGCCGTCGGAGAACCGCACATCGACGACGGGACCCATCACCTGCACGACTTTACCGATATTCGCCATAGTTGCCTCCTTACTTGTATCTGCTACCGCGCGGCGCAGGATGCCGCCGCACACGCCGAAAGTATACCCGACGCCGCCTACACCGCGCCCAGCTGGTTCAAAAACTGCTGCACGCTGACGACATGGATTCCAAACGCGGTCATGTGCTGCACCAGCTCGGGATCGCGCTTGAGGTCGTCGTCGCGCGTCACGAGGTAATCGGCGCGCCCTTTCACAGCCGTCTCCAGAAACATGTTATCATGCGGATCGCGACAGAGATTCATATCGCCGCTGATTTCTACCCATACCGCCTTCGTATCGAGCAGATTCAGCAGCTCTGGCACCAGATCGGGATGATAAGTAAGTCGGCGTATCAGCCGCGGGCGCATCAGCACCTGCCGCAACTCGTCGAGAACGGGCTGACTCACAATCACGATGAAACGCGCCTCGCGAAAAGCTTGCATCACCAGAGCAGGCGCGCCGAAAGGGTTCAACAGTGCGGACACCCAGACATTCGTGTCAACTACGGCGCGCATCGCTGGCGATACTCTTCATAGGCAGCGGTGATTTCCGCCTCAATATCTTCGGGCGCCTGGTATCGTGAAGCGCGTCGGAACGCCTGCAGCAACTGCTCCATACGCCGCTGCCAGTCATCCTCTGTCAACTGGAGCCACTGGCTTACCACCTCGCGCGCCAGATCTTCAGCGCTCATCTGCCAGCACTCCGCCAGATATTGCAAGCGTTGCGAATCAGTTTCGCTCAGTTCAATTCTCAGCGTTGCCATCCCACTCTATGATACCCCAGAACGCCTGCCCCAGTTCCGCACGCGCATACGACTTTCAGTGTAAGTAGTAATAGTGTTTTCCGCAACGGAAACGATACAAGCGCTTTGGCTTGTATTTCCTCTCAGGTAGAATTGAAGCGATGAGCCGAGTCAGTACCACCCGTGTGGCTTCGCGCGCGGCGCGTATCTGGCGAGCGATACCGCGACGCAAGTTCACGCGCGAGGAATATCGCCGTCTGGCGGCGGCGGGCATCCTGCACGAGGACGAGCGCGTCGAGCTGATCGAAGGAGAGATTGTGCAGATGACGCCGATTGGTCCAGAACATGTCGCCGCGACACACAGTTTGTACGACTACCTGCGTCGCATCTTCGGCAAGGGCTACACGGTGCGGATGCAGGCGCCTCTGACGCTGGGCGCGAGCGAACCGCAGCCCGACCTCGCCGTTGTTGCGGGCGACCCACGCGACTACGCCCACGCCCACCCAACGCACGCCCTGCTTATTATCGAAGTTGCTCAGAGCAGCCTGCCCTACGACCGCGAAGTGAAGTCCAGCCTGTACGCGCGCGCGGGCATTCCCGACTACTGGGTGCTGGATTTAGACCACCGCCGGCTGGAAGTCTATCGCGACCCGATGGAGTCGCCTGATGCGCCTTTCGGGTATGCCTATCGTACACGTCTTGTGCTGGGCGAGCGTGAGTCGATTGCGCCGCTGGCGCGCCCCGAACGCCGCCTGCGCGTGCAACGCCTGCTGACCCTGTAGCCTATGGAGCCGACCACTGCGATTGTGCTGGCTGGCGGCGCGATAGACGCCGCATGGCGCGAACAAACGGGCGCGCGCTCCCGCGCCGAGGTGGTCGTCGGCGACGCGCCGATGTACCTGCATGTCGTGCGCGCGCTGCAGGCGGTCGAGGGAATCGACTCTATCCTGCTGATTGGCGACGCCCCGCAGGGCGCGGGCTACACCAACCTGCCCCCACGCGACACCCTACTGGAAAATGTGCGGCTGGGGCTGGAACGGAGCCAGACCGAATCGGTGCTATTTGCGACGGTTGACCTGCCGTTTCTGACCGCTGAGAGCGTGCGCTTTTTTCTGCAGGCGAGCCTTACAAGCCGCGCCGCGCTGACCTACGCTGTTGTGCCCGCCGACCTGTGTCGCCAGCGGTTCCCGCAGCTGACGCGCACGACCGTGCGCCTGCGCGAGGGCGAGGTCACGGGGGGCAACCTGTTCTGGGCGCAGCGCACCGTCGCCCTGCGCGAACTCCATCGGCTGGAAGCGCTCTATCGCGCGCGCAAGCAGCCCGTGCGCCTCGCAATGCAAATCGGCGTCGGGCTACTCGTGCGGTTCCTGATGGCGCAGTACCTCTCGCCCCGCCTGCTGAGCATCGAGCAGATTGAACAGCGCGTCGCCCGAATCCTGCATGTGCCCGTCAAAGCCATCCTGACCCCGTACCCCGAAGTCGGCACGGACATCGACCGCCTCGAACACTGGCTGGCGGTGCAGCAGCCGCGCCCCTAAACCTTTCGCCCCCCCGCGCCGATAATCGGTAAGCAGGTTTTCGAACAGAACGCGCCCACAGGAGGTTGGCGCACTGTTGCACGGACGCGAGAGGAGCGACGCGGTATGCGGATTAGCAACTACCGTACCTTTTGGGATACGCCGACTCTGCAGGCGAGTGAGCGAGCGATGAACCGCGCGACGACGCGCCACAAGCTGCTGGCGCACAACCTCGCGAACGCAAACACGCCGAATTTCGTGCGGATGGACTTGCCTGAGGGCGAATCCGCGCCTGCGCCGTCCGTGCAACGCGCGATGCAGGCAGGCGCGCTGCCCCTGCGCGTATCCGACCCGCGCCATGTGAGCCTGCCGCCCAGCGCACAGCCGCGCGAGGCAACCCCCGCGCCTCAGCCGACGCCCATGCGCACCGACGGCAACACGATCGACCCCGAATACGAACTGGCGCAACTCGCCGAGAACCAGATGCGCTACTCGATGCTGGCGCGTATCGCCAACAGCCAGATTCGAGGGCTGCAGAACGCCATCCGCGAAGGACGCGGGCAATAAGGAGGTAAGCGATGGGACTGATTAGCACACTGCGGGTGAGCGCGAGCGGTCTTTCGGCGGAGCGATTGCGGATGGACCTGGTCGCCGACAACCTCGCGAACGCGAACACCACCCGCACGCCCGACGGACAGCCCTACCGTCGGAAGGTCGCCCTCTTCGAGCCGATGGCGCCGACGCCGCAGATGCCGGGCGGCGTACGTGTCGCACAGATCGCGACGGACTCTGCGCCCCCGCGCATGGTGTATGACCCCGGACACCCCGACGCCGACGCCAACGGCTATGTGACCTACCCGAATGTGGACATCGTTCACGAGATGGTGGACATGATTAGCGCGAGCCGCGCCTACGAGGCGAACATTCAGGCGTTCAACGCCGCAAAAGATATGTTCATGCGCACGCTGGACATCGGGCGCGTCTAAGGGGAGCGCGTATGGAAATCAAGGGCATCGTGAAGGATTTGCCGCGCATTCAGATACGGGAGCTGGCGCCGCCCCAATGGCTGCAGGCGCCCGACGCGCCTGCGGAAGAAGCGCCCCGCGCCGACTTCGGCGGCATGCTGCGCGAGATTATCGGGCAGGTGAACGACGCCCAGCAACAGTCGGCGGCGCTGGCGCAGCGATTCGCACGCGGGGAGCCTGTCGACGAACAGACGCTGGTGCTGGCGATGGAGCGCGCCAGCCTCGCGTTTCAGCTGACCCTGCAGGTGCGCAACAAGGTGCTGGACGCCTATCAGGAGATTATGCGATTGCAGGTGTGATAGCCTATGCAGAACGCCATTAATCGGTTTCGGGACTGGTGGGCGCAGCTGCCCCGCACGACGCGAATCGCGCTGATAGGCGGCGTGGTGGGACTGCTGGCGCTGTTTGTCGCGCTGGGCTTCTGGGCGAGCGCGCCGACCTACACGACCCTCTACACGGGGCTGTCGCCTGCCGACTCCGCCGCGGTGGTGCAGGCGCTGCGCGAGAGAAACATCCCCGTGCGCACTTCGGGCGGCGGGAGCGTCATTGAAGTGCCCCAGGATCGGTCGGAAGAGGCGCGGCTGGAGCTGGCGTCTCAAGGCTTGCCCAAAACGGGCGCGCCCGGCTATGCCCGACTCGAAAAGACGCCCTTCGGCATGACGCAGTCGATGGAGCAGAACACCCTGCGCATCGCCCTCGAAGAGGAGCTGGCAAACACCATTCGCCATCTGGAGCCGGTGGAGAGCGCGCGCGTGCATATCACGCCGGGCAACGACTCGCCGTTTGCCGACTCGCGCACGGAGCCGACCGCCAGCGTGGTGGTCGCGCTCAAGCCGAATGCGACGCTCACCCGCGAGCAGGTGCGCGGAATCGTGCATCTGGTCAGCCACAGCGTGGAGGGATTGAAGCCCGAGCATGTGACGGTGGTCGATTCGGAGGCGCGCCCGCTGTGGCAGGGGGGCGACCAGTACGCGGTGGACAACGAACTGATTCGCACGCGCCGCGAAGCCGAACGCGCCTACGCCGAGGAACTGCGCCGCCAGCTGCAACAGCATTTAGACCGCGTGCTGGGACCCAACAAGTCCAGCGTGATGGTGCAGGCGGAGCTGAACCTCGATAAGGAGGAGGTGCAGGCGCAGCGCGTGGAGCCGTTAGACCCGAACCGCGCCGCCGTGATTAGCGAAACGACCGCAACCGAGCGACTGAACGGCAATCCGCCCGCTGGGGGAGGGGCGGCGGGAATCGCAGGCAACCGCGCCGAGAACCCGATGTATCCCGCTGCGCCGCTGGGTGGGGGCGGTGTCGGCGAATACAACCGGGAAGATACCGTCCGCAACTACGAAATCAACAAACAGGTGGAGCATATCATCCGTGCGCCAGGGCGCATCGAACGGCTCAGCGTCGCGACGCTGGTCGACGAGGGCGTGCCTGACGAGGCGCTGACCGCCGTGCGCAACTGGCTGGAGGCGACGGTCGGCGTCGCGCCCAACCAGCCGAACCGAGTCGTGACCGTGCAGCGCGTCAAGTTCGACGCCTCGCAGGCAGAGCAGGCGGCGAAAGAGCAGCAGGCGCGCGAAGCCGCCCAGCGTCAGGAGCTGTTGTGGCGGTTGCTGCCCGTGATTCTGCTCCTGATTGTCGCGATTTTCCTGGCGCGCGTGATTGGCAAGCAGATTCGGCGTCCTGCGCCGCAGCCGAAAGCGCTGGCGGCGTTGCCCGGCGGCGGCGCGATGCAGGTCGGCGCAGGCGTCGCTCCTGCAGGCGCGATTACCGACGGCTCGGAACACGCCCTGAACGCCGTCGTCGACGAAGACGGAATCACGCTCGTCGAGGAGGTTGGTCCCGACGGCACGGTCATCGTGCGCAAGCGACGGGGACCCTCCGTTATCGAAGAAGAGCTTGCCGAGCGAATCCGTGAGCGCACCCAGCCCGAACTGCTGGAAATCCAGCGATTCGCCGATAATAAGCCAGAGCATATTGCGGCGCTGTTGCGCAACTGGATTAAGAACTGAGCCATGCTGAAACCGGGCGAGAAGAAACTGACAGGCAAGCAGAAGGCGGCGATTGTGCTGGTCGCACTGGGCACGGAGATTGCCTCCAAAGTGCTGCCGCACCTGAACGACGCCGAAGTCGAGGAGCTGAGCCTCGAAATCGCGCGGCTGGGCAGTATCCCCGCCGAAGTGCGTCAGCAGGTGATTCAGGAGTTTTACGAAGTGTGTCTGGCGCAGAACCTCGCGCTGGAGGGCGGCTTGGACCACGCCCGCGAGATGCTCGAACGCGCCTACGGACCCGAACGCGCCCAGGAGATTCTGGCGAAGCTCACCCGCGCCATCCAGATGTTGCCGTTCGATTCCATCAAGCGCGTGCATCCCGCACAGCTCAGCACCTTCCTGCAGGACGAACACCCGCAGACCATCGCGCTGGTGCTGGCATATCTGGACCCCCAGTCCGCCGCCGCCGTGATGGGTAGCCTGCCGCCTGAACTGCGTCCCGAAGTCGCCGAGCGGCTCGCCACGATGGGCAGCACGCCGCCCGAAGTCATCCGCCGCGTCGAGAATGTGTTGCAGCGCAAGCTCTCCAGTATCGCCAGTCAGGAGCTGACCGCCGCGGGCGGCGTCAAATCGCTGGTGGAGGTCATCCAGTGGGTCGATCGCAACACCGAGCGGATGATTTTTGACTACCTGACCGACAACAATCCCGAACTCGCCGAAGAGGTGCGCAAGCTGATGTTCACCTTCGAAGACCTGCTGCAGCTGGACGACCGCGCCATCCAGCAGATTCTGAAAGAGGTGGACATGAAGGAACTCTCGCTCGCGCTCAAGGGCGCCAGCGACGCGCTCAAAGACAAGATTTTCCGCAACATGTCCGAGCGCGCCGTGAACATGCTCAAAGAGGAGCTGGAGTTTATGGGACCCGTGCGCGTGCGCGATGTGGAAGAGGCGCAGCAGCGCGTCGTGAGCATCGTGCGCCGCATGGAGGAGGCGGGCGAGATTGTCATCTCGCGCGGCGGCGAGGAGGAGATGCTGATTTAGCATGCGCGCGCCCTTCCCGACCCTGAAAGACGCCCTCGCCGAAGCGCGTTCCCAGCCCCCCACGGGGCTGACCGAGCTGCTGGGGGCGACTGACAGAGGTTCCCGCGCGCCTGCACGCACAGGGAGCGCGTCGCCCTTCCCCGAATATGCGCCGCCGCACTCAGAGCAGACGCCTGACGCAGAAACGCTCCGCGCGGAAGCGGAAGCCATCCGCCTGAGAGCCATTCAGGACGCGGAGCGCATTCGTGAGCAGGCGCGCCGCGAGGGCTACCAGCGCGGCTATGAAGAGGGCTACCGCGACGGCGAACAACACGCGCGCCAGCAGGCGGAAACTGCACTGCAACAGACCCTTGAAACGCTCCGCGCGGAACTGCAGCGCGCCCTGAGCGCCGTCCACGCCCAGTATGAAGCCTATCTACAGACTGCCGAATCGCAGATGCTCGAACTGGCGCTGGAGGTCGTGCGCAAAGTCGTGCGCGAGGAACTCCGATTGCAGCCTGAACATGTGCGGGCGATTGTGCGCGAGGCGCTCCGCCGCGTGCAGGGCTTCGGGCGCCTGCGTATCCGTGTGAACCCGCTGGATATAGAGACCGTGCGCCAGCACCGCCCTGCCCTGCTCCAGATAGTGGACGGCGCGGAGGGCATCGAGATTATCGAGGACAGGCGCGTCGACCCAGGCGGCTGCATTATCGAGACGGAGCAGGGCGTCTACGATGCGCGCATCCGCACGCAACTCGGCGAAATCGAGCGCGTCCTGCGCGAGGCGGCGTAAGTCTGTTTGTGGTATGCGTGCAACTGGTGGGCGAGGCGCCGTCTGTATGGAACGCGGAAGCTCCTGCTTCAGCAGCCGAAAACTTTCTGCTGCGACACTTAGCACGAGCCGAAGTTGAACAGTACGGTTAGCAAATCCGCGTCGTCCACCATGCCGTCGCAGTTGACATCCTCGCGTATGCCAGGCTCGGCTGCGCCAAAGTTGAAAAGTACGGATAGCAGATCGGCGTCGTCCACGCAGCCGTCGGCGTTCACATCGCCGTCGTGGCTCCAGCACCTGGGCAGGATGGCTATCCCGACGCCCAGTTTGGGATTGCCTGCCTGTACCGTGCGCAGCAGGGTACCGCTGGCGTCCAGCTGATACACGCGCCCGCTATCGTAGTTGCTCACCCACAGGGTGCCGTCGGGCGCATGGGCAATTCCGAACAGCTGCCCGCCTGCACTGTCCGGGTGCCCTGCAAGGTCGCCCAGTCGACGGCAGTCGGACTGCGTGGTGTCAAACTCGTACAAGCCGACACGCCGTAAACGCGGTCGGTTCGAACCAGCGAATTCATCGTCGGTGGCTGCCAGATGCGTCGCCTGCGCGCCAGTGCTGATTACCGCCACATCCCATGGCGTTGCAATTGCGCTGGAGCCGCGCATACAGCGTATCGTATTTGTCAGCGAGCCGTCGGCATCGGCGACTATCTCGGCAATCCCGCCCAGCGCCGCCGCGTACAGATAGCTCCCATCGGGATGCCACTCTATTCCATAAATCCTATCGAGATAGACCACATAGGCTCCCAGAGCATCATCGAAGTATCGGAACAGAATCGGACGCCACTGCTCAGTGGAAATGGTGTATTCCGCCATGGCGAAAGTGTTGTGTGAAAACACCACTTTATCACCGTTGGGGTGAATAGCAATACCGTGCGGACCACGGAACCCCGACGACATCGTGCGCAGGCAGTTGCCGTCGAAATCCAGAATATCGATTCGGTTGCGCAACACATTGCATACCCAGATTTCACCCCGCTCGTGATGAACGGCAATCCCGTAGTAAAAGTCGCTTGCGGTGTTCGACGGTTCGCAAATACCCAGCACGCCGAAGTTGCCTGTGGGATAGTCGTAGTAGAGTACGCCGCGCTCGGCGTCTCGATCGCCAATCAGCACACGATACTGATAGTGCTGCCCATAGGTAAGGGCGCTCAGTGTCAGTAGTCCCATCAACAGAACGCCTCTCATTTGCGAACCTCCAGCTAATTGTGCCCAATTAGACGCTCTCAAGGAGCGCGAGTGGCGTTGATTGATCTGAAGAAAGTTCCTGACAAGGCTTTCCTGAAGGGGACACTCGTGCGACGGGCGAGTAGTGTCCCGTCGCACGAGTCGCACGGCTGCGCGTGTCAGCACGAGCTACCGAAGTTGAACAGCACCTCCAGCAGGTCGGCGTCGTCCACCACGCCGTCGAAGTTCACATCGGCGTCCGCATTCGGCGCGCCGTTGCCAAAGGCGAACAGCACAGCGAGCAGGTCGGCGTCATCAACCACGCCGTCGAGGTTCACATCCGCCAGGTTGCAGGTCGCGGGCTGGTTCGCGCCGTAGGTGTGGATGAAGGTCACAGTCGCGCTGCCGCCCGCCGCCAGCGAAACGGGTACTTCCACCCCGATATGCCCGTCGCCGAAGGCGCTACCGCTGCACCCGGGTCCAATCCCATAGTAGGCGACATAGTTAACCCAGCACGAGGGGATACCGTAGGCGTTCCACTCCTGAATGTCCGTCCCGTATCCCATCGTGGGACAGCTGGGATCCCAGCTGCTGTCTCGATAGGTGCGTTTCGCCGCGACATAGCCGTTAATCGGGTTGAGACTGCTCAGCGCGAAGCGCAACGCAGAGTCGCCGGACTCGCCTTGAGACGGATAGCCCTGCCCGCCGTAAACGCCGCCGCATACCTCGTCGTTTTCGTAGTTTCCATCCCAGTAAATATCCAGATCCCAGGCGCGATAGAGCTTGAAGTCTATGGGACTGCTGGAGTTGTTGGTAATCTGGTAGCGCACGACGGTATACGACGGGCGTCGAACAGCGGTTAACATGTTCACACTCAGGTTCACCACATTATCCGCGCTGGCGACGGTGAAGCTCGCGGTCGCGGTGTCGTTCACGCCATCGTTGTAGGCATAGTCGAACGCCGTGGGTCCAGAAACGACCGTCGCCGTCAGGGTGCCTGCCCAGGAAGGCGATCCACCCCATCCGGGCTCCTGGTTAAGCGCAACGCGGTAGCTGGTTCCGACAAACAGGTAAGTGCCCGTGGCGAAGGTGGGGTAATCTGCTCCAGGAAACCCAGCGGGGTCATAAAACTCGCCTCGATTCGCGGCATTGGAGAAGTTTGCGTACCATGCGCCAAACGGGTCAACGGGGATGGTTAGGCTTCCATCGCCAGAAATTCCGTTCCCGATAGAAGTCAGCGTCTGAGCGTGGCTGCCAGTCAGGACAGCAAGCACAATACCCACTACACAAGCGTAGCGTTTCATGGTGTGCCTCCTTCAATAAGTAATCGGATGTCTCTATTATACCACATTTTTACGGGGTTTTGTGCGCTGCTGTGGCGAAAAAGGTACAATCCCCCCTGCATGCGCACAGAACGGCTGGAGACGGTTTTCGAATCGCTGCGGACGCGGAGTGAAGCCGCGCTGGTTGCCTATATCACGGCGGGCGACCCGTCGTTGGAGCGGCTGCCCGACATCCTGCGCCTGTTGCAGGATTCGGGCGTGGACATGGTGGAGGTGGGGTTTCCCTTCAGCGACCCGCTGGCGGATGGACCCGTGATACAGGCGGCGATGCACCGCGCGCTGCAACAGGGGACGACGCTGCCGCGCGTGCTGGAGACCGTCGCCGCAAGCGCCCCCAGCCTGCAAATTCCCCTGATTGCCTTTACCTACTATAACCCTGTGCAGCGGTATGGACTGGAGCGGTTCGCGCAGGATGCGGTTGCGGCGGGCTTCAGCGCATGCCTGATGACCGACCTGCCCCCCGATGAGGCGGACGAGTGGTTGACCTGCGCCCATCGGCACGCCCTACAGCCCATCTTTCTGCTCACGCCAACCAGCACGACGGAGCGGATACGGCTCGTGGCGGCGCGCGGGCAGGGGTTCATCTACTGCGTCTCGCGCACGGGCGTCACGGGCGCACGCGACCAGCTCCCGCCCGACCTGCCCGACCTGATTGCGCGTATCCGGGAACACACCGCGCTGCCGATTGCCGTCGGCTTCGGCGTCTCCAAGCCCGACCATGTGCGCCAGATTGCCCGAATTGCCGACGGCGCGGTGGTGGGCAGCCAGCTGGTGCAGTACCTGCACGAGTTCGCCGACTCGCCCAACGGGCAAACGGCGATTGGCGAGTACCTGCGCGGGTTGAAAGCCGCTACTAAGCGTTCCGAGGCTGCGCCGTAAGCTGAACACTCACTGCAACGACGCTCAGGTATACTGGAAGCATGTACGAGCAGCCTGCGCTGCCGTTGCTGGAGGAGCCTGCGGGGGACACGCCGAACACTGCTGCGCCTGCCATCGAGTATGACCCCGTGCTGTTTGGCAAAGACCCGACGCCTTTTATCGTCGCGGTCGAGGCGACTAACATGCACATCCGCCTGTTTGTGCGTGAGGGCGGGCGCGTGCGCACCCACGACGAGCCGTTCCGCCCCTGGCTGCTGAGCGATACCATGATGCGCATGCAGGGCGTGGAGTGGCAAGAGCTGGCGGGCGCGTCATCAGGGCGACGAATGCTCAAATATCTCGCGCTATGCGACAATCGCGAGGCGTTCGAGAACCTGCGCCGCGCCCTGCGCGACGAACACCGCGAACTCATCGCCTACGGCGCCTTCGCGCGCCAGTACCTGATGTGGTCGGGCAAAACGCTGTTCAAGGGGATGACCTTCGACGACCTGCATCGGCTGCAGCTGGACATCGAGACCACCACGCTCGCGCCCGACCAGCCCGGCGCGCAGGTGCTGATGATTGCGCTTAGCGACACGCGCGGCTACGAAGCCGTGCTGGACGGCGACGAGAAAGGGATTTTGGAGCAGCTGGTGGAGCGCGTGCAGGCGTTAGACCCCGATGTGATTGAGGGGCACAATCTGTTCGGGTTCGACCTGCCGTACCTGCTGGCGCGTGCGGAGGCGTTGGGGGCGCCCCTGCGACTGGGGCGCGACGGCTCCGAGCTGCGAATCGGCGCGCCGCGCCAGTGCATTATCGGCGCGAACAGTCGCACCTTCCGCCCCGCCTTCGCCTTCGGGCGCCACCTGATAGACACCTACCTGAGCGTACAGCGGTTCGACATTGGGCGCGGCGACCTGGAGAGCTACGGTCTCAAGGAGGCGACGCAGCAACTGGGTATCGCTGCGCCCGACCGTATCTATCTGGAGCGGGAGCAGATAGCCGAGTTGTGGCGCACCGACCCCGAAATGGTGCGCCGCTACTGCCTGCAAGATGTGCATGAGACGCGCCGCCTCGCCGACCTGACGCTGCCCACCGAGTTCTACCAGTGCCAGATGCTGCCCGACACGCTGCAGAACCTGGCGACCATCGGCACAGGCGAGAAGGCGAACCTGCTGTTTCTGCGAGCGTACCTCGCGGCGGGGTACGCCATCCCGACGCCCCAGCAGTCGCGCGAGTATCCCGGCGGCTACACCGAAGTGCGAAAGGTCGGACTCATCCCGCGCATCGTCAAAGCGGATGTGGAGAGCCTGTACCCCAGCGTGATGCTGAAGTACGCCATCAAGCCCAGCGCCGACCATCTGAATGTGTTTCTGCCGACGCTGGAGCGGTTGCGCCAGCTGCGGCTGGACGCCAAAGCGCGCGCCCGCAAGACACAGGGCGCCGAAGCGGCGTACTGGGATGGGCTGCAGAATTCTTTTAAGATTCTCATCAACTGCTTCGACGCGGCGACCGAGGTCTTCACGCCCGACGGATTCAAGCCCATCAGCGCTGTCAGGGTCGGCGATTGGGTCTACAGCCTCGACCCAGCGACGCAGCACGTGAGCCTCAAGCCTGTGCTGGCAGTTTATCGGCAGCTTTACGAGGGCGAGATGGTGCGTCTGCGCAGCGGGTCGGTTGACTTTCTGCTGACGCCCAATCACCGCTGTCTGGTGCGCAGTCGGACTGGCGCGCTGGAGTGGCGATACGCCTGCGAGCTGGTGGGTAAGCACGATGTGCGGTTGCCCGCCCTGTCTCCGCTGCCTGCGATGGAGCCTGCGCCCGAAGTGTTCGACCTGGCGCGCTGGTGCGAGGCGAACGGTGTACCCTATGAGGAGGTGTGCCGAGGAGACATTCTCAAGATACGCTATCCCTGCGCTGGGCGCGTGGGGCAACCCCATAAGGCGCATCCGCGCTACTACGCTATTGATGACTTCCTGCAATTGATGGGCTGGTACATCGCGGAGGGGGCGCTTCACTCGTCGCAGCGACGGCGCTATCCGAGCGGGCATGTGCGCGGCGTCTACTATCGCATTTCCATCACACAGAAGCGGGCGCAGGGCAGGCAGGCGATTGCCCAACTCCTGCAGCGCATGGGAATCGAGTATTCCGAGGACGGCAACGGGCTGCATTTCTGCTCGCGCCTGTGGTACGAGTTTTTCCTGCGCGAGTGTGGCAACGGCTCGAAGCAAAAGCGTATTCCCGCATGGGTGTTCCGCTGGGAGGCAGAGCGGCTGCGCCATCTGTTCGATGCGCTGATGGCGGGCGACGGCGATACGCGACGCACGGGCAAGCGGTTCTCTACAGCCTCGCCCCAGCTCCGTGAGGATTTTGTTCGGCTGTGTACGCATCTGGGCTTGCGAACGACCGATCGGGGACATGACGGATGCTATCGGATAGGAGTCTGCACGAAGGGCAAAAAGCCGCATCTGCATGCCCATCACATCGGCTGGGAGGACTACAGCGGCGAAATCTACTGCCTCACAGTCGCCGACAACCATACGGTGCTGGCGGGGCGGAACAGGCTTATGAACTGGACGGGACAGAGCTACTACGGGTATCTGGGCGCGCCGTTTCATTTCAACGACTACGACGCCGCCGAACAGGTGACGCTCACGGGACAGGAGCTGGTCAAGCAAATCGCCGACGAAATCGAGCGACAGGGCGGGCAGGTGGTGGAGATCGACACCGATGGGGTCTACTTCCAGCCGCCAGACGCGGTGAAAACGGAAGCGGATGAGATTGCCTTCGTGGAGCGCGTGGGCGCGGTGTTGCCCGAAGGCATTCGGCTGGCGTATGATGGACGCTACAAGGCGATGCTCTCGCTGAAGACAAAAAACTATGTGCTGCAGGGCTACGACGGCAAGCTGACCTTCAAGGGCGCGTCGCTGCGCTCCCGCGCGGACGAGAAGTTCGGGCGCGAGTTTCTCAATCAGGCGATTCAGTGGCTGCTCAACGGCGAGCCAGAGAAGGTCGTCGCCGAGTACCAGCGGCTGGCGCGGCTGATTCTGAACGGCGGGATCGGTATCGAGCAGCTCTGCCGACGCGAGCGCATCACCCAGAAGAGCAAGCAGCCCAATCACCCGCTCTATTCGCTGGCGACGCGCTTCCAGATTGGCGACTACATTCTGGTCTATCGCAGGCGCGACGGCAGTCTGGGCTTGCTGGAGGAGTACGCGGACGACGAAGACCGCGAGCATTATGTGGACAAGCTCTACAAGTTCGCCGCGCGCCTGGAGCCGCTCTTTGACGATTTCGAGGCGCGGTTCCCCAAGCCGCAGGCGATTATTCAGGCGGAGCGACAGCCGAGGCTGTTTGACTAAGGGAGCAGCCCCCAGAGCATGTCTACCGCCTCTTCTGGGGTTTGGGCGGTCGGCACTTCCAGCGGCTCGCCCTGCATCGCGAATTGCCAGCTGTCGAGCAGCACCACAGGCTTGCCCAGTCGCAGACCGAGCGCGATTTCGGAGAGCGTGCCGTAGCCGCCGCCGATGGCTATCAACCCTTCACTGGCGCAGGCGATGAGGTAGTTGCGCGCCTCGCGTAGCCCCGTGAAGAGCGGAATCTCGATGAAGTCGTTGGGAGGCGATTCGTGGGCGTTCGCGCCGGGCAGAACGCCAATCGTCAGCCCGCCTGCCTCCTGCGCGCCCTGCGCGGCGGCGGTCATCACGCCCGTCATGCCGCCGCAGAGCAGCGCCGCGCCGCGCTCCGCAATTAGTCGCCCGACAACCCGCGCCTGCGCCAGTTGCTCAGGCGTCCCGACCGAGCTGCCAATCACGCCAATCAGTCGCTTGCGGGGACGCATGGCTCATTCAGGCGCGCGCAGAATCAGCAGGTTGACCGCCTCGCCAATCGCGAAGTGGTACGAAACGCTTCCCAGCGAGAGCCGCTCCAGCAGCGAGTGCCCCTTCGCGCCCAGAATCAGCAGCTGCGACTCGGTCTCGCGCATCGCCTCGCGGATGGAGGGAATGGGCAACCCCTCCACAACAACCGATTCGCAGGCGGCGTTGAGGGGGCGGAGCCGCTCGCATACCTGCCGATTACGCTCATGCAGATGCTCGATAATCCACTCCACGCCCGATTCCTGGACGGCGGGCGCGTTGCGAGTAAGCGACTGCAGGGTCTCTTCATCGAGGTCGAAGGCAGTGGTGATTGCGACGCGCTGGAGTCCCTGCGGCGCGAACTGGGTCAGACGATCGATACAGCGATAGTTGTATTCGGAGTGGTCGGTCGCCAGCACGGCGTGCAGGGGCTGGTCGGCTGGGGGCGGGGTGTGAGCAATCAGCAGGCTCTGGCGGGCGAGGGTGAGCGCGGCGCGGGCGACGCTGCCGACCATGAGCGCCTGCAGTGCACCTTTGCGCGTCGACCCCAGCGCTATCAGGTCTGCGTCGCGCTCGTCGGCAAGCTCCAGCAGTTTCGCGCTCGCCTGCCCCTGCAGCAGGACGGTCTCCGCCGCGAGGCCCTGCGCCTGCAGGTTCTGTTGCAGGTCGTTGAGGCGCGCCTGCATCGCTTCCGTTTGCGACTGGAGCGATTGCAGGTAGACCTCCTCGGAGAAGGGAGCAATCACGCCCACCACGGGCGGGCGGGGCGGCTCGATCACCGACGCCAGAATCACCTGCGGTTGTGCGAACTGAAGCGCATGTACCCATGCCAGCGCGCCTTCATACGCGCCCTCTCCATCCACGCCAACAACGATACGCATCTCATGCGTAAGTATACCGTTTCAGCGGTAGTCCAGCACCTCGCGCACTTTTTGAAGGAGCTGCGCGGGCGTGTAGGGTTTCGGCAGGAAGTGGACGCCCGAATCGAGGACGCCGTGATGCACGATGGTGTTTTCGGTGTAGCCCGACACATACAGCACGCGCATCTGTGGGTACAGGCGGATCAGGTAGTCTGCCAACTCGCGCCCACTCATCACGGGCATCACTACATCGGTGACGAGCAGATGGATGGGTTCGTTGCGGTTTTGTGCGATTTGCAACGCTTCGGCGGGCGAGCTGGCAGCGAGAACCGTGTAGCCCTGCAGGCGCAGCGTTTCGGCGGCGACCTCCAGCACCTCCGTCTGGTCCTCCACTACCAGAATTGTCTCCTGCCCGCGGGGTAGTTCCACAGGCGTTGTGAGGGGCGCACTCTGAAGGCGCGCCCCGTCATAGGCGCGAGGCAGATAAATTTTGAAGGTCGTGCCTTTGCCCTCTTCACTGTAGACCCAGATGTGTCCCCCCAGCTGATAGACGATGCTGTGAACGATGGAGAGCCCCAGTCCAGTGCCCTGACCGCGCGGCTTGGTGGTGAAAAACGGCTCGAAGATGCGCTCGCGTACATGCGGTTTCATGCCGACGCCGTTATCGGAAATCATCAGCATCACATACTCGCCCGGCACGACCTGATAGTGGGAACGCGCATAATCGGTGTCCAGTGTTGTGTTCTGCGTCTCGAGGGTGATGACCCCGCCCGTCTCGGGAATCGCGTCGCGGGCGTTGAGCAGCAAATTCTGCAGCACCTGAGTCAATTGGGCAGGGTCCGCTTCAACGCGCCAGAGCGGTTGGGTAAGGTAGGTTTGCACCTGAATGTACGAGGGCAACCATGTCTGGGCAATTCGAAGCGATTCCTCTATCAGGGCGTTCAGGTCGACAGGCTGGCGTTGCATGGGGTGCTGTCGCGCCAGTGTCATCAGCTGGCGGGTGACGCTGGCGGCTTTCTCGACGGCGGTAATCGCGTTATTTAGAAAGCCTTGCGCGGAGCTGTTGGGCGGCAACGCCCCTTGCGCCAGTTCGATGTAGCCCAACACGGCGGTAAGCAGATTGTTGAAATCGTGCGCCAGTCCGCCCGCCATCCGACCGATGCTCTCCATCTTCTGCACCTGCAGCAGCTGGGCGCGCAGTTGTTCCGCCTCTTGCTCGCGCTGTTCGCGCAGGAGTTCGTGCGCTGCGCGAATCGCAAACAGCTGGAAAATCTCCCGAATCGCGTCGCTGTCGGGGAGCGGCTTCGTGTGTATAATCCATGCGATGCCGATGGTGCGTCCCTGAGGGTCGCGCAGCGGCGCACCGAGGTAGCTCTCCGCGCCCATCGCTTGCAACTCGGCGTCTTCTGGAAACAGGGTGGACACCTCCGCAGGAAACGCACACAGCCCTGCGGTTACCACATTTTCGCAGGGCGTGCCGTGAAGATGGTAATCCAGAGGCTCCTGCAAGACGCCCCCGGCCGCCTGTGCAATCCCTTCCACGCGCGTAGATTCGATAAGACGCCCGATGTACGCCAGTGCGCCGTCAAAAGTGCGTGAGAGGGCGCATACAAGTTCTTGAAGGTACGCATAACCCGTATGGCGGGGGTCGATCGCGGCGGTTTCCCGCAGGGCGCGGCGGGGCAAGTGCAGGTCAGTCAGGTCGGCGAAGCTAAGATGCAGCATCTGGTACTCATCCAGCCAGTGGACGATCCCTTCGAGAATACGCTCCTCACGGTTAGGGCGGCGCGCCGTCAGCAGGAATGGGGGATGCGTACGCGCGTGCGTAAGAATGGCGTCCACCTGTTCACGCGACTCTACCAGCAGATCGTAGAGCGTTTTCTGCTGGAGCTCGTCATGCGAATAGCCCAGCGTGCGCGAAGCCGCGTCTGTCGCTCGATAGATGCGCAAACTATCGGGCAACAGCAAGAGCGATGGCATGAAGGTCAGGTTGAACAGCGGCGAGGCGACCAGTTCATGCCGTTTTCTTTCAAGGGCGTCGTTGCGCATGGCATTCTCTTTGTGAAATTCGCCCAAAAAAGATACATTCCTGCTGAAAATTTTACTGGTGGGCCCGGCAGGATTCGAACCTGCGACCAAGCGGTTATGAGCCGCCTGCTCTGCCGCTGAGCTACAGGCCCATTAACTTAATTATACCTGTGCGTGCCTCTCCTATTCCTGCCACTCTACAAGAAGCTGGTCAATCAGAAGGCGACCGTTGCTGCCCGCACCCTCGAGAATAATACGCATGAAAATATCGCCTTCGTAAGAGATGTACCGACTGGGTGAGGCGATCGAGACGGTCGTTGTTTGATAGGCAGCGCTGGGCGTCGGCGCTTGAAACACCTGCACGAAGCTCCCGTAGGGGTAGCTCCCGGTAGCGAAGTCGTAGAGTTCGATGCGATCGGCGATGCCAGTGGGCAGATTGTCTCCCCGTCGGCGGTAGGTCAGCGACAGGTTGCCCTGTACGCGATCCCTGTCCAGCCCACGCACCAGCAGGTAGAGAACGATGTTGCCATTATCGCTGCGCGCCTGAGCGATGAGGGAAAGGTTGTCTGCAAGGCGCAGTTCGTGGAAGCCGCCGTTGACGCGCGCGCCTGCCGTGTACCCCTTAATCTGGCGGTCGTGAGGCGCCGCAGCACGGATATTGGGGGCGAAGGACCGTTCCAGACGGAATCGCTGGGTGGGCACGCCCCGTACAATCACCTGCAACTCGCCCGGACGTGCGCCCGCAGGAATCGCAACCACGATTTTGCTGTCCGTCCACTCCAGCACGGGAAGCGAGCGGTTGTCCAGCATCACACGCCCCCAGAGGCGATTCCAGCCGAAGTATCGTCCCGCCAGCGTGACCGTGCCCCCCTGAACGGGGATTCGATGTGGGCTGACCCAGTGCAGGGTAGGCGCGATCGGGTTCCACAGTGCGGCTCCATTGGGCAGGAAGGTCGCCTCGCGCAGGTATTGAAGCGCGCGGTTGGCGTTGACAATCCCGTAGTTCACATACGCCCCGACGACGGGGTCGGGAAGGGGTTCGGCGGAATACTCCAGCGCCTCGCGAATGGTCTCGATCCGCGCGTGGGGCATCCACGACCAGAGCAGAGCGGCGACTCCCGCGGCGTTGGGCGCGGCTGCCGAAGTGCCGGCAAAGGAGCTGGTATATCCACCCCCCAGCGTGGTCGCGTAAATCCCGACGCCCGGCGCCGCGACATCGACCCAGCTGCCCATGTTCGAGAAGCTGGCTTTCTGGTCGCTGGTGTTCAGAGCGGCGACGCCGACGGCGCGGTCGTACCCAGCGGGGTAGAGCGGCAACGGCTCGTTGTAGTTGCCCGCGGCGACAATCAGCAGCGACCCCAAACTCCATGCGTAGTCGGTGGCGGCGCGCAGCACAGGGGTCAGGTCGTCGCTGAAGTAGCTGATGCTCTGCACCTTCGCGCCCATTTGCGCGGCGTAAATGATGCCCGGCGCGAACATCGAATCGTAGCTATAACCGTTCGACAAGCCGATTTTGACGCACATGATACGGCACTGGAACGCGACGCCGGTGAGCATCAGGTTGTTGTCGCCAGCCGCCGCCACAATCCCGGCGCACGCGGTGCCGTGCCCGTGGTCGTCCATTGGGTCGGGGTCGTTGTAGGCGAAATCGTAGCCCAGATGGTCGTCCACCAGCCCGTTTCCATCCTCGTCCACGCCGTTCTGGGGAACCTCCTGAGTGTTGACCCACAGATTGGGAACGAGTTCAGGATGGGTGTAGTCGACGCCTGTATCCAGCACGGCGACCACCACATCGGGGCGTCCGCGCGTCCAGTCCCACGCTTGAGGCAACTGCATCCGATGGAGGTTCCACTGGGATGGGAAGAGGGGATCGTTGGGGGTGTAGGCGAGTGCATATGCCCGGTCGGGATAGGCTTCTGCAACCCAGCCGTGTTTCTGGAGCAGGTGGATGGTCTCGTCCACCTGTCCCCACGGCGTCTGCACGACGCTGTAGCCGATTTCAGGAATCTCGCGGACGACTCGGTAGCCTGCCTGCTCGCAAGCCCGGCGTGTGTGTTCGTCCACGAAGCGCACCAGAACGCGGTCGGGCGCCGCCAGCACCCGCGATTGGCTCGTGAGAATCGGGCGGTCGCCCCAGAGCGCCGCCAGCAGCAGGCTCAGCAATTCCAGCACCATAGCGCTGGTATTATAACCCGAAACGCTATGGTGTGAGCGTCTGTCGGCGCGTGGCGTAGCGGAGAGTGGCGCCTGCAGGGAGCGGATTACCCTGCAAATAGCTCCAGACTGTCTGGGGCGTGACGCCGCTGGGCGAGACATAGACGCGCAGCCCCACTTCTGCCGGCTCGCCGCGCGTCAGGTTCCATGCCGTTTGCCAGCCGCTCACGGTCTCCAGCACGGGCGTGGTGTAGCTGGAGGCGTTGCCCAGCCAGCCCGGTGTGAGGAAATACTCGAACCGTGCGCCACTGGGGGCGGACGCAGTCAGCTGGTACCCGACCACGGGGGAAGCGCCATACGAGAAGTCCGACGCCGAAAACTGTATCGCGCCCGCGCTGTTCACGCTGAGTGTGGGATTCACATACGGGGGCGGCAGGGTGATGGTCAGGCTGTCGGGGAGTGAGGCGGCAACCTGTACCACGCCCCGCTGCTCGGATGTGTCGACCGCCACGCGGAACTGTTCGGCGGCGCCGAGGATGCCCGCAGGGAAGCGAGGATACGCCGTGGGCGTCAGGTCATTGAGTGCAGATCCAATCCCCACCACACTGGCGCGATTGCCTGATTGGAGCAGAATGCGCACCGTGGCGGTTTCGTTCGCCTGGGTATCCAGCCCCGACACGGTGAGCGTGCCGCTGGAGACATCGAATACGCGCACGAGGGTACTGTCCGCCTGGTCGAAGTTGATGTTGTAGGTCGTGTTGTTGGTAAACTGGCGATTACGCTGCAGCCAGACGCGATTGGGCACACTGCCCGCGATACGCACGGCGAGCGCGTCATAAGTTCCGGGAGAGACCTCGACTTCGTAAAGCCCGGTCGTTGCGGTAGCCGTTTCGCCAATCGAGACCAGCGCCTGTCCTCCGCTCAAGCCAGAGACGGTTCCGCTGACCGTGATGCTGGATGGAGCCGCGCCTGCGCAGGTGAAGCTTGCCTGTGGCAACTCCTGTCGGGTGGCATGCACCACATAAACGGTCGGCTTCGTGCCGCCACACACGAACGCAAGGCTGTAGCGTCCGTCAGGCGCGCTGGAGGGTACCGCGCCACTGAAGCCGCCCGATGGGGCAAGCGTCGTCCAGTTTCCGTTCGCGCCGTCTTGAAAGGCGACCCATAGAGCGTTCTGCACATCCACGGAGACGGTTGGCGCGGTTCCCGAAGTGCCGCCCCCTCCGCCGCCGCAGCCCGTGAGCGCAACGCTCAGCACAACCATCATCGCAATCAGCCCTATTCCTGTCTGTCGGCAGTTCATCGCACACACTCCGTGCTTTAGACGGTAGCCCACACAGATGGGTTCTGCTCGCCTGAACAGACCCTCTGTGCGGGGGGATTCTACCCGACCTGACCGCGAATCAGGCGACCATCTGGTTCAGCGCGTCGATGTCGAAAATCTCGCGCAGGTTCAGCAGGATGACCACGCGCTCGCCAACCTGCACCATACCGTTCAGGAACCGATGGGTGGCTTCCGAAGCAATCGGCGGCGTCGGCTGTACCTGATCCAACGGGATGTCCATCACATCCGAGACGGAGTCGAGCCGTAGCCCGAAGATTTTGTCGCTGACCTGTGCAACGACAACAACCGTCGACTCGTCTTCGGGGAGCGGCGGCAGCCCAAAGCGTGTGCGGGCGTCAATCACTGCGATGATATTGCCGCGCAGGTTAATCACGCCCAGCACATAGTCGGGGGCGTTCGGCACGCGCGTGGCAGGCGTGTAGGTGCGTATTTCCTGCACCTGCAGCAGCGGCACCCCGTAGGTCTCGTTGCCTATCTGGAACACGAGGTATTTCTCGGTGTTCGCGTCCGTCGTTGTGGTTGTCTCCTGAGTGGGTTTGGTGATTGTCATCGGTATCCTCCTTAGGTATCAAGCGATGGCGGCGTAGCGCTCGGTGGATTGGCGTCCGCGTCGGATGAGGTCGGACACATCCAGAATCAGCGCGACGCGCCCGTCGCCCAGAATCGTTGCGCCTGCAAAGCCTGGCACGCGGATGAAGTTCTCTTCCAAGCTCTTGAGAACCACCTGCTGCTGCCCCGCGATGCCATCGACCAGCAGGGCAATCTGTTGCCCTTCCTGTTCCAGCACCACTATCAGCCCGTCGTTGTCCGATTCCGGCAGTCCGACGAACTGGCGCAGGCGTACCAGTGGGATGAACTCGCCGCGGACATTCACCAGCTCATGCTGGTCGAACAGAGCAGTGTGTTGCAGGCTCTCGTACTGGAACGCTTCCACGACCGCGGTGAGCGGCACGATGTAGTGTTCCTCGGCGACGGTCAGCCCCAGCCCGTCCATAATCGCGAGGGTGAGGGGGACGCGCAGCAAGAAGCGGGAGCCTTCGCCCTGTCTGGACTGCACGCTGATGCTGCCGCCCAGGCTTTCCACATTCCGCTTGACGACATCCATGCCGACGCCACGCCCCGACAGGTCGCTCACCTGTTGCGCCGTGGAAAAGCCGGGCTGAAACAGGAACTCGTAGAGCGTCTCTTCAGAGGGGTGGTCGTTCTCGGTTATCCAGCCGAGTTGGATGGCTTTCTGACGCACGCGCTCGGTGTTAATGCCGCGTCCGTCGTCGCGCACTTCGATATAGATGCGCCCTTCGGACTGATACGCACTGAGCTTAATCGTGCCTGTTTCGGGCTTCCCGTGCTGGCGTCGCTCATCGGGCATTTCGATGCCGTGGTCAATTGCGTTGCGAATCAGGTGCGTGAGCGGGTCGCTGAGCGCCTCCAGCAAGGTGCGATCCAGTTCGGTCTCCTCGCCCTCTACCTCGAAGTTGACCTTCTTGCCCAGCTTGGCGGCGGTGTCGCGCACCATGCGCGGGAAACGATTGAACAGATAGCTCACGGGGAGCAGGCGGATTGCCATCACGCGCTCGTGCAGGTCGCGCACATGGCGCTCCATCTGCGTGATGGCGGCGCGGGTGCGCTCGTCGGTGTCCGCGTGCTGTGCGCTGGAGAGCATCGATTGCGCAATCACAATCTCGCTCACGAGGTTCATCAGCGCGTCGATTTTCTCGGTGGACACGCGAATGCTCTGCGCCTCGCTTTTGCTGGCGGACGCGCTCACCGCCGCCGTCTGGGTCGCAGCAGGCGCGCCCGCGTCGTTCGGCGCGGACGGGGCAGCGGTCGTCGCGGCTACAGCCTCCGATTCAGCGGTTGCTGTGGGCGCAGGTTCGGACACGGAGGTGGCGCCGAGCGGTTCTATGTGCACTTCCGCCCCTTCCGCCGCCAGCTCCAGCAGCGCGCGCACAATCGCTGGCTCGAACGCCGTCTCGTACACAATCTCCCAGCTGCCATAGCATGCATCGGGCTTGAGCTGATTCAGCGGCGGGATTTGCTCGCGGAACTGGCACTCGATAATCTGTCCGTACTCGGTTAACTCGCTGAGCAGCTGGAGCGGGTCGTGTTCCGCGTTCAGGGTCGGCGCAGGCTGATAGGTAATTTGATAGCGCGGCGTTGTGCCTGCGGCGGGCGATTCGGATGAAGCGGTCGTCGTTGGCGCAGGCGCGGTGGGCGCGGGCGGCGTCGACTCGCCGCTGATAACGGCTTTAATCTGTTGCAGGAGCGTTTCGCAGGCGGGGTCGCCGACATCCCCCTCTGTGCGTGTGCGCTCCAGCAGGGTGCGAATCGTGTCCACAGCCTGCAATAGCAGGGTCGCCAGTTCGGGCGTTAGGGGGCGCTGCTCCTTGCGCAGCGATTCCATCGCGCTTTCCAGCCCATGCGTGAACTTGCTGAGGTGCGTGAAGCCCATCGCGGCGCTGTTGCCTTTGAATGAGTGCGCGTAGCGGAAGAGGGCATTCACGGTCTCGGGGTCAGGTTCGCCCGATTCGAGGGCAAGCAGCACCTGTTCCATGCCCTCGACCATTTCGTTCGCCTCGTCGTAAAACAGTTGCATCAAGCTATCCATCGTTGCGCTCCCGAAGGGTTAGGATTGGATGAGGGCGTCCCACACGCCGAAAGTATGCAGTTGTTGATAGAGCGTCGGGTTCGGCTCGGTGAATTGCACCTTATAGCCCTGCTCCTCAAGGGATTTGCGAAGGGCAAAAAGCACCTGCACCCCCGCGTAGTGGAGCGAGGTCAGGTTGCTCCAGTCGATCTGGGTCTCTTTCGGGTTCTGTGTAATTTGTTGTGCGGTTTCGTAGAGCGTCATAACCTCCGCGAAACCGACCTCGCCTGTGAGCGTCGCCTTGTGTTTTCGGGCAGTTGTTTTGAGTGCGACCTGCATGGTTCCCTCCTGCTGGGATTATCGGCAAGCGTGTGATTTTTTGCAGGGGAGCGGGTATAATTCGGGCAGCGCCGGCGTAGCTCAGTGGTAGAGCAACCGCCTTGTAAGTGGAAGGTCGGGGGTTCGAATCCCCCCGCCGGCTCCAGTGTGGAACAAATGTCTCTCGCGAACCCCACAGAGCAACCCCTTACAAGGTGGTAGGTCTCAGTGTTGTGCCGCCCTGCGCAATGTGGAACAATCCCTATTGTATGTCCCATCGATTGGAACGGGCGTTCGAAAACGGCGCGTGGGTGTTTGCGCTGGCGCTGCTGCTGCTGAGCGCGTGGGGTTTCGGGCGCGGGATATGCCTGATGATGCAGCAACTCCACAATCAGGCGGCGATGAACCATCAGATTGCGCAGCTGGACGGGCACGCGCTGACGATGGAGCGGAGCCTGTTGGGCTTGATGCACATCGAATCGCCGAAAACGCGCTATGCAGGCTATGACGCTGAGGCGCTGTTCCGCAATCTCTCGGATGCACATCGCGCCGCGAATCAGTGCGTCGCCGCGATAGAGGCGCAGGTGACCACCGGGGTTTCGCTGGAGACCTACACGGCGCTCGCGCGGTTGCAAGCCGTCTGGAGTCGCGTGGATGCCGCGCTCGGCGAGTATCTGCAGCGCGGAAAGCCCGAGCAGCTCAGCCTGACCGCTTCGCGCGCGTTCAGCTTCGAGGGGCAGAAAAGTCTCTCCGCAGCGGTTCACGACTTTCACGAGGCGTATCAGCGTGAACAGCATAGGGACTCACAACGGACGCTGTGGGAGTTGCTTGGCTACTTCGTCATGCAACTGGTGAGCGCAGGTATGGTGATAGGGTTGCTCTGGCGACGATGGGGCGCGCCTGCACGATGGCTGCATCGGGCGCTTGAAAAACCTGAAATGCTACACCTCTACGCCAGACGCTTACAGAACACCGAATGGAAAGCCGTCTCCGAGCGACTGCACTTTCAGGAGCAACGGCTGCAGGAGGTAGAGCAATTCGTTCGCGACCTTGCGATGGGACGCACGCCCGCCCCCATCACGCCGACCGACGCGGCCGACCCGCTGGCGCGCAGCAGCGAGTGGCTGCTCAAACGCATCGAGCAACTGGAAGCATCTGTCCGCAACCAGCGCGCCAGTTAGGAAAACCGGGGGGTGTACGCTGTACCATGCGTATCGGCGATGACGCCAGCGTACACCGCCGCGCCCCTTCAGGCAGGGATTACCCCAGCGCGGTGCGGGCGCGATTGCGCCAGGCAACCACATCCGTGATGCTGCCCAGAAAGACCCAGCCGCTCAGAATCTGCCGCCAGGCGCGCATCTGTTCGTAAACATACATCGCGGGGCTGGGATACTCGGTCGCCATCTCGAGCTGATGGTGGTAGTGGAGCGCGCCCTCACGCAGCCACCGCTCCCACATCAGGTTGCCAAAACGGTGCCCCATCGAACGCGCCCATACGATTTCTACAGCCTCGCTGGAGTCGCCGTAGCCATCGCGCACGGCGATATTTTGCCGATTCATCACCACCTCCCATGTGGGCACATTCACCCACAGCGCATCGTAGGAGTTGACAATCTCTATCCCATATCGACGCTCGAAGGGGTTGCGTGTGAATGGGGCTGGCGCCATAAAGCGTGTGTCAGCCGAGACGGCGCAGCTGCCCGACCAGATACGCACCGCGCGCATCGGCGTCTCGTCGCGCAGGAAGCGCAGGTAGCGGTCGGAAAACTGATTGTTCGCAAAGTTCGCATAGCGGTAGTGGCTACAGTGGGCGTCGGTGAAGCCCATCTGCTGCATCTCCTGCATGCTTCCTTTCCAGTGCGCACGAAACGCGGCGGGCGAGTTCATCTCGCGGAAGGTGCCATATGGATTGGTGAAGGTCGTCACGCCACCGCTGCCGCGCGTGTCCTCAATCATCCAGTAATGGTCGTGCATGCACACGGGAAAATGCCGATGTTGCTCTGCCAGCAGCACCTGGTGAATCTGCGCCAGCTGAGCGTTGTAGGTGCGCCCGTTGCGATGGAGGTAGGGATTGGTGGGGCGAATATTGTTCAACGCGCTGGTGGTCGCGCCACAGTGAACCACCAACCCCGTCTGCTGACAGAAAGTATGGAGCCACTGGAAGGTTTGCAGATAGTTGTCGAAGTTAAGCCCCAGCGACCCCGAAACGCTGATAATATGGTCTATATCTGCCGTCCACGGGCGTCCCCACTCGGGCTCGGCGTCTTCGTTGACCATAATCCAGGGCACAAGCCAGAGTGAAATCTGGAAAGTATCACTGACAGTCGGCAGGAAGTAGCGATTGTGCCAGCGAGCAATGAACACATGCGCGTCAGTCGGGTGAAGCGCTGGATCCGGGCGTAGAATCACCTGCAGGTTCGGGTGGCTGGCGTTCACCTGCAGCCCGTAGTAGATGTTGTTGATGCGCGCGGCATAGGGCGCGACATAGACCCACGGGTTGCTACCTGACCATACGGCGCGCCGCCCGATGCGCTTGATGTTCGTCGTGCTGCTGGAGATGGGCGTCAGTCCCACCACGCCCGTTGCAGGCGTGCCCGCCGTGCCCTGCGGGATGTGGTAGCCGCACAGATAAAGCGGCTTGTCGCCCGACGAATAATCCAGCCAGCTGTTGATCGCCATCGAGCCTGTGAGGTTCTCCAGCGTGGGCACAATCCCGAAGTCGTACTGGCTCTGGAACTGGGTTTTGGTGACATCGCCCGCGACGATGATGGTCGCGTCCACACCCGACAGCAGGAGCGCGCTGCGCCACTGACGCGCCAGCCGCAGGTTGCGCTGGTACGCGCTGCTGTTGCGGTCGTTATGCGGCACAATCAGAGCCACTCGTTTGCGCGCCATAGCGTTCGTATTATAGCACAGTTTTGAACTCGCTGGGGTCGGAGGCGCGCCCGACGCCGTAGTAGTAGAAGCCAAGCTTGCGCATCCGCTGCGGGTCGTACAGGTTGCGCCCATCGAACAGGTTGGGCTGCCGCATCGTCTGGCGGACGCGCTCGAAGTTCAGCTGGCGGAACTCGTTCCATTCGGTAATCAGCGCGAGCGCGTCGGCGTTCTCGGCGACCTCGTAGGCGTTGCGGCAGTAGTGAACCTGCGGGAAGAGCGCCTGCACGCGCGGCATGGCGACGGGATCGTAGGCTCTGACCGTTGCGCCCGCCTCCAGCAGCAGGCGGATAATCTCCAGCGCGCGCGCCTCGCGGATGTCGTCCGTATTGGGCTTGAACGCCAGCCCCAATAGCCCGACAGTTTTGCCCTGCAACTCGCCCAGTCGATTCCGAATCTGCGCCACGAACTGACCCGCCCGCGCGTGGTTGATGTCCAGAATCGTCTGGAACAGGGTGGGATCGAGCTGGTAGCGCTGCACCGTGTGGGCGAACGCCTGCACATCTTTGGGGAAGCACGGGCCGCCGAAGCCCAGCCCCGCCTGCAGGAACGCATGCCCGATGCGCTGGTCGTAGCCCATCGCTTTGGCGACCTGCACCACATCCGCGCCCGTACGCTCGCACAGGTCGGCAATCGCGTTGATATACGAGATTTTGAGCGCGAGGAAGGTGTTGGAGGCGTACTTGATAATCTCGGCGGTCGCGAGGTTGGTAATCAGCATCGGTCGCTCCAGCGGCGCGTACAGCTCGACAATCTTCATCGCCGCGCGGGGGTGATCCGCGCCAATCACAATCCGATCGGGGTTCAGCGTGTCGTGAATCGCCGAGCCTTCGCGCAGGAACTCTGGATTGGAGACCACATCGAACTCGTGCGGCTCCGTGCGATGCTGCTCGATAATCCGACGCACGCGGTCGCCCGTGCCCACGGGCACGGTGGACTTATTGACCACGATTTTGTAGCCGTTGAGCGCGCGCCCGATTTCGGCGGCGACGGCGTCCACATACTTCAGGTCGGGTTCGCCCGTGTCGGTCGGGGGCGTACCCACGCAGATGAACAGCACCTCCGATTCGCGAACGGCGTGCGTAAGGTCGGTGGTCGCCCGCAGGCGTCCCTCTTCCAGATTACGCTGGAGCAGGTCGTCCAGCCCCGGCTCATAGATAGGCGACTGCCCTTTGTTGATGGCGTCCACTTTGGCGGCGTCGATATCGACGCACAGCACCTCGTTGCCCAAATCGGCAAACACGACGCCCGTCACCAGCCCGACATATCCTGTGCCAACGACAGCTATCTTCATGAGCGTCTCCACAGAAAATTTTGGCGTTTCCGAGGGGGAATTGTACCATCGGTGCGCGTAGCCCTTGACAAATCCGTCTGACCTGTGGTATAATCTTGACCGATGGTCATGATTGACCGTCGGTATCCTATAGAGCGTTGGATAAGAGGTTGGAACGCACTATGAGCAAACCATCGTTAGCCCGTCTGAGTCGACGCGAGCGCCGCCGAGAGGAGACGCGCCAGCGCCTCATCGAGGCGGCCCTCGCGTTGATGCAACAGAAGCCGTTCGAGCAGGTGACCGTCGAGGAGATTACTGAACTCGCCGATGTCGCCAAAGGTACTTTTTTTACCTACTTCCCAACCAAAGAGCACCTGCTGCATGCCTACATGCGCGACCTCGCGGACGAAGTGTACGAGTTTCTGGAGTCGCTGGAGCCAGAGAACGCCCCCAGCCAGTGGGAGGTGCTGCGGCAGGTGATGCTGTTTATTGCCCGTCGGGACGCCCGCTCGCTGCTGGTGAGCCGTTCGCTGATGGTCGCCGCGTGCAACAGCGAACAGCTGCGCGCGCAGGTGATGGACATCGTGCGCGAGGCGACCGAGTACGCCGTTCAGGGCTTCCGCCTGGGACAGCAAACGGGCGAGTACCGCACCGATGTCTCTGCAGAGGAGCTGGCGCACCAGGCAATCCGTCTTTACCGCCTGTGCCAGATGGAATGGATGATGGAATGCGAACACGAATCGCTGGAGCAGATTGTGGAGCGGATTCTGGCGTTTTACAAACCCGCTTTTGTGAACCCGCAACGAATGATTAAGGAGGCAAACGAATGAAGGCACGCAGGGGATTGTGGCTTGGGCTGGCGGCGGTTGCCGCGGCGGGCGCGTATGGGCAGGCGGGCGAGCCGCTCACGCTTCAGGAGGCGGTGTCGCTCGCACTGAAAAACAACCGCGCAGTGCAGATTAGCGCGCTGAGCGTCGATCGGACTCGCAACGCGCTTCGCGAGGCGCGCAGCAACGCCAACTTCACGATACAGGGCAACGCGACCTACACCCGTTTTGACCGCGTCGCCGAGGCGCGATTCGGTCCGCAGACCGTGCGACTGGGCAACCTCGAGAATCGCACGGCGCGCATCACGCTGACGCAGGTGGTGGACATCAGCGGGATTGTGCGGGCGGCGGTGCGCGCGGCGAGCGTGACGCTGAACCTGAGCGAGCTAGAGCTGGAGCGCACGCGCAACGACACGATTTTGCAGGTGGTGCAGGCGTATCAGGGCGTGGCGCGCACGGACGAGTTCGTGCGCGTGGCGGAAGAGGCGCTGCGCAACGCGCAGGAGCGACTGCGCCTGATACGCGCGCAGGTGGAGGCGGGCGTCGCGGCGCAGTTTGACCAGCTGCGCGCGGAGACCGCCGTGGCGCAAGCCGAGCAAGCCCTGCTGAACGCCCGCAACCAGCGCGAACTCGCCGCCGCCGCGCTGAACAACCTGCTGGGACGCAACCTGAACACGCCCGTGCAGGTGGTCAAGCCCGAACGCCTACCCGAACTGACGCCCGAACCGCTGGAGACGCTGACCCAGCAGGCGTATCAGTATCGTCCCGAAATCCTCGCCGCGCAACGGGGCGTGGAGCTGGCGCAGGTGAACATTCAGGTCGCCCGACGCGGCATCCTGCCCAGCATCGTGCTGACAGGGCAGGCGGACTTCAACCTGAACACTTCGCCGTTCAACCCGCGCCGCGAGACCTACACGGGCGTCGCTGTGCTGTCAGTGCCCATTTGGGACGGCGGGATTACGCGCGCGCGTGAGGCGCAGGCGCGCGACGAGCTGCAAATCGCCGAGCTGCGCCTGCAACAGGCGAAAGAGGGCGTCGCCTTAGAGGTGCGCCAGGCGTACCTGAACCTGCAGGACGCCCAGAAACGGCTCGCGGTCGCCCAGAAGGGGCTGGAGCAGGCGACGGAAGCGCTGCGACTGGCGCGCGTGCGCTTCGAGGCGGGCGTCTCGCCCCAGCTCGAAATCAGCGATGCGGAACTCGCCTTCACGCAGGCGCAGACGAACCTCGTGAACGCCCAGTTTGACTATCTGGACGCCTACGCCGCGCTGCTGCGCGCCGTGGGCGCTATCGATACGCAATACACACGCTTGTAATGTGGGAGGAAACTATGAAATCCGACACTCGACGATGGAGCCAGTACAGTATCGTATCGATGGTTGCATCGCTTGCGATCGTGATGGCAGGGTGTGGGCGTGGAGGCAATGGCGGCGCGCCTGCACCGCAAGCCCAAGCCAACGAAGCCGCTGCCGTCGCCGTCGCCGTCGCTACCATCGAATCGGGCAATCTGTTCGAGACCGCCTCGGTCACGGGGGAACTGCAATCGTACAACGACACGACCGTCGCGACCAAGCTGGGGGGCAGGATTATCGAGGCGCCCGTGCTGGAAGGGCAGCGCGTGCGCAAGGGGGATGTGCTGGCGGTGCAGGATGCGACCGACTTGAACCTGCAGATTCGGCAGGCGGAGGCGGCGGTGCGCGCGGCGGAGTCGAACCTGCGTCAGGCGGAGATTACCGCCCGCACGCAGCCCGACCAGACGGACGCGCAGATTCGCGCCGCGAAAGCTGCGCTGGAGTCGGCGCGCGCCCGCCTGCGAGCGCTGCAGACAGGCGCGCGTCCGCAGGAGCGTCAGCAGGCGGAGCAGGCGGTCGCCGCCGCCCGCGCGAACTTCGAACTCGCCCGCGCCAACTACGAACGCGCCCAGCAACTCTATCAGCAGGGCGCAATCCCCAAGCAGCAGCTCGACTCGGCGCAGACGGCTTTTGAGGCGGCGCGCGCGCAACTGCGTCAGGCGGAAGAGGCGCTCAGCCTCGTGCGCGAGGGACCGCGTCGGGAAGAAATTGAAGCCGCCGAGCAAGCCGTGCGTCAGGCAGAGGAGGCGTATCGTCAGGCGACGCTGGGCAAAGCGCAGGACGAAGTGGCGCAGCGCCGTGTGGAAGCCGCACGCGCCGCGCTCCAGCAAGCCCAGGCGAACCTCGCCCTGCTGCGCCAGCAACTCGCGGATACTGTGATTCGCGCCCCATTCGATGGCGTGGTCGCTCAGCGTCTGGCTGAAGTGGGCGTTGTCGCAGGCGCGGGCACGCCCGTGGCGCGAATCGTGTCGCTCGACAGGCTTTACTTTGAGGGCACGCTGCCCGAAGTGCTGCTGCGCTCCGTGCGCGTCGGGATGCCCGTCTCCGTGCGTGTGGACGCCTTCCCCGACCGCGCCTTCAACGCGCGCATCGAAGCCATCTACCCCGCCGTCGCCGACCAGGCGCGCAACCTGCGCATCCGCGTGAGCCTCACCAACCCCAGCGACCTGCCGCTCAAGACAGGACTCTTCGCACGCGGTGAAATCCTGATACGCGAATTCAAAAATGTGCCGCTCACGCCCAAGCTCGCCCTGTTAGAAAAGGGCGGTATCACGCGCGTGTTCGTTATCGAAAACGGCGTCGCGAAACAGCGCACGCTGAAGGTGATTGCGACCAACACGGAGGTCGTCTACGCGGAGGGCGTGCGCGCAGGCGAGACCGTCGTCACGCGCGGACAGGACCTGCTCAGCGACGGGCAACCCGTGCGCGTGCTGGAACAGTAAGGAGGCAACGCTATGTGGATGACCCGATTGGCTCTGAACCGACCCGTCACCATCATGGTGTTCGTGGTCGCCATACTCGTGCTGGGCTACTACGCGCTGGGGCGCATGCAGGTCGAGCTGCAGCCGAAGGTGGACTTCCCCGTGATTACGGTGGTCACGGCGTACACCGGTGCGTCGCCGGAAGAGGTGGAGGCGCTCATCACCAAGCCCATCGAGGACGCGGTGGCGGGCGTGGAGGGACTGCGCCAGATCAGCTCGACCTCGCAGTTCAGCCTCTCGCAGGTGGTGCTGGAGTTCAATATCGGCACGAACCTGTCGGACGCCTACCTCGATGTGCAGGCGAAGTTGAACACGATTCTGGACCAGTTGCCCGACGGTGCGGAACGCCCGTCCATTCTCAAGCTCGATACGCAGTCGCAGCCGACGATGTACCTCTCGCTGACGGGCAACCGCCCCGCCTACGAGCTGCGCGACCTCGCGGATAACTTCATCAAGGATCGCCTCTCCAGCGTGCCCGGCGTGGCGGGCGTGGCGGTGGCAGGCGGCGAGAAGCGCGAGATTCAGGTGCTGGTGGACAAGCAGCGGCTGAACGCCTACGGGCTGTCCATCAACACGATTGTGCGCACGCTGCAGGGCGCGAACCTGAATGTGCCCGCGGGACGCATCACCGAGGGCGAACGCGACTACAATGTGCGCCTGCTGGGCGAGTTCGCCTCGATTGAGGAACTGCGCGCACTGGAGATTTTCCTGCCGAATAACCGCAACCCGATGGGAAGCGGTAGTGTGATCCGCCTCAAGGATGTCGCGACGGTGCGCGACGGCGTGGTCGAACGCACGGAGGTCACCCGCGTCAACGGCAAAGAGGATGTCACGTTGGTCATCCAGAAGACCAGCGACGGCAACGCGATTGAGGTCTCGGAGGGCGTGCGCCAGCAGATTGCCCGCATCCAGAGCGAATACCCCGACCTGAAGTTCACCGTCACGCAGGACGAGGCGGACGCCGTCAAGGAGAGCCTTGCAGACCTGCGCCTCGCGCTCGGCATCGCGATTTTCCTCGTGGTGGTGATTATCTACCTGTTCCTGTATAACATCCGCGGCGCGCTGATTGTCTCGCTGGCGATTCCGACCTGTTTCTTCGCGGCGTTCATCGCGATGTATTTCTTCGGCTTCACCATCAACTTCATGACGATGCTCGCGCTTTCGCTGGCGGTGGGCGTGCTGGTGGACGACGCGATTGTGGTGATTGAGAACATCTACCGTCACCTGTCGATGGGCGAGGAGCCGATGGAAGCAGCGTACAATGGGCGCACCGAAATCGGGCTGGCGGCGGTCACCATCACCTTCGTCGATGTGGTGGTGTTCCTGCCGATTGCCTTTATGGGCGGCGTTACGGGGCAGTTCTTCCGCTCGTTCGGGTTGACCGTCGCGGTGACGGTGCTGTTCTCGCTGATTGTGTCGTTCACCTTAACGCCGATGCTGGCGAGTCGGCTCTATCGTCGGGGCGAGGCAGTGGAGGAGCCGCGCGGCTTTTTCCGATGGTTCGACAATCGCCTGAACGCGCTCAAGCGGGGCTATCGGCGCACGCTGGCGTGGTCGCTGCGCCATCGCTGGCTGGTGATTCTGACGGCGAATGGCGCGCTGGTCGCCGTGTTTGTGCTGGTGATTGGCTCCGCCATCAGCGGCAGCCCGCTGCTGCCGTTCCGCTTCGCGCCCTCGCAGGATCAGGGGCTGATTACCGTGACCATCGAGATGCCGCCTGACGCCTCGCTGGAGCAGACCGACCGCGTGGCGCAACGCATCGAGCAAGCCGCGCTGTCTATTCCCGAAGTGAAGTATGTCTCGACGCGGCTGGGGCGACTATCGTCGGGCGTCTTTGGCGCAGGCGATGTGGGACCGCGTTTTGCGGGACTTCAGATCACCCTGCACGAAAAGAAAGCGTTGCTGGACAGCCTGATGTTCTGGGTGAAGCACGATGAGCAGTTGCGCACGCGCCGCGACATCGAGATTGTCGCCGAGCTGCGTGAGAAGGTGGGCGTGATTCCGGGCGCGCAAATCACCATGAACGCCGTGTCGGGCTTTCGCGGCGGGGGCTTCGGCGCGCCCATCCAGATTGCGCTGGTCGGCAAGGACACTGAAACGCTGCTGGCAACCGCAACGAATGTGCGCAACCTCATCGCGCAGATTCCGGGCATCAAAGACCCCGACTTATCGTGGTCGTCGGGCAAGCCAGAGTTGCAGGTGCGCGTCGATCGCGAGAAGGCGACCTCGCTGGGGCTGAGCCTCGCGGAGATAGCCGCCGCGTTGCGTACCGCTTACGAGGGCGACACGAGCGCGAAGTACCGCGAGGGCGGACAGGAGTACGACATTCGCGTGCGCCTGCGCGAAGACCAGCGCCAGCGGCAGAGCGACCTGAACGACCTCGTGGTGGGCTATGTGCAGGGCGCGCCCGTCTACCTGCGCGATGTGGCGACTGTCGCGCTGGGCGACGGACCGACCAAGATCGAGCGCACCGACCGCCAGCGGCGCGTCACCGTCACGGCGAACCTGCTGCCGGGCTACACGCCGGGCAACATGCGCCAGGTCATCGACGCGAAGCTGGCGGAGGCGAACGCGATTCCGCCGGGCGTGCGCGCCGTGTGGTTTGGCGAGAACGAGGTAATGGCGCGCGAGGGCGTCTACATGGCGCAGGCGCTGCTGCTCGCGCTTATCCTCGTCTACCTGCTGATGGTCGCGCTGTTCGAGAACTGGCTCTACCCGTTCATCATCATGTTCAGCCAGCCGCAGGCGCTGGTAGGCGCACTGCTGGGGCTGATTGTGTTCCGCTCCGAGCTGAACATCATCTCGATGATTGGCATCATCGCGCTGGTGGGCATCGTGGGCAAGAACGCCATCCTGTTGGTGGACTATGCCAACACGCTGCGTCAACGGGGCTTGCCGCGCGACGAGGCGTTGCTGGAGGCGGGCGAAACGCGCCTGCGCCCTATCTTGATGACAACTCTCTCGCTGGTGCTGGCGATGGTGCCGATTGCGCTGGCGGTCGGGCGCGGCTCGGAGTTCCGCGCGCCGCTGGGCATCGTGCTGATTGGCGGGCTCACGGTCAGCACGCTACTGACCCTACTGGTCATCCCGTGTACCTACACGGTGATGGACGACTTCACGCGCTGGCTGGGCAAGCTCATCTGGCGGCGCGGCGCGGTTCCTGTGGAGCAGACGGCGGCTGTCGAGCGTGCCGAACGCGACGAAGAGGAGGTCGCCCCGCGTTGAGAACTGGGGGGCGACCCGCGTAGGGTCGCCCCTTGCTTGTGTATGGAGCATTAGCGCACAAGGTCGTCCAAACGACTCACTGGCGCGTAATACCCAGCTGACACCATGCGCATTAATATTTCGTTCGCCTGCTCCAAGTTTACAATATGATTGCGAGTGCAGAGGGCGAGAATCCCTATGGTGCCTGTCGTGCTTATCTGAAGCTGTCTCGCAATAAGCCGTGCATCGCGGTCGTCGGTTGCCAACTGCCAGCGGCGCATAAGTGCGACAGCGATGGATTCAGACTCGCCCTTGCCCAAGCGGTTGCGCAATCTGATTGCGTAGGCATTCTCGTCTACACTGAGATTCACAACCGACAACCAATCTAGTGGTCCTTGAGGGACTTTGCCGCCGTGTATACCGACCTGGATTTCCTCCAGTACTGCAGGGCAGGCGCACATATGGATTTGAATCTGTTGTAAGAGATCCACACGACCTGCTTGTAAGAAGTTATTAATCACGGTTGTGTCTAACAACATGTATGATGAGCGGTTTCTCATAATGTCCGATATACAGCGATCGGGTTGGGAGTTATTCGAGACGACACACGAAGGCACTTACGGACATTCGGAGTTTTCTGGATGGTCGCCCGCATAAGTCACTAAGCTCTCGACTTCAGCCTGAAGTTCCTCAAAACTTGAGGCTCCCAGACGGAGAGGGATACCGCGCCGCTGGAATTCTGCCTGGAGTGTCCAGCGATCCTCCCCCAATAGCTCTGCCGCCTTCGAGAGGCTGATTTGTTCGTTCAGATAAGCGCCTACTACAACCGCCCAGCGCAGTTCAGGGTCTGCTTCCAGCGCGCGAGAGAGTGCGTCCGAGACTCGCTCGGGCTGAATCTCCCACAACTTCGCTATTTCGTCCAGTAGCCAACGCGCTGCTGCCATCGTGATACGATTGTACCCATGATGCGCAAAAGTCAGGGCGCGCGAACCGCGCCCTGACTGCTCATGAAGTGTCTTGCGTATCCCAGCGGCTCACAGTTCCCCTATCAGCAGCGCGGGCATGCCGCTGGATTTGAGCTGTTCGCTGAGCTGCGGGGCAGTTGTGGTGAGGTAGGCGCGAATCGAGCCGTACACCTGCTCGAACTCCGCCTTGACCTCGTTGAAGTAGGCGACCTGCGCGAGGGTGGGACCCGTGTTGCTGCCCATCTGTCCGTAGACGGCGTTCAGCCTGCCGCGCAGGCGCGCGCTCCGCGC
>JBBIQK010000001.1:0-111160 GCA_037442365.1 Armatimonadota bacterium | reverse complement strand
GTGTTGTGGTAGTTGCTGGGTGTGCGTGTCGGGGGATAGGGGGCGTTTGTGGGGTTGATTGGGGAAGGCATTCCAAAAATGGGGTGTGCCTTCCCCCAAGTGAACTCAAGTGATGTACCCTTACCAGCCCGCAGCCAGTGGATGCTCTCCGCGTGGCGTCCCACCTGCGCGTAGAGCGTATCCAGATTCGCGATCAGCTGCTCTGCCGAGTCGAACGCGCCCTGCTGGATGTCGATATAGGCGCGCGTATACAAGATGCTCAGCAGGCGCATCGGCGCGCTCAATTGCCGCGCGATGCCCTCGGTTTCGGCGAGGTACACGCGCGCCCGATCGTACGCGCCGCTGAAATAGAGCGGCTCCAGCAGGGCGTCTATCGCATCGAGCAACATGAACGGGTCGCCCCGCTGATGCGCGAACTGCACGGCTTGCGTGCGCCACTCTGCCGTATGGCGTTCGGGGAGCAGATAGCCCGCCAGGTAGTGAATCGCCAGATGGAGCTGGGGGTAGTGTGGGCACGGATAGTACGCCCAGAGCCGCTCCCAACAGGCGTTCACAGTGTCCATGTCGCGCATCGTGAACGCGAGCTGCACCATCCAGTAGAGCGCCCAGCCGCGTGTCTCCTCGTCGACGGGCGCATCGGGCGATTCGGCAAGCGCGTGCGCCTGGCGCGCCCAGTGAAACGCCGTCTCGAACTCTTCTAAAGAGAAGAACAGACGCGCAAGCAAGCATAAGCCGCGGCAGTGTAAATCGGGCGATGTGTCGGGCGCTTGCACCGCGTGCGTCAGTTGCTCGCGTATCCACCCGAAGAATGGGCGCAGCGCCATGTAGCGCTCCAGATGGACAAAATGCCGCAGCCGTGCGTCCGCTTGCCCCTGTTCCCGCAGGTACACGAGCGTTTCCAATAGCATCTCCCGATGGTCGTCCCAGAACGCCAGCCATTCGAACAGCTGCTCGGTGTAGCACTGGGCGTGGCGCGCGGCAGCCTGCGTGCAGACCCACGCACTGACCGCCTGCATCCACGCGCACTGTTCGTCGGGCGACTGGAGCGTCTGCGCATATTCGCGCACGACCTCCAGCAGGCGGAATCGAAGGATGTCGCTGTTGGTCGTGCGGGTCGCCAGTCCCGCGTTGATTAAAAGCTCCAGCGCCTCGGCGATGGGTTCGAGAGGCGCCTCTGGGTAAAAGATGGCGTGGAGCGTGGAGAGCGTCCAGTCGCCCTGGGTGATTGCCATCTGGCGCAGGAGCGTCTGGGCGAGCGGGGGCAGCGTCGTGCAGGCGACATCCAGCACGCTGCGCATTTCGCGATGGCGCGGCGGGATGTCCATGCGGTTCGTTTTGAGCCACTGCAGCCGATTCGCGATGGACTCCAGCATCTGGCGCGGGCTCAGCACATTCACGCGCGAGGCTGCCAGCTCAATCGCCAGTGGGACGCCGTCCAGTCGCTGGCACAACGCGGCAATCATGGGCAGGTTTGCTTCCGTCATGCGAAAGTCGTGCACAATCTGCCGCGCGCGATGCACAAACAACCGCACAGCGGGGCTGTGCGTGGCGTCCTCGCAGGGCAGCGGCGCCAGCGTGAAGCGGAGTTCTCTATCGATATCAATTGGGACACGCGAGGTGACCAGCAAACGACAGGCGGGCGCCTCCTGCAACAGACGCGCCAGCATCGGCGCGGCGTCGGGCAGCAGGTGTTCCAGGTTATCGAGTACCAGAAGCAGGCTCTCCCGCTGGCGCAGATGGTATAGCAGCTGGGTGTGCGGCTCTCTCGATACATCCACATGCAGCGCGCGCAGTATCCCCTCAGCGATTTGTTCGGCGTGCGTGAGCGGCGCCAGCGGAACCCAGTACACAGTATCTGCGCCCTGCTGCGTCCAGCGGTGGGCGACCTCCAGCGCGAGGCGCGTCTTGCCGACGCCGCCCAATCCCAGCAGGGTCACGCATCGCGTGTCAGGCGACTGCAACAGCCGTAGCAACGCCTCCAGCTCGTCCTCCCTGCCAAAGAGGGGTGCGCTGGGAATGGGAATCGCACCTTCTATGGGAAGTTCGGGCGCAGGCACGGCAGGGGGCGATGCGATTAGCTCGGGTTTGTCCTGACGCCTTGGGGTTAACTGCCTTTGCTCGCCTTTGCGTATCCGCATATTTTGCTGGCAGTGCATCAACGCGGCGCGCGCCTTGTCGGGGATGGCGCATCGCTGCTCGCGCTCGTACCGCGCGCGCCACGCGAGACACATCTGGCGCGCCGTATCGGTCAGCCCCTCGTCCAGATACAGAATCGTCAGCTCATACAGCAGGTCGGGGTCATACGGCTGTTCGCTCATCAAGCGCTGCAGCCACTCTATCGCCTGCATGCGTTCCCCACGCTGGAGGTCTAAATCAATCAACTGGCGCAGCGCATGGATATACTTCAGCTGGAGTTGCGCCGATCGGTCGATAATCCACGGCTCATAGAAGCCCGCCATGAATTCGCCGCGATAGAGGCTCACCGCATGGGCGTAATGCTGGTACTGGGCGCTGGGGTCGCTCGTGTGCGCCGCCAGCGTTAGCGCTTCCTCGAACTCCAGCACATCCACCACAAAGAAGTCAGGGTTGAGCGCAACCGAATGGGCGTCGCTGGTCAGCAGGGCGTCGTCGCTCTCGTTCAAGTGGAGACCGTGTCGGATGGCGTTCAGGGAGACGCTGAGGTTATTGCGGGCACGTTCTGGCTCCGTAGCCTCCCAGAACAGCTCGCACAGAGCGCTGCGCATGAAGCGGTGGGGTGGGTGCGACGCCATATAGCCCAGCAGCGCCGTGGTCTTCGCCGTGCGCAGACGATGCACACAGACGCTTCCACATCGCGCCTCAAAGCCCCCAAAGAGCTGAAAGTACCAGCGCGGTTCAGTACGCATGCCAGTCAACCTGTTTAAATTATAACTCGAAGCTCTCGCCAAAATAGTATTTCCGTGCGAGGGGGTCTGTAATCACCTCTTCGGGCGCGCCCTGCGCCACAATCACTCCGTCGGCGAGGATGTAGCTGCGGTCGGTGATGCGCAGCGTCGCGCTCACATTGTGGTCGGTAATCAGCACGCCGATGTTGCGCGCGCGCAGCCCCAGAATAATCTCCTGCAGCTCCTCGATGGTTTTGGGGTCAATCCCTGTGAACGGCTCGTCCAGCAGCAGGAAAGCGGGCTGGAGCGCAAGCGCGCGGGCAATCTCGACGCGGCGGCGCTCGCCCCCCGACAGCGCGTAGCCCTTGTTGTGGCGCAGATGCGCAATATGAAACTCTTCCAGCAGCTGCTCGGCGCGGGCGCGTCGCTCGGCAGGGGCAATCCCGCGCATCTCCATCACCAGCAACAGGTTCTGCTCGACGGTCAGCTGGCGGAACACGGACGCTTCCTGCGGCAGGTAGCCCAGCCCCAGCCGCGCGCGCTGGTACATTGGCAAGCGCGTAATCTCGCGCTCGCCCACGAACACGCGCCCCCCATGCGGGCGGATGAGACCGACAATCATGTAGAAGGTGGTGGTTTTGCCCGCGCCGTTGGGTCCCAACAGCCCAACGACCTCGCCCTGCCCGACCTCCAGCGACACATCGCGCACCACCAGCCGCTTGCGATAGGCGCGTTTCAGGTTCTCCGCGCGAATGGTCATCGGGGCAATTCTACCTCCTGCGTAATCTGGCGGGTCTGCTCCACATCGCGCGCCATTTGCGTTAGCAGCGCGTCGAGGCTCTCGAACTTGTGCTGTGGACGCAGGCGTTTGAGGAACAGGAGCGTGAGCGTATGCCCGTACAAATCGTGATCGGGCAATCCAATCAGGTACGCCTCGATGCGTCCGCGGGCGTTTTCGAACATAGGCGGCGCGCCGACGCTCACGGCGGCAGGGTACACCTCGCCGTTCAGCTGCGCCAGGCAGGCGTAGACGCCCTCCGCAGGGGTGAGCAGCGGCTCCAGCGGCGCAAGGTTCGCCGTCGGGTAGCCCAGCGTGCGTCCGCGCCCGTCGCCGCGCACAACCACGCCTGTCCAGCGGAATGGCTCCCCCAGCAGAGTACGCGCCCGCTCCATGTCGCCCGCACGAATCACCTCGCGCGCGAGAGTGGACGAAATCGGCGCGTCGCTTTCGTCGCGCACGCGCGGCACGGCGAGCACTTCGAACGCCCCGACGCCCTGCAAGGTCGCCACAGCGCCCCTGCGTCCCTGCCCGAAGCGGAAATCGTCGCCCACCACCACCGCGCGGGCGTTCAGGCTGCCCCGCAGAATCCGTTCGATGAACCCCTCCGCGCTCAGCAGGGAGAACTCGCGCGTGAACGGCTGTACGACCACGCAGTCGATGCCCAGCCGCTGCAGTTTCTGCACGCGATGGGCGAGGGGGCACAGCATCAGGGGGCGCTGATCGGGCGCAAGCACAGCCGCGGGGTGCGGTTCAAAAGTAAGCGCGACCGCGGGTACGCCCTGCGCCCGCGCCCAGCGCACCGTCGCCTCCACCAGCGCGGCGTGCCCCCGATGGACGCCGTCGAACACGCCCAGCGTCGCCGCACACCCGTCGGGAAACGCGCCATGCAAACTCTCCGCGCCAATCACCCAGCTCATCCCTGAATCACCCGCGTCGGTCGAAGCAGCGGCGGCAGCCAGCGCGCAATCAGGGCGACTCTGCCCTCCGAATCGCGCACCACCACATAGCCCCCAGGCGTCCAGAGCGGATGCTCCGCCTGCACGAAGTTGCCGTGTTTCAATCGCTCCAGCACTGCGGCGGTCGGCGTCCACTGCGGCAGATGCGCCAGCGCGTCCGCGATGGGTATCAGCCGTTGCTCGATGCTCGCCCGATTGGTGAGCTGCTCCAGCGTACAGGCGTCCTCCAGTCGAAAGTCGCCGACAGCCGTGCGCGTAAGTTGCTTGAGGTGCGCGCCCACGCCCAGCGCGTCGCCAATATCGGACGCCAGCGTGCGCACATAAGTGCCTTTGGAGCATTCGACCTCGAACGCCGCTGTTGGGTAGTCGCCTGGCTCAAGGCTCAGGATCTCCAGTTTGTAAATCTGCACGGGGCGCGGCTCGCGGGGCACTTCCTTGCCCTCGCGCGCCAGCTCGTGCAGCTTTTTGCCCTGAAGGCGCAATGCGGAGAACATCGGCGGCGTCTGCAGGATGCGCCCTTTGAACGGCTCGGTGACGGCGCGCACCTGCTCCAGCGTCAGGTGCGGCGCAGGCTTTTGATAGAACACCTCGCCTTCGGCGTCCTGCGTGTTGGTGCGAATCCCGAACTGGATGACCCCGCGATAGGCTTTGGGCAGTTCCTGCAGGTAGGGGGTCAGGCGCGTGGCGCGTCCCAGCAGGCACACCAGCACGCCCTCGGCAAGCGGATCGAGCGTGCCCGCGTGTCCGACATGCTTGATCCCCGACGCGCGGCGCAGGTGGTCAATCACATCGTGCGAGGTTATCCCGCGCGGCTTGTTGAGGTTGAGGACGCCATCCATCGTCTTGCCTCGTTGACCAGGATACGCTCGGCTTCCTGCAGGCTGGTTTCGAGGGTGCAGCCCGCGGCGTTTTCGTGCCCGCCGCCGCCGAACTGTTGCGCGAGCAGGGCGACATTCACCGCGCCGCGACTGCGCAGGCTCGCCCGCACCTTGTGGTTGGGCGACTCGCGCAGCATCATCGCCACCTCCACCCCGCGCACCGAGCGCACGAAGTTCACGATGCCCTCCGTCTCTTCCTCGTGGGCGTGCGCCGCCTCGAACGCGCTGCGCGGAATCGAGACCCACGCAATCCTGCCGTCTTCCGTGCGCTGGAGCGAGGCGAGCGCCAATCCCAGCAACTTCACCGCCGAGAACGAGCGCGTTTCGAACACCTGCTCGTTGATATAACTTAGATCCGCGCCTGCCTGCTGCAACGCAGCGGCAATCCGCAGCGTGCGCGGCGTTGTGTTGGGGAACTTGAACGAGAAGGTGTCCGTGACGATGCCTGTGAGCAGGCAGGTCGCGACTTGGGGCGTTATCGGCAGGCGCATGGAGTGCAGGAGCCGATACACCAGCTCGGCGGTCGCCGCCGCGCGGGTGTCCACCAGCGACACATCGGCGAACGGCTCCATCAATACATGGTGGTCAATCTGAAGCATCTGACGCGCCGCGCGCGCCAGCGCCTCATGCTTGCCCGCACGAGTGAGCTGGCTCTGGTCGACCACAATCGCCACATCGTAGGTTGCATGGTGCGGATGTTCCGTGCGTATCTGTTCCCAGTCGGGCAGGAAGCGATAGATTTCAGGCACGGGATCGTGGCTGACAATCACCACCTGCGACTTGCCCATCTGTTTGAGGGCATGGTGCAGTCCCAGCGCACTGCCCAGCGCGTCCCCGTCAGGATGCAGATGGGGAACAATCAGAAACGACTCCGCTTCGCATAGAAGTTGGGCGGCGTGCTTGAAAGAGCCTCGTGAACGCATCTCGCGCCGAATTGTACCCGAACGCGGGAACTTTTCGGCGCGATTCCCCGTCTATATAAATAGCAAGCAACTACACACCTCTCTTGGGGGCGGCAGGTTTTGCTCTCCTTTGCCTGTCGTCCCCTTTTTTCAACTCTCTAATACATCAGGCTCGCTCCCAATTCCTGCTACTTTCGGGACGATTCGGGGGCAAATTCGATGCGGTGCGCCGAATACCACAGATATGGCTCAGGGGGAGCGCTCCGCCCCCAGTTCTTGCGCAGTCGTCTCGATGTGCGCGTCGGGCAGCGTGTGGCGCAGCATCTGCAGCACTTGCGGCGTGGGCGCCACACGCAGCGCGGATTCGATTACGCGCGTGTGCCCGTTGATGGGCACCTGCACGCGCACGACCGCCTCGCCGGTATACCTCTCGATAATCTGGCGCAGCGTGCGTATCTGGTCAGCGCGGCAGCGAGCGAGCCGAATCGAGACGCGCGGCGCGTCGCCGTCCGCCGCGCTCGGCTCAGGCGCCAGTTCAATCGCCTCCGCGCGGAACTCCATCGCGCCGTTGCCCTCGCCGTTGCGGTTGCCGAACTCGCTCGACTGCATCTTGCCGCGAATCAGCACCACGCGGTCTTTCTGAATCGCGTCTCGGTACTGCTCGTAAGTGTTGGCGAACACCGCCACGCGAATCGCGCCCGTGAGGTCTTCGAGGTGCAGAATCGCCATGCGTGCGCCCGTCTTTTTGGAGACGCGCGTCTGCACGCTGGTGATGATGCCGCCGAGGGTCAGCGTCGCGCCCTCGCGTTCCATCGCCTGGGCAATCGGGGTCGCCTTGCCCGTCAGCACGCGCTGGTAAGGACGTATCGGGTGGTCGGAAAGGTAGACGCCCAGCAGTTCCCGCTCCAGTGCGAGTTTCTGTGGGGTGGGCAGGTCGTCCGCCAGCAGCAGCGTGGGCTTGGCGATGGCGACTTCCTCCTGTCCGCCGCCTTCGAACAGCGAGTTTTGACCCATCGCCTTCGCGCGGGCAAGCGACTGCGCGTAGCCCAGAATCAGATCCAGTCCGTTCAGCAACTGCGCGCGGTTGGGATGCAGCGATTCGAACGCGCCCGCCTGAATCAGCGCCTCCAGCGTCGCGCGGTTGAGCGCGCCCGATTCCTGCAGGCGCGCGGCGAAGTCGAACACATCTTCGAACGCGCCGTTGGTCTCGCGCTCGCGCAGGATGGCTTCTACCGCCGCCTCGCCGACGCCTTTAATCGCGCCCAGCCCGAACCGAATGGCGTGGTCGTAGGCGGGGCGTTGCGACCGACGGCGTCCGCGCGTCGCACGCGGCGACGACTCGCGCTCTGGCTCGACGGTGAACCCCGCATGGCTCTGGTTGATGTCGGGCGGCAGCACCCGAATGCCCATCGTCTGGCACTCGTCGATGAACGCCGTCACCTTGTCGGTCTTGTCTTTGAACACCGCCATCAGCGCCGCCATATACTCGACGGGGTAGTTCGCCTTCAGGTAGGCGGTCTGGTAGGCGACATGGGCGTAGCAGACGGCGTGCGCTTTGTTGAAGGCGTAGCCCGCGAATGGCTCGATGAGGTCGAACAGGCGGTTGGCTTCCGCTTCGTCGATGCCCTTGGCGCGTGCGCCCTCGACGAACTCGGCGCGCATCTTGCGCATCTCTTCAGGCTTCTTTTTGCCCATCGCGCGGCGCAGGATGTCCGCCCTGCCCAGCGAGAAGCCCGCCAGCGCCTGCACCACTTTTAACACCTGATCCTGATACACAATCACGCCGTAGGTCTCTTTCAGAATCGGCTCCAGCCACGGGTGCGGGTACTCGATGCGTTCGCGTCCGTGCTTGCGGTTGATGTAGGTGGGGATGTGATCCATCGGTCCGGGGCGGTAGAGAGCGACCATCGCCGCCAATTCGCGCACATTCTGCGGGCGCAGCTGCTGAATGTAGCGGCGCATGCCCGCGCTTTCCAGCTGGAATACGCCCGTGGTCTCGCCGCGCCCCAGCATCTCGTAGGTTCGGGCGTCGTCGAGGGGCAGATTGCGCACATCCAGCTCGATGCCGCGCGTGCGTTTGATGTTCTCCACCGTCTGCGCCAGCGCGGAGAGGTTCGTCAGCCCCAGAAAGTCCATCTTCAGCAGCCCGATCTGCTCCAGCGCGCCCATATGGTACTGGGTCACGGGTTCGCCGTCCGCCGACCGCGCCAGCGGCACATGCTCGACCAGCGGATCGCTGGAGATGACCACCCCTGCGGCGTGGACGCTCGCGTTGCGCGTGATGCCCTCCAGTCGGCGGGCGGTGTCGATGAGGCGGCGGGCGTCGGGATTGCGCTCGTACTCCTGTTTCACCTCGCTGATGGCAAGCGCCTTCTCCAGCGTCATGCCGGGCTGGGTCGGAATGGCTTTACACAGGCGGTCTACCAGCGCCGGGGAGATATTCAGTGCGCGCGCCACATCGCGCAGGGCGGCTTTCGCCGCCAGCGTGCCGAAGGTGATAATCTGCGCCACCTTGTCCGAGCCGTACTTCTCCCGCACATATTTAATCACCAGATCGCGCCGCGCGTCCTCGAAGTCCATGTCGATATCGGGCATCTGGATACGCTCGGGGTTCAGGAACCGCTCGAAGGTGAGGTCGTACTCGATGGGGTCGATGTCGGTGATGCCGATGCAGTAGGAGACGAAGCTGCCTGCGGCGGAGCCGCGCACGCCGAAGTAGACGCCCTCGCGTCGGGCGAACTGCGCGAAGTCGCGCACAATCAGGAAATAGGGCGCGAAGCCTGTGGTCTCGATGACGCTCAGCTCGTACTCCAGCCGCTGGCGGTGCGTGTCGGTGTGATTGGGCACGAGGCGCGGCAGCGCGTCGTAGCACAGGTCGCGCAGATGCTCCATCGCGTTTTTGCCGTCGGGCAGGTCGGGCGCGGGCAGCTGCACCCTGCCGAACTCCAGTTGCAGATTACAGCGCTGGGCGACCTCCAGCGTGTGTGCCAGCGCATCCGGGTGCGCGGCGAACAGCGCCGCCATCTCCTGAGGCGATTTGACATAGAACTCCTCCGTGCCGAACTTGAGCCGTTTCGGATCGTCGACGGTGGCGCCCGTCTGCACGCACAGCAACACATCGTGGATGGCGGCATCCTCACGGGTCAGGTAGTGCGCATCGTTGGTCGCCAGCAGCGGCAGGCGGTACTTCGCGGCAATCTCCAGCAGCCCCGCGTTCACCTGCCGCTGTTCAGACAGCCCGTGATCCTGAAGCTCGATGTAGAAATTCTCTCTGCCAAAGATGTCCAGATACTCTTCGGTGAGTCGGCAGGCGCGTTCGAAGTCGCCTTTGAGCAGCGCGTCGGGGATTTCGCCCGCCAGACACGACGAGGTGGCAATCAGCCCCGCCGCGTAGTCGCGCAGGATGCTCTTGTCCACGCGCGGCTTGTAGTAGAACCCCTCTAAGTTCGCAATCGTGCTGAGGCGCAGCAGGTTGCGGTAGCCGACCTCATCTTTCGCCAGCAGCAGCAGATGGTAGCTGGTCTGATCCTGTCGGGTTTTGTCATGGATGGTGCGCGGCGCGAGGTAGACCTCACAGCCGATGATTGGCTCAATGCCTTCCGCCCGACAGGCGTTGTAGAAGTCAATCGCGCCGTACAGCACGCCATGGTCGGAGATGGCGACAGCGGGCATATCGAAATCTGCCACGCGCCTGACCAGCTCTTTAATGCGAGTCGCCCCGTCCAGTAAGCTAAACTCTGTATGCAAATGTAGGTGTACAAAACCAGCTTCCATGCGATTCCTCCCAAGATGTTGGGGTAGGGTTCGGCAGGGGGGCGGGGATTCCTGCCGCTCTGGGGGGCTGGAATCCCGAATCACTTGAGCGCGAGTCGGACGACGGTGTAGAGCATCACGCCGACGAAAATCAGGCGCAGGGCGAGTGTCGGCACGCGCTGCGCGACCCTGCCGCCCAGGCGCGCCCCAATCACAATCCCCAGTGCGGCGGGCACGACATAGTCCACCAGCAGCTTGCCCTGCACGAGGTAGAGCAACGCGCTTGCCGACGCCGTCGCGCCAATCAGGAAGGTGCTGGTGCCAATCGCGCAGCGCAGGGGCGTTTTGAGGATGGTATACATCAGGGGCACCTGAATCAGCCCGCCGCCGACGCCCAGCAGCGCGGAAATCGCGCCGGCGAGCGCAGAGAGGCTGACGGCAATCCCACGCTGGCGCGGGTTCCACTGGGCGCGGCAGTCGGGGCGCGCCGCCTGCGGCGCCATCGGACGCCGCATCGCCCAGAGCATCTGCCCCAGCACATACAGCACCAGCGCGATAAACAGCCAGCGCACTGCCGATTCGGGAATATAGCCAATCAGCAGCCCGCCCGCAATCGCGCCGCACAGCGTCGGAATCAGCAGCCGCACGCCCAGCCGCCAGTCCACCAGCCCCGCCTGCAGGTAGGTCTGCACGCCCGCGCAGGAGGTCGCCGCCACCGCCACCAGACTCGCTGCCACCGCCTGCTTAATCGGCACGCCCATCAACACGGTCAGCGCAGGTACCAGAATAATGCCCCCGCCCAGCCCCAGCATCGAGCCGAACGCGCCCGCCCCAATCGCGATGGGGAAAATCCACAGGCTGTTCACGGTCGCATGTTGCGCGGGATACGCTCACTCACAGGGGGCAGCGGCGGCAGCGGCTTGTGCGGCTCCGTCTGGTACCAGTACGCCACGCTGGAGTAGTCGTTCTCCTGCAGATTCGCATGTCCGTGCTCGATGCTCACCCGAATTGACTGCGTGAACAGGATGGGGTCCTCCACATGGAACCGATAGGAGGTACATTGTCTGCGGTCGGGGTGTTTGGGGTCGTTTTCGGGGATGGAGGTTCCCGCGTACAGATAGGCTTTGGGGTGCATGCCCCACGCATGGCAGAGGTAGTCTTCGGAGCCTGTGCCGTGCAGGGAGGGCGGCCACGGCTCGCCGTCGATGAAAATCATATCGTCGCCTTCGCCCCACCAGGTGTATTCGCGTATCACCTGCTCCTGACTGCCAAGCTTGCGAATCACGGGCAGCGGGTCGATGTTGTCCACTGACAGCACGCAGCCGACATAGTGCCCCGCGCCCTCAGCGTCCAGAATCAGGTAGTTCTCGGCGTCGCTCAGGTTCGGCGTGTCCAGCAGCTCCCAGTAGTTCACGCGCTGCTCGAACAGGTTGCCCTTCGTGCCCGTCGTGTGATACTCCTGGCGGTAGTGCGCGTGGAAGCGCAGCACATGGTCGGGCAGCGGCGCGTCATACGATTCGTAGTCGATGTAGTAGTAGAACGAGCCGATTTCGGTGTCGCATTCGTTGACCACTTCGATGCGCGCGCCCGTGCTAAAGGGCATCGCAAAGTAGCAGTTGAGCGCAATCCCGCCCCCGTAGTTCCCCTCGTTCGCCTCGTGATTGACGGTGGTGAAGGGCATCGACATGTAGGAGCGCGCGATTCCGTGTCCCAGCCCGAAGAAGTCGCCCAGCGGCGCGAGTACGCTCGGCTCGGTCTCGTCGTCCCAGTACATTTTAAGAACGGTCTTGCGCAGGTAGAGTCGGTCGCGACAGCCGACGGTAATCCAGATGTGGCGGATACACCCTGCGCCCTCAATCGTGGCGAGGGTCGCCGTCTCGCCCTGCGGAATGGTCAGAAAATCGCGATTGCCGCCCGTTTTGTCCCAGCTGGAGATTCGGCGGGAACGCCCTGCGCGGCGGTAGATGAGTTTCGCCAGTGGTCCTGTGCCCTCGATGCCAGAGAGGATATCCATAACCTGTGTGCCTCCTGCGTGGGCAACAATTCTCCAGAATCGTTGGAACTCCTGCCTGGCTACGGGGTATATTAAGGCGAGGAGGTCCGCGTTATGGCGCTCACAACGGCAGGAACACAGCCCGCTATCGAGTATCCCTCCAGCGACGGGGAGCCGATGGCGCAAAACACACGACAGTACCGCTGGATCGTCACCATTCAGGGCGGTCTCGCCTCGATGTTCCAGAACCGCGATGATGTGTTCGTCGCCAGCGACCTGTTCTGGTACCCCATCGAAGGCGACAACAAAACCCGCACTGCCCCCGATGTGATGGTGGTGTTCGGGCGTCCCAAAGGCGACCGCGACTCGTACCGCCAGTGGGAGGAGGGCAACCAACCGCCGCAGGTGGTGTTCGAAATCCTCTCGCCGAGCAACACGCCCAGCGAGATGACGGACAAGAGTTTGTTTTATGAGCGTTTTGGGGTGCAGGAGTATTACCTGTACGACCCCGATCGGGGCGAGCTGTACGGCTACATTCGGGACGAGTCGGGGCACTTGCAGCCGATTAAGCAAATGCGCGGCTGGGTCAGTCCGTTGCTGGGGATTCATTTTGACATCGAGGGTGGGGAGCTGGTGCTGACGCGCCCCGATGGGGAGCGTTTTCGGACTTATGAGGGGCTGGCGACTTTACTGGAGCAGGAGCGCCAGCGTGCGGAACAGGAGCGCGCGCGGGCGGAGCGCCTCGCCCAGAAACTGCGTGAACTCGGCATCGAGCCAGAGTAGACACGCCTTCGTGCAAGGGATAGAGGGCAGGAATCGCGCCCCTGCCCGCGAACCCGTTGAACATGCGTCAGCCAGTTCAGCGGCGGCGACCTAAGCCGTCCGTGTGCGGAGTCTATCTTGCTATTAGCGCTGCGCTTTTCCTGAGGCTGTGTTCCCCCGCGTGGGGCATGCCGCAGGGCGACACGCGCCCGTTGCACGACCCGATGCGCCCCGTGATGGAGATTGGGCGCGACTCTGTGGTGTTGCAGTACCACACGCGCACGCCGACCGAGACGCGCGTGCAGATTCGGCAGAGCGACCTGCCCGCGGCGGCGTGGCGTCCCGAAGGCAAGCGCATCGACCTGTGGCAGGGCGCAGGCGTGCGCATCGTGCAGGGCGAGCCGGGCAAACGCACCTATCACCGCCTGCGCATCAGCGGGCTGCAACCGGGCAAGCGCTACTACTATCGCGTTTACGACCCTGACCTGCAGCCAACTCCCGAGGAGCGACGCTGGGGCGCGAACCCGCCCTGGCGACGCGAGTACGCCTTCGCGACTCTCGCCCCCGCGGGCTACAAGACCATTATCCGCCTGCCCGTGAAGGTGCTGCTGATGCCGAATGTGGTGAATGTCGCGTCGGCGTATCAGAATCCCGACAACCCCGCTCCGCCACCCCCGCCGATGTCGGACGCCGAGCTGGCGCGCATCCGCGAGGAGTACGCTATCGCCGCGCGCTACTTCTGGGTCAACAGCGGGATGCGTTTCTGGGTGGACTTCCAGATTTTCGTGGACGACCGCTGGCAACGCTGGGGCGACGAGCCGCCGCAGGCGACGGGCTTTTATAAGGGATTGCCCGTGTGCCGCTCGTACCCCGGCGTGGACTTCGCGCCGCCGGGCGGAGGCGCGTTCACAATTGTGGATACAGCGAACCCCCTGCGCACGACTACCGAGCCTGTGTTCGAGGAGAAGCCCTACGCCGGGCAGATTGAGCAGGCGTTTCCGCGCCGCTGGAACGCGCAAACGCAACGCTGGGAGTTCTACAATAGCGGCGGCGGCACCTACGGCGTGGACAGCTTTCCCGATGGCGTCCCCGCGCGCAGCCAGTTTCTCGGCGGGGGCGACACCGCATGGCTGGTCGCACATGAGTTCCATCACCAGATGGAGTCGTTCGGCGCATTCTCGCTGGCGAACCGCGAGGACGAGCGCATCGTGTTCAACCATCCTGACCCGCGCTACCGACGCAAAAACCCCGATGGCAGCGTCGCGATGAATGCATGGAGTACGGCGGGCAGGCACGGCGAACACTGGAATGTGATGGCGTACTGGGACCGCACGCTGAGCGACGCGCAGTGGCTGCGCCTCTACTTCGGCGAGCTCATCACCGTGCGCGATGCGGACGGCGACGGCTTCCCCGACGACGACCCGCGCCTGCCGCTGGATGAGAAACGCTTCGGCGCCGACCCGCGCCGCGCCATGACCGACGGGCAGATGAACGACCTGCACAAGGCGATGCTCAGCACCTGGGCGCCCGCGCCGCTGCAGTTCACCTTCGTCAAACCGCGCTGGCAGTCGCGCATGCCCGACCCGCGCAAAACCGATCAGGACGGCGACGGACTGCCCGACACGGTAGACCCCTATCCGCTCTACCCATGGCAGCCGTTTGTGTGGTACGCCCGCGCGACGGTGGACGGCGACCCCAGCGAGTGGGACGCCATCCCGCCCGCAGGCGAGCGGGACGCCGACGGGACACGCCTGACCGTCAAGCATTGCCATGACGGGGACGCCTACTACGCGCTGTTCGAAATCACGGGCGAGTGGGAGCGACTGCACATGAGCCTCGACATCGAGGGCAAGGGCGTCTACTCGACCGATTCGGTGCTATTTGTGGACATTCGCAACGGGAGCGAAGTAAGCCTGCGCGTGCAGGGGCGCGACGCACCCGCGTGGCTGCAGTGGAAGGCGTCCCGCCGACGCGACCGCACAACCGTGATCGAGCTTGCCGTGCCCAACGGCGGTGAGAGTCCGTGGTTCTGGATGGGCGGCGGGCGCGAGCTGGGCGTTTCGATAGACCTCTACAAGCCGTCAGGTGCGGGCTACTCGGTGTACGAGCCGTATGATGTGTTCTACTGCCTGTTGCAGGAGCCGATGGGCGCGCTGCCGCTGCCGTCGGGCGCGCCGTCCCAGCTCACGCGCGAGCAGGCGACCCGCGTGCTGACCCCCCAGAACGCCGAAGGCTTGCACATCGGCGCGGGCTGGGAAGTGCGCAACGGCGCGTGGGCATACGACGGGCACAACGAGTCGCACCTGCGCATTACTGGGCTGAACGCGCGGGAGTTCGACCTGTGGGTGGAGCTGGAAGCCGTGCAGGACGGCATCCTTGCGGCGTTTTTGCCCAGTACGCGCGAATCGGAGATGAACGCCGGACGCGACTACATCCTGTTCGTGGGCGGGTACGCCAACACGCGCACGCGGTTCCGACTCTTCGGCGCGGAGACCAGCAGCGCCGAGCAGATGATGATCCCCGGACGGCACACGCTGCAGTTCTCACGGCGTGGGGGCGTACTGTGGGCGCTGTTCGACGGCAAGCCCATCCTGTACGCCCGCGACCCGAACCCATCGCAGCCGATTGGCACGCTCGCGCTGATTGGCGGCTACAGCGGCAAGCAGCGCGTGTACGAAATCCGCTACCGCGTGGTTCAGGAACCTGCGCCATGACGCACGGCAAGCGCACCGAGTGGGAGGTTATCGTCGTCGGCGGACTGGCGGTGCTGTTCCTGTTCCTCTACTACCAGCAGCCGTACACGGTCAGCGCGCTCCGCTGGCTGGGGTTGGGAAGCGAGCCTGCCGCCTACCGCGACTGGAACGAATACATCGTGGTCAGCTCCCTCTGGCTGCTGTGGCTGCCGGTGTTGTCGCTGGCGTTTTTCGGCAAGGGCGAGCTGAGCCAGTACGGGCTGGCGCGGGGCGACGGCAAGCAGGGCGCGCTGCTCGCGCTGGGGATGTACCTGCTGATGCTGCCGATTCTGTACTATGTAGCGCAGCGCCCGGAGTTCCGCGCCTACTACCCGCTGGACAAGCGCGTGTTGACCGACCCCGCCTACGCCGTCTACTTCAGCATCGCCTACGGCTACTACCTGTTCTGCTGGGAGTTCTTCTTTCGCGGGTTTCTCACCTTCGGGCTGTACCGCTGGCTGGGCTGGTGGGGGATAGGGCTGCAGGCGGCGGCGTTCGCCCTGTTGCACTACGGCAAGCCGCTACCCGAAGTGCTGGGCTCGATCCCCGCAGCGTTCGCGCTGAGCTGGGTGGCGTTGCGCGTGAAGTCATTCCTGCCCTGCTTCTGGGTTCACTGGGCGGTGCAGTTGACGCTGGACGCGCTGCTGATTCTGGGGCAGGGCGCTGCGAGGTAAGAGAAGGACTACTCGAACCGCCCCCTACGCCCGCTCCTTGCGCGCGATGAACCACACCGCAAGCGCCATCCCAATCAGGTTGGGCAGGCTGCTGGCGAGCAGAGGGTCTATCGCGCCGCGCCCCAGAATCACCAGATAACGCGCCGCCACCCAATAGAGGAAGATAATCGCTACGCTGAGCGCAAACCCGCTGGCAGGGCTGGAACGCTGTGGGCGGATGCCCAGCGGCGCGCCCAGCAACGCGAACACCAGGCTCGCGAGCGGTACATTAATTTTATTGTAGAGTTCCACCATCAGCTGGCGGATGTGCGCCTCGTCCGCCCCTTCGCGCTGGAAAAAGGCGATTTGCTCGCGCAGCTGGCGGAAGGAGCGCTCGTCGACATTCGTCAGCAGCGCCTCAATCTGCACGGGGGTGCGCTGGATGGCGAGGTTCAGGCGCGGCTCGGCGCGGAACACCACGAACGAGCCGTATTGCCCGTCGGCAGTGCGCCACCAGCCGTTGTAGAGCGTCCAGTGCGCCTCGCCGTCCCACTGGGCGCGCTGGGCGTACAGCACCACCTCCGGCGCGCGCGCCCCGCTTGATGGGTACTTGAGCAGGGTGAGCTGGTACAGCTCCTGCGTCTGGGGGTTGCGCCCGCCCGCCACAATCACATACGAATCGAGCCTGCCCTCGCGGAACTGGGGGAAGCCGAACGCCTCCTGCTCGGTCAGGCGCAACTGCTCCAGAATGCCCTTGCGGATTTCGGCGGCGCGGGCGGTCGCCCAGGGCACGAGCGTCTCGTTGAAGCCAATCGCCGCGAGGCTCACCAGCAGGCTCAGCCAGAACACGGGCATCATCAGCCGCCGCAGGCTCACCCCCGCCGCGCGCGCCGCCGTAATCTCCCAGTCCGACGAGAGCCGCCCGAAACTCAGCAGCGTCGCCAGCAGCATGCCCATCGGCAGCGTGCGCACGGCAATCTGCGGCAGATACAGCAACGCCAGTTCAATCACCAGTCGCAGCGGCGCGCCCTTCACCGCGTACTCGGTAATCATAAACACATAGCCCCCCGCAAACACCAGCGCGGTGAACAATCCGACGCCGAAAAAGAGCGGGGGCAACAGCTCGCGCAGTATCAACCGATCCAGCAGGCGCATTATTAAAAGCATACCCCCAGCGCGCGTCGGGTACAATCTCCCGCGAAGGAGGCGTTTTTATGGACTTTCGGCTATCCGAGGAGCATTTGATGGTGCGCGAGACCGTGCGCCGCTTTGTAGAGAACGAAATTAAGCCCCATATCCGCGAGTGGGATCGGCACGGCGCAGACCCCAAAGTATACCAGCGACTGGCAGACCTCGGGCTACTGGGCATCTGCGTGCCGCGCAAGTGGGGCGGCTCGGGACTGGACTACATCGCGCTGGGGATTGCCTGCGAGGAGCTGGAGTACGGCGACACATTTTTGCGGGTGGTGCTGTCGGTGCATGTGGGCTTGACCGCGATGACGCTGATGGCGTGGGGCAACGAGGAGCAGAAGCGGCGGTTTCTCGCGCCGCAGGCGCGGGGCGAGCGGCTCGGCGCGTTCTGTCTGACCGAACCAAACGCGGGCAGCGATGTGGTCGGCATGCAATCTACCGCCCGACGCGAGGGCGACCGCTATATTCTGAACGGCGAGAAAATCTGGATTTCGCTGGCGGAAGTCGCCGACCAGTACCTTGTGGTGGCGTGGACCGACCCCGACAAGAAAGCCAAACGCGACCATTCGGGCATGAGCGCGTTTTTCGTGGAGCGCGAGCGCGCAGGTGTCAAGCCCTACACGCTCAAGGGCAAGCTCGGCGTGCGCGCGGGCAACACGGGCGGCGTGGTGTTTGAGAATGTGGAAGTCCCCGTCGAGAACCGCATCGGCGAGGAAGGCGAGGGCTTCAAAATCGCGATGTTCGCGCTCGATCAGGGGCGCTACACCGTCGCGGCGGGCGCGGCGGGGCTGATCCGCGCGTGCCTCGACGAATCGGTGCGCTACGCCAAAGAGCGCAAAACCTTCGGCGCGCCGCTGGCGGAGCATCAGCTCATCAAGCAGAAAATCGCGCAGATGGAGGCGGACTACCAGATTAGCGTGCTGCTGTACCAGAAGGTCGGCTGGATGAAGAATGTCGGTATGCGCAACACGCGCGAGACCTCGCTGGCGAAGTGGTACAGCACGGACGCCGCACAGCGCGCCGCCAACGCCGCCGTGCAGGTGTTCGGCTCCTACGGCTTCTCCGACGAGTACCCCGTGGAGCGGTTCTATCGCAACAGTAAGGGCGCGACCATCTACGAGGGCACTTCGGAGATTCACACGCTGCTGCAGGCGGACTACGCGCTGGGCTATCGCGTGGACAAGCCGCTGCGCATCAATCTGCCGACCTATCCGTTCGCGGAGGACGCCGAGGGCTGATGGTCGCGTTCGACTTCACGGGCAAGGTGGCGCTGATTACGGGCGCGACGGGCGCGCTGGGGCAGGCGGTCGTGCGCCAGTTCCATCAGGCGGGGGCGACGCTCGCCCTATGCGCCCGTGAGGACGCCGCGCTGAGCCAGAGGTTCGCCGAACTTGCCCTGGACCCGCAACACCTGCTTGTCGGCGGGATAGACCTGCGCCAGCCCGACGATTGCGACCGCCTCGCGCGTGCCGTCGACGAGCGGTTCGGCAGGCTGGACGCGCTGGTGAACACCGTCGGCGGCTATGTGGCGGGTCCGCCCGTGCATGAGACGCCGCTGGATGACTGGGAGTTGATGCTGACGATGAACCTGCGCACGGCGTTTCTGGTCTCGCGGGCGATAGCGCCGCTGCTGATTCGGTCGGGCGGCGGCGCTATCGTGCATGTGTCGGGCAGGGCGGGGCTGGCGGCGTTTGCAGGCGGCGCAGGCTACTGCGCCGCCAAAGCGGGCGTGATTCGTCTTACCGAAGCGCTCTCCGCCGAGCTGAAAGAGCATGGCGTGAATGTGAACTGCGTTTTGCCGGGCACGATTGACACGCCTGCCAACCGCGCGGCGCGTCCCGACGCCGACTTCTCGCGCTGGGTTGCCCCGGATGCGCTGGGCGCGGTCATCATGTTCCTCTGTTCGCCCGCCGCGCGCGCCATTCACGGCGCGGCGATACCGGTGTATGGATTGAGCGACTGACATAACAGCGATGCAAACGCCCGCCCCGATGCACGGACGCATCAACTACTGGGCGCTCAGCGCGTTCTGGCTGGGCGTGAGCGTTCACTGGGCGGCGTTCCTGACGATTGCGATGCAGGCGCGGGTGAACGACCTCGCGCCGCCCGACCAGCGCGGAGCGTATCTGGCGTGGCTGGCGGCGGCGGGCGCGCTGATCTCGACCGTAATCGAACTCGTTGCAGGACCCATCAGCGACCGCTGCACGGCGCGGATGGGCAGGCGACGCCCGTTTATCCTGTGGGGCACGCTGCTGAGCCTGCCGTTCGTCGTGCTGTTTATGACGACGCAGAGCTTCGCGCTGCTGATTCTGCACTTTGTGGCGATTCAACTGTTTCTGAACTGGGCAAACGGTCCCTATCAGGCGGTGATTCCCGACTATGTGCCCCCGCAGCGGCACGGGCTGGCGTCGGCGTACATGGGGATGATGACGCTGCTGGGCACGCTGCTGGGGCTGGCGCTGGCGGGCGCGCTGCTGGGCGAGCCGCCGCTGCTGGGCGGACAGCTGGAGCGGGGTGTGCGCCTGCAAATTGTGGGGTACACGCTGGTCGGCTTCCTACTTCTGACCATGCTGTGGACGGTGCTGGGCATGCGCGAACCGCAGTGGCAGCCGCGCACGCCCGACGAGAAACGCCTGCGCTGGACGCTGTTTGTGAACATCCTGTTGAACGAGCAGCCCAACTTCCGCTGGGTGGTGCTTTCGCGATTCGTGTTCAACATGGGCTTTTTCACCGCGCTGTTCTTTCTGGAGTTCTATCTGCGCGACACGATTGGGCTGAAGGGCGCCGCGCCGCAGCATGCGTTCGGCTTCATGGCGACGGCGACGCTCACGGGCGTGCTGGGCAACTGGCTGGCGGGCGCGCTTGCCGACCGAATGAGCAAAAAGCGCATCATCTACGGGTGCATCGCGCTAATCTGTGTGTGCGCGGCGATGTTTCTGACGGCGCAAAACCTCGCATGGGTGTACCTGACAGGCGCGCTGTTCGGGGTCGCATGGGGCGCGTATGCGGCGGTGGACTGGGCGCTGGCGAGCAACCTCGTCCCGCCGCAGGAATCGGGGCGCTACATGGCAATCTGGCACATCGCGATGACCATGCCGCAGGTGATTGCGCCGCTGATTGCGGGTCCGCTGGGCGACTACTGGAACGCGCAGTACGGGCTGGGCGCGGGCTGGCGCTGGATTTTCGCGCTCGCGCCGATTTACTTCCTCGCGTCGGCGTTCCTGCTGCGCCCCGTGCGCGAGGTCCCTCTCCAGACAGCAGGAAACCCGTCGGGTGTGTCATAATTAGGACGGGAACCATAATAACCGCTGTGCAGTCTAAGGCAGCGAGGACAGAGGGGCACGATCATGAGACGCGGATTTACGCTGGTGGAGTTGCTGACGGTGATTGCGATAATCGCCATTCTGGCGGCGATTATCTTTCCCGTGGCGGGCACGGTGCGCGAGAACGCCCGCAAAAGTCGGTGTTCGTCGAATCTGCAGCAGATTTTCGTGGCGTTGCAGGCGTACAAAGACGACTATCGCGCCTATCCGCCTGTGCTGGGCGCGTATGCTGTGGATGCGAGCGGGAACCTGACCTGTAATCCCGCGAACGCGGTTCCGTTCAACCTCGCCCCGAAGCCTCTGGGAAGCTATCTGCAGAACAACGATGAGATTTTCTATTGCCCGAACAACCCCATCGACGACAAGCGTGTCATCACACAGGCGGTCTATCCGCAGGGACACGCGCTGGCGGGGCAACCGGTGCGCCTGCGCCCGGGCGACGCCAGCAGCCCTGTGGTTTGCTTCTATCGCTACGACAGCTACTCTACAGGGCGCATCGGGCAGAGCAACAATCACGAACTGCGCTACACGCTTTTCTGGTCCAATCAGGCGTTGAATCAGGTAGAAAACCAGCAGAACGGAGGGGCAACAAACTATGGCTTAGGCTACTTTGACGGACCAGTGGGTCCGAAGCCGACCGACAACCCGCGCCAACTTGGCTATCGCACTCCTGACACGACGGCTGTGGTCACCTGGTGCAGCTATCATCGTTCTTATAATGGAAATGTACCGACACGCGCCAAGAGCGACATCGTGCTGTTCCTGACCGGGAATGTGAAGACGGTCGACTCGTTCAAAATGTACGAGTCGCCCTACACGATGCGTCCGTAAGCGCGAATCCGACCGCAGGGTAGTGGAACCCGACGCGCCGACCCTGTGTCGAAGCGTCGTTAATCGGGGCGTGGCGAATTTTCGTGGCGCCTGCAATCAGGAGCGAGAGCATGGTAGGCATGGGTAAGCGACAGCAGGGCGCCTCGCTGGTCGAGGTGCTGGTGGTGATTGGGATACTGGCGATTGCGATACTGGCGTTCATTCGCCTGTACCCCAGCGGTTTCCTTGCGCTCAAGCGCACGGGACAGAGCGATGCGGCGACGCGCTACGCGCAGCAGGAGCTGGAGCGGCTCAAGGCGCGCGCCGACAATCTGCCGCGTGCGATTGCGCCTACCCGCTACGACTTCTCATCGGATGAAGCGGTGCTGCTGATTGACCCCTCGATTGACCCCAACGATCTGGGCGTGCAGCCGAACCTGCCGAACGGCTTCCCCAGCCAGTACGCCAGCGGCGTGAACCGATTTCGTCGCATCGTGGGCGAGCGAATCGCTCTGGGGTTGCCCGGTCCAACGCTCGGCAGGCGCGACCAGCTGACAGAGGGCATCGTCTACACGACGCTGTTTGCGCCGATTGCCCAGCGACCGACGGGCGAGCGCGCGGGCGGCGGCGACTACCGCGACTATCTGGTGGTCACGAGCGGTCCGATGCGACGCTTTATCCTCAACTCCGAATTCCAGCGACCGAACATCCGCCTGTACGAGTATGGCATCGACTACGACGCGGCGAAGGTACTCCTGCGCCCCCTGCGCTATGTGCCCATCACTTATCTGGTGGAGTATAGTTTTGCCTATGTTGCGCCCAGCGGTCGCGTCGAGACGCAGTTCGTCGCTGCAGTGATCGAGCTGCCCCCGACGGACCCGAACGCGCCGTTCCCGCAGTGGATCGATTTGCCTCTGCCTGACGGCTCGCCTGTGAGCGGCGTTTCGGGCTTTCTGGGCATCGCGCCCTTCTCGGATACAGCGGCGCGCGCCTTCACCGAGCTGCCGCTGGGCGCCCAGTGGTCGTCCGAAAACCCCTACCAGTACCAGGTGCTGAACCCGCTCACGGGCACGATATTGATTAATCCCAACGCTTCGGGCTACTACGAACGCTACTGGCGCGGGACGCGCCCGCTGGAAGCCTATGTGAGCTACTATGTGCATGACTGGACGATTATGCGCGAGGAGTTCACCGTGCCGAACAGCGGACGCATCCGACTGGCGTTCTCCGACCTGAAGCAGTTCGGCGACCTGCAGGACGACCAGACTACCTACCAAGGGCTGGGGCTGGGACGCGATGTGGAGAACGAGCCGCTGCAGGCGGATTTGATTGTGGTGGACCTGCTCACGGGGCGCGCCGCCTACTTCCGACAGGGGCAACAGCTGCCCGACAGCGAGATTGCGCCCGATTTGCGCGCCCAGACGCTGCCCAACCTCAACGCGACCATCGACTACGCGACGGGCAACCTTGAAATCCGCAACACGCAGATGCACGGGCGCAAAATCCGCGTCTTCTACCGCGTGCATGAGAACTGGGCGATCTCTGTGCAGAAGGCGGCGAGCCGCTACTACCTGGTGCAGAACCCCGTCGGCATGGGCTACGACTCCTGCTGGTACGACCTTGAAGCGGCGTACACGGGCAGCACGAGCGACCGCGCGCGTCGGCTCTACTTCACCCGCAGCGAGGCAGGCAAGTCGGTGCTGCTACGCGAATACTGGTATGTGGACGCAAGCGGCAACACCCAGCGCGGCACGAACGGCGTGTTCCGTATCAGCGAGGTCGTCGACGACACCGGGCTGGTGTATGTCGACCTGCGTGATTCGCATCCAGACGCTGTGCGCTGGGATCCGGGCGTGACGGGGCAGGCGATTCGAGGCGTGCAGGGGCTGTCGGTCAAAGTGCGCGTCACGCACGAACCGCCTGGACGACGCACCCGCACCGACTTCGATATGTTGTTGCCCGTCAGGGATTGACGCGGGAACTCGGACGCTACAGGTTGAGTCCAATCAGGGAGGCACACGAGATGCGATTCTGGCAGGCACATCGGGAGCGACAGGCGGGCTTTACACTGGTGGAGCTGCTGGTGGTGATTGCGATTACCGCCATCCTGCTCGGCTTGTTGCTCATCCCGCTGGTGCAGGGTTTTCGCCTGACCCGTCAGGGACAGATTCAGGCGCAGGCGCAGGACACAACGCGACTGGTCATCAATCAGTTCACCAACGACCTCAAACGCGCCGCCTATGTGTTCGATAGCGCGGATCGGCTGGTTAACCTGCCTGTGCTGAACGGGCAGGGGCAGGTGGTCGTCGTGCCCCTGCGCTACGCGGTCATCGATATGGTGATGCCTGCCTACGGCGACCCGTCGCAGGAGTCGAACGACCCGACCTCCGACATCCCGATTAACCCTGACGGCTCCTACAACGCCGAGATTGCTGTGCCGATTTCGCCCGGACGCACCGTGGTGCGCTACTTCATCGGGCTGATGGACAACGACAACCCCTACTTCAACCCCGACGAAGTGCCCCTCGCCGCCGCGACACAGCCTGAAAACTACGCCGTGCTGTACCGCGCCGAGTTCCGACTCTATGTGCGCCAGGGCAATCAGTGGGTGCTGAACCCGGAGCTGTTTGGCAGCATCGACGAGTTTTTTGACCCGAACTTTTTCTACGGCGCGCGCCGCGCAGGTTGGCGCAAAGTCGCCAAGCCCGTCGTCCCGCTGGGACAGGTGGACATGGTGAATGTATCGTTCGACGATCAGGGCAACCCGCGCGTCGAGTCGCTGATGCAACTCACGCCTGCGCTGGCGGTGAACCAGATGGGCGCGCCGATTGAGACCGACACGCTGGGCGACGAGGGCGCAGGCGCGCCGCCTCTGCAGATTCGCTTCCCGCAGGGGCTGTGGGATGTGAACCCGGAGACCCTGCGCCTGGTGGCGTTCCGCAGTCGCCCCGACGCGCTGCAACGCAACGAGCCGCTGCGCTACTTCTATCTCGCGCCCAACGGCAACGGCGAATGGTACATCCGCTACTACCGCGCGACCCCCGATGGGCAGGAGCGCGACGACTGGGTGGCGAACCTGACCCGAATTCAGCAGATGGTGGAGACGGGACAACCCCTACCGGACTGGTTCAATAGCGCGCTCAACTACTACACCGACGCAGAGCCGATGGCGTTCTATGTGAATAGCGAGGCAGGGCTGATTGACCTTGCGCTGCCCTGGTGGTTCCAGTACCCCGCGCAGGGCGTGAGTTTCAAGACGGGCGCGTTCACGACGCCGTTCAACGACAGCAACCCCGACCTGACGACCATCAACGGGCGCTACAACGATGCGTACAACCGCGACCCGAACAACGCGCCGAATGTGCGCCGCTATGTGTCGCTGATGGATCTGGACAACAACGGCGCGATGGACGGTTCGAGCAATCATCTGACCTTCCCGACGGCGTCGATTGTGCCCGGCTCGGAAGTCGTGATTGGTCCCGACCAGCGCCCCGGACCGAACTACGGGCGTCCCATCCGCTACCAGCGCGTCTCGGCGGCGAACGCGACGCCCGGACCGAACCAGTACCGCATTCTCTATCAGGACGCCGCGCCCTATCAGGAAGTGATGACCGCCTACGGCTTCACACCCCAGCTGCTGCGCGGGTATATCGAGTTCTACAGCGACCCGCGCACGCCGCTGCCGCCCGACGCCGAGATTTTTGTGACCTTCTTCTATCGCTTCAACCTGAACGGCGATAGCTATGTGGCGGACTATCAGACGCGGCGGCTGATGAACCTGAAGATGGGACTGAAATTCTACGGCGCGCAGCAGCCCGTGAACTACGCGCTCACGACGCAGCTGGAAGCGCCGAACATCGTGCAGGTGCGCGGAGGGATAAGGGCAAGATGATGCAAACCTATCGTTTCACAGAACGCGGTCAGACGCTGGTGATTGCCCTGCTGGTTAGCTTCGTGCTGCTGGTGCTGGGCGGGGTGTTCATCACCGTGATTGCCCGCAATATCCTGAATGTGCAGCAGGCGCGCGAGCGGCTCAGCGCGGACTACTTCGCCGAGTCGGGACTGCAGTTCGCGATTGACCAGCTGGTGCGCAGCGAGTTCGGCGCAGATTGGCGTCCCATCCCCGACAACATCACCGCGCCCGAAGACCCCGACTACTTCTGGCTCAAGCCCTACAATCCCGCGGACGGCACAGGCGGCTTCACGCGCATCAACCTGCAGAACGGGCGCGCGCTGATTCGCGTGTCGTATCAGCCGTCGGGTCCCGTCCATCGCCAGCCTGTGATTAAGATTGAATCCATCGGGCGCGTGGGGATTGTCGACCCGAACGACCCGACGACCTTCACGCAGGCGGATCGCTCCCGCCGCGCCGAGCGCGTCGCCTACATGCAGATTGGCACGATCGATTACCTGCGCTTCGTGATGAACAAGGAGCAGCGCGGGACGCTGATGGACATCGGCGCCGAGGAGGTGGGGATTGGCGTGCCGTACCGCACGATTCTGGGCGTTCCAGGTCAGGGCGGCGGCTCGATGTTCGTGAACGGCAACCTGCGTTTCAGCGGCGCTGTGGAGATTGCCCTGAACCCTGCGCTGGGCGAGCGGGTCTATGTGGCGGGCGAGGTGGTGCATAACACGGGCGCACAGGTGGAGCTGAGCGTCGGCGCGAGTACCGTCAACCTGCTGCCCAGCAGCGCGACGAACTTCACGACGGCGAATGGGCTGTACCGCGACGGTCGCCCGACAACCGCCGCCGACGGCTACCCGCGCGCGATTGCCTACCTGGAGCCGCCGCGCATGGACACCGTGGACCCCGCAACCGACCGCCCGCGCTACGCCGCCGCGACGCAGGAATCGGGCGTCTGGCGGCAGCGCCCCAACGGCGTGTGGTTCAACACGGGGCAGTACGGCTATGGGCGTGGCATCTACATCAATAACGCGCTCGACAGACAGGAAGAGAGTCGCGGCTTCTTCGGCGGCTACACCCTGCGCGGCGACTGGGTGAACCCCGGCAAATCGCGCTTCTGGAACGGTCCGTTCTACGAGCCGCCCGGCGTGTTCATCGAGCTGGTGGAAACGCTCAATACCGACGGCTCCGTGCGGGCGCAGGGCTTCCGAATCACGCGCAATCAGGCGGAGCCGCGCGATGTTTGGTACAGCCCCATCACCGGGCAGCCGACCAACCTGAAGACGATGAACTTCTTCTTCCGCAACCCGAACGACGCGAGCAACCCGACGCTCACCAGCGAAATCACGCAGGGCGACACAAGCTTCGATGTGCCCTTCAACGGCGTGATTTACGCCGAGGGCAGTGTGCGCGTCAAGGGGCGCATCCCGTCGGGCAGGCAGATTACCATCGTCACCAACGGCACGGCGTACATCGAGGGCAACATCGTCAAGGGCGACGCCCGTTCCTCACTGGCGATTATCGCGCGGGACTATGTGTGCGTGAACACGACGCAGTTCCTGCAGCGCACTTTCGACAGCCCCGCCAGCGCGCAGGGCGACCCGACGAATGTCGAAGCGCCCTACTTCTTCGAGGTGTTGCCCGACCAGCCGATGCGGTTGCTGTTCAGCTTCGGCGAAGACCCGCAGGGCTACACGGGCAACTACGGCGGGCTGCGGTTGTATCTGCGCCATGCCGCCAGCGGCGCGGGATCGTTCATCAATCTGCTGGTCAACCCATCGGAGTTCGCTGACCCGTTCTATCGGTTCAACATCGCGGGCTTCCCGAATGTGATGTACCCGCTGGGGCGCACGGCGTTTCAGGTCTACCCGAACTACGAGAAGGTCGCCTTCCCGCTGACGCCGCCGCCCGTCGGCTCGAACTACGGGCTTGCGCCCGAACCGGGCATCCCGAACCTGCTGCAACTGCAGCTCCAGCCGATTTCAACGCTGGGCAACTTCCAGCTGCCGACGGACAATACGCCCTATCGCTTCAGCGCGGCGGCAATTCAACCGCTGGACATCAAGATTCAGGCGGCGCTGTTCGCGCAGGAAGGGTGCTTCTTCGTGATTCCGGGCTACTGGTTCAACACCGACCCGCAGGACACGCGCGAGAACTTTGTGCGCACGGGCGCGCGCCCCGCAGGCGTCGTGTCGCCCGAATTCCCCTTCTACGGCGAGCCGCTGGATATTCGCATCACGATTGAAGGCGCAATCGCCGAGAACTTCACCGCGCCGCTGGGCGACCAGACCGAATGGCTGCGCAAATGGGGCTGGATCCCGCGTCGCTACGGCAGCTCCAACTTCGAGATACCGCTCGAACATCAGGAATACACGCACGATACGGCGGGGCAGTACGCGGTGAACCTGCTGATGCGGTACGATCCGATCTTCCGCGACCCGATTGTGGGTGGTCAGCCGATGCGGGTGGCGTACACGCCCGCGCAGGACCCGTCGGGACAGCATCCGGGCAGAGTGTTGCCGCCAATCCCGCGCCTGCCCGTGTGCCCGAAACCGATTTACGCAGGCGATATTCGACCCTGAGGTGGGGTAATGGCTATGAAATGGACGCAGTGGATTCTGGTAGGCGTGATGGGCTTGGGCGTTGCGTGCGCATGGGCGGACGGACGCGGTTATGAGCCGCGCACCGTTCCCGTGAACGCAGGCGTCGTGGCGTTCAGCGCGAACGACCCCCTCGTGCGCGATGTCTACACCTTCTACGCGATGGATCGGCGCGCGGACCTCAAGCCGTTGGGGCTGTCGTTCCGCAATCCGTTCGCGCCCGCAGGCGCCACGCGCAATCAGGCGGTCTACTGGCTGGTGGATGTCAGTCGTCTGAACGACAACCAGCTCGCACGCTACAAAATCCTGCTCATCAGCCGTACCAGCTGGGGGGGCATGACGGCGGAGATACGCGAGAAGCTGCGCCGTTTTGTGGACGGCGGCGGTGTGCTATGGGTGGACACGCCCCAGCAGGGCGCGTCGGGCGTGCTGTTCTTCCCGGAGGTCGCCCCCGTCTCGAACGCTGCGCCTATCAGCATTGTGAACCTGAACCATCCGCTCCTGCGCGGCTACTACACGCTGACGCCCGGCGAGATTGCGAGTTTAGGCTTGCGTGGGCGGGGCTTCGGCGGCGGCGCGGTCGATATCTCGGCGAACCGACCGCTGTTGCAGATTGTGACCGCCGTGAACGCCAGCGCGCCCGTGATTGCGGCGGCGACCTACGGGTCGGGACGCATTATCGTGAGCGCGGCAGGGGTCGCCGCGGCCATCAACGCGCCGCTGGTGCGCAGCAACGGCTCCGTGCCCAACCAGGCGTCTGAATTTCGCATCGAAGCAATCCCCGACCTCGAACTGAAGTTTGCCTACAACCTCGTGCGCTGGGCAGGCGGAGGCAGCAGCGACGCTTTTAATGCCCGTCGCGCGAACGCCGTTGCCGACCAGTACGGCGCGCCGCTCGGTGTGCGCTGGCGCGACCGCAATACCCAGTACGCCCTGCAAAACGGAGCGCCCATTGTGTATGGCGGGCTGGTGTTTGTGGTCAGCGGCAGCAGGCTGATTTGCTACGACGCTGTGCCCAGCCGCGACCTCGACGGCGATGGGCGCACCGACGACGGCATCCTCGACTACGAGCAGGGCGAGAGCTTCGACAAGGTGTGGCAGGTCGAGCTGGGGGGTCAATCGTCGCCGCCTGTGGTAGTGGAGACTCCCAACGGGCTGCAGGTCGTGGCGCTGGTGGGCACGGAATTGCGCGGCTACTGGGCGCTGCCCCGCGACGAAAACGCACAGGGACGCATTCCCGAAGTGACACAGCCGGTCTGGCGGGTTAGCTCGCCTGTGTCTACCGCCTCGACGCCAACAACCCCCGATGGGCAAATCCCCGCGCCCATCGTGATTGACAACACGCTGCTGCTGGTTCCCTCGCTCCATCAGGCGGGTGCGAATGTCTCGGCGGGCTTCTACGCCGTACTGCTGAAGAATCCGCCTGAAGTGGTGCGCACCAGCGGCGTGTTCCCTGGCGAATGGTTCCAGCCGCGCACGGGCAACGCAGGCAACTGGCTGCTGCCCGCGGCGGCGGGCTATGTGCCCAACTACGCGCAGGGCGGCGGCAACGATATCGTGGTCTACCTCGGCACCCGACGCGATGTGGGCGGCACAGGCTCCAGCCAGCTCGAAGGCGTGCAGGCGTTCTGGATCGGCGCGAAGGGCGAAGTGTTGACCCCCGCGATTAACAGCGCAGGCATCTACCAGAACTACCTGCGCTCGCGTATCACCGGGCGCGCCCGCTACTATGTGCCCGACGACGGAATCGCGAACCCGCTCCATCCGCGCGTGTTCCGAATCAACAACACCTCCGGCGCCATCGAGGACATCACCAGCCAGTGCGTGTTCAATCCGCCCGCGGAACAGGGACGCATCAACTACACGGGCGACACCAGCGGCTACACCTTCATCGTCGACTACTATATCGACTGGGCGTATGCAACGAACTTCAACCTGATGTTTCGCACCTTTGCGAGCCTGCCGCCGTATTCGGACAGCAGTTCCGCGCCGCCGCAGAAGCTGCGCGGCTTCACCCTCGCGCCCAACGGCGTGCTCTACGTCACAACAGGCACGGACACGACCGACGCCAACACCGCCAGCGGCAGCGTGATTGCCCTGCAGGAGCAGTCGCCGCCGACCCAGCAGCAAACGCGCGGCGGCTCGAAAATTCTCTGGCGCTGGCAGTCGCACGGGGGCTACTCGCAGGTTGTGCCCGGCGCTGCCGAACCTGTGATTGTGCCGCCCAGCGCCATCTACCGCGAGCCGAACGAATACTTTATGCGGTTCGTGGGACGCTTCCTGCGCTTCAGCAATGATTTCGTGCCCAACGCGAATGACGAGCCACAGCGCCAGTGGATGAACTTCACCTTTATCGGCGCGCCGATTTACTACGACGGCGCGGTGTACGCCTTCGCCGTCGGACAGGCGCGTATCGGCGGCTTCCCAATCGGTATTCCCTATACAACCATCGTCGCGCTGGACGCTGAGCCAGAGCAGTTTGTGATTGACCTGGGCGCGCCTATCGCCGCGTCGGGCGATGTCCGAATCAGCCAGCGCGACTACGGACGCTCCGGACCGAACCCCATTACCAATATCGTTTCATCGCTGGCTTATTCGCCCAATAGCCCAAACCCCGACATCAAGGTCGACTTCACGACCGGGCAGATTCGCATCACCAGCTTCGGGCAAGCGGACGGCGGCGGGCAGATTCGACTGCTGGAGAATGTGCTGAGCCTCACGCAGCCCGTGCAGGTGAGCGTTGGCAACACCTTCAACACGCTGCTCGATCCCGATCGAATCGCGGGCAACTGGAACAACATGCGCTGGTACGCCGTGTTGCTGGGACAGCAGCTGAAGGCGAACCCCGTGCTGGTGGGCGACACGCTGTTCCTGCCCTGCGAGATTACCGTGCCGACTGAGAGCGGACTGGAGACCTTCGGCAGTATTCTGGGCATCGCCGCCGACCCCTACCGCCTGCAACCCGACCTCGCCCAGCGCAAGGATCAGGCAGGCACCATCCCGCGCGTCGACCCGGTGAACCCCCTGAAGTATCAGTCCATTATCCGCTGGCCGTTTATCGACGACCTGATTACCGATCTGGAGGAAGACCCCGATCCTGGCGCGTTCCTGCGCGAGCTGTTCCGTCGGTTTGCGGAAGGCTCGCAGGTGGGCACGGGACTGTCGCCCATCGCAGTCGGCGAAGGGCTGCTGGTGATTAGTTCGGGCGAGGGGCTGCAGGCGTACAGTCGGCAGGGCACGATTATCGCCGATGAGAGCCGCCTGCTGGAGGTGGACACCGCCGGGCGCGTTGTCTGGTCGACCGAGAACACCCAGCTCGACTTCTACACGGGCTCCATCGTTTCCAGCAAGGCGCGCTACCCGATTACGCCCAACGCGCGCGTGTACCGCTACGGCGAGAACGAGCTGCTGATTGTGGAGCCAGAGCGCAACCGCGTCGCGATTCTCGACCGCGCGGGCGCGGAAGTGCGCACCATCACGCGCTTCATTCCCGACCGCGTACCCCTGCGCGACAACGACGGCAACATGACGCAGATTGTCGACCTGCGCGACGAGGCGTGGGCGCAGGCGAACAACCTGCCCGGCTCCAACTACATCGCAGGCGCGCCCGATACGCTGCGCAACCCGACCGATGTCACGGTCTGGACTGAATTCATGCCTGCCAGCCGCAACCCCTACACGAACCGCCAGCCGCTGGAATACTGGATTCACTACACGATTACCGATACGGGCAACGCGCGCGTGGTGGACATCGTGGATCGCTATCAGGCAGACCCGAACACCTTCACGGTGGGCGCTCCCGTGCAGGATGCGCAGCTGGGTGCGATGCTGGGCGTGCTTTACTGGACGACGCCGACCCAGCGGCTGGAGCGCGCCTACCGCTATGTGTCGGCGCAGCGGTTCGAATACTGGGACGGCAACACGACGCGCATCGGATTCGCGACGCTGGTGCAAAACACCGCCGCCAGTGGGTTCGAGGCGACGCTGACAAGCGACCCGCTTGACCCCCGCACGCCCGAAGCGGGCATGATTACCCTGCAGCTGATTGTGAACGGGCGCGACCAGACGATTTATATCCGGCGGATGCAACTGCCCGATGGGCGCGTCGTGCCCATCCTCGCGCCTGTCGCCATCGATACGGCGAAACGAAGCGCAAGCGGGCAGGGCAACGCGGGACTCTATCTGCTGGTGACGACCAGCACGGGCATTTATGAATTGCAAGTGCCACTCACAGGAACCGTCGGCGACACGCTGCCCGTCACATGGATGCTCACCAACGAGGCATACACAAACGCCATTCGCCGACGGCTGGACGGCAACGACCTCGCGGAAGACGGCGGCGAGCTGCTGCGCCCCATCCTGTTCAAGCCGCGTCAGGCGCGCTATTTGGGCAACGGCAATGTGCTGATTGTGAACGCCTACAGCGGCACGACGCTGGTGCGCTCAGGCTCCAACATCGAGCCGCGCGAGTTCCCAGGTGAGGTGTTTGAGCTGGATGCGAACGACTATAACGCTGGGCGCGACGACCTGGGCTTCGGCAACGCATCGATTGTGTGGAGTACGCTCGACCGTCCTGAACTGAGCGGCTCGACGCAACTGCGCAAGCCCAGCTCCGCCGATCGGGGAGGATTTTAGAGATGAGGCATCACTGGAGGCACGGCATGAAGCGATTGGTTGCGGGGTTCTGGATTGGCGCGGCGACGCTGGCGCTGAGCGCCGCGCAGGACAGCTGGAGTACCCATCGCGGCAGCAATCAGCGCACGGGAACGACCACTAACGCCCAGAGCAGTCTGGTGAACTTCCTGCTGGCGTGGACGCTGCCCGATATGGACTCGGTGCGTCTGCCCGTCGTGGTGGATAATGATGCAGTGGGACTTACCAGTTCAACCCCCGCAGGCGCGTGGAAGACGCCCTCCGCAGCGGAGCGAGCGGTAGACCCGTATCTGGACGACCCAGATTCGACCGTGCCCTATCAGTATATCGAGTGCGTGCGTGAGCCCATTAATCCGGGCGACCCGGTACCCACGGTTGCTCGCTTCGCATGGCGCAGTGGGCAACTTCCGCCGGGCTACTACCGAATCTGGGTCTATGTGCCCAGCGACAACACGCGCGTGGGCGGATTCGACGCCTCCTACGCACGCCAGGCGGAGTATGAGGTGGCGGACGCGACGGGAACCGAAACAACGCTGTACCTGAACCAGACGCTGGGCGGGTGGCAACCGCTGGGCGACCGACCGTTCTATCACGATGGCGCATCGGAGATTGTCGTCACGCTCAACAACCTCATTCGCCAAACCAGTCCCGACTATCCACTGAGTATCACGCCGATTGTCGCGGCGGATGCGGTGCGCTTCGTGCCCGACTACGGCACGGTGCAGGCGTCGCCCGTGGCGATTCGCAGCCCGCTGAACGCAGGCAACCATCTGGTGTATGTGGCGAACGGCAACGGCACGATTACCTGTATGGAGAACCCCGTTGGCACGCGCGGCGCGCGCGTGCGCTGGACTTTCCGCGTGCCCGATTTGCCCGGTCAGGGCGAAGGACAGGTCTATGACGACGAGAACGCGAACTTCACCGCAGGGCTGTTCACGCCGAACGATGCGCTGGGCGACCGCTACGAACGCCTCTACCACGAAATCGCGCCCACCAACGACGCCAGCAATATCCAGCGCGCCTACTGGAAGATTCAAGTGCCGACGCGCGGGCTGTATTATGTGTATGCATGGTTCCCCTCGGACGACCTGAACGCGCGACAGGCGCAGTATGTGATTGAGAATGAGGGCGACAATCTGAGTGTGCGCGTCGACCAGCGGTTCGGCGGGCGGTGGGTGCTGCTCAATAACCTGCCGGTGGAAATGCGCAGTGGACGCACCTACGAAATCTCCGTGACCAACTACTCGCCTGAGGATGTGGCGGCGGGTTCGCAGCGCGTGATTGCGGACGCGATTCGCGTGGTGAGCGCGGACGGGCTGACGAACGCCGTCTTCAGTACGCCTGCGGTTGGCAGGGTGCGCGTGCGCGACGGCAGCAGCACCGTCCTGCGCTGGGTGGTGATATTTGGCGCTCAAAACGGCGCGGTCTACGCCATCGACGCGCTGGGCGACGGCGAGAACGACACCCGCCGCGGCGAGACCAAACTCTACTGGATTGTCAAGCCCACGAACTCCACCAGCTTCAGCTACGCCTCGCCGCTGATTCTGGAAAGCGAGGACCTGGTCGCGATTGGCAACCCCGCAGGCTCGGTCTATCTCATAAAGACCGATTTAGACCCTGAAGACGCGGACACCTACTTCCACTGGCAGTACGATCGATTCGGCGCGTCGTTCGTCTCGACGCCTACCTATGATCCTGGCACAGGGCTGATCTACATCGGCAGCTCGGAGGGCGGCAACCAGTTCGGGCGGCTGATTGCGTTGAATCCATCTCGCCAGGACGATCCCAACACAACAGAAGACGAGCGTGTGGCGTGGGTTTATCCGCCTGAGGATCAGAATCCTATTGAGCCGATTACCAGCACGCCTGCGGTCGCGCTGGGGCGCGTCTACTTCACGACGGGCAGCCTGAACGGTGGGCGACTCTACGCGGTAAAGGCGGACAACGGCTCGCTGGAATGGGCGCGCCCGGCGCTTAGCGCGCCCCTGACGCCGCTGTTCAACTTCTTCTACAGCTCGCCGCTGGTCGTGCAGGGGCTGCTGTACCGGGGCGTTTCGGAAAACATCGTCTATGTCGGCGGCGCAGGCGGGCGCATCACTGCCTTTAACGCTGATACAGGCGAGCTGCGCTACATCAGTGAAAACCTCGGCGGGGCGATTTTCAGCTCGCCGATATTCACCTATGTGCGCGACACCGACGCGAATGGCAACCTGATAGGGGACCGCCCCGCCGTGGTGGTCGCCACCAATTCAGGACAGCTGCTCGCACTCCACGCCGACGAGCAGGTGAACGATCGCAACGGCAAATCGTTCGAAGGATGGGATTTGTACGCCAACACGGTGTTCGCCTCGCCGGGCGTGCTGGACAACTGGCTCTATGCAGCGGACGATGAGGGCATCGTATACGCCTACAATGTGCTGGGCGTCGCAATCACAGCCCCGGAGACGGGACTGGGCGGCATCATTCGCACGCCGACCCAGACCACAACCCCCGACGGCTCGGACTACTCCCGACTGCGCGTCTCGGTGACCACGCGCAAGGAAGATGCGGATGCGGTACTGGCAGGCACAATACGCCCCGACGAGCTGGAGCCGCGCTTCCCTGATGCGCTCGAGTGGGGCGACACGATTTATGTGGTCGTGTGGAACTTCAAGCAGGGCACGAACCCGCAGCCGATACGCATCCAGCTGATTGGTCCGGGCGTTACGCGCGTGGAATATACGCTTGCGCCCCGCCAGACGACTCGACCGCCCACGGGCAACCCTGACCTGGCTTGGGTGGCGGTGCAGTCCATCACTGTTCAGGCGTCGGGCAACAACTTCTACACGCCGGGCGAGAAGTACGAGCTGCAGGTGCGCTTCGGCAACGCAGGCTGGACCTCCGACCTTGCGATTGAGACAGCCGAGATCGACCGTCCTGCGGCTGGAGGCGGTCTGGAAGTGCCGCCCTACGGCGGCGACGACCCCGACTCCCTGCTCACTGGCGCGGGCTGGCGTTTCGGCGTTGCGAATCCGGTGGGGCTGGAAGGCGTCGGTGTCGTCGGCGCAGGCGGTACCGATCAGAATCTGTTCAACGGTAATAACGGCACGCTGGTCAGCGCGCGCTTCCGTACCCCGGCAGGCGGTATCGTACCTGTTGGCGCAGGCGAGCACGGCAAGACGCTATTTGGCGATTTCTTCGCACGCGACCGACGCACGCCACAAACCTCGAATGTGGCGCCGATTGCCATCAACGCCCGTGCGTATGTGGACGATATGCGCTGGCAGGGCGGGGCAGCGGCGGTCATCCGTGCGTTGCCATGGGAAGTGATGCCCACGCTCCCCAACCGCAGCCCGGACTATCCCGACATCTCCGGGCGACGCATCCAGATGCTGCTGGGCGGCGGCACCGACCTGCAACGCGCTGCAGCGCGCCTGCTGTCGACAGGTACCCGCGTCGATGTGCAGGTCGAAATCCCGCGCTTCCAGCCCGCGAACCTGACTGGCTACTCCTCCCGTACCTATGTATTCGCCGATTCGAACAACAACGGGCGATTCGACGGGCTGGAGAGCGTGCTCCAGCCGGGCGTGTCGCAGAACCTGCGCATCGAAGCGTACCGCGAGCTGGTCTCCACCGCGACTGTCCAGCCCGATGAACGCCTCTTTGTAGAGGAGCAGACCATCGACCTCGGCTCGCTGCCCGGCGGATTCGGCTTCAACTGGGGCAACCTGTTCGCGAACCATCCGTCGTCCACTTTCCGCCCCGACAACCCGATCTTTGAGCCGTTCTGGAAGACCTTCACCGTGCGCAACGAGGGGAATGTGAACCTGTACCCCGTCTATCTGGGCAAGGCGTTTGGCAGCCCGTCGGGCACAGTGTTCCTCTTCTCGGATATGGTGAGCTTCTTTACGGGGATGCCCGCGTGGACAACGGTCGCCAGCACGCTGGACACGCGCTTCTGGCCGCAGCCGAATCCGTTTTATCCGGGCAACAACCAGCCGTACCCCATTCTGCAGAAGCCGCAGGTGGGCGACTACACCTCGACGGTGCTGACGCAGCCCGCGATTCCGCCGCGGCGCGACCCCAGCATCGTGGTCGAGCCGCGCAAGCCGCAGGTCTCGCTCGCAATCCCGCCGTTCCAGCCGATGGGCGTCTACTCGCAACTGATTGCGCCGTACCAGCACAACGACGGCGGCACGCCCGGCGCCGTGAACGGCGCATTCGCCACGCCGCCGATGCGACTCGTGGCGCGCGTGCGCGAGACCCAGCTCACGGGCGGCACGAATCGGGGCGTCGCGCCGATGATTGATACGGCGGCAAGCGCGATCAGCGACATCACACCCGCCGCGTTCCGCGACCCGGAGACGGGCAGGCTGCACCTCTACTGGGTGAGCAACCGCCTCGATCCGACAGGACGCCCCAATAGCTTCTACCTCTACAAAGCGACGCTCGACTGGAACGGCGCGAACACCCTGCAGAATGGCATCCGCACCTCGAACGGCTGGTCGCCTGACGCGCTGAACCGCTGGTGGGAAGCGCCCCTCGGTCCCTACCCGAACGACCCCAGCGGCAACCTCTTCAGCACGGCGCTTGGGCTGGGACGCGCACTGACCGATGCGGAAATCGCGACCATCAAGCACTATCGCCCGTTCATCCGCGTGGCGCAGGACACGGGCGTGCGCGGCGGCGGACGCCCTGTGGCGTATCTGTTCTGGACAGGCGAGGTCATCCTGCGCAATCAGAAATACGAACTGCTGTTCTATGTGCCGCTGGACACGCAGACCGGCAACCCGGTGGGCAATCCGCAGGCGGTTCCGTTAGACCCGGTCATGCCGCGTTCCAACCTCTCCATCGCGGGCGTGGACGGTGTGGGCAACTGGCTGTTCTATGTCGCCGCGCCGTCGGGACGCAGCCAGATTTTCGCCATCGCTTCGGAAGGCGACCTGTTCAGCGTCTGGCGGCGCGAGCAGCGTGTGCCGCTTTCGCCTGTAGTGCGCTCGGTGGAGAGCGTCAGCGCGAATCTCTACCGCGTCGCTGCGAACCCCGACGCCAGCAACACGAACTTTGTCTACCTGGCGGATGTCTACTTCATCGGCACAGCTGGCGACCGCAACGAGTCGGAGGTGCTGATGCAGCGGTTCTATGTGAACCCGCGCAACGGCAACCTGCTCACGCTGAGCGACAACCGCGCCGATCGTTCGCTGGGCGTCACGCAGGAGCGGTTCCTGCCTGTGGTCGCCGACGAGGTCGCCCAGAAAGACCCTGACCAGAATGTGTGGCGCACCCGCCACCTCGACTGGGCGTTCATCGAGCGAGGCTGGAACAGCGTCCCCAGCGCGCCCGACCTGGACATCAAAATCAATGGCGTCTCTGTCTTGCTGGGGCGTAATCCTGCCAACCCGACGCAGTTCGTCCTGCAGACGCCGACGGTGGACGAGCAGACGGGGCTGCTGCAGTTCGAGTTCAACGAGCCAGTACTGGGCGGCGGCGGGCAGGTGGTGAACCTGTTGCCGCGCGGGCGTATCGTGGTGGACCCCAACAACGGCACGGTACGCTTCGTGAACTTCGCGCCGCGCCTGAACGATCTCGTGACGGTGACCTACCGCCCGCGCGTGTACCGTGTCAGCGCGATTGCGCCCGGCTCGGCGGGGACCTATTCGCAGCTGCGCACCGTCTTCCAGCGCACCATGAACCCGCGCCACACAGAGAACAACCCGGGCGACTCGCCCGTGCGCAAAGGCGCGAACAACGGCGCTGTGGAAGCGGGCGAGCGCCCGTCGGTGGATCGAATCTGGCTCTTCTTCCGCCGCACGAGCGCGCCGCCTAACAGCTCGGGCAACTTCTTCTTCAAGACGTTGCGTCCGGGCGTGCGCCTGCAGTCGCCCATCCTGACCCAGCGCGGGCGCGTGCCCGTGCAGACGGGGGCGTTCACTCTCGCGCTGGGCTCGAACCACGCGGTAGTGCAGCTCACGGCGAACAATGTGGCGGGCGCAGGGCTGGGCTTCTACGAATATGACGGCCTGCGCGGCAATATCTACTTCACTGCCGCCGACCTCGGCAAGGAAGTGCAGGTGCGCTACCTGGCGCGCGACCGCGCAGGCAACATCGTGGAGCTGACCGAAACGCTCGTGGTGCGCTGGATCGACGAGGGCAACCTCGCACGTTCCTTCGCCACGGAGGTCGAATACACCTCGCCCGTGCCGATTGACCTGCCCACGAACGAGCTGTACCTGTGGACGACGCCGAATGTGGAGTTCCGCGGCAACCCGCAGTTGGGCGATTCCTACGGCGCGCTGGACGAGTCAATCCTGCTGTTCTGGAGCAGCACGCGCAACGGCGTGGGCAACATCTACGGTGGGGCAATCCAACCGCGCTTCTACATCAGCCCGTTCGACGCCGACGGCGACTAAAAGTCAGGGGGAACCGCTACGGCGGTTCCCCCTGACACTGCTCTCTCGCGAGCGCGTTCAGTCCTCGCCCTGCGCTTTGGTGTAGCCCACCGCGCCGTCGAACTCCTGCAGCTTCTCGATGTGCGCCCAGCGGAAGCGGCTGCCCACGCGCTGAATCAGCTCCAAAATCTGCGCGTCGATCGCATCGCCCTGCGCATCGTGCAACAGAAAACGACACCGGTAATGGTCCACCACATCAGTAATCGCGCCCGTGGGTGGGTAGACCTTCGTGCCGCGATTGGAAATCATCTTCAGGTGGAACGGCGACTCGGCGACCAGCTGCTCCAGCGCTTGTCCCAGCGGTTCGGGGAACAGCTCCGACTCCACGAAGATGTCTACGCCGACCACGCGCCGCGTCTGTGGGCGCACGAACACGGGATCGGCGGGAACCTGCGGCAGCTGGATGGGGCGGTAGTCGCGTACATGCGCCGTGGACGGCTTCTTGCCGAGATTGGCGATAATCGCGTCAGTGTATTCCGTGGTCTTCGCGCCCTGATCGTAGCCGACCACATCGCCCGTGCGCACCTTGCCCTCTTCCAGCGTATAGAGCAGGGCGTTCTCGATGGTCGCCGCCGCCTCGAACTCGCCCAGATAGCGCAGCATCATCACCATCGACAGAATCACCGCCGTCGGGTTAATCACATTCTTGCCCGCGTACTTGGGCGCGGAGCCATGCACGGCTTCGAAGATGGCGACCTCGTTGCCGATGTTGGCGGAGGGCGCGAAGCCTAGTCCACCCACCAGCGCGGAGGTCAGGTCGCTGATGATGTCGCCGTTCATGTTCGTGGTGACGATGACCTCGAACTGTTCCGGGCGCTTCACCAGCTGGTGGGCGCAGTTGTCGATGATAATGTGGTTGGCTTCGATATCGGGGTATTCGGGCGCAATTGCCTCGAAGGTGCGTTTCAGCGTGCCTTCGGCGAACTTCATGATGTTCGCTTTGGTGGCGCAGTGAACTTTTTTGCGTCCTTCGGCGCGCGCCAGCTCGAAGGCAAAGCGCACAATCTTCTCGCAGCCCTTGCGCGAGATGAGCTTCAGCGTCTGCGCCACGCCGGGCGTCTGCATATACTCTATCCCTGCGTACAAATCCTCCACATTCTCGCGCACCACCACAAGGTCAATCCCGCGCCCGCTGTAGGGCGTGGGCACATTCGGGAACTCGCGCACAGGACGCACATTTGCGTAGGTCTCGAACAGCTTGCGCAGGGTCACATTCGCGCTCTTCTCGCCGTAGCCGACAGGCGTCTCCAACGGACCTTTCAGCGCCACGCGCGTCTTGCGAATCGACTCGATGGTCTCCTGGGGCACGCCCGATTCGATACCTTTCTTAAATACGCTTGCGCCTGCCTCGCGCACTTCCCACTCGATGGGCGCGTTCACCGCCTGCAGCAGCTTCAAAGCGGATTCCACGCATTCGGGTCCAATCCCGTCGCCCGGGATGACCGTGATGAGTTTTTTACCAGACTCGGTTGTGTACGCCATCGTCTCTCCTCCAGTCGGCGAGAGTATACCCGCTGGGTGGGGCGAGCGAGGTATACTTCGAAGGCGACGCCAGCTTGGCTTGCGTCCAACAAACCCGGACACACGAACGACTATGCAACTGATCTCCAAAGTGATTGCGCTTCTGAAAATCTACATCGCGGATAGCCTTGCCTATCGCGCCAGCGCGTTCATCTGGATGCTGACCGATGTGGTGCATTGCTTGGTGATGCCGCTGGTATGGCTGTCGGCGTATGGCGGGCGCGAGGCGATTGGGGGCTACAACCCCGGCGAGATGGTGACCTACTATGTGATGATTGCCTTCACTACGAACTTCATCGTGAGCCACCTGATGTGGGATTTATCGATGGAGATCAAGGAGGGCGTATTGTCGCAGTGGTTGTTGCGCCCCGTGCCTGTGGTATGGATGCTGTTTGCGCGGAACATCTCGTGGCGGGCGATGCGGATGGTGCTGTTTGTGCCCGTTGCGCTGCTCGCGCTGTGGTACTACAGTCGCTTCACCACGCTCAGCCCGCTGACGCTGGGGTGGGAATTCTGGCTGAGCGTGTTGCTGGGGCACCTGGTGTCGTTCTGGGTGGCGTATGCGCTGGCGTGTCTGGCGTTCTGGTTGCAGGAGACGCAGAGCGTGTTCTCGCTGTATTACGCGCCGATGTTGCTGTTGAGCGGCTGGGTCGCGCCGATTGCGCTGATGCCTGGCTGGCTGCAGGCGCTCGCGGTGGTGTTCCCCTTCCGCTACACCACTGCCGTGCCCGTGGAGATTGCAATTGGCAAGCTGCAGGGCGAGGCGATGTGGCTGGAGATTGGGCTGCAGGGGATGTGGGCGCTGATTGGCGCGGGCGCGGCGCAACTCCTGTGGCGTAAGGGGCTGCGCCAGTATACGGGGGTGGGGATGTGAGGCGGCTCGGCTTCTACTGGCGGCTCTACAAAGCGTTTCTCCGCGCCAGCTTCGTGCGCGAGATGGAGTTCCGCGCGAACTTCTGGGCGAAAATGCTCTACAACGCGCTCTGGCTCGGCTTTTTCCTCGCCACGCTCAAGATTATCTTCCGACACACCGACTCCATCGCAGGCTGGAGCGAGTCGGAGGCGCTGATGCTTGCGGCGACGCTCTACTTCATCGACGCGCTCATCTCCACACTGTTTTATTTCGGGCTATCCGAGCTGCCCACGCTCGTGCGTCAGGGCACGCTCGATTTCGTGCTGTTCAAGCCCGTCGATTCGCAGTTCTGGCTCTCGTTGCGGCGGATTAATCTGGATCAGCTCGGCTCGCTGGCGGTGGCGGTGCTGCTGGGAGTGTACGCGCTCTTTCAGCTGGACTATGCGCCGTCGCTGATGAACCTCGCGCTCTATCTGGGGATGGTGTTGACAGGCGTGCTGATTTTCTATTCCTTTCACTTTATGATGATGACGCTGAGCATCTGGCTGGTGCGCGTGGAGAATCTGTGGGTGCTGTCGGATGTGTTTGCGCAGATCGGGCGTTTCCCGACGGATGTGTTCGATCGGGTGCTGCGGCGAGTGTTTACCTATGTATTGCCTGTGGCGTTTCTGGCGACGATTCCGACTCAGGCGTTGCTGGGCAAGGCGTCGGCGGGGTTTCTGTGGTTTGCGGTCGCGTGGGCGCTGGGCTTTTTCGTGATGGGGCGCATCTTCTGGAAGTTCGCCCTGCGTAGCTACACCAGCGCGAGTTCGTAGGCGACTACAAACGCTCGAACAGGCGTTTCACATTTGCTTCAGTCTGCTCCGAGAGCGCGTCCAGCGAGACCTCCCAGAGCGCGGCGACCTGCTGGGCAATCAGGGGCAGGTAGGCAGGCTCGTTGCGTTTGCCTCGATACGGGTGCGGCGCGAGGTAGGGCGCGTCGGTCTCCAGCAGCAGCCGCTCGCGGGGCGTCTGGCGCACAATCGCCCGCAGCGACTCCGCGCTCTTGAAGGTAATCACACCGCCAATGCCCAGAAAGTAGCCCAGCGCCAGCCCGCGTCGGGCGTGCGACTCCGTCCCTGAGAAGCAGTGGAGTACCCCGCGCACACGGGGATAGGCTGCCAGCGCTTCGAGCAGCTCGTCGTAGGCGTCGCGGCAGTGCAGCACGACGGGCAATCCCAGTGCCTGCGCGAGTTGCATCTGCGCGTGGAACGCCGCGTACTGTGCTTCGCGGGGCGACAGGTCGCGGTAGAAGTCCAGCCCAATCTCGCCGATGGCAATCACGCGCGGATGCTGCGCCAGCGCGTGCAGGGCGTCCAGCGCGTGCGCGTCGCAGTGCTTTGCGTCGTGGGGATGAATCCCAACGGCGGCGTAGAGCGCGTCCGATTGCTCCGCCAGTTCGATGGCGCGGCGGCTGCTGGCTAAGTCGTAGCCAATCAGAATCAGTCGCTCGACGCCCGACTGTTGCGCCCGAAAGAGAGCGCCCTTCCAGTCGGCGTACAAATCGGGGTGGTTCAGGTGGCAGTGCGTGTCGATCCAGCGCATGGCGTCTTTCTGGCGGAGAGGGTGGGATTCGAACCCACGATCCCCCTTTTGGGAGGATTCCCGTTTTCGAGACGGGCCCGTTCAACCACTCCGGCACCTCTCCGAGCGTATGGCGCCCTCGGAGGGATTCGAACCCCCGACGCCCTCCTTAGGACGGAGGCGCTCTATCCACTGAGCTACGAGGGCAAAAGAGAATGGCGCGTCCGGAGGGACTCGAACCCCCGACCTCAAGGTCCGCAACCTTGCGCTCTATCCTCTGAGCTACGGACGCGAGCGTCGATGATTATACCCCATCGGGACGCGAAATTCAAGGGGGAGGGCGACTGTATCGGGGGCGTGGTATGGAGTGCGGAAGCGGATCTCCCGCGACGCTGAAGCTCCCGCTTCAGCACTCCAACTTATGCGCGTGCGCGAACAGCGGAGCTGCCGAAAACTTTCCGCAGTGACATTCAGTAGGAATCTCCTGAAAAGCGTCGTAATTGAAGGTACACTACAACGGAGGGACTAAAAGATGAAACGAACCATTGCGTGCTTTGGGCTGCTGTGTGTCGTGATGGGCTGGTGCGCTGATGACCCGCTGGCGCAACGCATTTCGTATGACCAGCCCGCTCAGACGCTTGAATCGCTCCTGCGCGACCTGTCCAGACAAACGAACCTGAAACTCTACCCCGCGCCCGAACTGAAGCAGGAGATTGTGCTGGTCGCCGTGCAGGAGATGCCGCTGCAGAAGTTGATGCGCCATCTGGCGTTTGTGGCGGACGCGGAGTGGATTGCCGAGTCGGAGCGCCAGTATCGGCTGGCGCGCACGCCCGCCGTCGCCGCGCGCTGCAGGCAGGAAGACTACGAAAAGATCATCGAGTGGCTCCGCAAAGAGATGCAAACCGAGCGGTTTCGCCAGTTGTTGCAGCCGCTGACCCACGAGGAGACGCGCAAAGCCATCCAGGAAATCATCAGCCAGCTGGATAAACTCGCGGCTGGAGAAGTTCCCGAAGAAGAGCAAGAAATATTGCTTAACGATTCGAACAACAAGTTCCGGTGCGTGCTACTGCCTGATAGGCGACTGTTATGTCGCATGCTGCAGCAGATGGACTTGCGCCGAATGGGTAGCCTTGCGTTTGACGAGCGTCGGGTGTTCAGCAATGTTTCGGGACGATACCTGCTGCCGTTGCCGATGGATGTGCGCCCACTGCTGGAGCAGTGGCGTCAGGAGCGCGCGATTTACGAGGCGGCGTGCGACGAGCTGCGTGATCGGCTCAATCAGAGCCAATACGAAGATTATCGAGCGTATTTCTGGGCGCTTCGCGAAGATATAGAACCCCCCAGACGCGAACGCATCGAAGCAATGCCCGCAAGGATTTTCCTGGCAGTGAAGCGGTCTCAGGCATATAACGAGATTGAATTCGAACTGTATCTGGCAGATGAGGAGAACTCTGTGATAGCGTCTGCGAGTTATTGGAGTGACTGGGAAGATGAGGACAAGAAAAAAGAGCACATGCTCCGCGAAGACAGCACGCTTGCCAAGCCAGTAGAGTGGCGTGCGGAGACCCAGCAGTGGTTCGATGCGCTGCGCCTGTTCCAACCGCAGGCGCAGGTGGTTCCGCTGCCAGAGATTCTGGACCCCGCCAAACACGAGCCGCTGCGGTTTGTACCCTCTGATGTGTTGCGGAGCTACGCCCGCTACAAAGAACGCCCTATCATAGCGCTGCTGAACGATAGGCTATTAGTATGGGATATTAATATTTTTAAAAATGAAAAATTTCTCGTAGATTTCTTCTACTATTGGTTTGGATATGAATTACATTCCATCGACGAAGTCATCCTGGTGAAACCCGAAATGAGCAGTTTGCAGTGGGGGCTGCGCGCCGACCGTCGCGCCCTCAGCCGCTGGCTGCATCGGGTCATCCAACGCGGCTACTTTGAACCGACCGATTCGCTGGATACGGCGGACTGGTCGATTCTGGCAAACTTTTATCGCTTTCGCCTACGCGAACTTTCCTTTCTTACGGAGGATATGGACTATCCTACTCTGTCTCCGGTTGTGAGTCGCCTCTTGCATAGTGCGCTTGACAGCCCCGCGGGGCGTGCGGCGCTTCCGCTAATGCATCTATCACCCGGCGAATTTCGGGCACTGGAGCGGCATATATACAACTCCGGCAGCGTTTTCCTTGCGCCTGATGAAGAGGATCCCAATAAAACGCTCTACCGCCGGGCGCGTGAGCTGGTAGACCTGCCGCACGCGTATTTCCCCGACGGTCTGCCGCGCGATGGGGCGCTGGTGGGGAGAGTAGAACGCACAAAAGGCGTGCTGTCCCATCGGTCGGGGATAGGCGTTTGGGGAGAGTTTGATGAGACCGATATGCTGAGCAGGGCGCAAGCAGATGCAGACGAAGATGTATACGCGCGCCGTCAGTGGGACTATCTTCAGAACTCGCTGCTGCTGCCCGTCGAGCGTCAGGAGATCAGCCTCTCTGTACGTTTTGGGGCGTTGAAAGCAGAAACAGGATGGTCTGAGCTGTATGGCTACCGCCCGCTGATGGGGCTGAAGCCCCTGCGCTGGAGTGAGTTGCCGCCAGAGTTTCTGAAATCGCCCGATGCGATAAACGAAGACTTCTGAACGAGAACAATCAGGTGTCTCCGTTCTGAAGCGGTTATGCGTCGCGGTCGCGCTCTTCCAGCTCGGCGCGGCGCACATTCAGGTACAGCCCGACGCCGCGATTGGCAATCATCCCGCCCGCAATCACCATTAGCAGCAGGAGCAGTATCGATCGGATGCTTGCCCAGACTCCCGTGGCGATGCTGGGCAGGTCGGGCTCGTTCGTCTGAGGGTTGGTCAGCAGCGTGCGGGGAGGCGTGGTGAACTGCTGGTACGCCAGCGAGAAGCACGCGACCATCAGCCCGACGCCCAGCAGGACAATCAGCAGGGCGACGACGCGCCCCAGCCAGTCACGGTGCGTTTTCATGGCGCGAGGCGTTGCAAGCCGCGCTGGGCAATCTGGCGCAGGGCGGGGTCGTCCGCGCGCACGGCTTCCTGCAGCAGGGGGATTGCCGCCGCGCTGTTGCGCTCCATCAGCGCGAGCAGGGCGTAGCGGCGCGTCATCGGGTCGCGCGCGGCTTGCAGCAGCGCAGGCTCGGCGGCGTCGATCTGGCTCAGCGCGGACGCCGCCAGGTAGGCGACTATGGGGTCGTCGCTGCGCATCGCCTGCAGCAGGGGCGCAATCGCGGGCGCGCCGATACGCGCGAGGCTGCGCGCGGCGTTCTGGGCGACGCCGCCGTCGGGATGGCGTAGCGCGCGTATCAGCACGGGCACTGCCTCCGGACGGTTGACCTGTCCCAGCGCGTCGGCGGCGGCGCGACTCACTTCGGGCGCGGGGTCGTTCAGCAAACGCCCCAGCAGGGCGACGCTCTGCGCGTCGGGGATGCCGCTCAGCGCGACGGTCGTCCGACGGCGCACGGCGGGGTTCTCAGAGCGCGTCGCCTGCGCGAGGTAGGGCAACGCCTGCGCGCCCGCCCGCTGCAGCCCCAGCGCGGCGGAATCGGCAACGGTCAGGTTCAGCTCGCCGAGCGCGTCCTGCAGCGCGCGCAGGGCGTTCGGCGCGCCTATCGCGCCCAGTCCCAGCGCAACCTGCGCTCGCGCGTCGGGGTCGTCCTGCGCCGAGCGCAACGCTCGAATCAGCACGCTCTCTGTGCGCGGGTCGGCGATACTGCCCAGCGCAGAGAGCGCAACGCGCCGCTTCTCAGCGGGCAGGTTCAAAAACGGCAAAATCGCGTCGGTTGCGCGGCGGTCGCCGATTCGCCCCAGCGCGGCGACGACATCCAGTCGCAGCCCCTCGTCGTCTTTGGTGCGCAGCAGCGCCAGCAGTCCGGACACGCTCTTCGCGCCGAAATGCGCCAGCACCTCCGTCGCCGCGCCACGCCCGCCCGAATCCTCGAACAGTTTCAGCGCGTGCGGGATGGACGCCTCGCCCAGCGCAATCATCACCTGCACCGTGCCGTTGCGCACCTTCGCGTCGCCGTTTTTGAGACCCTCAGCGACGGCGGCAAGCTGCGTCCTGCCCAGCCGCTTGAGCGACTCCAGAAATCGGTCGCGCACGCGCGGGTCGGGGTCGCGCAACATCGCCAGCGCAATCTTCACGCCGTCGGCGTTGTTCATCGCCTCGACGCCGTCGGCGACGCGCATGCGCGCGGGCAGCTTGCGCGACTGGAGCAGGTCAAAAAAGTCGTCCCGCTGCGCCAGCGCGGTGAGCGCGGCGACCTGCTGCGCGCGATCTTCGCCCGTCGCCTGCTCAATCAGGCGGTTCGTGGCGATATTGTTCCAGATCGCGCTGCCCATCACGCCGCCAACCGCTACGATGAACAGGAGTCGAATCAGCCAGCGATTCATCGGGCAAGATATTCGCGCCGGGAGAACAGGTTCCTGCACGAGAGACATCCCTGCGTACGCTATGGCTGAAGCCGTACCTATCCAACGAATCCGAGCTGCGTCGGCTTAGTCCCCAGCCCTTGTAGATGTGGTGTCGGCGGTATACTCTTTTGGGAGGCGGCGCACCATGCAAATCCCGAACTGGGCAGACCGTATCGTTGTTGACCCCGACCTGCATCACGGGGAACCCTGCGTGCGGGGCACGCGCGTGCCAGTCGCCGCTGTGCTGGGCAGTCTGGCGCAGGGGCTGAGTCCTGAAGCGATTATACGCGAGTATCCTGCGCTCACTCCAGACGATATTCAGGCGTGCCTGGCGTACGCGGCAGAGGTGATACGCTCGGGCGAGCTACTCGCGCCTCTAAGAGTGTAAGGCGATGCGGGTGAAGGTGGACGAGGATTTGCCGACCAGCGTTGTCAATCTCCTGCGTGCGCACGGCTACGACGCTGTTTCTGTGCGGGAGCAGGGGCTTCAGGGCGCTAAGGATAGCGTACTCTGGCAGGTTGTGCAGCAAGAGGGCTATTTTTTCATCACTGCAGACAAGGGATTTGGCGACATTCGTGTGTATCCGCCGGGACATCATCACGGTGTCTTACTGCTGCGTCCCGATGTGGAGGGGGTGGCGTCGTATGTGGCGCTTTGTCGGTCTGTGATTGAGAGCGTTCGCCTTGAAGATTTGGCGGGGACGCTTGCTGTCGCTACTGCGCGGGGGTTGCGTGTGCGACGCCCGACGGGTTGAGTACCCTTTCTCAAAAAGCTATCGGGTACATTATAAGCGTGCTGTGCGAAGTGCGCAGACATTTCGTGCAACAAGGGAGGAACGATTCGATGAGGAACGCTGACGCTTGCGTGCGCGTCGGGTGGGCAGTCATACCCGCACGCGCGGCGCTGTTGACGGTATTATGGCTGCTGTCTGGACTGTTTGCCTTCGCGGCGGAGGCGGTGGAGTTGCCGCCCTTCAGTTCACAGGAGTACCTGATTCTGGGCATTGTGTTGCTGCTGGCGTTCGCGGCGCTGGGGTTTGGGTTCTATCTGTTGCGCTGGACGCTGGCGCAGGACGCGGGCACGCCCCGCATGCAGGAGGTCGCCCGCGCCATTCAGGACGGCGCCAACGCCTACCTCAAGCGCCAGATTAGCACGATGATCTGGTTCGTGCTGGCGATTACGGCGATTCTGTTCCTGCTGTATCGCCCTGTGTACGAGCGGGTCTACCCGGGCGAGGGGCTGACGCTGGGCTTGGGGATTGCGGTCGCCTTTTTCCTGGGCGTGTTCGCATCGTATGGCGCAGGCTATGTAGGGATGTATATGGCGGTGCGGGGCAACCTGCGCACGGCGGCGGCGGCGCTGACCAGTTTCAAACGCGCGCTGGAGATAGCCTTCCGCGCGGGCGCGGTGAGCGGGATGTTCACCGTCGGGCTGGGGCTGCTGGGCGCGACGGTGATTTTCCTGCTGTTCCGCGAGAAGGCGATGTTCGTGCTGGTGGGCTTCGGGTTTGGTGGGTCGCTGGCGGCGCTGTTTATGCGCGTGGGCGGCGGCATCTACACCAAAGGCGCGGATGTCGGCGCGGACCTGGTGGGCAAGGTGGAAGCTGGCATCCCCGAAGACGACCCGCGCAACCCCGCGACGATTGCCGATAATGTCGGCGACAATGTGGGCGACTGCGCGGGAATGGCGGCGGATGTGTTCGAGTCTTACGAGGTCACGCTGGTCGCGGCGATTATTCTGGGCGTGGCGGCGAGCTTGGTGCTGACGCCCGCCAGCGCGATGAAGCTGGTGATGTTCGCGCTGCTGGTGCGCGGCGTCGGCGTGATTGCCTCGATAATCGGCGTGCTGGCGGTCAAGGGCGAAGACCGCGCCGACCTGAACCCGATGAAGCCCATCAATCGCGGCTTCTGGGTCTCGGCGGTGCTGGCGGCGCTGGGCAATCTGGGCGTGGCGTACTTTTTCATGCAGGACATCCAGCTCAAGTCGGGCGCGACGGTGGACTGGTGGCGCTTCTGGCTGGCGACGGCGTTCGGCGTGGTGGTCGCCGTGATGATCGAGCGCATCACCGAATACTTCACCTCAACGGAGAAGAAGCCCGTCAAGGAGATTTCCGCGGCGGCGTCCACGGGTCCCGCGACGCTGATTATTCAGGGCTTCGCTTACGGGCTGGAGTCGAGCGTGTGGGCGGTGTTCGCGATTGCGTCCGCGCTGCTCGCGCCGCTGTTCATCTTCCCGCCCGGACTGTACGACGGACCCATGCTCTCGTTCTACGGGATTGCGCTCACGGGCTTGGGGCTGCTGGCGACGACGGGCTACATTCTGGCGATGGACACCTTTGGACCCATCTCGGACAACGCGAACGGCATCTTCGAGATGTCGGGCGCGTTGAAAGAGCGCGGCAACCAGCCCGCTGCGGGGGGCTTGACGGGCGACAAAATCGTGCATCGCCTCGACGCCGTGGGCAACACGACCAAAGCACTCACCAAGGGCTTCGCGATTGCGACGGCGGTGGTGGCGGCGGTCGCGCTGTTCCATTCGTTCGTGGAAGACTCGCGCCTGGTGGAGTTGATTAATATCGCGACTCAAAACGGCGCGGCGCTGAAAGACGCCTTCGGCGGGCTGCCTGTGGATGTGCCGGTGGTGTTCATCGGGCTGCTGATTGGCGGCGCGGCGCCGTTTCTGTTCAGCGCGTTCTCGATTATGGCGGTCGGTCGCTCCGCGTTCGAGATGATTCACGAGGTGCGTCGCCAGTTCCGCGAGAAGCCGGGCATCATGCAGGGCACGGAGACGCCCGATTACGGACGCTGCGTGGAGATTGTCACGGCGGCGGCGCAGAAGGAGCTGCTGGGACCGGGCATTCTCGCGATTGCGCTCCCGGTGGGCGTCGGGTTCGGGCTGAGTATCGGTGCGGCGCCTGTGGCAATCGGCGGCAGCGAATATGTGTTCACGGGCGCGCAGGCGTTGGGCGGCTACCTCGCAGGCGCGATTCTGTCGGGGCAGTTGCTCGCGGTGCTGCTGGCGAACTCTGGCGGCGCGTGGGACAACGCCAAGAAGCGCATCGAGGACGGCTTCCTCGGCGGCAAGGGCACGGACGCGCACAAGGCGGGCGTGATTGGCGACACCGTGGGCGACCCGTTCAAGGACACGGCAGGACCTGCGCTCAACCCGCTGATTAAGGTGATGAACCTCGTGGCGATTCTGATTGCGCCGATTGTGATTCAGCCGCTGCCCGATGCGGTGCGGATTGGCGTCACGGCGGTGGCGGTCGGCGCGTTGCTGTTCTCGGTCTACTGGAGCAAGCGCGGCTCGGTCGCGGAGACCATCGAGCATGAGCTGGGCTATCACACGACCGAGGAGGTGGACGAGTACGCGCCCGTCGGCGGCAAAGGCGGGCAGTAGACGCGCGGCGCGGCGGCGAGGCTGCCGCGCCCTGCGGTATAATTCATTTGTGCCCATCACCATCAACGATGTGGAAGACCTCGCGCGCCTGCTGGAGCAGCACCCGGACTGGCAGGCGCGGCTGGCGCGCGTGCTGCTGAACAAGCAAACGCTTTCGCGCCTGCTGCAAGACGACCCCGCGCTGACGGAGACCCTGCGCGAGGCGCTGATTGGCGACCAGCTGGCGCGGCTGATTGCAACCGTACAGGAGCTGGCGGCGCTGGTGCGCGCCTCATCCGAACGCTCCGAGCGCCAGGAGGTAGATCTCCAGGAGTTGCGTCGGATTACCAGCGAGCTGGTGGAGACCTCGCGTCAGGCGGTGGCGCGTCTGGATCGGCACGAGGCGGAGCTGCAGGAGTTGCGTCGGATTACCAGCGAGCTGGTGGATGCCTCGCGCCAGTCGATAGAGCGGATTGAGGCGCTGGAGCGCACGGTGGCGGAGCTGGCGGAAGTGTCGCGCCGGTCAGCGGAGCGCATCGAGGCGTCTGAACGACTGATTGCCCAATCGCTGCTGCGGTTGGAAGCGCTGGAAGACCTCACGCGGGAGGTTGTGAATCAGCTGGGCGAGCTGCAGAGGTGGCAGCGGGGCGAGGCGGGCAACCGCGAGGGCGAGCGCTATCAGCGAACCATTCGCAAGCAGGCGTGGCAGCTCTTCTACGGCGGGCAGGGCGGTGAAACCGATGAGCCCCATGTGGAGCAGAAACTACGCCAGTGGCTGCGACACAACGGCGCAATCGTCCAGCCCGAAAAAGAAGCGAACCCGGTGGACGCCGACCTCATCTGGTGGAAGGACGATCGGGTTGCGGTGGTCGAAATCTCCGTCAAGGTCAACGGCAGGGATGTGAACCGCGCCGTCAAGCGTGCGCAGACCCTGCGCGAAGTGGGCGTCGATGCTATGCCCGTGGTGGTCGGACTGGAATGGGCGCACCCCGACACCCGCACCATCGCCGCACAGGCGCAGGTCGCATGGAAAGTCGGCGACGACATTTCTGAGACCTTCATCGCGTTCCGTCAACTGCCTGAAGGTGATTAGGCACAGCAAATCCAACGGCTCTTGACAAGTGCGCACAAAAATAGGTATACTCCATGCTGTTATGGAGGTACTCAGAATGGATCGACGCAGCGTGTATATCGAGGGTATCCTTAAAGCGTTTAAGGCAGGTGAGATCGATATGGCAGAAGCAGTCAAGGCAATTCGGAGACGCAAGCCGAACTCGGCTAAGATTGAAGGCGCTCAGGAGTTTGCGAAGCTGATACAGGAGGGGAAGTACGAAGAGGCGTTTGCGAAGTACCGCTTCGGTCTCAAGAATGTACGGCAACCTCGCAGCTCTCGCAACGGCAAGTCCAACTGAGGCGCTTTCCCCCGACCCCTCCCCAGCGGAGGGGTCTTCCATTTTGGGGTATCCTACCTGTATGCATCGGTTCGCCTTTGTGATTCATCCGGTGGATGTCAAGCGTGACGCCGCGCGCAAGTATCCCATCGCCCGGTTCCTGCCCGAACGCTGGGTGGAGAAACTGCTCCTGCGCAAGGAGCCGATGGTCGTCTCGCGGATTACGGGGGTGCGCTCGCTCACGGGGGCGGAGGCAGAGGGCTGGTTCATCGGGTGTCCGCTCTCGCCGCGCATGATGCTCTCGCTGCCGCTGGAGGTGGTCTACGATAAGATTGTGCGGTGCGGCGAGATCGCGCAGGAGCTGGGCGCGGAGATTATCGGGCTGGGTGCGTTCACTTCGGTGGTGGGCGACGGCGGGATTACGATTGCGAACCGTTTGCGAATCGCCGTGACGACGGGCAACAGCTACACGGTCGCAACGGCGATTGAGGCGGCGGCGCTGGGCGCACAGAAGATGGGGATTGCGATTGAAGACGCGACGGTGGCGGTGGTGGGCGCGACAGGCTCCATCGGGCGCACCTGCGCTGAAGCGCTCGCGCCGCAGGCGAAGTCGCTCCTGTTGCTGGGGCGTGACACCGCGCGGTTGGCGCCCATCGCCGAACACCTGCGATCCCTCGCGCGCGGCGCGGTGCGCGTCTCCGACGACCTCGCGCGCGATTTGCCCGATGCAGATGTGATTATCACCGTGACCAGCGCGGTGGACGCCGTGATTTACCCGCGCGACCTCAAGTCGGGCGCGGTGGTGGTCGATGTGGCGCGCCCGCGCGATGTGTCAGTGCGCGTCGCCCGCGAACGCGACGATGTGCTGGTGATTGAGGGGGGACTGGTGGAAGTGCCCGGCGAGGTGGACTTCGGGTTCAACTTCGGTTTCCCGCCGCGCATGGCGTATGCCTGCATGTCGGAGACGATGATGCTCGCGCTGGAGGGGCGTATCGAGAACTTCACGCTGGGCAAGGAGGTTAGCCTGCAGCAGGTGCAAACGACTCAGGCGCTGGCGCGCAAGCACGGCTTCCGACTGGCGGGCTTCCGCAGCTTCGAGCGCGCGCTGACCGACGAGGAGATTGAAGCCATCCGGGCGCGCGTGCGTCGCCCGTCGCACCCGGACGCTACGCCCGCTATCCCTGCAGGTTAATGGTTGGGTTCCACCAGCCCTGCACCTGCTGCAGCAACGCCTGCGCCTGTTCCTCGTTCAGCGCGGCGGGGTCTACCGCTGCCGTTTGCGGGGTCAACTCGCCGACGAAGATGAGCGAATCGCCTCCTGACGCGCTGGGCGCAATCACGCCGACGCTGATGGAAGCGGTGTTCGGGTAGAGTTCAAAAAACGCCCGCGCCAGCGCGACTGCCTCCTGAAGTACGCGCACGCGGTTCAGCACGCCCGATTGGATGCGCACGCGCGCCTGCCAGCGGTTGGCGGCTGGGTCAAAAGCGCACCACACCGGCGCGCCATTGAGCCGCTGGCTCAGTTTCGCCGCCAGGTCCGACTCGACCGCGCTCATCCCCGCGAACCCTGTCGTGGGCAGGGGCGCGCTGGACACAACGGGCGGTTCAGAGGCAGGGGGCGGCGGGATACGCGGCGCATCGTCGGACGGCGTCGGCGCCAGCGCATTCTGGGCGGGTTTTACTGGTTCCGCCGCCGCCTGACGAGTCGCGTTCATCCGCGCGCCCGCCACAAACGACGCGCTCACCAGAATCAACCCCAGCACGCCGAACAGGGCATACGCGAGCGTCTTCGGCTTGGCAGGCTTCGCTTCGGGTTCGGGAATCGGCGGCGGAGGCGCGACTTGCGCCGCGTGCATCGCCCGCAGGTTGTGCAACTTCGCGCTGTAATGCACATTCGTGGGCGCTAACTCCACCAGCAACTCATACCACTGGATGGCGTCCTCCAGCTTGCCCTGATCGGCGTAGATGTCGCCCAGCAGTGCATGAACCGTCTCGTTGCTGGGGAAGCGCCCCATGATACGGCGACAGACCTCGATCGCCTCCTCGTATTGCCCCTGCATTCGCAACAGGTTCGCCCGCGCCAGCTCGGGATAGACCTCGCGGTCGGAGCCTTCCGCGTACAGGGGGTCTATGGTGTCCTCACGGATGCGCGAGCCGCACTCCATGCAGAACGCGCTGGTATCGGGTATCTCTGCAAAGCACTTCGGGCAAACCATCGTCCCTAACTTCGCCTCCCTAAGCATACTGCTATTGTCGGCAAGTGCGCGAGAAATTGTTCCACCACAGGGAATAGGATACCCGTTTTCAGGTATAATGCAGAGTATGGCGCGACGATTCTGGTGGGTGATTCTCTGGGGGCTTTTGAGTCTCGCGGCGTGGGCGCAGCAGGCGACGCGCCCGGTGTACTACATCCAGTTCAAAGAGATTGTGCATCGCGCGTCGGCGGATTTCCTGATGCGGGCGCATGCGGACGCGGTGAAGGCGAATGCGGGCGCGTTTGTCGTGCTGCTGGATACGCCCGGCGGCGAGTTGCAGGCGACGCGCGATATCACCACCACTTTGCTCAACAGCCCTATCCCCGTGATTGTGTATGTCTATCCGTCGGGAGCGCGGGCGGGTTCGGCAGGGGTGTTCATCACGGTTGCGGCGAATGTCGCCGCGATGGCGCCGGGCACCAACATCGGCGCGGCGACGCCCATCTCCGGCGATGGAGGAGACATCCCCAAAGACCTGCGGCGCAAGGTGATGAACGACACCATCGCCTACGCCAAGACCATCGCCGAGCAGCGCGGGCGCAATAAAGACTGGGTGGTGAAAGCCGTCACGGAAGCCGCCTCCATCACAGAGCAGGAAGCCCTGCGCAATAAAGTGATCGATGTTGTGGCGAATAGCACACAGGATTTGCTGGTTCAGATCGATGGGCGCACCGTGAAGGTCGCGGGCGACAAGACCGTCACGCTCCGCACCAAAGACGCGCCGTTTCAGGAAATCCCCAAAAACTGGCGCGAGTCGCTGCTGATGTTCCTCGCGCACCCGAATGTGTTTTATATCCTGATGCTGCTGGCGATTTACGGCATTCTGGGCGAGCTGCAGAACCCGGGCGCGACCTTTCCGGGGGTGATTGGCGCGATTGCGCTGTTGCTGGCGCTGTATGCGGCGTCGGTGCTGCCCGTGAACGCGCTGGGCGTCGCGCTGATTCTGCTGGCGTTCGTGCTGTTCGTGGCGGAGCTGTTCACCACCTCACACGGGGTGCTGACGGCGGGCGCGCTGGTCTCGTTCACCATCGGCTCGATTATCCTGTTCCAGTCCGATTCGCCGGTGTTTCGGGTGAGCTTCTGGCTGATTGGCTCGATGACTGCGCTGACGGGCGCGGCGTTCCTGTTCGTGGCGTATTCGGGCATTCGGGCGCAGTTCCGTCGCAAGGTGAGCGGGCAGGAGCGGCTGGTGGGGATGATTGGGCGCGCGCGCACGAAGCTGGAGCCTGAAGGGATGGTGTTTGTGGACGGCACGCTCTGGCGCGCGATTGCGCTCGACCCGCCGATTGAGGCAGGGGAATATGTGCAGGTGGATCGCGTGGACGGATTGACGCTCTATGTGCGCTGGCAACCGTCGCCAGCGCCGACCGCTGAGGAACGGGAGTCGGCGCGCGCCTGATGTTGCGCACGCGCCTGCTGACCGCTCTGGTGGGGATCCCGCTGGCGCTGGCGGTGGTGTTTACGCCCGGCGGGGGGGTGATGGCGTGCGCGTTGAGCCTGCTGGCGCTTGTGGCGTCGCTGGAGTATCGCCAGCTCTATCGGCATTCATCGTGGGTTCCCCAGCCCCATCCGAACATGATTCTGCTGATGACAGGCGCGTCGCTGCCGTTGCTGAGCTGGATGTTTCCGCAAATGAGCCTGACAACCCCGCTTTTGAGTGCGCTCGCACTGGCTTCTGTGTACGAGCTGGCGCGTGCGTGGCAGGGCAGGAGCCTCGCGATTGCCCCGAACATCGGTTATGGCGTCTTCGGAATGCTCTTCATCGGCTGGCTGTTTAGCTTTGGCGTACTGCTACGGGGCGACGATGCGCCTGCGTCGCTGTGGGGCTGGCAGGTGGAGCGCGGCGCGCTGTGGGCGCTGTGGTTGCTCGCGATGCTCTGGTTAGGCGATTCTGGCGCGTACTTTGTGGGCAGAGCCATCGGCAAGCGCAAGCTCGCGCCGAAACTTAGCCCTGCCAAGACAGTGGAAGGCGCCGCGGCCAATCTTATACTTTGTCTACTGGTGGGCTGGCAGGGTGGGGTTGCGCTGGGGCTGCCCGGCGGTTGGGCGATTGCGGGCGGGCTGGGCGTCGGCGTGCTGGGGCAGCTGGGCGATTTGTTCGAATCTGCGCTCAAGCGGGCGGTCGGCGTGAAAGATTCGGGCGGCATTCTGCCCGGACACGGCGGCGTGCTGGATCGGTTCGATAGCTTCCTGTTCAGCGCACCGTGGGTGTGGTGGGTGGCGCAGATGGCAGGATAGATAGCCACTGCGCCGAACCTGCAGGGGCGATGAGACGCGCCTCTGCTGTCGCCCTGCGTGGGATTGCGATTGCCGTCGGTCCGCTGCTGGGTGTTGCGCCGCTGCTGGTTCCCCCTCCCGAATCGCTGACCCCTGAGGCGTGGCGGCTGGTGGGGCTGACGCTGTGGATGGCGCTCTGGTGGTTCACGGAGTGCGCGCCCATCCCGGCGACTGCGCTGCTGCCGCTGGTGTGGATGCCGCTGGTGGGAATCGCCGACGAGAAGCAGGTCGCTGCTCGCTACGCAGACCCTATCGTGTTCCTGTTTCTGGGTGGGTTTATCATCGCGCAGGGGATGCAACAGTCGGGGCTGCACGAGCGGCTCGCGCTGGGGATTGTGAAGCGGCTGGGGCGCACGCCGGGCGGGATGGTCGCGGGTTTTATGGCGGCGACGGCGTTCACCTCGATGTGGATCAACAACACCTCAACGACTATGATGATGTTCGCCGTCGCGCTGTCGGTGGTGGAGTGGGTGCGGCGCGCCTGTGGGAAGGAGGCGGCGCACAACTTCGCGCTTGCGCTGATGCTGGGCGTGGCGTACTCGGCGTCCATCGGCGGGGTGGGCACGCTGATTGGCACCGCGCCGAATGCGCTGCTGGCGGGCTTTCTGCGCGACAACTACAACTACTCGCTGAACATGCTCAACTGGCTCAGCGTCGGGCTGCCGTTCGTGGGGCTGATGCTGCCCTTCACATGGGTGTGGCTCACAAAAGTGCAATTTTCTGCAAAAAACCTGAATTTCGGCGTCCTGCGCGAGTCGCTCGTGAGCCAGCTCGACTCGCGCACGCGCTGGAGCCTTGCCGAGCGGTGTGTGGCGGGCGTGTTCGCGTATGCGGTGGCGGGTTGGCTGGCGCGCGAGTGGGTCGGCAAGCAGTTGGGCATCGCGCTTTCCGATTCGTTTGTGGCGATGAGCGCGGCGCTAACGCTTTTTCTGCTGCCCGCCTCCCGCACGCCCTACAAGCCGATTCTGGACTGGCGCACGGCGGAGAGTCTGCCGTGGGGCGTGTTGATTTTGTTTGGGGGTGGGCTGGCGCTGGCGGGCGCGTTCGAAAGCACGGGGCTGGCGAAGGCGATTGGCGCGAGTGTGCAGGGGCTGGGCGCGCTGCCCGTGTGGCTCATTGTGCTGGCGGTGGCGACGCTGATTATCTTCCTGACGGAGCTGACCTCCAACACGGCGACGACGGCGACCTTTCTGCCCGTGGTGGGCGCGGCGGCGGTCGGGCTGGGCATCGACCCGCGCCTGCTGACGATCCCCGTCGCCGTGAGCGCGTCGGCGGCGTTTATGTTGCCTGTGGCGACGCCACCCAACGCGATTGTGTTCGCCTCAGGCGAGATACGCATCGCCGAAATGGCGCGGGCAGGACTGGCGCTGAATCTGTTCTGTATTGGCGTTGTGGTGCTGATTGCGCTCACCACCGCGCGCTGGGGGCTTGGGATTCCCTAAGCACTACCTGCTGAAAAGAGGGTATCTGTTGCGAGAAACATGCTTGTGGGCAGGAGATACAGAGGGAGCGCAAGCGATTTGCGCCCCCTCATTTTTAAAGGGGCTTTCAGAGGTCGGGCATTCCACCGCCGCCGAAATACTGCTCGAAGAACTTGCGTCCCATCTCCATCATTTCGCGCTGCTGCTCAGGCGAGAGGGTCTGCCAGTATTCGAACGACATGCGCATGCCTTCAAAAATCATCTGGTTGCGCAGGTTCGGGTCGGCGTTCATCCACATGCTCATCGCCGATTGCAACGCCTGCTGGCGCTCTTCGGGACTCATCTTCGCGAGCAGGTCCATCAGCTGCTGCTGCATCTGGGCGAACTGTTCCGTTTTGGAACCGCGCAGAGCGGTCGCCCCCTGCGGCTTGGGGTTCAGAATCACATACACGGGCTTCGCGCTGAACGGCGGCTGCATCTGCTCCAGCGTGTTCTCCAGGTCAGGCGGCGCGGGATAGTTCGCCACGAACGAGTTGAGCGTCGCCGCGCGCGGATTGACCACCATCACCCCGCCCAGTTCGATGGTGATAAGCGCGCGCACCGCGCTCAGAATCTGTTCGGCGTTTGGCTCGGCGCCCAGCACTTTGTTGGTGTAGACCTTGCGCCAGACCACATCGCGCGCCTGCGTCGTCATTTCGTCGAGCGCGCGCTCCAGGTCGTCCGCCTGCGGTGGGTTCACCCGCAGAGTCAGCGCAGGGTCCACCACAATCTGTACCTTAAATTTTTGCGCGAGTTCCTGCGCCGCCTGCGCAATCGGAACGCGCCCATCTTCTTGCTTAGTCGCGCCGCGTTGCGTGCGCGTCTGCGCACTGCCCAGCGACACAACCGCCGCCAATCCCACCAACCACAGCGTTCGCATTTTCATACGCCTCCTTCCAAATCGGCAGGAATCGAGTCCCGCTCGCAGAAGATTATACCATACGCTCGTGCGGATGTGCTATAATTGTACGCATACGAGCGGCAGGGACTATATGGGTAGGAGTGATAACCAATGGCTATGACACGCAGAACAGCAGGCGAATATCTGCTGGAGAAGGGTCTCATCACGCAAGAGCAGCTGGAAGACGCTCGCCGTGTGCAACAGTCAACGGGCAAAGAGCTGATTCAGATTTTTCTCGACCAGACGCTGGTGAGCGAGCGCGACGCTTATGAGGCGAAAGCGTTCGAGCTGGGGATGCCGTTTGTGGATCTGGACCGTGTGCAGCCGGAGCCGTCCGCGCTCAATGTGGTCAAAGAGCATATCGCCAAGCGCTACAATGTGATCCCCGTGAAAAAAGACGGCAACATCCTCTATCTGGCGATGTCGGACCCCAGCAATGTGATGGCGATAGACGATGTGCGTGTCAACTCGCGCTGCACGGTGCGCCCGGTGATTGCCGCGCCCGGCGCGATTGAGGACGCCATTCGCAAGGCATACGGCGGCTCGGCGGCGGGCGAAGGCGCGCCGGCGGCGCCGGGGGACGGCAACGCGCCCGCGCGCCCTGCCGACCTGCGCGGCAGCGTGATGACCGACATCGCCGCCTATAGCGCGCGCGGCGACGCCGAAGACGACGAAAAAGCCGTGCTGCGCGAAGCCGAAGAAGGTCCCATCGTGCGCGTGGCGAACACCATCATCCAGCAAGCCATCAACGAACGCGCCAGCGATATCCATGTCGAACCGCAAATCCGCAATCTGCGCATCCGCTACCGAATCGACGGCGTGTTGCACGAAGCGCTCTCCCTGCCCAAATATGTGCAGGCGCCGCTCATCTCCCGCTACAAAATCATGGCGGAGATGAACATCGCCGAGAAACGCCTGCCGCAGGACGGGCGTATCCCCATCCGCTACCAGAACAAAGACTACGACTTGCGCGTCTCGTCCATCCCGACCCCGCACGGCGAGAAAATCGTCATGCGTATTCTGGACAAGACCAGTGTGTTGCTGGGACTCAACAAGCTCGGATTCACCCCCGAAACACAGGCGCGCCTCGAAGAGCTGGTCATCCAGCCGCAGGGCATGGTGCTGTCCACCGGTCCCACAGGGTCGGGCAAAACGACTACCCAGTATTCGGTACTCCACAAACTGAACTCCGTCGAAAAGAACATCTTGACGATTGAAGACCCGATTGAGTACCAGTTGCCGGGAATCTCGCAGGTGCAGGTGAACCGCAAGGCGGGTTTGACCTTCGCGAGTGCGCTGCGTGCGTTCCTGCGTCAGGACCCCGACATCATCATGGTCGGCGAGATGCGCGACCTGGAGACGGCGGAGATTGCAATTGAAGCCTCGCTGACGGGACACCTGGTGCTGTCGACGCTGCACACGAACGACGCGCCCTCCGCCGTGATTCGTATGGTGGACATGGGCGTGGAGCCGTACCTGATTGCAGCGACCGTCACGGGCGTAATGGCGCAGCGCCTCGCGCGCCGCGTGTGTCAGCACTGCAAGGAGCCGCGCGAAATCCCCGCCGCCGACCTGCGCGCCTTCGGGTTCCAGATCGAGAACCCCGACCAGATGGTCACCATCTGGGAAGGCGTCGGGTGCGACCACTGTCGCGGGCGCGGCTACGCCGGGCGCGTCGGTATCTACGAGTTGATGGTGGTCAACGCTGAAATCGCCGAGTTGATTGTGCGCCGCGCGCCGCTCTCCGACATCAAGGAAGCCGCCAAAGCGAACGGCATGAAAGAGCTGCGCGAGGACGGACTGGTCAAAGTCCTCGAGGGGCTGACCACACCCGACGAGGTACGCCGCGTGGTCTTCACCGCAGGATTCTATTAATACTCAGGAGGTCTCACCGAGCCATGCAAATGAACCAGATGCCGAACACACCGACGCACGGAGGCGGGGCGGCGACAGCGCCTGCCGCACAACCCGCGGTCGCGCAACCGCGCAGCCTCGAAGATACCCATATCGACGAGCTGCTCTACATCGTGACCGAGAAAGGCGCATCCGACCTGCACCTGTGCCCCTTCGTGGAGCCCGTGATTCGCGTGGATGGGCAGCTGCTACGCCTCAACTACGAAAAAGCGCAGCCGACCCAGACCCAGCGCATGATGTACGAAATCCTGACCGACGAACAAATCCAGAAGTTCGAAACCAATTACGAGCTGGACTTTTCGTACAGCCTGCACAAAATCGCGCGCTTCCGCGTGAATGTGTACAAGGATAAGGGTGCAGTCGCGGCGGCGTTCCGTTTGATTCCCGCCCGCGTGCCGACGGTGCGCGAGCTGAACCTGCCGCCTGTGCTGGAAGAACTCACCCGCCGCCCGCGCGGACTGATTCTGGTGACGGGTCCCACGGGGTCAGGCAAGTCCACCTCGCTCGCGGCGATGATTAATCAGATTAACACCGAGCGCAGCGTGCATATCATTACCGTTGAAGACCCTATCGAGTACCTGCACCAGCACCGCTCCAGCATTATCAACCAGCGCGAGCTGGGACAGGACACCAAGTCGTTCGCGGCGGCGCTGCGCTCCGCGCTGCGTGAAGACCCCGATGTGATTCTGGTCGGCGAGATGCGCGACCTGGAGACCATCCAGCTGGCAATCACCGCCGCCGAGACGGGACACCTGGTGTTCGCCACGCTCCACACGAACAACGCCGCCGAGTCGATTGACCGTATCGTCGATGTGTTCCCGCCGGGGCAACAGGAGCAGATTCGCATTCAGCTGGCGAACAACCTGCAGGCGATTGTCAGCCAGCAGTTGTTGCCGCGCGCGGGTCAACCGGGGCGCGTGCCCGCCGTCGAGGTGATGATTGCCACGCCCGCCATCCGCAACCTCATCCGCGAGAACAAGACCCACCAGATTCACACCATGATTCAAACCAGCGGGCAGATGGGCATGCAGACGATGGATCAGTCGCTGCGCGACCTGTATGTGAAGGGCTGGGTGACCTATGAGGAGGCAATGTCGCGAGCGATTAACCCCGACGAGCTGCGCAAGATGATTGCGCCCACGGGCGGTGTGCCGGGCGCGCCGGGCGCACAGCCCCCGCGCGGACGCTAAACACTCAGGAGGCAAGCGACCATGCCGTACTTTAACTACACGATTCGGGACGCGAACGGGCAGACCCGTTCAGGCAAGGTAGAAGCGCCCAACGCGGAAGAGCTGAAGAAGCGGCTTCAGGCGGAAGGGCTACAGGTGCTGGAGGTGTCCGAAGACCGCAAGGCGCCGCGCGTGCCTGCGGGCGGCTACGGGCGCGTGAAACTGAGCGACCTTGCCATCTTCGCCCGCCAGTTCTCCACGATGCTCGACGCGGGCGTGTCGCTGATTCGCTGTCTGGATGTGCTGCAGGCGCAGACCAACAACGCCCGCCTGCGCAAAATCCTGATGGACCTGTCTGCGCGCGTCGAATCGGGCGAGAGCCTCTCCCGCTCGATGGCGCGCCACCCGAAAGCGTTCAGCCAGCTGATTATCGGTCTGATCCGCGCGGGCGAGGTCGGCGGCGTGCTGGAAGAGTCGCTCCAGCGCATCGCGGGCTTCCTTGAGAAGGATGTGGAGCTGCGCCGCAAAATCCGCTCCGCGCTGACCTACCCGGTGATTGTGTTGCTGGCGGCGGTCGGGATTGTGATTTTCCTCGTCTCGTGGCTCGTGCCGCAGTTCGCCAGCCTGTTCAAGGAGCTGGGCATCAAGGAGATGCCCGCGCCGACGCAGTTCCTGATTGACCTGAGCGCGCTGTTCACGCAACGCTGGTATGTGGTGATTATCGCGGTGGTCGCGATACTAATTGCGTACAAGTTGTTCGTGAGTACGCGCGTGGGGCGGCGCGTCGCCGACCGGGTCAAACTGCGCGTGCCCGTGTTCGGACCGCTCCATCACAAAATCGTGATGGCGCGCTTCAGCCGCACGATGGGCACGCTGCTGGCGTCGGGCGTGCCGATACTGCAGGCGATGGAGACTGTCGCGGGCGTCGTGGGCAACTCGGTCGTCTCGGACGCCGTGATCGAATCGCGCGCGCGTATCCGCGAAGGTGAGAAAATCGCCGACCCGCTCCAGCGCAGCAAGATGTTCCCGCCGATGGTCGTCCATATGGTCAGCGTCGGCGAGGAGTCGGGCTCGCTGGATCACATGCTCAACAAAATCGCCGACTTCTACGAGAACGAGGTGGAGATGACCATCGCCAGTCTCACCGCTGCGATTGAGCCGGTGATGATTGTGTTACTGGGCTTTATCGTCGGCTTCATCGTCATCTCGATGTTCCTGCCGATGATTGAGGTCATCTCGAATCTCAGCCAGAACCAGTCGTAATGCTTCCTGCGTGGAGCATTGTGTTCGGCGTCGCGTTCGGGGCGGCGGTAGGGAGCTTTTTAAATGTGCTCATCTACCGTCTGCCCCGAAACCTTTCGATAGCCTTCCCCCCCTCGCACTGCCCGAAGTGCGGGCATCGGCTGGGCGTGCGCGACCTGTTCCCCCTGCTCAGCTACCTGCTGCAGGGCGGCAAGTGTCGCTATTGCCGTGCGCCGATACCCCTGCGCTACTTTCTGGTGGAGTTGTGGAACGCGGGCGTGTGGGCGTGGTTGTGGCATCAGTGGCTGATTGTGGGCGAATCGCCGCTGCGGTTTGTGGTGTACGCGCTGGCGGCGTCCGTGCTGATTGCGATTTTTTTCATCGACCTGCAGCACTACATTATCCCCGATGAGCTGAATGTCGCGCTGCTGATTCTGGGCTTGCTCCATGCGGGGTTGCTGAAGGGCGCGCCGACCGACTGGGACTGGACGTCGTTGGGCGCCCTGAGCCTGCGCAACGCGACGATTGGCGCGCTGATCGGCGCAGGACTGTTCAGCGCGATTGCGATTCTGGGGCGGATTGCGTTTCGGCGCGATGCGATGGGGCACGGCGACATCAAGCTCGTGCGCGGAATGGGCGCGCTGCTGCTTGCGCCCGGCATGCTGGTTGCGTTCGGCGTCTCGATCGCGACAGGCGCGATTCTGGGCGGGCTATGGAGCTACTGGCGCGCCCGCCGTGCGCGTCCCACGCGCGACGCCGAAACCCACGACGCGGAGGCGCCGCTCCCGCCCGAACCGCTGGGGAGCCTGCTGTTGTCGTGCCTGCTCTACACACTCTGGGTGGACGCGCTCATTACCTTGCTCCCGCGCCGCGTGCAACAGCGTGTCTACGCCTCGATCGGTCAGACCGAGGAGGAACTTGCCGATGAACCCTTCGAGGAGACGCCTACCATGCTGCCCTTCGGACCGTTTCTGGCAATCGGCGCGCTGCTGGTGATGCTCTTCGGCGCGACCTTCGCCGCATGGACGCGCGCCTACTTCGAATGGGCAGGGTTTTAGGTGTCGTTGCCGTGTGATTACGACTTGTGCGCGAAGCGCCGTCTTTATGGAGTGCGGAAGCGGAGCTTCCGCGCATGCTGAAGCTGCGCTTCAGCACTCCAAAAAGGCTTTGCAGGCGAAGCGCACTCACCGATAAGGGCGCGGTTGCAAAACAACGCACAAGCGCTTAGAGGTATAATACTCCCGCCGCGTGGAGCGGAGGCAATTATGTTTGGGAGCATTGGCTTTAGCGAAATCATGGTCTTGTTCGTGATTGCGCTGCTGATTTTCGGGCCGCGCAAACTGCCCGAAATCGCACGCTCCGTCGGACAAGCCATGCGCGAATTCAAGAAAGCGGGCGAGGAAGTCTCCCGATCGCTCGAGGAACCCGTCGATGAAATCCGAGAGCGGATCCAGAACATAGACTACGACGAGGAGCGACAATGGAGATCTTAAAAGCAGTGCTGACCTGGATGGACATCATTGTCATGGTGGCTTTTATCGGGCTGGTCGCGATTCAGACTTCGCGTTCGGAGGGCATCTTCAGTCCGGGCGCGGCGGACAGCATGTTCGGCAAGGCGAAGCCCGGCTTCGACGATAACCTGTCGCGCCTGACGCTGATTCTCGCCGTGACGATGTTCGTGCTGACCGCAGTGGTGACCTACATGCCCTGATGGTACATATCGAGAAACTGACGCTGGGCGTGCTGCAGGCGAACTGCTACCTGGTGCAGTGCGTGGCGACCCGCCAGACCGCCGTGATTGACCCCGGACTGGAGCCTGAGCGCATTCTGGAGCGGCTGCGTGCGCTGGGCGACCCGCCCGTCGCGGCGATTCTGGCGACGCACGGGCATTTTGACCATGTGGTGGGCGTGCGCGCGGTTCAGGCGCACACAGGCGCGCCGTTCTGGATTGCCCGCAACGAGTGGGAGCTGTGGGCGCAGCAGGCGCATGAGCATCCTGTGTATCTGAATCTGCCGCCCACCGAGCCTGTGCCTGCGCCAGACCGATTTCTGGCGGAGGGCGACGAGTTCTGCATCGGCGCGCTGGCGTTCGAAACGCTCGATCTGCGCGGGCACGCGCCCGAACATCTGGGGTTCCTGCTGAAAAACACACAGCCGATGCGCCTGTTCTGTGGCGACGCCATCTTCGCGGGCAGCGTCGGACGCACGGACATCCCCTACGCGGATATGCACACCCTGCGCGAACATCTGCACACGCGCGTGATGCCGCTGCCCGACGACACGATTCTGCACCCCGGACACGGACCTGACACGACCGTTGGCGTCGAACGGGCAACGAACCCCTACTTATAACCATTCTGGAAGGAGGCGCACAATGCAACCCAAAATCGGACTGCAACTCTACACCCTGCGCGACGATTTGAAGGCGGACTTTGAGGGAACCATCCGCGCTGTCGCGCAGATGGGCTACGAATACATCGAGACGACTGGCTTTATGGGCGAACACTCGCCCGCGATGGCGCAGCTGCTGCAGGAGACGGGGCTGAAAATCGCCGGGCTGGGGTTTGACCTGAACACGCTGGAGAACGAGCCGCAGCAGGTCATCGACGCCTGCCGCCAGTGGAACGGGCACTACGCCGTGACCTTCTGGATCGATGAGTCGCAGCGTCAGTCCGCGGACGACTGGAAGCGCATCGCGGAGCGGTTCAATCGGATTGGCGAATCGCTGGCGGCGGGGAATGTGCCGTTCCTGTACCATCTGCATGGCTACGAGTTTGTGGAGCACGACGGCGCGCGCGCCATCGACATCCTGATGGCGAACACTGACCCGCGCTACTTCTATCTGGAGCCCGACACCTACTGGGTGGAGTACGGCGGCGCGAACGCCGTAGAGTTGTGCCAGCAGTACGCGGACCGTATCCGCGCGCTGCACCTGAAAGACTACCTCAGCAAGCCTGAGATGCACGATGTGGAGGTCGGCGAGGGCGCGATTGACATGTCCGCCATCCTGCGCCTCGCCTTGCAACACCAGTGGGAATGGCTGATTGTGGAGCAGGAGCGCTACCATCGCCCGCCGATTGAAGCCGCCGCCCGCTGCCTGCAAAACATCAAGCGCATGCTGTCGAATCTGTAGCAGGAGTCGTCGGAGCCGTGGCGAAATCCAAACTATGGAATAACCGAGAGGGATGATCTCTATGTTCGCGTTGAACTTCTACACGGACCTGTATGAGGATATGCTGCGTTCCCTGCGCAAAACGGCGACGATACGACTGGGAGACAAGTCCCGAAAATACAGCGCAGGGCAGATTGTGTGGATTACGGTCGGACCGCGCTTCGGCAAGCGCAAGCGACTGTTCACAGCGATTCTGGATCGCGTGGAGGTCAAGCCGATTGCTGACCTCAGCCCGCGCGACATCGAGCGCGAGAACCCGGAGTTCCGCACCTTAGAAGATGTGATTGCCCTACTGGAGCGTATCTACGACCGCCCCGTGTCGATGGACGACCTGGTGACGGTCATCTACTTCTCGCCTGTCGAAGAGGGCTGACGCCCGTCTTCGTACCAGTTTTCGAGCGCAACCCCGTAGGGCTGACAGCAGGATTCGCGCGAATTGGCACGCACTGCGCTATTGTTCCTCTCGACTGCGATTGGCAGTCGGGAGGCAACCATGAACAAACACTACGGTCTTCTGGGAGCAACGATTGGGTTGAGCGCTGTGCTGCTAAGCGGCGCTTTTGCCAACGCGACGCTGTTCAACAACGATAAAGTGTCCCTGCTGGGCACAGTGTCTCTGACGCTGAACAGTATTTCGCCCGGCGGTTCCGTGCAGATTACCTACAATACGAACCCGTCCACCACAACGGCAGGCGTGTTCAATCTCACGACAACCGCGCCCAAGAGTCAGGCGTTCTGCGTCGACCTGGACCATGTGATTAACTTCAGCCAGAATTACACCTACGAGCTGTGGCTGGCGTATGGTCGCGTCGGCGCGCTGCTGAATCTGAAGGACACCTTCATCACAGGCTCCGACCTGAACAACAAGGGACGCGCCTTCCAGATTGCGATGTGGGAAGTCGCGCACGACCATTCGTTGGGCAACCCCGACAACCTGAGCGGGGATGTGTTCGAGTACAGTCAGAACGCCACGGTTGTGGGGTATGCCAACTCACTGCTGAGCGCGACGGCAGGTCAGGCGGACTACTACTACTTCCTGCGCAGCATCGACAACCCCCAGACCCAGAATCTGGCGATGATGGTTCCTGAACCAGCGTCGCTGATTGCGCTGGGCACGGGGTTCGTCGGATTGCTGGCGCGCCGTCGCCGCCGCTGAACGAAATCGGACGCCATCACTCGCGGCGCGTCTCTGCTTCGGCAGGGACGCGCTTTTGATTCGCGTCTGGAGGGGGTTCACTGCAATACCCCATTCCGTGCGCCCGTGTGGGGTATCCTGAATCGTATGCCGCGAATCGCACTCATCAGCGTCTCCGACAAGCGCGGGCTGGAGCCGTTTGCCCGCGCCCTGCACGCGCTGGGCTTCGAGTTTTTGTCAACGGGCGGCACAGCGCGCGCCCTGCGCGATGGGGGACTGCCCGTGCAGGAGGTCAGCAACTGGACAGGCTTCCCCGAAATTCTGGATGGGCGCGTCAAGACCCTGCACCCGCGTATTCACGCCGCGCTGCTGGCGAACCGCAGCCTGCCCGAACACGAGCAAACCCTGCACGAGCTGGGAATCCCCCCCATCGAGCTGGTGGTGGTGAACCTGTACCCATTCGAGCAGGCGTTGCGGGCGGGCGCGTCCGAAACCGAGCAGATTGAGCAGATCGACATCGGCGGTCCGACGCTGATTCGCGCGGCGGCGAAGAATTTCGAGCATGTGGCGGTGGTGGTGCGCCCGACAGACTACGAGTGGGCGGCGGCGCGGTTGCAGGCGGGCGGTTTTAGCCGCGATGAGCGCGCGATGCTGGCGTATCGCGCGTTTGCCCATGTCGCCGAGTACGACGCGCTGATTGCCGATTGGTTCCGCCGCTACGACCCCGACGGCGCGCTGCCGGAGACGCTGACGCCGACCTTCCGCCTCGCCCAGCGACTGCGCTACGGCGAGAACCCGCACCAGCAGGCGGCGTTCTACCGCGAGCCGTTCGCCCCTGCGGGCTGTATCGCAACCGCCGAGCAACTCTGGGGCAAGGAGCTTTCGTACAACAACCTGCTGGACGCCGACGCCGCGCTGGAGCTGGTGCGCGAGTTCACCGAGCCTGCCTGCGCGATTATCAAGCACACGAACCCATGTGGCGTCGCTCTGGGCGACAGCCTCACGGAGGCGTTTCTGCGTGCGCTGGAGGCAGACCCCGTGTCGGCGTTCGGCGGGATTGTCGCCTGCAACCGCCCGATTGACCGCGAGGCGGCGGAAGCGATGGTCGCGCCGGGCGCCTTTTTCGAGGTGATTCTCGCGCCAGAGTTCGCCCCTGACGCGCTGACGGTGTTTCAGGAGCGCAAGGGCTGGGGGCAGAATGTGCGCCTGCTGCGCACAGGGCAGTTGCTCCCGCCCGATCAGATGCGCGGCTACGCCCTGCGCAGCCTTACGGGCGGCGTCCTCTACACCGAGCGCGACACACTGGACTGGAACCCCGACGCGCTGCAGGTGATCACCGAGCGCATCCCGACCGAGAGCGAGTGGCGCGATTTGCACTTCGCGTGGCGCGTGGTTAAGCATGTCAAATCGAACGCGATCGTGGTCGCGCGCGGCGGTGTGGTGTGGGGCGTCGGGGCGGGGCAGATGAACCGTGTCGGCTCGGTGCGGCTCGCGCTGGAGCAGGCGGGCGAGCGGGCGCAGGGCGCGTCACTGGCGTCGGATGCCTTCTTCCCCTTCCCAGACAGCGTTGAGCTGGCGGCGCGGGCGGGCGTCCGTGCGATTGTGCAGCCGGGCGGCTCGAAAAAAGACCCTGAAGTCATCGCCGCCGCCAACGAACTGGGCGTCGCGATGGTGTTTACCGGGATACGGCACTTTCGGCATTAGGAGAGCAGGTACCATTTTCGTATGATAGCACCTGAGGCAGCAGCTCACGCTCCCCTGCTCACAGAACACACACACGCATCGGCAGTCCCCCTGCACGAGTGGACGCTGGAGGTAGAGGGCAGGTCCATTCCCGTGCGCGTGCCCAGCGCGTGGGAGGATTATGGCGTCCCACGCGCGTTCGAGGGTCCGTGCGCCTATCGGTGCGCGTTCGAGGCGCGCCCTGAACGGGGTAAGCGCTACTGGCTGCACTTTGGGGGCGCGAGCTACGAGGCGCGCGGGTTTCTGAACGACGCGCCCATCGGCGTGCATCGCGGCATCTGGGATAGCTTTTGCTGGGACATCACTGACGCGCTTCGAGCAGGCGAAAACCACCTGCGCGTACAGATTACCAAAAACGGCGGGGCGACCTACCCTGTGCCGCAGGTGTTGAGCGGGTTCCTGCCGTATGTGTCGTGCGCGTTTGGGGGGCTGTGGCAGCCTGTGTGGGTGTTCGAGACGGGCGAGTCGTGGCTGTGCGACCTGTGGGTGCGCGGTGAGGCAAACGGGCAGGTGATTATCGAGGGCGCACTGGGCGGCGCGCTCCCTGCTACCGTTCGCCTCACAGTGCATGACCCCGACGGACGCACAGTCGCCGAGGCGCAACTCGAAGCCAGCGCGCCCCGATGGACGCACGCGCTGCAGATTGCCGACCCGCAGCCATGGTCGCCCGCCCAGCCGCGCCTGTACCGCCTGACGGCGGAGGTCTGGCAGGAGGGACGGCGCAGCCACGCCTTCGAGACCGCGTTCGGGTTGCGCACGGTTGCTGTGGACGGCGCAACCATCCTGCTGAATGGGCAGCCGATTTATCCGCGCGGCGTGTTGCACTGGGGCTGGTACCTGCACACGCACGCGCCGAATCCCGACCACGAGACCGCCGCGCGCGAGCTATGCGCCGCCCAGCAGTGCGGGTTCAATCTGCTCAAGGCGTGCCTGTGGGTTCCCGGTCGCGAGTATCTGCGCCTGTGCGACGCGCTGGGGATGCTGGTGTGGCTGGAGCTACCGCTGTGGCTGCCGCAGATGGACGCCGAGCAGATTGCGCAGGCGCAACGCGAATACGCGGCGATTGTGCGCCAGACGCGCAACCACCCGTCGATAATCCTGTGGACGCTGGGCTGCGAGCTGTCGGCGCGTTTCCCCAGCGACGCGCTGGGCGAGCTGTACGCGCTGGTGAAACAGCTCACAGGCAGCCCGCTGGTGCGCGACAATAGCGGCGGCGGCGAATGCTACGGCGGCGCGTTGCAGGAGTACGCCGACTTCGCTGACTACCACCTCTACGGCGACGCCCACTTCGCGCGGACGACCTTCCGCGCCTTTCTGGACACGCCTCGCACACCCGCGCCATGGCTGCAGGGCGAGTTCGCCGACCACGATACCATGCGCGACTTTATGACCCTGCGCCAGCATACGCCTGCCGAGCAGCTCTGGTGGCTCTCGCGCGACCCCGAAGTGAATCCGCAGGGCGTGCGCTGGTTCTTTGAGACGCCCTTTGTCGAGGAGCGGCTGCACAAGGCGGGCGTCGCCGACGCGCTGCCCGAACTTGTGCGCACCTCGCGTCTTGAGACGGTTGCTTACCATAAACTCGTGCTGGAGACGATGCGCGCGATGCAGGACACTTCGGGCTATGTGGTCACGGGGCTGAAGGACACGCCGATCAGCACGGCTGGCATCCTCGATGAGCACGGAATGTTGAAGATTACGCCCGAAACCTATACAGGTTTCAACGCCGATACCGTGCTGCTGCTGGACTGGCATCGGCGGCGCGACTGGATTGCGGGCGGCGACCGCCCGGTGAACCCCGACCCGTACAATCACCTTGCAGGGCGCACGGTCTACCCACGCCTGAGTGTGTCGCACTACGGCGCGCCCCTTGAGAACGCGACTCTGCACTGGCGGCTGGAGACAGAGTCGGGTGAGCGCGTGCAGGCAGGCGAAGCGCCTGTCGGACGGATTGCAGGGGGCGTCGCCTTCCTGACACAGGCGGAGCTGAGGCTGCCTGATACGCCCCTGCCGACGAGCGTGCGCTTTGTCGCCGAACTGCACGATTCGTCGGGCGCGGTGGTGAGTGCGAACGAGTGGCGCTGGGGCGTCTATCCCGTGCCTGCGTGGGAGTCGCTGGGGCAGGTGTGTGTGTACGACCCGACGGACGCGCTCTGGGGACTGCCGACGCCCGAAAACTTTGTGCGCCTGCAAGGGGGCGACGCGCCTCCTGTGGGAAGTGTGCTGCTCACCACGCACTGGGAGCCGTCGCACACGGCGTTTGTGGAGCAGGGGGGATGTGCGCTGTGGCTGATGCCCACGCCGACGCCCGCGTGTGTGCGTTTGCCCTTCTGGCGCGAGGCGGCGCACCAGTTCCTGCCCCATCCGCTCTGGGAGCGCCTGCCGCGCCCAGAGTATCTGGACGCGCGCCTGTTTGCGTTCAGCACTGATTTCGCGCTGCAGGCAGACGCACTGTTGGACGCGCTCCTGTGCCCCATCTGGCGGCGCGTCGACACGCGCACGGGGTACACCCATACCTACCTGGCGGAGGCGCATCTCGGCGCGGGCAGGCTGCTGGTCAGCACGCTCCACTTCGCGGGACATCAGGGCGACACGCCCATCACCCTGCGCTATCACCCCGCGGGGCAATACTGGCTCTGGGCGATGCTGAGCTATCTGGCGAGCAGGTAGCGCACGAATGCGTCGGTGTGGTCGGGCGCGTTCGGATCGTTTGTGAGTGTGTAGCCGTGCGTATCTGCCCACTCCTGCGCGAGCTGGCGCAGAATCTGCTGGCGCATGCGCTCGTTCACGGCGAGTCGTGCGTGCGGGGCGTCGTGCAGGAGCTGTGCAGGCAGGCTGACGCGCAGGGGTGGGGTGGATGCCTTGCGCGTGGGCGCGGGCGACGGCGTCTGCGGCGGCGGCAGGTACAGCGCGGCAGGGTCAGGCTGATCCGCTAACTGCGCCTGCACCTCCTGCTCGGCATTGCGCACATACTCGCGCCTGCGGGCGTTCACGCGCACGGCAATCTCCTGCTCGATTCGCTCTCGCTGCGCCTGGTATGCCGCCGCAAGGGCTTGCTCACGCTGCTGCCATGCGCGGTCATGCTGGTCTAACTGCGCCTGCGCACTGCGGCGGGCGTCGCTGTCGGGCGCGGTAAAGATTAAGGCGACCAGCAGGGGGAAGCGCGCCTGTCCGTATGCCTGAAACGCCTCGCGCCATGCGGCGTCGTGTTCCGCGCGGAGGGCGCCCAGGTCGTACTCGGCGCGCAGTTCCGCCGCCCAGCGCGCCTCCAGTTCGGGCAAGCCCTGCAGGCGCGCCTGCAGGAGTTGCTCGCGCACGGCGGCGCGCTGTTGCTCGATGCTCTCCAGCGCGAGCGCGCGTCGCCTGCGAAGCGCCTCGGTGGGCGCAGGCGCCTCAAGACGGGGCAGCACAGAAGCGTCGGGCGCGGCGACAACCGACTGCGCAGGCAATTGAATCGGAGGCACAGGGGCGGGCGCAAGCGCCAGCATCTGCGCTGTGCGTGAGAAGTCTATTCGCACACGCGACTCGGTCCGACTCTGGCAAGCAGAAAGCAGCACAGACACGCCCATCGCGTACGCGAAGGCGATGAGGAACGACTTCGGCGTCTGGCGGAAGCGCCGCGGCCGCAAATAGATCTCTTCCTGCGCGAACCGCCTGCGTGCTGGCATTTCTGCGTGTGAGTATACCCGCCTCACCCTCGAAACACGCCCTTCCCCCTTGCATTTAGCCCCCCGAATTGTGCTACAATATAGGCGGGGAGAAATTAGACTTCAGTCGCCGATAATTCGGCTGGCGAGCATCTCCTGATGAATCACTGGAGGTTGTATGGAAACATTCTATCGATACGATGTTGTCCAAATAGATGACGGCGACTATGCCGCGCTGGAGGGTCGAGAATGATGTGGCAACGCTTTACGGAGCGCGCGCGGAAGGTCATCTTCTATGCGCAGGAAGAGGCGCAGCGGCTGGGTGAGTCTCAGGTCAGCACCGAGCACCTGTTGCTGGGGCTGGTGCGGGAGTCGGACAGCGTCGCGGCGCGTATTCTGGATCGGATGGGGGTGAGCCTGCAGCGCATTCGCAATGAGATTGAACGCTACGCCACCCGTAGCGAGGCGCGCTACGGCGCGGAGATGCAACTCACCTCGCGCGCCAAGCGTGTGATCGACCTTGCCTATGACGAGGCGCGGCAACTGAACAACAACTATATCGGCACGGAACATTTGCTGCTGGGCTTGATTCGCGAGGGTGAGGGGTTGGCGGCGCGCGTACTGCACAAACTCGGCGTCGAACTCGACCGCGCCCGCCGCGAGGTGATGAACCTGCAGGAGCATGAGGGACAGCCTGCGCCTGCCTCGCGCCCGCAACGCTCGCGCACGCCCACCCTCGATGAGTTTGGACGCGACCTGACCGAGATGGCGCGACAGGGCAAGCTGGACCCCGTCATTGGGCGCCATAACGAGGTCGAGCGCGTGATGCAGATTCTGGCGCGACGCACGAAAAACAACCCGGTGCTGGTGGGACCGCCCGGCGTGGGCAAGACCGCCATCGTGGAAGGGCTGGCGCAGCGCATCGTGCAGGGCGATGTACCGGACCAGCTGCGCAACAAGCGGCTCATCTCGCTGGATCTGGCGGGGCTGGTCGCGGGCACGAAGTATCGCGGCGAGTTCGAAGAGCGTATGAAGCGTGTGCTGGACGAAGTGCGCAAGGCGCAGGGCGATGTGATTCTGTTTATCGACGAGTTGCACACGCTTATCGGCGCGGGCGCGGCAGAGGGCGCGATCGACGCCTCCAACATCATGAAGCCTGCCCTCGCGCGCGGCGAACTGCAGTGCGTCGGCGCGACCACGCAGGATGAGTACCGCAAATACATCGAGCGCGACGCCGCCCTGGAGCGACGATTCCAGCCCGTACAGGTGCGTGAGCCGTCGCCCGAAGAGGCGGTACAAATCCTCAAGGGGCTGCGCGATCGCTACGAGACACACCACCGCGTGATTATCACCGACAGCGCGGTCGAAGCAGCGGTCAAACTCTCCAGCCGCTACATCACCGACCGCTTCCTACCCGACAAGGCGATTGACCTTATCGATGAGGCGTCCTCGCGCGTGAAGCTGCAGCAGACCCTGCCGCCGCTCGAACTGCGCAAAGCCAAGGGCGAGCTGGAGATGGTGCAGAAGGAAATCGCCAGCGCGCGCCAGCAGAACGACTTCGACCGACTGGACGCGCTGGAAGACCGCAAGGTCGCCCTGCAGGAGCGCATCGAGGCGATGGAAGAGGAATGGGAAGCCTCGCGCCAGGAGATGACCACGCTGGTCACCGAACACGATGTCGCCCATATCGTGCAGAGCTGGACGGGCATCCCCGTCGCGCGGCTGGTGGAGAGCGAGACGCAGAAGCTGCTGCACATCGAGGACGAACTACACCGCCGCGTGATTGGGCAGCACGACGCGGTCTCCGCTGTCGCGCGCGCCCTGCGCCGCGCACGCTCCGGGCTTAAAGACCCCAAGCGACCGATGGGTACTTTTATCTTCCTCGGTCCCACAGGCGTCGGCAAAACCGAGCTGGCGCGCGCGCTGGCGGGCTACCTGTTCGACAACGAGAACAACCTCATCCGCATCGACATGAGCGAATACATGGAGCGGTTCAATGTCTCCCGCCTGATTGGCGCGCCGCCGGGCTATGTCGGCTACGAGGAGGGCGGTGTGCTGACCGAAGCGGTGCGACGCCAGCCCTACAGCGTGGTGCTGCTGGACGAAATCGAGAAAGCGCACCCCGATGTGTTCAACCTGCTGCTGCAGGTGATGGAAGACGGACGCCTCACCGACTCGCAGGGGCATGTGGTCGACTTCCGCAACACGATTATCATCATGACCAGCAATGTGGGCGTGCGCTCGGTCGTGGAGGAGGCAGGCATCGGATTGCGCCGCGATAAGGCGACAGATCCTGAAGACCCGCGCGCCTACGAAGCGATGCGCAACCGCATTATGGAAGAGATGAAGAAGCTCTTCCGCCCAGAGTTCCTCAACCGCGTGGACGAGGTCATCGTGTTCCATCCGCTCACGCGCAACGAGATTCTGCAGATTGTGGACATCATGGTCGCGCGTGTGCAGGAACAGCTCGCCGGACACAACATGCGTCTGGTGCTGGAGCCTGCGGTGAAAGAGCTGCTGGCGCAGAAGGGCTACGACCCGAACTACGGCGCGCGCCCGCTGCGCCGCGTGGTGCAGCAGATGATCGAAGACCCGCTCTCGGAGCAGCTGCTGCTGGGGCGCTTCGAAGAGGGCGACACAATTATCGCGCGGCTCAACGAGAGCAACGAAATCGTGTTCGTCAAGGGCGAAGACCTGCCGCCTGCCGGCGAGAGCGACCTGACCACCGCTGCACTCCAGTAAACCCTGCGCGCTGGCTACAGGCAAACGAAAAATGGGCTGAGAGTTGTCTCTCAGCCCTATTCTGTTACGCCCGGAAAGGAAGTCGGACTTACTTCTTGCGGCGTCGCAGGGCGAGCGCGCCCAGACCCGTCGCCAGCGCAATCAGGCTCGCAGGCTCAGGCACCCAGTCCTGCTCCACCAGCAGCAGACCTGCCGTGTCCACACCCGGCGCGGGAGCCCCCGCGATATCGAGAATGAAGACCTCGAACACAGTGAAGTTGCTGGAGGGCATCGAAAGCGTAATCGGGACATTCATGCTGAACGCGCCGTCAGCGCCGCCCGCATACGCGCCGCCCAGAAAGACGCCACTGCCGTCGTACAGAACTTCACTCGTGTCGCGGTCAACGACCTTCTTGAACCAGACGATGCGACCCGTGCCCTGCACAAAGCCGCTCACCACGAAGTTGAAGCCCGTCAGAGGCGCCTTGGAGTTCGAGGCGTCGTTAATCGAGTAGACACCCGAGAAAGTGCCGTTGGTAAAGGCAGTGCCATCGCCGACGAGAATCGGGTTCGGGTTGCCGTTTGCGACATCGAAAGTCACCTGAGGCAGCGGGTTCGAAATAACAATCGCCGGGACATTCGTTACGACATTGCCCGGGTTCAGCACGCCCGTGCTGTTGATAATCGTCACATTCCAGCCTGAAGCGTAGGCGCCTGCAACAGCGACTGCCGCTGCAACGCTCATCATCAGTTTATTCCATCGCGTCATAGACATCCTCCTTTCTGAGGGTGGACTACTGCGCTGGGGCGAACCAGCGCAGCGCAATCACATTATAGCACATTTGACAGGGAATTGTCAAGGGCGCAGCAGCCGTTTTCATGGGGTTTTGGCATAATTTTGAGCGAATTTAACATTCGCGGACGCCTCTGCTGACGGGTACAATCATGCCCGCGCTATGGAGAACTGGAAACGGACGCACGAATGCGGTATTTTGCGCCCGGCGCATGCAGGCGCGCAGGTTCGACTCAACGGCTGGGTGCATCGCGTGCGCGATCTGGGCGGCCTGGTGTTCGTGGATTTACGCGACCGCACGGGACTGGTGCAGGTGGTGTTCGACCCTGCGATGGACGCGGCGCTGGTCGAGCAGGCAAGCGACCTGCGCGTGGAATACTGCATCGCGGTTGCGGGCGAGGTGCGCTGCCGACGCCCCGGCGCCGAGAACCCCAAGCTGGCGACTGGCGAAATCGAGGTGTTCGCACACGCGCTCCATGTGTTCAGCCCCTCCAAAACGCCGCCCTTCCAGCTGAATGAGGAGGCTCTGGAAGTCGATGAGAGCGTGCGGCTGCGCTACCGCTACCTCGACTTGCGCCGCCCTGCGATGTACCAGCGGCTGGCGCTGCGCCACCGCATCGTGAAATACATCCGCGATTTCCTCTCCGCGCGCGGCTTTCTGGAGGTGGAGACGCCCATCCTCATCAAAAGCACGCCCGAAGGTGCGCGCGACTACCTCGTACCGAGCCGCCTCTACCCGGGCAAGTTCTACGCGCTGCCCCAGTCGCCCCAGCAACTCAAGCAGCTGCTGATGGTCGCGGGCGTCGAACGCTACTTCCAGATTGCCCGCTGCTTCCGCGACGAAGACCCCCGCGCTGACCGCCAGCCCGAATTCACCCAGCTCGACCTCGAAATGTCATTCGTCACGCAGGACGACATCCTCAACCTCATCGAGGAACTCTACATCGGGATGATTGAAAGCTGCACGGATAAGCGCGTGATAAAGCCCTTCCCGCGCCTGACCTACGACGAAGCGATTGCGCGCTACGGCACGGACAAGCCCGACCTGCGCTTCGGGCTGGAGCTGCACGACCTCACCGACCTGCTGCGCCAGACGGAGTTTCAGGCGTTTCGCGGCGTGATCGAGGCAGGTGGGATGGTCAAAGCGATTTGTCTGCCCGGCTGCGCCGACTACTCGCGCAAGCAGACCGACGATCTGACCGAGTTTGTGAAGCGATTCGGCGCGAAAGGGCTGGCGACGATTGCCTTCACCAGCGAGGGCGTGCGCTCACCCATCGCGAAGTTCCTCTCAGACGCCGAGCTGCAGGCGATTCGCGACCGCACGGGCGCACAGACGGGCGACCTGCTCGCCATCGTCGCGGATAAGCCCCGAATCGTTCACGAGTGCCTCAGCCGCCTGCGCCATCGCATGGGGCAGACACTGGGGTTGGCAGACCCGAACCTGATGGCGTTTGCGTGGGTGGTGGACTTCCCCCTGCTGGAGTGGGACGAGGACGAGGGACGCTGGAACCCGTCGCATCACCCCTTCACCTCCCCGCGCGAGGAAGACATCCCGCTGCTGGACACGGATCCCGGCAAAGTGCGCGCGAACTGCTACGACCTCGTGTGCAACGGCAGTGAACTTGCCAGCGGCAGTATCCGTATCCATCGGCGCGACCTGCAGGATAAGATTTTCAAGCTGCTGGGCTACTCAGATGCCGAGATTCAGGAGCGGTTCGGGCATCTGCTGGAGGCGTTCGAGTACGGCGCGCCTCCGCACGGCGGGATTGCGCCCGGCATCGACCGTCTCGTGATGCTGCTGGCGGGCGACGAGACGATACGGAATGTGATTGCCTTCCCCAAAAACACGGCGATGGTGGATTTGATGTTCGGCGCGCCGTCGCCCGTGAGCGAGGAGCAGTTGCGCGAGCTGCGTCTGAGGATTGTGTCGGATGAGGACGCTTGAGGGGCGCGCGCCCGCGAAGCTGAACCTGACGCTGGAGGTGCTGGGGCGGCGTCCCGACGGCTATCACGAAGTCGCCAGCGTGATGCACACGCTGGAGCTGTACGACACGCTGATGCTGGAGCTGCCCCCGCCCGAGCGTTTTGACCCTGCACGCGGCGCGATTCGCGTTATCGGGGACGGCGCGCCTGCACACGAGACAATCCCGACCGACTCGCGCAATCTGGTGTGGCAGGCGGTGGCGCGGTTTGCGGAGGCGTGTGATGCCCTCTCCCGCGTGGCGGGAGAGGGGGAAGTCGACTCCCCTCTCCCACGCTGTGGGAGAGGGGCAGGGGGTGAGGGCACGCATTCATGGCGCGCGACGCTTGCCAAGCGCATCCCGTCGCAGGCGGGGCTTGGCGGCGGCAGCAGCGACGCCGCGCTCGCCCTGAAACTGCTCAATCAGTGGGCGGCGCGCTGGGACTGCGCCCTCTCGGAGGAGCGACTGCACGCGCTCGCCCGTGCGCTGGGTGCGGATGTGGCGTTTTTCCTCAGGGGCGGGTGCGCGCTCGCGCGGGGCAGGGGCGAGCGGCTCCAGCCCCTGCCGACACTGCCGCCCTTCTGGTGGGTGCTGGCGAAACCCCATGGGGTGGGCGTCCCTACAGGCTGGGCGTATGCGCAACTGAAGCGAGGCGACTACAGCGACGCCGCGCGCCCTATCCATACCGAACGCCTGCGGCGCGCCCTGCCGACGATTCGCACGCCTGACCAGCTCGCGCCCCTGCTGCACAACGATTTCGACGCGCCGATTCTGGAAGCCATCCCTGCGCTCCAGCAGGTACGCCGCCTGATGGAACGGGAGGGCGCGCGGCGCGTGATTCTGTGTGGCAGCGGCGCGGCGCATGCGGCGCTGTGCGAATCCGAAGACCACGCCCAAACCCTTGCGAAAACCCTTTCCCAGCAGAATTACTGGGCAATTGCGACGCGAAACTGTTGATTCGCGCAAAAACTGGGGTATAATTAAGGGCGTCCGCTTCAAGGCGGACAAATTTCACCTTAGGAGGTCACCTATGAAAGGCTTTACTTTGCTGAGCGCGGTAGCGCTGACGACGATGGCGTTCACAGGCGCCGCTTTTGCGCAGAAGTCCGTTTCAGCGACGACGCTGACTGAGGAAGGCGTCCGCACCCTCACCTTCACAGGGCGCCCCACCATCCACCGAATCGACCTGCGCGGCGACTTCCAGCCCGCAGGCGCAACCCCCGATCCCTACCTCTACCTGCAGACCATGTTCGCGCGCTGGAGCGACGCTGGCGCGTATGGATTTTCGTACTTCACCTTCGCAGGTGGACGCACGCTTGGCGACGATGTGGTGCTGCTGGGCGGCGCGCCTGACCCAGCAGGTACGACGGGATACGACACGACAACCCCTGTCGCCTGTATCTCCGAGATCACTTTTGCTTTGATCTCTGTAGACCCAATTGGCGGGAATCTGGCGCTTCAACTGGATATCCACCCGTGGAATGGATTGTTTGGCACGGCGGCAGGCGCGTCGATTGCGAGCGGAACCTTCACTCTAACCATCCCGCCTGCGAGCAACCCGCCCGGGTTTGTTATCATCCTGGTTACGGTTCCCGTAGATCCCAGCCTGCCTGTGCCCAAGGCGTTCTGGGTCGCCGCGACGCCGGACTCGCTCAACTCCACCATCAACCTTGCGAACATCGGTCCGATGACTGCCAACAGCACGCCTGGCAATGTCTCGGTGCTTCCCGGACGGGGCTACTTCCGCATCGCGAACCCGCCAACTGCTTTCACTGCGGTCACGGGGGGCTCCGTGTTTTCTGGTCTGCCGCAGGGCTCGTTCTATCTCGCCATTCGCGGCACACATAACTTCGCAGGCACGGTGGACATGAGCGCGCTGAATGATCGCGCCAAGCCGAGCGATCCGCTCGCCTTTGAGTTCGACGACGACCCTGCAGGCGACCCTGACGAGGGCATCGAGGAAGCCCTCCGCCGCAACATCGTCGATGTGGAGGTGGTCAACGACGCGGCAACCCCGTTCACCTCGCGCTTCACCACCTACCTGGACGAGAACGGACGATTCACGCTGCCTGTCTCTGCGGAGATCGCCTCTGTCACGGTGCGCCGCTGGGACAACGGGCTGAAGGTCACCTTCAACCGCCCTGCAGGCGGCTGGAGCACGGACTCGTGCAACCCCACCGCGGAAACGCAGACGATGACCTTCGGCGATGTGAACGGCGACGGCATCATCGATGACGCGGATCTGCTGGCGGTGCTGTTCGGATTCGGCAGCAGCGAGTAATCGCCCGCACCGGGCGTTATTTCAAGCCCCCGACCCGATTGCGGGTTGGGGGCTTTTGGTTTAATGCACGGGGAATGGCAGCCTACGCATGCGCCAGCGCCTGATCGAGGTCGGCGATGATGTCTGTCACATCCTCGATGCCGACCGACAGGCGAATGAAGTCGGGCGTGACGCCCGTTGTCTGCTGCTGTTCGGGGGTGAGCTGGCGGTGCGTGGTGCTGGCGGGGTGGATAATCAGCGACTTGGCGTCGCCGATGTTCGCCAGGTGCGAATGGAGCTTCACATGCTGAATCACGCGCACGGCGGAGTCGTAGCCGCCCTTCACGCCGAAGCCCACAATCGCGCCCTGACCCTTCGGCAGATACTTGCGCGCCAGCGCGTAGTAGGGGCTGGTCTCCAGTCCGGGATAGTTCACCCACGCCACCTTGGGGTGTTCGCTGAGCCACTGCGCGACGCGGAGCGCGTTCTGGCTGTGGCGCTCCATGCGCAAATGGAGCGTCTCCAGCCCCTGCAGGAACAGGAAGGCGTTGAAGGGCGAGAGCGCGGGGCCCAGATCGCGCAGCAGTTGCGCCCGCACCTTGATGATGTACGCCATGTCGCCGAACGCCTCGCGGAAGTTCAGCCCGTGATAGGACGGGTCGGGCGCAGTAATCTGGGGGAACTTGCCGTTGTCCCAGTTGAACCTGCCCGAATCGACAATGACGCCGCCGATGCTGTTGCCGTGCCCGCCGATGAACTTGGTGGCGGAATGCACCACGATGTCCGCGCCCCAGTCGAACGGGCGCAGCAGCACGGGCGTCGGGATAGTGTTGTCCACAATCAGCGGGATGCCATGCTCGTGCGCGATGTTGGCAATCGCCTCGAAGTCATGCACATCGAGCTTGGGGTTGCCGATGGCTTCGATGTAGAGCGCGCGGGTTCTGGGCGTAATCGCGCGGCGGAAGTTGTCGGGGTCGCGCGGGTCCACAAAGTGAACCGTGATGCCGAACTTTTGCGGGAAGGTGTATTTGAACAGGTTGTAGGTGCCGCCGTACAGGCTGGTGGTGGAGACAATCTCGTCGCCCGTGTCGGCAATCGCGAGAATCGCGAGCGTTTCCGCCGCCTGCCCCGATGCGACCGCCAGCGCGCCGATGCCGCCTTCCAGCATCGCCACGCGCTGCTCGAACACGCCCTGCGTGGGGTTCATAATGCGCGTGTAGATGAAGCCCGGCGTCTTCAGGTCGAACAGGCTGGCGGCATGGTCGACGCTGTCGAACAGGTAGGATGTCGTCTGATAAATCGGCACGGCGCGGGCGCCCGTTGCGGGATCCGCCTCCTGACCGCCATGCACGCAGATAGTGCCCGGGTGATAGTGCTGTGCCATAGTGAACGCGAACCTCCTTCCAGAAGTAGGGCGGGTAGTATACCCCACTGCGCCGTTCATCGGGAATTCATTTCCAGTTCAGGTCTCAGCAAGCGTCTTTAGGCTATAATAAGGCTATGGTCGCGGAGAAGACAGATTTCGTCAGCAGCCGTTCAGAGGAGGCGTATCGACAGCTATTGCTGGAGGTGAGCCTCTTTTTCCATCCAGACCCTGAGGTCTCGTATCGGTTCGTGGCGGATCGGCTGAGCGCGTTTTACGGGGGCGCGACCGCCGCTATCACCCTGCATCAGGGCGCACAGATTATGTTCAAGTATGTCGCCAACGCGCCTGAGTGGACGCGCGGACTGTGCAGCATTCCGACGGAGGACGCCTACTGCGCCCGCACGCTCCGCAGCAATCGGGTGACCTGCATACAGGATGTTCGCGCCGACTCGGAGTTTTGCCGGTTCCCGACGGTGGCGCTGGGCTGGACGCGCTATCTGGGGGCGCCCATCCGCGATACGCAGGGACGCCCCATCGGCACGCTGTGTATCATCGACAACAATCATGACGATCTGCTGCACGCGCTTGATTATGAACTGGTCGCCCTGTTAGCGATGCGCGTGAGCGTGGAGTTGGAGCGCGAGCGATTGTTCGAGGAGCGGGTCGCCCACCAGCGACGCGCGCTTGAGGAGCGCAGTCGCCAGCTGGAGCGCACGCAGAGTGCGCTGGACGCCGTTGCGCAGGCGCTCCGCGCCGCCAATACGACGGAAGACCCCGACGCGCTGGCGCATGCGCTGGGGCGCGCCTTTGCGCAGGTGCGTGGCGTGCGCGGGGTTGCCGTCGTTCGTGCGGAGGGCGCGACGAATGCGCTTCACACGGTCGCCCTCTACGGCAAGGAAGCGCCAAGGGAGGCGCTCCCTTCTGCCAGCCTCAAACGACTGTGGCGTCAGTTAGCGGCGCATCCGCGCGCAACGCTCTCCGCTACGCTGGCGCGCGCACTGGGCGGACAATCGGGCGTCGCGCGCGCCTATCATGATGCAGAAAGCGCCGCCGGCATGATTGTGATTGCCTATCACTCCGACGAGGAAGACGACGCCTTCCGCACCGTCTATCTGGAGCCGATGATGGAGCTGGCGGCGCAGGTGATGGAGGGCTATCATCTGCGCCAGCGGTTGCAGTCCATGTGCGAAGACCTTGCGCAGATGCAGCAACAGCTCATCCAGCATGAGAAGCTCTCGGCGATTGGCACGCTGGCGGCGGCGACCGCGCACAACATTCACAATATCGTCAGCTCGCTGAACCTGCTCATTACTCTCAGTCAGGACAACCCTGAACGACTGCTCGCTGAGCTGAAGCACCAACTGGATCGGCTGAAGATTATGGCGTACCAGCTGCTCTCCTACGCGCGCCCACGCCAGCTGGTGTTCGAAGAGGTACATCTGCCCAGCCTCATCCAGCGCGTGGTCGATCTGATAGGCTCCAGCGCACAGATGGCGCGCGTTTCGATTCAGCTCGACCTTGCGCCGCGCTTGCCGCGCGTGCAGGCGGACGCCACCCAGCTGGAGAACCTGCTGTTGAACTTAGCGCTGAACGCTATTAAAGCGATGGAGCCTCAAGGCGGTGGCGTGCTGACCATCGCGGCGCGCCGCGCCCCGCGCGGGGTTCTCCTGTGTGTGAGCGACACAGGCGTCGGCATCCCCGAACCGATCCTGTCGCGCCTGTTCGAACCGTTCGTCTCCACTCGAGAGTCAGGGTTTGGTTTAGGGCTGTTCAGCGTCAAGCGCACGGTGGACATGCATCACGGAACCATCCGCGTCGACTCGCGCCCCTCTGGCGGCACGACTTTCGAAATTTATTTACCGAACCGACAGCCTGGCACAGGAGTCGCCTATGCCCCATCGCGTGCTGGTGATTGAGGACGACGGGTTTTTGCGAGAGAACCTGATTCGCCTGCTGGAGCAATATCAGTACGAGGCGGTCGGCGTTGGGAGCGCGGCGACGGCAATCCGCGCGCTTGCGGAGACCGAATATCATCTGATTGTGCTGGATCTGGGGTTGCCCGACGCTGATGGTTTTGATGTGTGTCGCCGCATCCGTCAGAAGTGGCGCACGCCGATTCTCATGCTGACCGCGCGCACCGACTCGATGGATAAGGTGATTGGACTGGAGCTTGGCGCGGACGACTATCTGACGAAACCGTTCGAGCCGAAAGAGCTGCTCGCGCGCGTACGCGCCCTTCTGCGACGCGCCTACGAGTACCCAAACGAACAATCATGCGAAACAACGCGCTGTTTCGGCGAGATAGTGATAGACTATGCGCGGCGTCAGGTTCTCGTGCGCGGGCAACCCGTGTCGCTGACCCGACGCGAGTACGACCTCCTGGCGTACCTCACCCAGAACGCCAATCGTGTCATCCCGCGCGAACAGCTGTTCGAGCAGGTGTGGGGCTACAGCATCGAGTTCAGTTCCAATACGCTCGATGTATATATGTATCGGCTGCGTAAGAAGATCGAGCGCGACCCCGACCAGCCGCAGTATCTGATTACCCATCGCAGCTTCGGCTACGAATTTCGAATCGCCTGATTTTTCAAAAGCCGATAATCCCCCGTTCATTCGCGGTTCAGATACCCCTTGTATACTGTGGGTGTACGCAATCGCGTGCAACCATACTACAGGAGGCGTATGCAATGCGATACACAATCGAAAGGGTTCTTGGAACCTGTCTGGTGGGATTGGCGCTGACTGCGGGGCTTATCGTCAGCGCGCACGCACAGTTGGTCTACGGCGTCACTGAGGACAATCGCCTGATTACTTTCGAGGCGAACAACCCGACTGCACTCTTGAGCAACCGACCGATTACCGGGCTGGCGCAGCCGTCCGAGCTGATTCTGGGGCTTGATGTGCGCCCCCGAACAGGCGAACTCTACGCGCTAGGCAGCTCGAATCGAATCTATAAAATCGACCCCATGACAGGGATGGCGATGACGGTGGGCAGCGGGATGCCCTTCTCGCCCGCACTGCAGGGAGTCGAGTTTGGATTCGATTTCAACCCTGTGGTGGATCGGATTCGCCTGACATCCGACAGCGGACAGAACCTGCGCTTGCACCCCGATACGGGGATGGTTGTCGGCGTGGATGGGACGCTTCAATACAACGCGGGCGACCCCAACTTCGGGCGTCAACCGTGGATTGTCGGCTCGGCGTATACCAATAACTTCGACGGCACGACGACAACCGTTCTCTACAACATCGACGCGCGTCAGGATGTACTGGTGATTCAGAACCCACCGAACGCGGGCGGGCTGGTGACAGTCGGCGCACTGGGTATGAATGTCAGCTCCGTACTGGGCTTCGATATTCTGACGGTCAACGGCAATGACATGGGCTATGTGGCGGTCATCGATATGGATCGGGGCGACTTTCGCTCGTGGTTTGGCGAGATCGACCTGGGTACGGGGATGATTATGCCCGTCGGTCCAATTGGCGGCGTCGCGCTGCGTGTGCGCGACATCGCAGTGGTCGTGCCAGAGCCTGCGTCCCTGATGGCGCTGTCGGCGGGGCTGGCGGCTCTGGCGGCGCGCCGACGACGCCGCAAATAACTCTCCTCTGCTAGCGGGGGCGCGTCGCGCCCCCGTCCGCTACCGCTACGGAGGCAAACGCTATGGAGAAAACAGTGAATCGGCGTGAGTTTCTTGGAATGGCGGGCGCACTGGGCGTCGCCGCGTTTGGGAGCATGGTTCTGAGTGGCTGTGGGGGCGGCGGTTCAACCACAACGCGCCAGCCCAGCCGCGATGAGGAGATTCTGGGCGCGGCGCAGATTGCTGAAGCGCTGGCGACCGCCATGTATACGACCATCATCGAACGGTCGCCGTTTTTCCAGCGCCTGAGCGCATTCGACCAGAACTACTTCCGCGCCGCACGCGAGGTGGAGATGGCGCACTATCAGTTGCTGATGTCCGCGCTCAACAATCGCCCTTCGCCTATTACCACTTTCTACTTCCCTCAGGGGATGTTTACCGATGCGCAGATTACGCTGGACACGCTGGTGACGCTTGAAGAGGCGTTCATCGCCGCGTATCTGGTCGGGGTGCGCGATCTGTCCACTCCCGAACTGAAGGTCACTGCCGCGCGGATCCTGGCGATTGAGAGCGACCATCGTACTGTTGCCCGCGTCGTCGCCGCCGAAGTAGACCCTGCCGACGGCGGACCTCTCACGCGCGTTCGAGGGCTGTCGGGGCAACAGGAGCCAATTGACCCACCCAACGACAACGCCTTCGCGCGTACCTACCAGTTAGGCTCTATCGCCGACGCCGTGAATGCGCTGCGCCCGTTCATCAACCGCGAAGCGGCGCAGCAGGCGGGATACGATGTGAATCGCCCGATTGAATTTCGTCCCTTCACCCCGAACCTGCCCAACCCTCGCGGCGGCGTGAATGGGTAGGTTCGACATAGCCTACCACACCCCTCACTTGCGAGGTGAATGCTCTCTTCACCTCGCTTTTTTTGCAGGTACACTTGATTCTGCCATGCATGCGGACACCATCGCGGCGATTGCGACCCCGCCGGGCGAAGGTGGGGTGGGGATTGTGCGCGTTAGTGGGGCGGAGGCGTTTCCGATTGCCGAGCGACTGTTTCGGCGTCGGGGACGCGCGCCGCTGCAGAGTCATCGCGCCTGCTTCGGCGCGATTGTTGACCCCGCGACAGGCGAGACGCTCGACCGCGCGCTGCTGCTGCCCTTCCGCGCGCCGCGCAGCTATACCGGCGAGGATGTGGTGGAGTTCCACTGTCATGGCAGTCCCTACCTGTTGCGGCGCGTGCTGGCGCTGGTCTGGCGCGAGGGCGCGCGTCCTGCGGAGCCGGGCGAGTTTACCCTGCGTGCGTTTCTGAACGGCAAACTCGATCTGGCGCAGGCGGAAGCGGTCGTCGACCTCGTGCGGGCGCGTTCGGAGGCGCAACTGCGCAGTGCGCTCGCCCTGCACGAAGGCGCGCTCTCCAAACAGGTACACGCGCTCGGCGAGGAACTCCTGCGCCTGTTGGCGATGGTGGAGGCGCATATCGACTTCTCTGAGGAGCTGGGCGAGCTGGACGTCGACGCGCTTGCGCCTGCGCTGGAGCGGCTGCTCCAGCGACTGGAGTCGCTCCTGCAGGACGCGCGCGGGGGGCGAATCCTGCGCGAGGGGGCGCGTGTCGCCATCGTCGGACGCCCGAATGTGGGTAAATCGTCGCTTTTGAACGCGCTGCTGGGCGAGGAGCGCGCCATCATTACCGACATTCCCGGTACCACGCGCGACACGCTGGAGGAGAGCCTGCTCATTGGGGGTGTACCCATCGTGATTCTGGACACGGCGGGCTTGCGCGAAAGCGCGGATGTGGTGGAGCGGATTGGCATTGAGCGCGCCCGGCGCGCCGCCGAACGCGCCGACTTGATTCTGTTTGTATACGACCTGACCGCGCCCGACTGGGACGCCGACCGCGCCCTGCTGGAGACGCTGCCCGCGCACACGCCCCGTGTGCTGGCGGGCAATAAGACCGACCACGCGGCGCCCCCGCAACGCCAGCGCGCCCTGCAGGCGTTCCCTGACAGCGTGCTGATTTCTGCGTGGACGGGCGAAGGGCTGGACACGCTGAAGAAAGCAATCCTGACCGCGCTGGAGTTGCAGCGCATCGGCGAGGAGACGCCCGCGCTGACCCACCAGCGACACATTCAGGCGGTTGAAGACGCCCGCCGCGCCCTCGAAAGCGCGCATACGGCGCTTGTGCAGGGCTACCCGCCCGACCTGATTGCGGTGGATCTGCGCAGCGCGTGGCTTGCGCTCGGCGCCATCACAGGCGACACGGCAGACGAAACGCTTGTCCATCGCATCTTCCGCGACTTCTGCATCGGGAAATAGGCGCAGAGTGTGGAATAACCCATGTGCGGACGCAGGGTGATGCTATGCGAGTGCTAATTGCAGAGGACAGCGTGGTGGCGCGGAAGTTGTTGGAGCGCAACCTCCAGCAGCTGGGCTATGAGGTCATCACTGCCCCGGACGGTGCGCAGGCGTGGGAGCTGTATCGACAGTCGCCCGCGCCGATAGTGATTACCGACTGGGAGATGCCCCAGATGAACGGCGTCGACCTGTGTCGTGCGATTCGCCAGCGCGCCACAGAACCCTATACCTATCTGATGATGCTGACGGCGCGCGGGCAGAAAGAGGACAAGCTGCAGGCGCTGGAGGCGGGCGCGGACGCTTTTCTGAGTAAACCACTGGATCTTGCGGAACTGCAGGCGAACCTGCGCGTCGCCGAGCGTATTCTCAACACAGAAGCCGACCTGCGCACCCAAAAGCAACAGCTTCAAGACCTCAACGACGAGCTGAGCAGCCAGAACGAACAGCTTCAGCAGTCGTATCGAATGATTGAGCACGCCAATCGCCGCTTCTCCGAGCTGTTCGAAAATGTGCCTATCGCGTGCTTCACCGTAGATTTAGAGGGTAGCATCCACGAGTGGAACTTCGCGGCGCAACAACTCTATGGATACACTAAAGAGGAGGTACTCTTCCAGCCTTTCTACGCGAAAGTTTTTCGTGGGGCAATCGCCTCGAGCCTCCATGACATCCTCCAGCGCGTGATGCAGGGAAGTATCATTACTGGCATCGAATCTGAGGATTACGACTCACAAGGCAATCTGCACTATGTGATACGAAACGTGTTCCCCATCCATAACCCCCAGCGCGAAGTGGTGGGCGCAATCGTGGCGGTGGTCGATGTGACCTATCGCGTCGAGTACGAAAACCAGCTCAAGGCGCTCAATCAGAAGTTGCAAAACCTTGCGGTCACAGACGGTTTGACGGGGCTCCACAACCATCGCGCGTTCCAGGACTATCTGGAAGAGCAGTTCCAGGTTGCCATGCGCAACAAGCAGCCGCTGGCGCTGATTTTGATGGATGTCGACCATTTCAAGCAGTATAACGACGCCTACGGGCATCAGGCGGGCGACGAGGTGCTGCGTCGGGTAGCGCGGATACTGTCCGAGAGGGTACGCGACGGCGACTTAGCAGCGCGCTACGGCGGCGAGGAGTTCGTGATTGTGCTGCCCCGCGCCGATCTGGAGAGCGCGATTGCCGTCGCCGAGCGATTGCGCCAGGCGATCGAGTCTGCCGAGTGGGGGCTGCGCCCCGTCACGGGCAGCTTCGGCGTGGCGTGCGTCCGCCCCGACATGGAGACGCGCCAGGAGCTTATCGAAGCGGCGGATCAGGCGCTCTATCAGGCAAAACAGAACGGGCGCAACCGCGTGGAGGCGTGGAGCTACCGCCTGCTGCTCAAAGTCGCCTGATAGGAAAATTCACGCGAGGGGGGAACTCTTACATACAACAAAGGGTCAAAGCCATGATGAGTCGAGTGCGAACACAGACGCGCGTCGAGGTCAAAGCCGCGCCGCAAGCCAGTCTGGGCTTGAAGATGCTGGCGCGGATGCTTACACTCAACTCCGAGGAACTCCTCAAACTCATCGAGCAGGAGTTGGAGGAAAACCCTGCCCTCGAAGCGACCGATGAGGAGCGGGTGCGCGTTTTAACGCCTGCACCGCCCATGCTGTCGCTGGATGCAGAATACGGCGCGCTCAGCGACGAGGGCGACCTCGACGAGTGGCTCGAACTGCGCCTGGCGACGCCCCCGATGGACCTGAAAGCGCATGTGGCGGGACAGTTGCGCCTGATGATCGAACCTGCACTGCTGCCAATCGCCGAGCATCTGGTCGAATCGCTCGATATCCGCGGCTATCTGCGCGCTGATGTGGTGGAAGAGGCGGCGCTTTTTCTGAACGCGCCGCTGGAGCAGGTGGAGTATGTGCTGGAGCAGTTGCAGGCATGCGACCCGCCTGGGGTGGGCGCACGCGACCTGCGCGAATGCCTGCTGCTCCAGCTGCGCGCGATTCCCCCCCTGCCCGACGACGAAGTCCTCGAGTGGACGCAGAAAGTGGTGCAAAAAGGCTGGGACGAGTTTTCCAGCGGACGCAGGGACGCTCTCCAGCGCAAACTGAAACTCAGTGCGGAAGCCATCGATGCGGTTAAGCGGTTCATTCGGAGCGAGTTGCGCCCGTACCCTGCGTGGGAGCTGGAGGCGTCCGAGGCGCTGTATGAGCCAGTCGCGCCGCAGGAGCCTGACATCATCGTGCGCGCGTCCCAGAGCGGGCTGCGCATCGAGATTGGCGGGGCGCACGCCGACGCGCTTCGACTGAGTCCCGCCTATCTGGAGCAAGCGATACGGCTCACGCGCGGCGAGCTGCGCTGCGCCGACGACGAGCGCGAACACATCCAGCACTATCTGGGGCGTGCGCGTATCTTCCTGCAGGCGCTCCAGCAACGCTACCAGACCCTCAAGCGCATTATGGAAGTAATCGCGCAGCGTCAGTACGGCTTCCTGATGACCAGCGACGCGCGCTTTTTACAGCCGATGACGCGCGTGGAAATCGCCGACGCGACGGGCTTACATCGTTCGACCGTCGGGCGCGCGGTGCGCAACAAACGGCTCCAGCTGCCCAGCGGGATGGTCGTGCCACTGGAGATTTTCTTCGACGCCTCCTACCGCACGGCGATGCTGATTCAGCAGATTCTGGAGGCGCACGAAGGCGCGGGCGCGCGACTCACTGACGCCGAAATCGCCGAGAAGCTGGCGGAGATGGGCATCGAGGTCGCGCGGCGCACCGTCGCCAAGTACCGCCAGCGGCACAACATCCTCTCGTCGCACTGGCGCGAGCGGCAGCGGCTGGTCGGCTGAGCTACCGCTCCACCGTCAGCACCTGAATCATGTTCGTGTTGCCCGGCACATTCACGGGCACGCCCGCCGTCAGCACCACGCGATCGCCCCCTTTCACCAGGCGCGTCTGCCGCGCGGCAATCATCGCCTGCGTGGTCATCTCGTCGGTGGTGTTCGCGCGCGGGATGAGAAGCGGCGCGACGCCCCACAGCAGCGTCAATCGCCGCCAGAGGGGGGCGTTGTCGGTCAGTGCGAGTATCGGCTGGTAGGGGCGAAAATGCGACACCCAGCGCGGCGTGCCGCCCGAGCTGGTGGGCGTGAGGATGGCTTTTGCGCCGACCATCTGCGCAACGGTACACGCGGCGCGGGCGACGGCGACCGTCGCGTTGCCCGCCGTGTGCGCGTCCAGCTCGCCCAACTGCAAAAACTCCAGATGCTCCTCCGCCACCTCTGCAATCCGCGCCATCCAGCGCACCGCCTGCGTCGGGTACGCGCCGACCGCCGTCTCGCCCGAGAGCATCAGCGCGTCCGTGCCGTCCAGCACGGCGTTCGCCACATCGGTCGCCTCCGCGCGTGTGGGACGCCCCTCGCGAATCATGCTCTCCAGCATCTGCGTCGCCGTAATCACCGGCTTGGCATGCTGATTGCACAGGTGGATAATCTGCTTCTGCAGGATGGGCACTTCCGCGAGGTCTACCTGCACGCCCAGATCGCCCCGCGCGACCATAATCCCGTCCGCCACCTCCACAATCGGCTCCAGATCGTCGAGTGCGGCGGGCTGCTCGATTTTGGCAATCACAGGCAGGTTCGCGCCATGCTCGCGGATAAGCGCCTGCAGGTTCATCACATCGGTCACGGAACGCACGAACGAGAGGGCAATCCAGTCCACCCCGGCGCGGATGCCCTCCAGCAGGTCGTCGCGGTCTCTGGGCGTCATCGAGGGCAGCGCGAGCGTGCGGTGGGGGAGCGTCACGCCCTTGTGCGAGCGCAGTTCGCCGCCCTCCAGCACGGTCGCCTCCAGTCGCTCCGTGTCCACGCGCGTAATCTGCAGCTCAATCGCGCCGTCGTCCAGCAGCAATCGGTCGCCCACACGCGCCGCGCGGAACACCTCCGCCACCGGCAGCGGAATCGCCGAATCGGACTGCTGGTCGCTCAGGGCAAACGCCGCCTGCTCGCCCTCGCGCAGTTCCAGCGGCGCACGCAGACTGCCGATACGAATCTTCGGTCCCGCGAGGTCTAACAAAACGCCGAGCGGGGTTTTGTAGGTCTGCTCGGCGTCTCGCACCCATTCGATCCATCGGCGACGGGTGTCCCAGTCGCCGTGCGCGGAGTTGATGCGAAAGAGGTTCGCGCCCGCCTCGACCAGCTCGTAGAGTTTCTCGGCGGAGTCGATGGCAGGTCCGAGCGTGGCGATAATCTTTGTGCGTCGCATAGGCTACTCTCCGTACAGTCCGAACGCCATTTTGCCCGCATAGACCGCGCTCTCGTCGAGTTCCTCTTCGATGCGCAGCAGGCGGTTGTATTTGGCGGTGCGTTCGCTGCGTGCGGGCGCGCCCGTCTTGATTTGCCCGGCGCTGGTCGCCACCGCTAGATCCGCGATGAAGGTGTCTTCCGTCTCGCCCGAGCGATGGGAGATGATCGTGCTGAAGCCGTTGCGGTGCGCCAGCAGGATGGCGTCCAGCGTCTCGGTGAGCGTGCCAATCTGGTTGAGCTTGATCAGGATGCTGTTGCCGCAGCCCTGCTGGATGCCCTGCGTGAGGCGGTCGGGATTGGTCACGAACAAATCGTCGCCGACCAGCTGCACGCGCGTCCCGATCGCCTGCGTGAGCATGCGCCAGCCGTCCCAGTCGTCTTCCGCCAGCCCGTCCTCAATCGAGACGATGGGATACTCGCGCACGAGTTCCTCGTAGAGGCGCACCATCTGCTCGCGATCCAGTGTGCGCTCTTCGGCGCGGAGGATGTAGTAGCCGCTTTTGTAGAGTTCGGTCGCGGCGACATCGAGGGCGAGCGCAATCTGGCTGCCCGCTTGATAGCCCGCCTGTCCGATGGCGCGCATCAGCAGATCCAGCGCGCGCTTCACGCTGGTCACGGGCGGGGCGAAGCCGCCCTCGTCGCCGACGGCTGTGCCGTAGCCCTCTTCGTGAACCACGCGCTTGAGGTGATGGTACACCTCCACGCCCCAGCGCAGGGCTTCCGAAAACGAGCCTGCGCCCAGCGGCACAATCATAAACTCCTGAAAGTCCGCGCCGCCCTCCGCGTGCTTGCCCCCGTTCAGCACATTCATCAGCGGCACGGGCAGCACATGCGCGTTCACCCCGCCGAGATAGCGATAGAGGGGCAGTCCGCACGATTCCGCCGCCGCCGCCGCGACCGCCATCGAAACGCCCAGAATCGCGTTCGCGCCGAGTTCCGATTTGTTCTCGGTACCATCCAGCGCAATCATCGTCTCGTCGATGGCGCGCTGCTCCAGGGCGTCCATCCCCTCCAGCGCAGGCGCAATCCGCTCGTGAATGTTCTCGATCGCCTGCTCGACGCCCCTGCCCAGATAGTAGTCCGAGTCCCCGTCGCGCAGCTCCAGCGCCTCGTGTGCGCCCGTCGACGCGCCTGAAGGCACCGCCGCCCGTCCAAACGAACCATCCTCCAGAAAGACATCCACTTCAACGGTCGGGTTGCCCCGCGAATCGAGAATCATCCGTGCTGTAATCTGGTCTATCGTCGTCATCGCCATGCTCCTGCGGGCAATTATACCGAGTGTGGTGTGTGAGCAGGGGGGGGTGTGTGGATGCCTATACCAATCGGCGCGGCAGAGTTCCTTAAGGTTCCCCCTGCGCGCAGGAGGAACCTTAAGGAGGGGGGCGCAACATGCCTACGCACTATCCTTGCAACAGAGCAGGTGTATCCACTCTCGTTCGCGGAAGTTAGCCCAACTCTGGATAATTCCCGCAGTTGACATGTGCAACAGCCAAGCGAGGACTCTACGAGTCTGCGGCTGCTTCTGCGATTGAGCTATCGGTACCTACGGAAAATTCAACTGTGAAATTTTCGTGTTCTGTTTTATGTTCATTTTTTAATCTATCCGCGATAGATTTCCAATCAAACCCAAGGACTCGTCTCTCACAAATAAGCGGAGGGGCTTCAGGGCGACGCTGTAGAGCTGTCTCTTGGGGAAAAACAAAACATTCGATAAGTTGATAGGTTTTTTCATCGCTGGTATCGGCAATTGCTAATGCTTTCTCTGGAAGCGGCTTGTAGTACGACCAGATGCAGTCACTTCTGTACATGAAAGTTTTGTGCCATCGCCTTGAGCATAGACCAATCGAGTAAATGCCAGGAGCTCGTACCTCCATTTTCGTTCGGATTGCAATTTCTGGAAAAATACTTTCTATGCTTCTAATAAAATCATCAAGTAAACTTGCATATATTCTTCCAAGATCAATGGTGAGGTTACCGTGCATAGCGACATTACCTATTTCTCGCAAGACATGGACAACAAGAGGTTTCCCATCCGATCTGGAAATATACTTATTTATTTCTTGTAGAGACTCTGGAGAACAGTTGTTTTCAAGTTCTTTACTAACCTGCTCCGATATGCTGCTTTGTAAGATGCCCACAAATTCTCGCAATGCTTGATGCCTACCAAAGCTTGGGTCTATCCTCTCAAGTTCTGCGCCTACCATCCTACCGACAGTCTTGGCAAGAGGTTCTCGTTCGCTTCTTGGAGAAACTAATTTCAAGCTACTGAGAAAATCCGCAACAAACTTGAACACCTCTTCGAGAGAACCGCGGACAGCTCTCATGATGTCTACCATGCTATCGAGGTTTCTTGATCGCCCGAGCTGCTCAACCTTACTCTTCAATCGGTCGAGTAATTCTGCTGTGGATGTAGCGGGCAAGAAACCGTCAGATCCGAAGGCTTTCAGGCACAACCGCTTAATCCTATCCCATGCGCCTTCTAAGTCGTTTATATCGTAGGTCTTTCTTCCTACCGTGATACCGAGTATTTCTGGAGTGATTTGAAGTTGCCCCTCTAATAGACGCGATAAGTAATCCTTAAAATTTTGTCCTCGAAGTACCTCTTCGAGCAGATCCTCGTATCCAATCTCGAACAAAGCAGTTTCTTCATATCCCTCGAACTCTCCAGAGTAAAAGTGTTCTCGTAGTCGTTGCAGCGCGCGATCTCCAGACCCTTGTTCCCTCAAACTGTCCAGCCACTGTGTCAGGTACAAGCGATGCATTACTTCCAGCGGTACTTGCTTTTTCTCACGGGACATGATTGCTCACCCCCTGCTAAATCTTGATTCCTCTTACCATACGCACCCCCCAACCCCACGCGCGCGCTTTGTCTCTCCCTGTCAGCCCGCACTGGGGACTCCACTGTTGCCAGATGCGATAGAGTTCGCGATAGTAGCCCTGCGTGCGCTTGCTGCGTGGGGGCGGGTTGTTCGCCATCGTCTCGAGATACTTTTTCATCGCCGCTTCGTCGCAGTCTTTGAACAGGTAGTAGCCGATAGCCTTTTCCGCCTCGTTGAGGTCGACTTCGGCGCGGCGGAGCAGGTTCTCAAGCTTTCTCGCTGCCTCCATAATCGCGTCCCAGTTCATAGCGTCCTCCTGTCAGTAGGGGTCGGCAGGGGCGGTTTCGTTCAGCCCTGCTTCGTCGAGAATCGCCTCGATCTCGCCCAGCGCGTCGGGTTCTATCAGCGTGTGAGCTGCCTGAAACCACTCTCTGAGCGCGTTTTCAAGCGCTGTACCCGTGAGGCGGGGTGGTTGTCCCATTCTGCCCGTGTTTTTGACGGCGGCTGCGCCGCTGTGCAGGGCGACGGCTTCCAGTTTCACGCGCACGCTGCCCAGCCCCACGGGCTTGCCGCCGCCCAGCTTGATGGGGAAGGGATGCTCCGGGTGCAGTCCCAGCGCGGTGAGCAGCAGCCCCAGCTCGGCGGCGGTGAGGTTCGTGAACTGAATCCGCAGGGGCAACAGCGTACCCGATTTGATGCATGTGCGCGGGTCGACGCCCTGCGGGTTGCGCGCATGGGAGTAGAACTTGCGTCCTCGCGCCTGCCGATCGTCGAGGTAGCGCGGCGGGAGCGTGCGCGCGCCCCGTGCAGGCGACCAGAGCAATGGCGTGCCCAGCAGCACCAGTGAGCCTTTCGGCGCGACGGCGTCCTCAAACTGCAGATGCCCCTGATAGTCCTGCGCACCGAACAGGCGGCAGGCGATGCACAACCTGTTCGCATTAAGGCAGCTGCCATATCCTTGCGGGATGTACGGGCGGTGTTTGCCCTGAGTCACGCGGACACAGGAGCGCGAAATCGCCTCCACGATGCTGCGCACAGCCCCTTTGAGCGAGGAGCCTGGAATGAGGTAGCGCCTGCGGAGTGTGTTCTCTTCAACGACGCGCTTGGACGCCTGCAGCGCGGCGAGATACTCCTGATTGCCCGCTGTCACGAAGTCGCTGTAGCCTGAGCCGACATGCACAGGCGTGAGCGTTTCGAGGGTCAATTCAAGTACGCCGCTCAGCCGATTCGCTTTCAGGCAATCCTGCCCGACGCCCGCCTCACGTGCGGGCTGTTTGTTCGGAAACGGCACAAAATCGTAAGGCTTTTCTCCGTTCATCGCGAAAACTCCTCCATGTCGATGCTAATGTAGCGACTGTAGCACAGGCGTTTCAGGGAGTCGTAGTAGTGGCGCGTGCGGGCGACAACCTTGCGAGTGGCTTCGCCGCTTGGTGCAAGCGAGACCCCGTAGTCGAACACGCTGGGGTAGGCGATATCGGCAAGGGCGGTTGTCTCGCCTTCTGCGCTTCTGGGCGGGTCGCCCAGCAGCAGGTGCGTTGCCTCATCGGTCGCGTACTCGCCGCAGGAATGCCATTCGTCCGAGGGTGTTGCCGATTCTGTGAGCAGTAGCAGGACGGGTTTCCCCCCGCGCGCGAGCAAGCGCAGCTCCGCCTGTTCGCAAAACAGGCTCAGCCACTCCCAATCGGCGTCGGGCAGGTCGCCTCCCAGACGGTTGGGCAGGTACATCGCCGTCTCGCTCCAGCCGTACCACCATGCCTCGTCTGGGAGATTGAGGCTTCGCCAGAGCGCGAGCGGGTTCGTTTCCGCGCCTGTGTAGCGGTACACCTTACCCTGCACGCTGCACCTCCTCGACCCAGCGGGGCGCGGCGGCTTCGAGCCACTGGCGAATCTGGGCGTTTTCGTTGCTCTGCGCCTGATAGTAGAGCGAGTCGCGACGCACGGGCTGGAATCCCTCCAGCGCAAGCGTGTCGTTATCGGGTAGCGCGTAGCGCTGGCGTATATCGTCGGGCGCGAGCGCGCCGACACCCAGCAGCTGGTTATCCTGACTGTTGCACTGGCGGAACTCGGCGCGGGTGAACTCGATACATACGCGCCCCAGCCCGCGCGATTTGGCGTGCCCCAGCGCGACCAGCCCATCGGCGATGTCCAGCAGCGCCGCGCCCAGCAAACCCACCTGCCCCACCGTGAAGTTGCGCAGCACAATCCGCCCCTCAAAACGCCCGTCGGTGACCACTTCGAGGTCGAACGGTCCCACTGCGACAGCGCCTGTGATGCGGTCGATGGCGACGCCGAAACGCGATTCGCTGAGCGGCGCGTGCGGCGGGTACAGGTCGCTCATCTGCACGCGCGAGGCTATGCCCGTGTTGCCAAACAGACGGCACGCATGGCACGACTCGCGGTACAGCCGATCCGCAGCCTCCTTGTCCTCTTTCAGTCCCTTCTGGCGCAGGCAAAACTTTTTCGCTTCGACATAGCACGCATGCCGCTCGTCTACTGTGCGCAGGAGCCGTTCGGCGTGTGCGCGCACGACCCCGCGCAGGCTGGAACCGGGGATGTAGACCACTTCGTTCACCGCGCCGTCGGGTGTGCGTCGTCGCGTGCGCACAAACTGCATATCGGGCAGCGCGGGGTCGATGCTCGCCTTCTGCCCCGATTTAATCAGCAGCGGCGTCTGGGGCAGAATCGCCACCTCAAGCGACAGTTCGTTGTAGAGTCGTCCGTGCATGGTTAGCCTCCCATCTGCTGAAAGAGCTGTTCGAGTCGCGCGTTAATCCACGCGGCGTCGACAGGCGCGGCTTGCCCCTGCTTCAGGTAGTTCAGCAGGTTCATTTTGTCTACCCATTCGTAGCGTGCGTTTTCGAGTTTGACGACGCCCAGCCCGCGCCCCTTGAAGCCGCCGATGCGTATCGCGCCGTTTTCCAGCTCGCGTATGCCCAGCAGCAGTAGCCCCAGTTCCACATCGTTGAGGTTCTCGGCGATGATTTCGAACCCGAAACGCACTCCGGCGGGCATTGCTTCGAAGTCGTACTTGTTGGCGACACTCTCCTTCTCGCGATCGATGGCAACGCTATCGCGCAGCTCAGGCTCCACGCCTTCTGTGAGCAGCGGCAGGTCGGTAAAGCGCACACGCGAGGCAAGCCATGGCGAGCCAAACACGCGCTCGATGCGGCACGACTCTTCGAAAACCTCGCGCTCGTAGGTATTCCCATTCGCCAGTTGCCGCCTGCGTTCGGGCGGTATTGCCCATTCGCTGGGTTTCACGGGATTCGATGCGCCTTTCCCGCTGCCCACGCCTGGCTCGAATGCCCGCACGATGCGCTCCACATGCGCCCGCACCGCCCCGCGCAGGCTGGAACCCGGAATGAACGGGCGTCCCTGCGAGTCTTTGATAACAGGCAGGTCCGTTGCGGTGGGCATCGCGCTCTCCGCGCTCATCCCCACGCGCACGCCTGTCTGGCTGACCAGCTCGCCCGTGATGCGCAGACGGTTCTCAAAAGTGTCCCACATCATCTGGCGCTCACCTCCCGAAACTGTGCGGGAATCTGATCCAGAAAGCGCAGCGCGACCAGCGTGCGGCGCACGAAGCCGAGAAAGTTGGTGAGATGCGCGGCGGCATCCTGGGGATATTTCTCGTGCAGATGCTGTGCGTAGTCGTAGATTTGTTTGCCGAACGCGCCGTTTTTGCCCGCTGTCCGCCAGAAATCTTCGCGCGCCATCTGATAGCGCAGCCAGTTGCAGAACACTGTCACGGAACGCGACTGGTTAATCGCGTCGATGGCGTTGGAGACCTGCGTGCGACCTGTCGAGCTGGCAGAGAGCGACGCCTGCGCAAAGCAGTCGGCTACAATCTCCTCTGCTTTGCGCACCAGTTCATCAGTGATTGCTTCGCGATTCATTGCGCACCTCCTGAGTGTTGGGTAATGTCGTTGTCCAGATGATAACGGCTGCAGGCGACCAGTTGCCCGTAGCCTTCAGCAATCCGCTCGCCGATGCCGTGCGTGTTGAGTTGCTGGAGCCACGCCTGCAAAGCGTCCCGCTCGTTCTGGGCGTACTCGTAGGTGAACACGCTGCCGGGTGCAAACGCCTGCTGCACGGGTTTGGGCAAGCCCCACGCGCCCGACCAGCCGCTCACCTGCACGCGCTCGATGCGAGTCGCTTCGGGCAGCAGGCGCACCGAGTCGGGCAATCCGGGCAGGTACTCGCGCAGCAGTTCGGGCGAGAGGGTCTGCGCGGGCGCGCCGCTGGCGTTGTGAACCAGCACGGGCGTGCGCGCGAGCAGGGTGAACACGGGCTTGCCTGCTCTGTCGCTGAATCCCTGCAGGTCGACAGTGCGGGTGGACTGCTCTTCGGGCGCGAGGGTGGTCAGCACGACCTCGCCGAAGCCGCGCGTGCGCGCCGAGCCGATTCGCAGTCGTACCGCGCCGTCGCGCCAGCGTAGCGCGTCCAGAATCGTATTGAATGCCCTCTCGCAGGCGTCGTCGGGAAAGACGACCGCGCCCTGAAAGACGGCAGGCGCGCCCTGAGCGTTCGTGGGGTCTATCGCCTCCAGTGTGTAGAGCGCGCCTTCCTGCGCCGCCTCCAGTTTCCGATTCAGCCCCACCCGCACGAAGGCGCGCGGCGCAGGCGGCGTCTCCTTGCGCCATTCGCTGTTTTTAGGGACGAGCCAGCCCCGTCCCCGCTCCAGACGCTCGCCCGTTCGGGGGCACTCCATCTCGTATTTCGTATTGCGCAGCAGGGCAAACAGTGTGTCGTAGAGATACAGGTCGCGTTGCTTGTTGAACAGCGCGGTCGCTGGGGCGGGGATCCAGTCCCGCTCCGCGAAGGGCATCAAGAACCCGAACTGCGCGCCGTCTTTGCCGAAGCAGGTGTCGAACGCCTGCTGGAGCTTCGGGTCGCCTGCGCCGAGCATGCGTCGGCTGGAGCGATGCATGCCGAGTTGCTCCAGCACGGCTTGCGCGAGCGCGCCGCGCAGCACGCCGCCAGGGATGTAGCTCATGCTCTCGCGCACATTGCTGCGCGAGGACATCCACTCGCCGACGGCAATCGGCGACTGCGCTTCCAGAGACACCATCGCGCGCTTCATGGCTGCGCCTCCTGCAGCATGGTCAGCATGTCGTCGGGCGGTACAGGTTGCCATGCGCCGTCTTTGCGCAGGTGGAGCGTCTGCACGCAGACTGTGGCGCGTCCCAACCCGCGCGCCTTTTGCCCACCGAAGTGGGTGATGAGCTTCAGCGCGGCAATCAGGCAGGCAATCTCCTGCTCGGTCGCCCAACCGCGAATCGTGCCTGCGTAGCGATCGAGCTGCTGGTCGGTACAGGGATTCTCGTGATATTGGTCAGACTTGCCGCGAGTCGTGTCTGTGTCGCGATTGAGCTGCTGGGGCGCCGCCTCGTAGAAGAAGAGCCGCCCCTCCGCGACGGTATTCAGTTTCCGATTGACGCCCACGCCGATGCGCGTGGTGGGTTCGGCGGCTTCGGCGGGCGCGAGGTCGGTGAACTCCACGCGCCCCTGCTGGACGGGCGCGCCGAACAGCGCACAGGCGGGGCAGAGGTCGTTCGGGTCGTTGCACATCGTGGCGGGGTTGGGCGGCTGGCAGCCCCTGAGGTCATACCCCAGCGCGGCGAGCAGTCGCTCATAGTGGGCGCGTGTGCGTCCCTTGAACGAAGTAGACGGTATCAGCGGACGCCCCTGCACATCCCGCTCGATACAACGGTCGATCAACGCCACTGAGCGTCCCACACCCGAAATGTGCAGGTCGCTCTGCAAAACGACTTCCACTTCCATTTCAAACGGATAGAGCATCCCAGCCTCCTAACGCAAACTTTTGGTGATTTCCAGCAGGTCCAGAATCGGCGCGAAGTAGTTGTGTTCAGGCCTGGCGCTGTCCACAGTGATACGGGGAAAACGCTGAATGGGAAACAGTTGCGCCGTTGCGCCCTGCCCATTCGACGCGCGGAGCTTGAGCAGGTTATCGAAGAACGCGGCGCGGTCTTCCGCGTTCTGTGCGCGCGCCTGCTGATAGGCAAAGTGCAGTAGCGCGGCGGAGAGCGGCTGGCGCACAAACGGCTCGGCGAGGCGTTGCAGGCTGCCCAGCTGACCGTGCTCGATAATCTGCTGGGCGCATTGCAGGAAGGCGTCCAGCTCCGCGGCGGTCATCGGCTGCATGGTGAGGTAGACGGGGACGCTCCTTGAGGCGTCTTTGCCCGTGCGCGCCTCGCGTCGGTAGTTGCGACACAGGTGGTCGTTGTAGTCGCCCGGAATCTGGTCGGCGTTGGTGGTGAACAGAAAGGCGATGGCGCCGCGGTTGTGCGCTTTGACGCCGCGTTTGGCGAACTTGAGCAGGCGGCTCTCGGTGAACTCCACCACGCGGTACACGGGCGCCTTCTCGTCGCTAATCAGGCAACCGACGCCGAAACAGATGGGCGTGTCGCCGACGATACACTGCTTGCTGTCGCCTTTTTCGAACTCCAGATCGGTCAGGCGCACGAACTGCTCGCAGAATCGCAGCGCCAGACGGCTCCATGTGAACAGGCTGAAGTCGTCGCCGCCAATCACCAGCGCCTCGAAGGGCATGCGCTGGAGCGTTGTGTTCTCGGTGAGCGCAGTCTCTATGCTGCGGCTGACGGCGAGTGCGACGGCGGCGCGGGTGACCAGCTCCGCGCGGCGCGTCCACTGCAGGCTCAGCGCCAGCGAGGTGAGGTTTTTCGTAATCTGCCCGAAGTTGCTCCCGTCGCCGTAGATGAAGGCAATTTGCTTTTTCTGTTCGGATTCGCCCGTGTTGGGAACCAGCTCGTTCAGACCGCCCGAAAAGGCTTTTGTTGGTTGCTTGAGCAGGCTCTGCCAGCCGACGACACCCGCATCGTGCAAGAGTTTTTCACCTGCTTTGCGTCGCTCGTCAGCGTCTCCCTTGTCGCGCTTGGCGATGCACACGGGGCATATGGGCGGCGGCGCTCCCTCGGGCGTCCACAGGAGCGTCGTCGCTGCGCGTCTGCGGCAAAACGCGCAGCGCGCCTCGAACGGCAGGCACTCCCACACAGGTAGCTCGGCGCGATAGCGGTCGGCGTCGAGGGTTTTCAGAAACGCGCGCATCGAGTCGCCGTATGCGTGCAGCATCTGATGCAGCGCGACCTCGTGCGCGGCGGCGGCGCAGAACGCGCTCAGGGTCTTCTCGTAAAACCTGCGCTTGAGCTGGTTCACTCAGTCGCCCGCGTCGGGCGCGAGGAAAATCAGTGTGGAGGCGACCTGCTGGAGTACGCACTCGCGCCCCAGCTGAGCAGCGACTTCACGAGCCGCCTTCTCAACCACCTCGTCCAGCAGGATGGACGCGCCGCGAATTTCGGGCAAGCCAGGCGTCTCGAACACATACTGCTTGATGCGCTGCGCCGCCAGCCCGACGATGCAGAGGTTATACTCTCCCAGCGACGAGTCGGCTTGCCCGTTATGCACGGCGTCAATCAGAGTCTTGTGGTCGCGCAGGGCTTCTGGTGGTTCAGACGCCTCGCCCTTCAGGTACTGCGCCAGCGCGAGCGCGAGGGGCGCGCCCTGCAGTAGGTCGCGCACTTCGGGCAGGTCCATCAGTTCGTGCGTCAGTGCGCCCAGCCGCGCCTGATGCACGGTTTCCTCGTCCGCGCCTGCGCGGCGCAGGCACACATTCATCAGCGCCGCGGTAATCAGGTGATGGTCAGCGGCAAGTAGGACGGGCGGGTCGGCTTTGGACGGCTGTGTCTCGGCGGGCAGAATCGGTGGGAAACGCATCTCGTCCAGAAAATGCGTGCGCCACTGGGCGGCGTCGGGGATACGACGCGCGCCGTCCGCAGAGTCGTAGGCAAGCGCGGCGCCTGCCGTGAACCCCGCCTGCGCGCCCTCGCGCCCGAAGCGCAGCGGGAAGACGCGCTCGTAGTAGGCATGCCAGAAATTGGCGATGGCGTTCGCCTGATCTTTAGGCGTCTTACCCTCGCGCGCGCAGGCGATCATCTCATGTGCGACTGCCGCACGAATCGCGGCGCGCTGCGCCTCGCTGAGCCGATACTCGCTCCCCGTGAACCGATCCAGCCAGGTCGTCATCCCAAGCCTCCCTTTGCCCTGTGCAAGATACATTCATGATACGAAACGGTATTCCTGCCAGTTTCCTGTGCGAATTAGGGAAGATTCGGGCAATTCTGCGGGTACACTCCATGCCGATGGCTGGGCTGACCGAGATTCGTCCCGTTGCGCGGGCGGAGTTGCCGATTTTGCTGCGCCTGATTCGCGCGCTGGCGGCGTATGAGCGTCGGCTGGAGCAGGTGGTCGCTACAGAAGCCGATCTGGAGCGTGCGCTTCTGGGGCAGCCGCCTGTTGCGGAGGCGGCGCTGGCGTGGCAGGGCGCACAGGCGGTGGGCTACGCGCTCTACTACCCCGTGTTCTCCACCTTTCGCGGGCGCGCCGCGCTTTATCTGGAGGATATTTTCGTTGCGCCGGAGGCACGCGGGCAGGGCGTCGGCTATGCGCTGATGCGCTATCTGGCGCAGCTGGCACGCGCGCGCGGCTACGACCGCCTCGAATGGAGCGTGCTGGACTGGAACGCCCCCGCGATGGCGTTCTACCAGCGGCTGGGCGCGGTTCCCAAAGAGACGGGCTGGGTCGGGTACATGCTCACAGGCGATGCGCTGGAGGCGCTGGCGCATGGGTGAACGGGCGACTCAGCAACTACTGGACATGCTAACGGCGCAGGTGGACACGCGCTTCGAGGGGGCGCAGGGCGACTACCGCGCGCTGATTGTGGTCAACCCCACCGACGCGCCCTACACAGGCGTCGCCGTGTTGCATGTGGACATGCCGCTCAAGGCAGATTCTGTGCCGCGCCCCGCCGCCGTGTGGACGCCCGACGGCGTGCGCGCGCCCTGCCAGATTCTCAATAGCCGACTGGAGCCTGTATCCGAGTGGCGCACGCCCGACGGCGCTGTGTGCGCCATGCCCGCGGGCAGCCGACGCTGGCGGTTCGACCTGGCGTTCTGGGTGGAGAACCTACCCCCGCGCAGCTACCGCGTGTACCGCTCCGAATGGAGCGCCGACGAGCTGCCCCTGCCTGCCCTGCCCGACGCCGAGCCGCCCGTGCGCGTGCGCGAGGCGCTCCCACACGCAGGCACGCTGGGCAAGGAAGGGGCGCTGGATGAACCCGCAACTGAGTCACGCGATATAATCGGGTATTAATGGTACACTCTTTTGGAACTATTCACGCCGTGAGAGCGTACTCTCACGCGGGAGGAGGGAAACGGATGGAATTTATTACGGGACTCATTTGCGTCGGAGCGGGCGCCATCGGATTGGCGATTCTGTACGCCATCCTCTACAACTCGCTGATTGGCAAAAAGAATCAGGTCGAATACGCCTTCAGTGGCGTCGATGTGCAGCTCAAAAAGCGTCATGACCTGATCCCGAACCTGGTGGCGACGGTCAAGCAATACATGGAACATGAGCGCGGACTGCTGGAGCGCATCACCGAGCTGCGCAGCCGCGCCATCAGTCCGAACCTGCCCGAAGGCGAGCGCATGCAGATTGAGACCGCGCTGTCGGGCGCACTGCGCAACCTGATGGTCGCTGTCGAGAACTACCCGCAACTGCGCGCCAACGAGAACTTTATGCACCTGCAGGCGTCGCTGAACGAGATCGAGGAGCAAATCGCTGCCGCGCGACGCACCTACAACGCCGCCGTGACCGACTACAACAACGCGATTGAAATGTTCCCCACGAACTTCATCGCCTCCACGATGGGTCTCAAGCGGCGCGCGGTGTTCGAAGCGGAAGAGGCGGAACGCGCCACGCCCAGCGTCTCGCAACTGTTCCAGCAGTAAGCCATGCAGACCAGCCCGGTAGAGGTACTGCGCGAGCTGGAGCCAATCCTGCGCGAGATAGAAGCCGAGCGCAGCCAGAAAGTACACCAGTTCGCGCAGATTACCCTCTGGAGCGTGATTATCGGCGGGATGCTGAGCCTCGCGCTGGCGCTGTTTCGCGTCGGCGGGTGGGCGCTGGCGCCACTGGGGATTGCCCTGCTGGTTATCGGCGTCGTCTACGCCTCCAAAGCGAGCGACTGGCGCAATACCTTCAAGGCGCGCGTGATGTCCCGGCTGGTCAAGTATTTCCACCCCAGCCTGACCTATCACCCCAATCGCGCCATCGCCGAGCAGGAGTATCATCTGAGCATGCTGTTTCACAACTCGCCCGACCCCGACCGCTATCGCGGCGAGGACTACATTGAGGGCGTCATCGACAAGACCGACATCCGCCTCTCGGAACTGCACACGCAATACAAACAGGTCACCTACGACAGCAAAGGGCGTCGACGGGAGCACTGGGTGACCATCTTTCGCGGGCTGTTCATCAGCGCGGACTTCCACAAGGAGTTTCACGGCGTTACGCTGGTGCTGCCCGACACGGAGCAGTCGTGGCTGGGCGGGTTCGGGCAGTGGCTGCAGAGCCTCAGCGCGAAGCTGGGCAACCAGCCCGGCGAGCTGATCAAGATGGAAGACCCCGAATTCGAGAAGCTGTTCAAGGTCTTCTCCACCGACCCGATTGAAGCGCGCTACATCCTCACGCCCAACATGATACGGCGCATAGTGGAGTTTCGCAATAAGAGCAAGGCGCAGGTGCGGCTGTCGTTCATTGCCTCGCGCGTGTTCGTGGCGATTTCGACCTACCATAACTATTTCGAGCCGCCGTCGCTGTTTGCGCCTGCCGACAAACTGCTGGACCCTGCGACGCTGGCGCAATACTTTGAGGAACTCAAATTTGCGCTGGCGGTGGTGGACGAGCTGAACCTGAACACGCGCATCTGGACGAAGCGGTAGCCATTAGCAGGTATACTTCAGCAGGGAAACCCGCGCGTCTAACGAACATGGAGGCTGGTATGCGGAAAACGATTTGGGCGTTGTTGTTGGGCTTGATGTGGGCGGCGGCTTGGACGCAGACGCCCGCGGCGATGTGGCGATTCTTCGGCAATCCCGCCGCGAACAACCCCGCGCTACCCGGCGTGGGCGAGGCGACGATTTACTATCCGTGTCTCACCCGCCTGTATGCGGTGAATCTTGCGGATGGCACGCTGAAATGGCAATATCCCGCGGACGCGCCGCTGGACGCCACCATCATCGGACAGCCTGTGGAGGGCGAGGGGCTGGTCTATGTTGGCGTGAGCAACGGGAATATGCTGGCGCTGGATGCAAACACGGGCAGCCTGCGCTGGGTGTTCACCGCCGACAGCGCGCCCACCGCACGCCCGATCCTGGACGAGGGTGTGCTGTATATCGGCACGGGACGCGGGGAACTCTACGCCCTCAACGCCCGCACTGGCGAACCCCTCTGGCGCGAGCCGTATCGCGCGGGCGACTACATCGCGGGCAGACTGGTCAAAGAGGGCGATACACTCTTTTTCGGCACGAACGGCGGCTTCGTGCACGCGGTGAACGCCGCTGGGGGACGCCGACGCTGGCTGTTCCGACTGCCCGCGCCCAACTATGACCCGCAGCCCGTGTTCGCCAACGGCAGCCTCTTCGTGACCACCAATGATGTCGTGATTGCGCTCAACCCCAATAGCGGCGCGCCCCGCTGGTCGCGGCGGTTCAACACCGAGTTTCGCCTGGCGCCCACTGCCGATGAAAACCACATTGCCGTGCTGACGCGCGAGAACCGCCTGTTTGTGTTCGACCATCAGGGCAAAATCGTCGCGGGCGACCGTGAGCCGATTGAACTGCTGTATGAGCCGCTGGGCGCGCCCGAGATTCACAACGGCAAGCTGTGGGTGGCGACGCGGCGCGGCACGCTGCTGTGCTACAGCCTGCCCGATGGCAAGCTGGAGTGGGTCTACACGCTGCGCCCGCCGGAAGGCACGGTCGATCAGAACAATCGGCGCGTGGCGTACCTGGCGCTGACGGGCAAGCCCGTGTTCACGCCGGGCGGTTTCGTGGTCGCCACGGCGGAGGGCAACCTCACCGCGTTCGGCATGGGCTGGGTGGATCGCACCGCGCCGCAGGTTGTGCGCACAAGCCCCACCATCGGCGAGATGCTGTCGGGGCAGCTGCCGCTGGACTTCACCGCGCGCCTGCGCGATGAGGGCAGTGGGATTAACCCCGCCAGCGTGCAGTGGCTGCTGAACGACGAGCCGCTGCCCGCCGAATACGAGGCGTCGCTGGGCGAGGTGACGGTGCGCCTGCGCGCGGGAACCGCCGCCAAACCCCTGCCCGACGGACGCCACACCATGACCCTCGTTGCGACCGACTGGGCAGGCAACACCACCCGCTACAGCTGGGCGATTTACATCGACAACAGCCTGCGTCGTGCGCCCGCACGCCCGCAACAGCAGCAGCAGGGCGGTCCGAGCGCCCCCGGTGGACGCGGAGGACGCGGTGGCGGTGGTCCCGACCTCTAACCAGCATGCGCACGCGGCAGGAGAGACCGCCTCTCCTGTCGCCATCCGCGCCGAAAACCTCACCAAAGAATTCAAACTCGCCCATCACGCCTACGCCTCGCTCAAGGGCTTGCTGCTGTCGTTCCTGCCCCGCCGCGTAGAGCGCATGGTCGCCCTGCAGCAGGTCAGCTTCACCATCCATCGAGGCGAGACCGTCGGCGTGATTGGGCAGAACGGGTCAGGCAAAAGCACGCTGCTGGGGCTGATTGCGCGGGTCTACCGCCCCACCTCTGGCGTGCTGGAGGTGAACGGGCGCGTTGCGCCCCTGCTCGAACTCGGCGCAGGGTTCCATCCCGACCTTACGGGGCTGGAGAACATCTACTTCAACGGCGTGATTCTGGGGCTGACGCGCAAACAAATCGCCGAGCGGCTGGAGGCGATTGTGCAGTTCGCCGAGCTGGAGGGCTACATCGACGCGCCGATCCGCACCTACTCGTCGGGGATGCTGATGCGGCTGGGCTTCGCCGTCGCCGCGCATGTGGACGCCGACATCTTGCTGGTGGACGAGGTGCTGGCGGTCGGCGACGCGCGGTTCCAGCAGAAGTGCTATGACAAAATCCGCCAGTTTCAGCGCGAGGGGCGCACGATCCTGTTCGTGTCGCACGATATGGAGGCGATTACGCAGGTCGCGGCGCGCGCGCTGTGGCTGGACAGGGGCGTGCTGCGCGCGGACGGCGACGCGCCAAGCGTCGTGCAGGCGTATCTGCAGGCAGTGCAGGCAGGGTAGGTATACTTACCCCCACCGATGGAGGGCTGGTATGGTTAACGGCAACTTGCGCAAAGGACACGCCGTCGTGTTGGGCGCGGGCACGATGGGCAGCGGGATCGCCGCGCTATTGGCAAGCATCGGCTGGCGCGTGCATCTGCTGGATCAGAACGACATCGCCGCACAGGCGCTACAGCGATTACAGCAATCGGGCGCGTTTTATCAGCCGCAGGACGCCGCGCGAATCATCCCCGGCGATGTGAACACCGACCTGGACTGCGTGCGCGACGCCGACTGGGTCGTGGAAGCCATCATCGAGCAGATTGAACCCAAGCGTGCGCTGTGGCGACAGGTCGCGGAGCGGGTGAACCCCGACGCAGTGCTGAGTTCCAACACCTCCGGGCTGGGCATCGCCGAAATCGCGCTCGCGCTGCCCGAACCGATGCGCCGCCGCTTTCTGGGCACACACTTTTTCAATCCCCCGCGCGTGATGCGCCTGCTGGAGCTGATCCCCACCGAAGACACCGATCCCGACCTGACCGTGCGTTTCACGACCTTCGCCGAGCGGCTGTTGGGCAAGCGCGTCGTGCTGGCGAAAGACCGTCCGGGCTTCATCACCACGCGAATCGGCATCTACGCGATGATGCAGGCGCTGGTGAGCGCGATTCAGCACGGGATTACGCCCGAAGAGGCAGACCTGTTGCTGGGGACGCTGGTCGGTCGCCCGCGCAGCGGCGTGTTCCGCCTGACCGATCTGGTGGGGCTCGATGTCGCCGACAACATCATTCGCAACCAGAAGGAGCGTTTGCCCGACGACGCCTACATCCAGTCGCTGGAGACGCCTCCGCTGTGGCGCGCGCTGATTGAGCAGGGGCGACTGGGCGAAAAGGCAGGCGCGGGCTTCTATCGGCGCGAAGGCAAGGAGATTCTGGCGCTGGACTACGCGACGCTGGAGTATCGCCCGCGGATAGAGCCGAGCCTGCCGATAGACCCCTCGCTGAGCCGTGCGCCCTATGCCGAACGGCTGCCCGCGTTGCTGAACCTGCCCGACCCCTACGGCGCGTTTTTCCGCGAGGCGTTCCTCAAGCCGCTGGCGTATGGCGCGGCGGTGATGCCCGATGTCGCCTACGACATCCCCTCGCTCGATATGGCGATGCGACTGGGCTACAACTGGGATCTGGGCGTGTTCGAGACCTGGGACGCGCTGGGCGAGGCGGGACGCGACGCCCTCCAGACGCTGCACCTGCCCGAAGAGCCAGCAACGCTGCGCGCCCTGCGCACGGCGGGACTGAAAACCTTCTACGCTACAAAAGGCGCGAGCCGTCTTTATTTTGAGCCGCGCGACGAGCAGGGCGATTACACGCCGCTGATGACCCCGCAGTTTTTTGTGCGCCTCGATGACCTCGCCCATGCGGGCAGAGTGCTGGACGAGACGCCCGAATGTCGCGTCATCGACCTCGGCGACGATGTGGCGTGCGTCGAGTTCCGCACCAAAGCGAATGTGCTGACCCCCAGCCTGATGGAGTTTCTGCTGGCGTTTCTGGAGCGTGCGGAGCGCGCCCATGTGGGCGTTGTGATTGGCAATCAGGGGCGCATGTTCTCGGCGGGGTTCAACCTGAACCTGTTTCTGGAGTATATCGCCCGCGAGGACTGGGCGGGTATGGAGCGCGGGCTGTCGCTGCTGCAGACGCTGAGCCAGCGCATTCGGTACTGCGGCGTGCCTGTCGTGGCGGCGGTGCATGGCTACGCGCTGGGCGGCGGGCTGGAGGTCGTGCTGCCGTGCGTGCATGTGCATGCGCATGTAGACGCGGGGCTGGGGCTGCCCGAAGCGTCCGTCGGGCTGATTCCCGCAGGCGGCGGCACGACACTGATGACCCGACGCGCCCTGCAGAGCCTGCCGCCTGAAGCCGACCCGCTGCCGCACCTGCGCGCGCCGTTCCTGACGCTCGCCTACGGCAAACGCTCCAGCAACGCCTTCGACGCCTACACGCTGGGCTTCTTGCGCGAACGCGACACGCTCTGCTGGAACATCGACCGCCTGCTCTACGAAGCCAAGCAGCATGTGCTGGCGCTCTCGCGGGCGGGCTACCGTCCCCCAGAGCCGACGCCGATACTGGCGACGGGCGTCAACGGCTACAGCCGCCTGATGATGGAAGTCCACTGGATGCATCAGGCAGGGCAAATCAGCGACCACGACCGCCTGATTGCTGAGAAAATCGCCTTCGTGATGACGGGCGGCGACCTGCGCGACGCGACGCCTATGCCCGAAGCGCACTTCCACGCGCTCGAGCGGCAGGTGTTTCTCGAACTCTGCCAGACCGAGAAGACCGTCGCCCGCATCCGCCACATGCTGGAGACAGGCAAGCCGATGCGGAACTGAAGGGGCAATTGACAAAGGGCGCACCACCTATCGACGCGCTTCTACATACTCTGGGGCGCGCACAACAGTACCCCTTTCGGGCGCGGGTGGTCAAGTAATACCATGGTCATAGTTCGCAAAGCGGCAATTTATGGAGTGCGGAAGCGGAGCTTCCGCGCTGATGTTTGGCATTTCCGTCAGGCGTGAACATACGCCGCGAACCCCAAAACCCACCCGAAAGTCCGCACAAAACGCCCCATAAAACCCCACAAACACCCCCAATCACCACCAAACCCTCACCAACG